>NZ_JAHHZH010000007.1:0-374415 GCF_018729515.1 Pseudomonas sp. MG-9
TTTTTCACCGCTTTCGACCGAGAAGATCGAACCGTTAAAAGCGCCAGAAAAACCGGCATTTTCAACGCCTTCCAGGCCTCGATGAACTGAAGCAAGTCACTGTCGAAAATCGTATAACTCATTGAATTTCAAGGAGTTTTCCGTTTCGACTGCGCCGGAAGTGGGGCGAATTATAGACCTCCAGAATCTGCCGTCAACCGTTAATTTCAGTTTTCTATCGAGACAGCGAAAAAGCCTGCTTATATATAGACGCAACGACAGCGAATGCGCAGTATATTGCCCAATATCAAAAACAATACCCTGCTCTTACCTTTGGATGATGCCTCGCAATGACTGACCAACCTCGTTCTCTGGCCTCAATGCTGTTCCCGGTTGGCCTGTTATTAATAGCCATGGCATCCATCCAGTCCGGCGCGTCTCTGGCCAAGAGCATGTTCCCGGTGGTTGGCGCTCAAGGGACGACCACCCTGCGCCTGATCTTCGCCAGCGTGATCATGCTGCTGTTATTACGCCCATGGCGAGCCAGACTGACAGCCCAGTCTCTGCGGACGGTGATCGTTTACGGAATGGCGCTGGGCGGGATGAACTTCCTCTTCTATATGTCATTGCGCACCGTACCGCTCGGTATCGCCGTCGCACTCGAATTTACCGGTCCGCTGGCCGTCGCCATTTATGCCTCCCGTCGCGCCATCGACTTTCTCTGGATTGCCCTGGCTGCGGTCGGACTACTGCTGTTGATCCCCACGGGGGCGACGACTGCCGGAATTGATCTGGTCGGGGCTGGTTATGCCTTGGGGGCTGGCGTCTGCTGGGCACTGTATATTCTGTTCGGCCAGAAGGCCGGTGCTGACAACGGCGTCACCACCGCAGCGTTGGGTGTGATGATTGCCGCACTGTTTGTTGCGCCAATCGGCATCGTGCATGCCGGCGCTGCGCTGCTGACGCCCTCACTGATCCCGGTCGCCATTGGCGTCGCCGTGCTGTCGACCGCGCTGCCCTACACGCTGGAGATGGTCGCCCTGACCCGCATGCCCGCGCGCACTTTTGGCACTTTGATGAGCATTGAACCTGCCTTCGGCGCGTTGTCAGGGCTGCTGTTTCTGCAGGAATACCTCTCGTTGTCACAATGGATGGCAATCCTGTGCATTATTCTGGCCTCCGTCGGGGCAACCATGACCATGGGCAGTACCGCCAAACCCGCCGTTGCGGCAGATTGAAACAGGATTTGACGAAGGTCTGGCAATTGGCGCTTATTTAGGCCATGTTTAGGCCCCTTAACTCAGTGCCAGATATGGATTTTTCGGACAGGGACATCGAAACGCTTAAAGCGCAAGCGAATACAGGCAGACCCGAGCGCCAGACTCGTGGCTACCATAAGGACGGTAATGAAACGAATTTTAATACTGATCGCTGTGTTGGCAGTAACGGGGTGCGCAGCGACTTCCGAGACCCAAGTGAAGCACGGTAGAAAAGGGCTGCACATCAACTGTTCCGGTCTATCGTCCTCTTGGGACAAGTGCTACACCAGCGCCGCCAATGCTTGTGCCCCGAAAGGCTACAAGGTCATCGCCAAATCGGGGGACGCCGTGGAAGAGCCAGGCGACTACCCGTTCGGTCTCAATCCGGCTGGTTATACCAGTCGAAGCATGATCGTCATCTGCAAATGAATCATTCTGGCTGCTCGTCCCGTCGAGCAGCCAGTTGACGTCCGATCTCTTCATGACTGGACTTCAATACCGTCTGCTGGATCTCCGGCGTCACCAGCATCCGCGCAACCACCAATGCTCCGACACATTGCGACAGAATCGCCCACGCCAGGCTGTCGCTCTCCAGAACCTGCGCCCAACTGGCTTGCAGCCGACAAATCCACAGCTCTGCCTGCTCGCGAACCTGATCATCTGAACGGGCAATCTCCGCCCCCAGTGTCGGCAAGGCACAACCCGATTCAGGCTGCTCTACGTGGGCCATGCTCAGGTATTGCTTGAGACAGCGCTCCAGGCGCTCGCGGTCCTGCTCTCCCCTCCCTCCCAATCGTTCCAGGCTCTGGCACAGTTCACGCTCGACGATTGCCGTGAACAGCGCGTCTTTCGACGAGAAGTGGCTATAAAACGCCGCTCCGCTCAGACCGATGGCCTTCATCAAACCATCGACTCCAACGGTCGAAAATCCAGCGCGCTTCGCCGACAGCGCACTGCTGTTCAGCAGTTTTTCCCGGGTTTCCAGCTTGTGACCGGCGGAATACCGCATGCGCTTACCCTCTTGATCGACCGCCTTGACGTTGCCCGGATCCTAGCATAACGTTCGTTCACTTAACGATCGTTTACTAAAGGGATCCACCCATGAATAACAAGAAGGTCGTGTTAGTGGTTGGTGCTGGCGATGCCACCGGTGGCGCGATTGCCAAGCGCTTTGCCAGAGAAGGTTTTGTCGCGTGTGTTACACGACGCAGTGCCGACAAATTGCAGCCGCTGGTCGAGGCGATTCTGGCCGAGGGTGGAGAAGCACACGGTTTTGCCTGCGATGCGCGCAAGGAAGAAGATGTCATTGCGTTGATTGAAGAGATCGAAACCCGCCTTGGTCCGATTGAGGCGTTTGTCTTCAACATTGGCGCCAACGTGCCTTGCAGTATTCTCGAAGAAACCGCACGCAAGTATTTCAAGATCTGGGAGATGGCCTGTTTCTCCGGCTTCCTCAATGCCCGCGAAGTGGCCAAGCGTATGGTTACCCGCAAACGCGGCACTATTCTGTTCACCGGCGCGACTGCCGGGTTGCGCGGCGCTGCCGGGTTTGCCGCGTTTGCCGGCGCCAAACACGGTATCCGCGCACTGGCACAAAGCATGGCGCGCGAGCTGGGGCCGATGAACATCCACGTCGCCCACGTGGTGGTCGATGGCGCCATCGATACCGATTTCATCCGTAACAGTTTTCCGGAGAAGTACGCGACCAAGGATCAGGACGGTATTCTCGATCCCGAACACATTGCCGAAAACTACTGGTATCTACACAGTCAGCCACGGGATGCCTGGACATTCGAGCTGGACCTGCGTCCATGGAACGAACGCTGGTAAGCCACGCCTTCTCCATAACAATAAATAGAGAGCAGCGAACATGACGAAAACCGTGGAGTTCTATTTTGACCTCGGCAGCCCTGCCACTTATCTGGCCTACACCCAATTACCGAAAATCTGTGCCAAAACCCATAGCGAGCTGATCTACATTCCAATGCTACTGGGCGGCGTGTTCAAGGCGACCGGCAATGCCTCTCCGGCGATGATTCCGGCCAAGGGCCGCTACATGTTCCAGGATCTGGATCGCTACGCCGGACGCTATGGCGTGCCACTGAAGTTCAATCCGCACTTCCCGATCAACACGCTGATGCTGATGCGCGCCGTCACCGGCATACAACTGCGGCAGCCGGAACGCTTTCAGGCGTTTATCGGTTGTCTGTTCAAGGCACTGTGGGTGGAGGGACGCGCTCTCGATGAGCCGGCGACTGTCGCAGCGGTATTGAGCGACAACGGCTTCGATCCCAATGAAGTCCTGGCCCTGACCAATGACGAAACGGTCAAGGCAGCCCTCAAGGACAACACCGAGACAGCCGTTAAACGCGGCGTGTTTGGTGCGCCGAGCATGTTTATCGGCACTCAGCTGTTCTTCGGCCAGGACCGCCTCGACTTCGTCGAAGAAACCCTGCGTCAGGCTTGAACCCAGAATAGAACCCGGGCGCTGCCAACAGCGCCCGGGTTTCAGCCATCAGATGGCCGCTGTCCGCGTGTTCAACCACGCCAGCGCAGCCCCCTCAAGCAATGGACTCAGACGCTCGCGCACTTCGGCGTGATAGGCGTTGAACCACTGTTTCTCTTCCTGCGTCAGCAGGGACGGTTCCAGGCAGCGCGTGTCGATCGGGCACAGGGTCAAGGTTTCAAACTTGAGGAACTCGCCAAACTCGCTGCTTCCTGCGTCGCGATTCATCGCCAGGTTCTCGATCCGCACACCCCAACGCCCCGGACGGTAAGTGCCCGGCTCGATCGACGTGATCATCCCCGGCAGCATCGCCGTTTGCGGTGCCGCTGCGGCCTGATAGGCGATCACCTGCGGGCCTTCGTGAACGTTGAGGAAATAACCGACCCCGTGACCGGTGCCGTGGCCGTAATCCACGCTTTCAGCCCAGATCGGCGCACGCGCGATGGCATCCAGCAGCGGCGACAGAATGCCTTTCGGGAAGTGTGCCCGCGACAGTGCGATCACGCCTTTGAGCACGCGCGTGCAGTCACGTTTCTGCTCGTCTGTCGGCGTGCCGACCGGGACCATTCGCGTGATGTCGGTCGTACCGCCCAGGTACTGGCCGCCCGAGTCGATCAGCAGCAAGCCGTCGCCCTCGATCACCGCGTGTTCTTCTTCGGTGGCGTGATAGTGCGGCATCGCACCGTTGGCGTTGAACGCGGCAATCGTGTTGAAGCTCAGCGACACATAATCCGGACGGCGCTCGCGGGCCGCGGTGAGTTTCTCGTCGATGGTCAGTTCGGTGATGCGCTCGCGACCCCAGGCCGATTCCAGCCAGGCGAAGAATTCGCACAACGCCGCGCCATCCTGTTCCATGGCTTTGCGGATGTGCTTGGCGTCGGCCTCGCTCTTCTGCGATTTGGCGAGGGTGGTCGGGTTCAGGCCTTCGACCAGTTTTACCCCACTGTCCAGGTTATCCAGCAAACCGCTGGTCACCCGCGCCGGATCCACCAGCAGCCTCGCGCCGTTTGGCACCGCGCGCAAGGCATCGGCCACTTCGCGGTAATCGCGCAGGGTCACGCCGTCCTGCTCCAGCACGGCACGCAGCTCGGCATCGACCTTGCTCAACGCCACAAACAGTGTCGCTTGCTGTTGATTGATCAACGCGAAAGACACAAACACCGGGTTGAACGAGACATCGCCGCCACGCAGGTTGAACAGCCAGGCGATGTCGTCGAGAGTAGCGATGAAGTGCCAATCGGCGCCGCGCGCCTGCAAGGTCTCACGCAGTTTGGCGAGTTTTTCGCCGCGACTGACCGTCGCCTGCGGCGGCAGATGCTGATAGATCGGCGCGTTCGGCAGGCTCGGGCGATCGGCCCAGACTTCATTCAACAGATCGATGTCGGTGCGCAGACGCGCGCCACGGGCTTCAAGCTTGCTGCTCAACGTACGCGCCGAGGCCACGGCCATCACCGCGCCATCGACCGCCACCACGCCACCTTCCGGAGTCTGCTCGGCCAGCCAGTCCAGCGGGCTCGGTTGCCCCGGTTGCAGCTTGACCAGTTCAATGCCGCTGCCCTTGAGTTCCTTGGTCGCCTGTTCCCAGTAACGACTGTCGGCCCAGACCCCGGCGAAATCAGCAGTGACAATCAGAGTGCCAACCGAGCCGTGGAATCCCGACAGCCATTGCCGCCCTTGCCAGTAGCCGGGCAGGTATTCCGACAGATGCGGGTCGGCCGATGGCACCAGCAACGCATGAATGCCTTCGCGGCGCATCAGTTCACGGGTGCGCGCCAGGCGCTGGGGAACCGTTCCTTCGGTCAAAGTCTGGGTACTCATCATGTCTCCTGCCAATCACTTCATCATTATTGTGCGTAGCCGTGGAAATCGGCTGGTTAAAGCCCTGTCGCCCAGAAGGCCGGGGCACTGGCGCAGGCGCCTTTGATCAGTTCTGCCGCCTGATCGATATCATCGGCGGTGGTGAAGCGGCCGAGGCTCAGGCGAATGGTGCGACCGGCCAGCCGTGCGTCATGCCCCAGTGCCAATAGCACATGGGACGGTGCGTTGTTCGCCGAATTGCAGGCCGAGGTCGCGGAAAACGCGATCGAATGGTTCAAGGCTGCACCGTTGAACTCACCTTCACTGAACGTCAGGCTCAAGGTGTGCGGGATGCGCTGGCTGGCGCTGCCGTTGAGGCGCACGCCGGGCAGAGTCAGCAACTGTTCAAGCAAGCGTTCGCGCAGTGCCACGATGGTCTTTTTCTCCTCATCGAACGCCGCAGCGGCCAGGGCGAATGCCGCGCCCATGCCTGCGATCTGATGGGTCGCCAGGGTCCCGGAGCGCAAACCGCCTTCGTGTCCTCCGCCGTGAATCTGCGCCTGCAAACGCTGTTGCGCCCGCGGTCCGACATACAGCGCACCGATGCCTTTGGGGCCGTAGAGTTTGTGCGCCGAAAACGACATCAGATCCACCGGCCACGGCTGCAGATCAATCGCCACTTTGCCGGCGCCCTGCGCCGCATCGACATGGAACAACGCCCCACGGCCACGCACGACTTCACCGATGGCCGGGATGTCGTTAAGCGTGCCGAGTTCGTTGTTGACCAGCATCAGCGACACCAGAAAAGTGTCGTCGCGCATCGCTTCGCTGACGGCCTGCGGGGTGATCAGGCCCTCGGCGTCCGGCACCAGATAGGTCACCGCAACGCCGGCGTCCTGCAATTGCCGGGCGGTATCAAGGATGGCTTTGTGTTCGATCTGGCTGGTAATGATGTGGCCGCCAGCAACGCCGCGCGCCTGGGCCACGCCTTTGAGGGCGAGGTTGTTGGATTCGGTGGCCCCGGAGGTCCAGACGATCTGTCCGGGCTCGGCCCCGACCAGTTCGGCGACTTGACGACGGGCCTGCTCGACCGTTTGCCGGGCTTGCTGGCCGAAGGCGTGGGAGCTGGAAGCCGGATTGCCGAAGTTGGCGTGAAACCCCAGACAGTCGATCATCACCTGGATGACCCGCTCGTCCACCGGGGTGGTGGCGGCGTAATCAAAATACAACGGACGTTTATTCATAAAGGACTCGCAGAGCGTGTTCCGGGATCAGGAGGCTCGTGTCTGCAAACGGCACAGCGCAGCCTTGTGAGCTGCGCGTCGGTTCGAGAGCGTCATCAATACCTGATCGGATGCCGTTAAAGAAGGACAACTTCATTTAAAAGTGCGTAGGAACGCTCCTGAAGCCGAGCTTAACAGGCATCGGGCCGGCGGTTGAAGCAATGCGTCAGTGAAAGCTTTCGAGAAGTAACGGGTACAGCGAAATCACCAACAGCGCGGCCATGCCCCAATTGAATACGCGCAACCAGCGCGGGTCCTTCAGCACGTTGCGCAACAACGTGCCGCATGCCGCCCAGACACCGACGCTGGGCAGGTTAATGACGGCGAACACCGCCGCGATCACCACAACGTTGGTGAAATAACCCTGCATCGGCGTATAGGTACTGATCGCGCCGATGGCCATGATCCAGGCCTTGGGATTGACCCACTGAAACGCGGCGGCACCCAGATAACTGATCGGTTTGGCCTCGCCTTCCGCGCCGTCGCCCACCGGTCCCGAATGGGCGATCTTCCACGCCAGGTACAACAGATACGCGGCGCCGACATAACGCAGCACCGTGTAGAGAAGCGGATAAGTCTGGAACACCGCGCCCAGGCCAAAACCCACCGCGACCACCAATACGAAGAAACCGCAGGTGATGCCGAGCATATGGGGAATGGTGCGGTTGAAGCCGAAGTTCACGCCCGACGCCAGCAACATGGTGTTATTCGGCCCCGGTGTAATCGAGGTGACAAGGGCAAACAGGGTAAAGCCCAACAGCAGATCAAGCGAGAGGGTCATGGAGGACAATCCGTCGGGGGTCATTCAGGTGTTGACCCTATCGCACGGCAGCCCGCAAACCCACGGACAGTTGGGTAAAACTTCCAGCAGTACAGTTTGCTATCAGCTTGGACGACCGTGCAGCTGTATCGCACGCCCGGCGCTCATTTCAGCTTTCTTGTCGAATGACGATTCGCCGAGCAGCGCGGCTTTTTTCGCGTGGTATTCGTCGAAGGACAAGCCACTGCGATTCAGCGCTTCCATCGCCAGTTCGCGGGTTTCTTCGGCGGTGTACGGCCGTTGTTCGGGGGAAACGTGGGTAGCGCAACCAGCGAGTACGGAGACAGCGAGCAGCAGCGAAACAGTCAGTAAACGATTCATGGGGAGCGTCCTGGCGAGCGGTGTTAGTTGATGAACAAAGGCTACGCCCGCGCCGGCCCGGGCAAAAATCAACGCTCTCAATAGTGGCTATCAGAATTTCAGCTTTATCGCCCCTCATATCTCTTAAAGATCTATAAATATCGATTAACGTTCTTTTACGGAATAACAGACAGCCGCTATAAATCCTTCCACCCGGCGAACAACTGTTGCTCCTGCAACTGTTGTCCAGACAACAGCAGATCAACAAACCCGCCTGATATCTGCACAACGCACTCGCGCCGGAACGCTCAATCCCGCGTAAACCGGGGCTTTCAGGAATTGGTACAGCGCTTGCTCAAGCCTTGGGACTTACTCACTGCTCGCTGAGCAACTGTTGATAAAAAGGAACTCATCATGTCGCGTCCCCTGAAAGTCGTTGCCCTGTCCGGCGGCACCTGGCGTCCGTCCCGCACCCTGGTGCTGACCCAAGCCTTGCTGGCCGAACTGGCCGGGCACCTGTCGATCGACAGTCACCTGATCGAACTCGGTGACATCGCCCGCCCACTGGGCGCCGCGCTGTCGCGTCAGGAACTGAACGCTGAGGTCGAAGCCGAACTGCAAGCCATTGAACAAGCCGATCTGCTGATCGTCGCCGCGCCGGTGTATCGCGGTTCCTACCCGGGGCTGCTCAAGCACCTGTTCGACCTGATCGACCTCAATGCGCTGATCGACACCCCGGTGTTGCTGGCCGCCACCGGCGGCAGCGAGCGTCATGCGCTGGTGCTCGATCACCAGTTACGTCCGCTGTTCAGTTTCTTCCAGGCCGTGACCCTGCCGATCGGGGTGTACGCCACCGAAGCCGATTTCGCCGACTACCAGATCACCAGCGAGCCGCTGAAAGCGCGCATCCGCCTGGCCGCCGAACGCGCCGCGCCGCTGTTCGGCACGCAAATCAAACCGCTGCTGAAAATCGCCTGAGGAGCTGTTCATGGATGTTTTCTGGTTCCTGCCGACCCACGGCGACGGCCATTACCTGGGCACCACGCAAGGCGCGCGCCCGGTCACCCTGAATTATCTGAAACAAGTGGCGCAGGCCGCCGACAGCCTCGGCTATCACGGCGTATTGATTCCCACCGGGCGCTCCTGCGAAGACTCGTGGGTGATTGCTTCGGCGCTGGTTCCATTGACCGAGCGCCTGCGTTATCTGGTGGCGATCCGCCCAGGGATCATCTCGCCAACGGTGTCGGCGCGCATGGCCGCGACCCTCGATCGACTGTCCAACGGCCGCTTGCTGATCAACGTGGTGACCGGCGGCGACCCCGACGAAAACCGGGGTGACGGCAGCTTCCTCAGCCACAGCGAACGTTACGAAGTCACCGACGAATTCCTCAGGATCTGGCGCCGGGTGTTGCAAGGCGAGTCTGTGGATTTCGACGGCAAACACCTGAAAGTGCAGAACGCCAAAGCCTTGTATCCGCCGGTGCAAAAACCGTATCCGCCGCTGTACTTCGGCGGTTCGTCCGACGCCGCCCATGACCTCGCCGCCGAGCAAGTGGACGTGTACCTGACCTGGGGCGAACCACCCGCCGCCGTCGCCGAGAAACTCGCCGATGTGCGCGAACGCGCCGCACGGCATGGGCGCAAGGTGAAGTTCGGTATTCGCCTGCACGTGATCGTCCGCGAGACCGCCGAAGAAGCCTGGAAAGCCGCGGACAAACTGATCGAGCACATCAGCGACGAGACTATCGAGGCGGCGCAGAAATCCTTCTCGCGCTTCGACTCCGAAGGCCAGCGGCGCATGGCGGCGTTGCACGATGGCCGTCGCGACAACCTGGAAATCGCTCCCAACCTGTGGGCCGGCGTCGGCCTGGTCCGTGGCGGCGCCGGGACTGCGCTGGTGGGCGATCCGCAGCAAGTGGCGGCGCGCATCAAGGAGTACGCCGACCTCGGCATCGAGAGCTTCATTTTTTCCGGTTATCCGCATCTTGAAGAAGCTTACCGCTTTGCCGAACTGGTGTTTCCGCTGCTGCCGGAACCGTACGCCAGCCTGGCCGGACGCGGTGTGACCAACCTCACCGGGCCGTTTGGCGAAATGATTGCCAACGATGTGTTGCCCGGCCAAGCCAAGGCCTGAAAACGCCCACTGTAGGAGTGAGCCTGCTCGCGAAAGCGGTGTGTCTGCGACGGTGATGTCGACTGTACTGACCTCATCGCGAGCAGGCTCACTCCTACAGAGAATCGCGTCGAATTGATGAGGAACACCGCGTGACCGCCAAACCACAAAGCACCCTGCTCTCCCCCCTGCAGACCGCCCGCCAACTGGCCGCCGGATTCGCCCTGACCGCCGTCGAACGCGACGAGCGCGGCGGCACGCCGAAGGCCGAGCGCGATGCCCTGCGCGACAGCGGCCTGCTGGCCCTGAGCATTCCCACGCGCTACGGCGGCCTCGGCGCACGCTGGAGCGAAACCCTGCAGATCGTGCGCGAGTTCGCCAAGGTCGACAGTTCCATCGCCCACGTATTCGGCTTTCATCACCTGATGCTCGCCACCGTGCGCCTGTTCGCGCGCCCGGAACAATGGCAGCCGTGGTTCGAACAAACCGCGCGGCAGAACTGGTTCTGGGGCAACGCGCTCAACCCGCTCGACACCCGCACGGTGGTCAAGGACTGCGGTGGCTGGCGCGAATTCTCCGGCAAGAAAAGCTTCTGCTCCGGCGCCAGCGATTCGCAGATGCTGATCGCCTCGGCAGCGGACGAAAGCGCTGGCGGCAAATTGCTGATCGCGGCGATCCCCAGCGCGCGCAGCGGCATCACCCTGCACGATGACTGGAACAACATCGGCCAGCGCCAGACCGACAGCGGTAGTGCCACGTTCGAACGGGTGCGTGTCGAAGAATCCGAGCTGCTGCTCGATCCCGGCCCGTTGAGCACGCCGTTCGCCTGCCTGCGTCCGCTGATCGCGCAATTGACCTTCACCCACCTGTTTCTCGGCATCGCTGAAGGCGCTTTTGCAGAGGCCCGGCAATACACGTTGAGTGAAACCCGGCTCTGGCACAAATCCGCGGCCCGCGATGTGCGTGAGGACCCGTACGTGCTCGCCCATTACGGCGAGTTCTGGGTTGCGCTGGAGGGCATTCGGCGGCTGGTCGAACGTGCCGCCGCGCTGCTCGACGACGCCTGGGCCAAAGGCCCGAACCTGAGTGCCGAGGAACGCGGACATCTGGCCACGGCGATTGCCACGGCCAAGGTCGCCGCCAGTCGTCAGGGGCTGGAGATTTGCAGTCGCTTATTCGAAGTCACCGGCGCGCGCTCGACCCACGCCTCGCTGCGCCTCGATCGGCACTGGCGCAACCTGCGCACGCAAACCCTGCACGACCCGCTCGATTACAAACTCCATGAGCTGGGCGACTGGGCGCTGAATCAGGCGCTGCCGATGCCGACGTTCTATTCCTGATCTTGCCTTTAATGGAGCGAGTCCATGCAACTGCTGACCCTTCCACCCTCACCCGCCCTGGCGACCTCGATCCGCGCCACCGCGCAGGTCTTCGAAGACCCAAAGTCCCAGGCCCTGCTCGCGCATCTGCAGCAGGTCGCGCCGAGCGAAGCCAGCGTGCTGATCATCGGCGAGACCGGCACCGGCAAGGAGCTGGTGGCGCGGCACATCCACAACCTGAGCCACCGCCGCCACCGGCCGTTTGTCGCGGTCAACTGCGGCGCCTTTTCCGAATCGCTGGTGGAGGCCGAGCTGTTCGGCCATGAAAAAGGGGCTTTCACCGGTGCCCTCAGCGCCAAGGCCGGCTGGTTCGAAGAGGCGGACGGCGGCACCTTGTTCCTCGACGAAATCGGTGATTTGCCGATGGCGATTCAGGTCAAGTTGCTGCGGGTGTTGCAGGAGCGCGAGGTGGTGCGCCTGGGCTCGCGCAAGAGCATCCCCATCGATGTGCGAGTGCTGGCCGCGACCAATGTGCAACTGGAGAAAGCCATCAATGCCGGGAATTTCCGCGAAGACCTGTTCTATCGCCTCAACGTGGTCAATCTGGAACTCAGCCCGTTGCGCGAGCGGCCCGGCGACATCCTGCCGCTGACCCGGCATTTCATCGAGGCCTACAGTCAGCGCCTGGGCTACGGGCGGGTCAGCATCAGTCCCGGTGCCGAGCACAAGCTGCGCAGCTACAGTTGGCCAGGGAACATCCGCGAACTGGAAAACGTCATCCATCACACCCTGCTGATCTGCCGCAACGGCGTGATCGAGCGCGATGATTTACGTCTGTCGAACCTGCGCATCGAGCGTCCGGACGATCAGCAGTCGAGCGCCGACGATTCACCGGAAGCACTGCTTGAGCGGGCCTTTCAAAAACTGTTCGAACAACAGGCCGGCGCACTCCACGAAAAGGTCGAAGACGCCCTGCTGCGCGCCGCGTATCGCTTCTGCCATTACAACCAGGTGCACACCGCCGCGCTGCTTGGTCTGAGCCGCAATGTCACCCGCACGCGGCTGATCAAGATCGGCGAACTGGCAGTGAACAAGCGGCGACTCACGGAGAACCTGCGAGGCGAACGCCTGATCCAGTTGTCGATCTAGCCCACCAGACGGCAGTGCAGCGCATCGTCATGACTGCGGGCGATGCTGCTCAACACCTGGAATGAATTGAAAGTCACGGTTTTCGCCTGATGGGCGCGGATCAGTTGCCAGAAGTCCTGCTCGCCGCTTTCAAACCGGCTGAACGCCGCCTCCCCTGCCTCACGGGTCTGCCATTGCAGCAGGCTCAGCACCCGCCGACCGTCGTCGCTGACCTGGACGCTGGCGCTGACGAAGCCTGCGTAGCGTTGCGCCAGATGCTCGGTCTGCTGCGACAGTGCGGTCACCAGCGCCGGTTGCTGACGCGGTTCGATCTCGAATTCGATCAATTGGGTAAAGCTGCGATTTTTCGCTGACGTTTGCATGACAAGTCCCCATTCACCGTAAGACGAGTCTTGCGACTCGTAGGCCTGCAGGGTAAAACCTCTAGTTAAGTCAAGGTCAAGAGTCATTTTGCCAATGATCACCAAAGAAACCCTGCACAAGCAGCTCACCGTCGGCGAAGTCGCCGCGCGCAGCGGTGTGGCGGTCACCGCCCTGCACTTTTACGAATCCAAGGGCCTGATCAAGAGCCAGCGCAATGCTGGCAATCAGCGCCGCTATCCCCGCGAAGTGTTGCGCCGGGTGGCGCTGATCAAGGTCGCGCAACGGCTGGGCATTCCGCTGGCGGAAATCGGCGAGGCGTTGAAGAGGCTTCCGGACGACCGCGCACCGACCGCAGCGGACTGGAAAGTCCTGTCCGAGCAATGGCGCCGCGAGCTGGATGAGCGGATCAGCCAATTGACCCAGCTGCGTGATCGGCTCACCGGTTGCATCGGTTGCGGTTGCCTGTCGATGGAGGCCTGCCCGCTGCGCAATCAGGGCGATGTGCTCGGTGAACAGGGGCCGGGGGCGCATTTTCCGGGCTGACTGCTCGTCGGGCAAAAATCCTGGCCGCGCAGACAGTTCTATAGTGAATCTTCCACAAATCCGGTGGAGCCATACAACCTCACAAAACAAAGAACAGGGAGAACGTCATGAGCGTCAAACCCATTCCCGAGGGGTATCACAGCATTACCCCGTACCTCGGCATCCTCAAGGCCGCCGAAGCCATCGATTTCTATAAAAAAGCCTTCGGCGCCACGGTGGTCATGCGCCTGGACATGCCGGACGGCCGCATCGGCCACGCCGAACTGCGCATTGGCGACAGCGCGATCATGCTGGGTACGCCTTGCGAACAAGGGCCGTTGAGCGGCCCGGAAAAAGCCGTGTCGGTCGGCTTGCATCTGTATGTCACCGATGTCGACAAGTCCTTCCAACGGGCGCTGGATGCCGGGGCGGAGACAGTGTCAGAGGTCAAGGATCAGTTTTATGGTGATCGCAGCGGGACGCTGAAGGATCCGTATGGGCACCTGTGGTTTCTCGCCACGCGCAAGGAAGATCTGACCGAAGAGCAGATCAAGCAGCGGGCGCACGAGATGTTTCAGCAGGGTTGAGTTGTTCATCGTTTTTACCAGCCCCTTCGCGAGCAGGCTCCCACACTTGAAATGCGTTCCAACTGTGGGAGCAAGCTCGCTCCCACAGGTTGAATAGCGGTGTTCGGGGAACTGCGAAACATTTACTTTCATATAAGCCATCGGGATTTACCCGGCTCATCCGTCCTATAGAGATGCAGGCCGTTCGCGTAGGCAAAAGCCACGACCGCGCCTTTCGGGGACACCCGCGCTGCGAAGCCCGTAGCCGCGTGCCCTTTCATCGAAATCAAGACGCGTAAACATGTCGAAGAAATCCCGCTCCAAACTGTGGTTCCTGGTGCACAGCTGGCTCGCGCTGCCAATCTGGTTTTTTGTCCTGATCGTCTGTGTCACCGGCACGCTGGCGGTGGTCAGCCAGGAAATCGTCTGGCTGGCCAACCCGCAGATGCGCGCCAGCCAACCGACGGACGACGCGCCGCTGCTCAGTTACGATCAAGTGCTGGCCGCGATCAAGAAAGCCGAACCGCAACTCTTGGTCGAAAGCATCAGCCGCCCCGACGAGGCGCATTTCGCCCTCGACGTCGAAGTCAGCTACCCCGACGGCCGTGCGCAGACGGTGTACGTCAACCCGTACACCGGCGTGATCCAGGGCCCGGCGCCAGACTTCAACTTCAAGGCATTCACCCGCGCCCTGCACGGCTGGTGGCTGGTGCCGTTCACCAACGGTTACAGCTGGGGCTGGTATCTGGTGTCGTTTCTCGGCCTGCCGATGCTCGCCTCGCTGGTCACCGGGCTGGTGGTCTACAAGCGCTTCTGGAAAGGTTTCTTCAAGCCTACGCTGCGTTTTCGCCACGGCGCACGGATCTTCTGGGGCGACTTCCATCGACTGAGCGGCATCTGGTCGATCTGGTTCATCGCGGTGATCTCGATCACCGGCACCTGGTTTCTGATTCAAGCGTTTCTGTTCGATAACCAGGTGTCCATCACCACCGAACCGATTATCCCGGCGATGGCCCGCGAAGACGTGCCGATGTCGGCCGATGCCGGGCCACCGCCACGGATCAGCCTGGATCGCGCGGTGCAGATCGCCGAACAGAACATCCCCGGGCTGGACGTCAGTTTCATCAGCCTGCCGGGCAACGCCTACAGCCACCTGAGCGTCGGCGGTCGTGGCTGGTATCCGCTGATGTTCCAGACCGCCACGCTCAATCCGTACAACGGCGAGATGGCCGCCTCGCGGCTGATCTCCGACCGCTCCTCGCTGGAGTTCGTCACCGAGTCGATGCGCCCGTTGCACACCGGTGATTTCGGCGGTCTGTGGATCAAACTGATCTGGTTCTTCTTCGGCCTGCTGCTGAGCATGATGGTGCTCAGCGGTCTGTTGATCTGGACCAAACGCACCGCACTGGCCACCGCCAACGCACTCAAGCGCGAGCACAAGAAGGCCCGCAGCACCAACACCCGCCGTGAACCAGCGGAGGTCAGCCTGTGAGCCCGTCCAACCGCACTGCCCAACCGTCTGCACTGCGCCGTTTCTGGCACACATGGCGCTTTCATTTGAACGCCTTGCTGCTGCTGATTCCGTTGGGTTTCATGCCCAAGTATTTCGCCGACGCCGCGCTGTTTCGCGGCGACGTCGGCCTCGGCGAGCATGAGATCGGCGACATCCAGGTCGGCCCCTGGAGCCTGCGCCTGGCCGAACTGCGCAACGAAGCGCCGCACCTCGACGGCCCTGCCGGTTATATGAAGGACTTCAACGCCGCTTTGTGCGACGCCTGCGTCGAACAGGTCAAGGCCACCTACCTGCGCATCGGCAAACCCCGCAGCCTGCGTGCCGCCGGGGTGATTTTCTTCGGCACGCCATACCGCATGGGCGCGCAGCTGCCAGTGGCCGAAAAGACCCAGGCCGACGCCGAACTGTGGATCACCATGGAAGGCTGGGACGGCAGCCTGCACCAGGCCTCGATTCCGCTGAGCCAGGCCTCACCCGCCACCATTGCCTGGCTGAACAAACAAGGAGCCAAACCATGAACTGCGTTCAACGACCTTCCCGCCTGCGGTTGCGCGCCGCGTTGCTGATGCTGTGCACAGGTTTCAGCGCCGGGGCCCTGGCCCACAACCCGATGTGTGAATGCAAGGCCGTCGATGCCGAGCAGATCAAATGTACGGGTGGCTTTTCCGATGGCAGCGGTGCTCCGGGGGTGACCCTGGACGTGATCGGCTACGACGAAACCATTCTGGTGCCGGGCAAGCTCGACGCCGATTCGACCCTGACCTTCAAGAAGCCGGCGGCCGAGTTTTATGTGCTGTTCGACGCCGGCCCCGGTCACGTCGTGGAAATCGACCAAGCGGACATCGAGGCCCCATGAGCACGCCCACCACGCACATCGTGCGTCCGGCCGGTGCCGGCCACGAAACCCTCAATGTCTTGCTGCTGTGTCTGCTGATCCTTGCCGTCGCCGGTTCGGTGGTGGCCTGGCGCGGGGTGGCCCACGAACCAGAGCCGGTCGCCAGTCATCAGCTCGATGCGCGGCGCGACCTCCGCGCCGCCGAGCAAGGCATCTATGCCGACCTGCGAGTGACCCTCGACGAAATCCGCCTGTTGCGTGAAGAGCAGCAAACCCTGCCGACTCCGCAAGGCCTGGCCGACGAAGGTTTCGCCCCGTTCGCCCAGGATGCCAGCTCGGTCAGCCGTGGTGCTCATCTCTGGCAGTTGCTGGCCGGCACCGCCTATTTCGGTCACAGCCAATCGCCCGCCGTCGCCGGTTCGTTCGTGATGCGGCTGAGCGCCGATGCCAATGCCGCGCCGGACATCTGGCTCAACCGCGCCGCCGATCTGCAGACGCCCGTCGAACTGACCGACGCCGCGCTTTCGGCCGCTGGCTGGAAACAGATCGTCGCGCAATTCGATGCCGGCGTGACCCGCGAGCATCGCCACTGAACCTTCGCCTTCACCCCAGAGAAGACCGCTTGCCCATGTCTATTTCATCGCCTCGCCGTCCCTTCCTGCGCTTGCTGCTGTTGAGTCTGTGCGCCTGCCTGCTGAGCCCGCTGGCCAGCGCCGATCCGGGCAAACGCCTGCGCATCGGCATCACCCTGCACCCGTATTACAGCTATGTGGCGAACATCGTCGGCGACAAGGCCGAGGTGGTGCCGCTGATTCCCGCCGGTTTCAACCCGCACGCCTACGAGCCACGGGCCGAGGACATCAAACGCATCAGCGGGCTGGACGTGATCGTGCTCAACGGGGTTGGCCATGACGACTTCGCCGACCGCATGATCGCCGCCAGCGAAACGCCGAACATCAAGACCATCGAAGCCAACGAGAACGTGCCGCTGCTGGCCGCTACCGGTACCGCCGCGCGCGGCGCCGGCAAAGTGGTCAACCCGCACACCTTCCTGTCGATCAGCGCCTCGATTGCCCAGGTCAACAACATCGCCCGCGAGCTGGGCAAGCTCGACCCGGACAACGCCAAGACCTACACCCAGAACGCCCGCGCCTACGGCAAACGCCTGCGGCAGATGCGCGCCGACGCCTTGGCGAAACTGACCCAGGCCCCCAACGCCGAGCTGCGAGTGGCCACGGTGCACGCGGCTTACGACTATCTGCTGCGCGAATTCGGCCTGGAAGTCACCGCGGTGGTCGAGCCGGCCCACGGCATCGAACCCAGCCCCAGCCAGCTGAAAAAGACCATCGACCAACTGCGCGAACTCGACGTGAAGGTGATCTTCTCCGAGATGGACTTCCCGTCCACCTACGTCGAAACCATTCAGCGCGAGTCGGGCGTGAAGCTGTACCCGCTGTCGCACATTTCCTACGGCGAATACACCGCCGACAAGTACGAAAAGGAAATGACCGGCAACCTCGACACCGTGGTGCGAGCGATTCAGGAGTCCGGGGCATGACGGTAAAAGAATCTCTCTCTGATACCCCCCGATCCCCTGTGGGAGCGAGCTTGCTCGCGAAGGCGTCGGGTCAGTCGATACCACTGCTGAATGATTCACCGCATTCGCGAGCAAGCTCGCTCCCACATGGGGTAAGCGGGCCGACGCTGGAATTTGCCCAGATCAGCCTGACCCTGGGACGCACCACAATTCTCGACAACGTCACCTTCCAGGTCCACCCCGGCCACGTGCACGCGCTGGTCGGCCCCAACGGCGGCGGCAAGAGTTCGCTGATCAAGACCTTGCTCGGGCAGATGCCCCATCAGGGCCAGTTGAGCCTGCACTGGCCCGGAGCGCCCGGCACCATCGGTTATGTGCCGCAGGCGCTGGAGTTCGATCGCGGCCTGCCGATGACCGTCGACGATTTCATGGCCGCCATGTGCCAGCGCCGTCCGGCGTTTCTTGGCCTGAGCAAGCGCCACGCCAAGGCCATCGGCGAAGCGCTGGAGCGGGTCGGCATGCAGGACAAACGCAAGCGGCGCATGGGCGCGCTGTCCGGCGGTGAGCGGCAGCGCGTGCTGCTCGCTCAAGGCCTGATTCCGCCTCCGCAACTGCTGGTGCTGGATGAGCCAATGTCGGCACTCGATGAAGCCGGGATCCAGGTGTTCGAACGCCTGCTTGAAGACTGGCGCGCCGCCGGCATCACCGTGCTGTGGATCGAACACGATCTGGAAGCGGTCAAGCGCATGGCCGATCGCGTCACCGGCCTCAACCGCCGCGTGCTGTTCGATGCCACGCCGCAACAGGCGCTGACCCCGGAACGTCTGCTGACACTGTTTTCGACCCATCCACGGAGCGCTGCCTGATGAGTTACGAAGCCTTTCGTTTGATGGTCCAGGGCTGGGCCGCTTCCGGTTATCTACCCGAAGCGCTGGCCTACGGTTTTGTGGTCAATGCGCTGCTCGCCGGCCTGTTGATCGGCCCGGTGCTCGGTGGGCTCGGCACGCTGGTGGTGGTCAAGCGCTTCGCGTTTTTCTCCGAAGCGGTCGGTCACGCGGCGCTGACCGGCGTGGCCATCGGCATTCTGCTCGGCGAGCCCTACACCGGGCCGTACGGCAGCCTGTTCGGCTACTGCCTGCTGTTCGGCATTCTGCTCAACTACTTGCGTAACCGCACCGGTCTGGCGCCGGACACGCTGATCGGCGTGTTCCTCTCGGTGTCGCTGGCGCTGGGGGCGAGCCTGCTGTTGATTCTGGCCGGCAAGATCAACGTGCACATTCTGGAGAACGTGCTGTTCGGTTCAGTACTGACCGTCAACGGCAACGACCTGCTGGTGCTGGCGATCGTCGGTTCGCTGGTCATGGCCCTGGCGTTGCCGCTGTACAACCGCATCATGCTCGCCAGCTTCAACCCGCAACTGGCGGCGGTGCGCGGCGTGGCGGTGAAGACCCTGGATTACCTGTTCGTGATTCTGGTGACGCTGATCACTGTCGCGGCGGTGAAGGTCATCGGCGCGATCCTGGTCGGTGCGCTGCTGGTGATTCCGGCCGCGGCGGCGCGCTTGCTCAGCCAGTCGCTCAAGGGCTTCTTCTGGTGCTCGGTGCTGATTGCCACCGTCAGCACCTTGTGCGGGATTCTCGCGCCGATTGTCTTCGATCTGCCGATTCCGTCCGGCGCCGCGATCATTCTGGTCGCCGGCATTGCCTTCGCCCTCGCCGCCATGGCGCGCGGGGTTGTTCCGAGTCTGAAAGGGAACCTTGGATAAATGCCCATCTCATTGCGCAAACTGCCGCTGACCATCGCCCTGTGCGGCGTGGTCTGCACCCCGCTGATCGCTGCCGAAAACGCCAAACCGTTGCGCGTACTGGCCTCGTTGCCGATCACCTACGGGCTGGGCGAGGTGCTGCTCAAAGGCACCGACGTCAGCCTGGAACGCGCGGCGCCGGCGAATCTGCCGGGCAGCCGTCAGACCGCGTATTTCACCGGTCGCGGTGCGCCGGCATTGGGCAAACTGGCGAGCGATGCCGACGCGGTGATCGGCGTACGCTCGCTGTGGGCCGATGATCCGCTGTACCCGATTGCACGGCGCAGCAACATCCGCATTGTCGAGGTCGACGCCGCGCGTCCGGTCGATGGCGCCCTGCCAGGGATTGCCGTGCAACCGGGGCTCAAGGTCGATGGCTTGAACAGTCAGCCGTGGCTGGCGAGCAATAACATGGGGCGCATGGCCGATGTGATCGCGGCGGATCTGGTACGCCTGGCCCCCACCGCCAAACCGAAGATCGAGGCCAATCTGGCAGCGCTGAAACAGCGTTTGCTCAAGCTCAGTGCCGACAGCGAAGCGCGTCTGGCCGAGGCCGACAACCTCAGTGTGATGAGTCTGAGCGATCACTTCGGTTACCTGATCGGCAGCCTGAATCTGGAGCTGATCGGCCAGGACCCGCGCCCGGATGCCGAATGGACGCCGCAAGACCTGAAGCAACTGACGGCGACGCTCAAGGACAACGACGTGGCGCTGGTGCTGCATCATCGTCAGCCGTCGGAGGCGGTGAAAGCGGCGATTGCCGAGTCGGGGAGTCATTTGCTGGTGTTGAGCACCGATACCGAAGATCCGGTGGCGGAGCTGGAGGGGAATGTGGATGTGCTGCTCAAGGGTCTGAGCGGCGGGCCTTCGGCCTAAGATCAAAAGATCGCAGCTCCGACATGGAATGCAAAACCTGTAGGAGCTGCCGAAGGCTGCGATCTTTTGAAAGCCATGAAAAACCCGCTGACGGTCACCAGTCCAGCGGGTTTCTTTTTGACCGACGAGTTACTGAGCCGCCGCCTGCCCTTCCATCTTCTGACGCAGACTCAGCGGACGCATATCGGTCCAGACTTCTTCGATGTAGGCCAGGCATTCCTTTTTCAGGCCGCTCTTGCCCACGGTGCGCCAGCCTTGCGGCACGGCTTTGTAATCGGGCCAGATCGAGTATTGCTCTTCGTGGTTGACCACGACCTGAAAGAGGATGTCCTCGCGGTCGAATACTGACGTCATGGTGGTTCTCCATCACTGTAGGGGTGGGCTGCACACGAAGTGCAGCCGGGTCTGTAGAAAGAACGTGGGGCGCTGCGAAAAATTTACCCAACAGCCGTGGCGGCGGCCAAGGCTCGACCGAAGATCTCGGCGACGCGGTCGATTTCGGCAGCGGTGATCACCAGCGGTGGCAGGAAACGCACCACCGCGCCATGGCGGCCGCCCAGCTCCAGAATCAGCCCGCGCTTGAGGCATTCGCGCTGCACCAGCGGCGCCAGACGGGCGAAGGCCGGCGGATGACCGAGGGCATCTGGCGTACCGTCCGGGTCAACCAATTCGACCCCGAGCATCAAGCCGCGACCACGAATGTCGCCCAGTTGCGGGAAGTCGCGTTGCAGGATGCGCAAGTGTTCGCTCAGGCGCTCGCCCATGGCCGCAGCGTGTTCGCTGACCTTGTGCTCAAGCAGATAACGCATCACTGCGGAACCGGCGGCCATCGCCATCTGATTGCCACGGAAGGTGCCGGCATGGGCACCCGGTTGCCAGGTGTCGAGCCAGTCGCGATAGACCACCACCGCCAATGGCAGGCTGCCGCCGATGGCTTTGGACAACACCACCACGTCCGGGACGATGTCGGCGTGTTCGAAGGCAAACATCTTGCCGGTGCGGGCGAAACCGCTCTGGATCTCGTCGACGATCAGCGCCACGCCCGCCTTTTCGGTGATTCGGCGCAAGCCGCGCAGCCACTCGATATCCGCCGGAATCACCCCGCCCTCGCCCTGCACCGCTTCGACAATCACCGCTGCCGGCAACTGGACCCCGGCCTCGGGATCGTTGAGCAGGTTTTCCAGATAACTCAGGTTGGCTTTGACCCCGGCGGCGCCACCGAGGCCGAACGGGCAGCGGTAGTCATACGGGAACGGCATGAACTGCACGCCGTTGCTGAGCAGGGCGCCCAACGGCTTTTTCGGCCCCAGGCTACCCATCAGGCTCAACGCGCCCTGGCTCATGCCGTGATAGCCGCCGGAAAACGACAGGACGGTGCTGCGCCCGGTGGCGGTACGCACCAGTTTCAGCGCGGCTTCCACCGCATCGGTGCCGGTCGGGCCGCAGAACTGGATCTTCGCCTCGGCGGCCAGCGCTGGCGGGAGCAGGCCGAACAGGTCCTGAACGAATTGATCCTTGACCGGCGTGGTCAGGTCTAGGGTATGCAGCGGCAATTCATCGGCGAGCACTTGCTGGATCGCCTCGATCACCACCGGGTGGTTGTGCCCCAAGGCCAGCGTGCCGGCACCGGCCAGGCAATCGATGAAGGTACGGCCTTCAACATCTTCGACATACAGCCCCTTGGCGCGCTTGAGTGCCAGCGGAATGCGGCGCGGGTAACTGCGGGCGTTGGATTCCTGCTGGCTCTGGCGGGCCAGCAGTGGCGATTCGTGGAACTGATACAGGATTTCCGTCGGAGCGGAGGCGATCCGGGCCGACGACTCTTCGATAAGGCTGGTGGCGACTGACATCTCTCGACCCCTCAATACGCTATGGATAGTGACCAAAACAGCACACCGCACAGGTGCGCGTTCCGGTCGCGAGGCGCACATGCAGGTTTTCCTGTTCTGGAAACGCTTAAGCGGGGCGAGGATTTACACCCTTGATCGCGTTGTCAGTCGGGCAATGGCAACGGCTTGTGCAGCGCCACGCCGTGCAAGCCCTGATCGCAGGCGAGTGGCGCCGACTCGCAGTAGCCCAAATGCCGATAAAAAGCCGCGCCGGTGCGCGTGCTGGCGATACTCGCCTGAGGTACGCCACGTATTCGCAACCAGCCTTCCAGATCCATCACCAACGCCCGCCCGGCGCCACGGCGAAACCATTCCGGCTGCACATGACAAAACCCGATATCACCGCTGGCCGTGGCCATGCCGACACCCACCGGTTTGTCCTGTAACAAGGCGAGGTTCAGGTAGCAATGCGGATCGACAAGCTGCGCCGTGATGACCTCCACGGATTGCCGGCTGATCCAGCGGCTGACGAGTTGCGGGTCGTTGCGGTGTTCGAGCGCACAACCGACGCGGATCGAACGCTCGATGATGCGGCTGATAATGCCGGCGTCGGCAGGTTTCGCCGGGCAGATGCAGATTGCTGCTTCCATGCTGCGGTCCCTCAATCCATTGAGTCAAAGCAGCCCCGACCATACCGCCGGGACGGACGAATCACCAATGCGCAGACGTTACATTTGATGTGCCCGAACATCGCTCCCACGGGAGATCTGCGGTGGTGTCAGATGGATTGCAGCGGCATCGTCAGTTCCACCCGCAAGCCATCCGGGCGGCTGTCGAAATGCAGGGTGCAGGCACAGCGCTGGACGATGGCTTGCACGATCGCCAGGCCGAGGCCGCAGCCGGTGCTCTGGCCGTTGCGCCAGAAGCGCTGGGTCAGATGCTGCAGATCTTCTGCGGCAATTCCCGGGCCGTGGTCGCGCACCACAAAGCGTGCGCGCTGACCGACGGTTTCCAGGCTCAATTCCACGTTAGCGTCCGCCGGGGTATGACGCAGGGCGTTGTCGAGCAGATTGCGCAGTGCAGCAATCGACAGCACCGCCGGCATTTGCACCGGGGCGCTGGACAGCGACGTCGGCAATTGCAGTTTGATGCGCTGGCGCTCGCCGCCAGCCGCATCCTGCATCGCCAGTTTCGCCACCTGCTCGGCGCTGCACTGCACACCGTCGTCAAATGACAGGCTGCCCTCGACCCGTGCCAGCAACAACAGTTGCTCCAGCGTGCGGTGCATCCGGTCGGCGCCTTCTTCGGCCCGCGCCAGCGACTGATCGCGGGCACTGCCCTCGGTCATGCGCGCCACTTGCAGGTGAGTCTTGATCGCCGTCAGCGGGCTGCGCAGTTCATGGGCGGCGTCACCGGTCAGCCGCCGCTCACGCTCGATGGTCTTGCCAATGCGCTGGAACAGCTGATTCTGGGTGTCGAGCAATGGTTTCAGTTCGCTGGGAAACGACTGCAGCTGCAAGGGTTCCAGCGAGTCGGCATTGCGCCGCATCAAGGCTTCGCGCAGGCGATTGAGCGGCGCCAGGCCCTGACCGATGCCCAGCCACAACAGGCACAGACAACCGAGCAATGCCACGCCGACCGGCACCGAGGCCGCCAGCAGGATCGACATGTTCAGCGCTTCGCGCTCGATCTGCCGATCGGCGGTGGTGATCCGCACGTCACCTCGTGCGAGGGTGAAACTGCGCCACGGCGCGCCGTCGATCATCTGGTCATGGAAGCCCATTTTCGCAGCTTCCAGGGTTTGCTCGGGGCTGCTGTGGCTGCGGGCCAGAATCTCCCCACGCAAGGAACTGACCTGGCAGGCCATGCCGCCGGGAATGTTCAACTGTTCAGCACTGAAATGGGTGCCCTCGCCCTTGCTCGGCAACGCCGGCAATTGCTCCAGCAGCCCGGCGACCATGCGCGCCGAAGCCACCAGCCGCTGGTCGAGGGAAAACATCATCTGATTGCGCAGGTCGCTGAGCATCCAGGCCGCGGCCAGGGCCCAGATCAGGGCGAACGCGGCGCCGAGGGTCAGACTCAGGCGCAGACGCAGACTCATCACTTCTGCTGCTCTCCACCATCGGCCGGCCCGAGGCGATAGCCCAGACCGCGCACGGTTTCGACGATGCCCTTGCCGAGCTTGCTGCGCAGGTGATGGATATGCACGTTGAGGGCGTTGCTCTCCAGCTCATCATTGAAGCCGTAGACGCTGTCCTTCAATTGCTCGGTGGACAGCACCCGGCCACGGTTGTGCAGCAGCGCCTGCAACAGCGATTGCTCGCGCCGCGACAAGTCCACCGATTGCCCGGCCAGAGTGGTTTCACGGCTGCTCGGGTCGTAGGTGAGTGCGCCGTGTTCAATCAGGTTGACGCTGCGTCCGGCGACCCGGCGCAACAAGGTTTGCAGGCGGGCGAACAGTTCACGCAGATCGAACGGTTTGAGCAGGTAATCGTCAGCCCCCGCCTGTAGACCATCGACCCGATCGGTGACCGAATCGCGCGCGGTCAGAATCAGCACCGGAATTTCCAGGCCCTGTTGCCGCAACTGTTGCAGCAACTTGAGGCCATCTTCATCGGGCAGGCCGAGATCGAGCACCATCACGTCGAATTCGGCAACCTTGAGCATCGCCCGCGCCTTCGACGCGGTGTTGACGTGCTCGACCGTCAAGCCCTGGGCAGTGAGACCGGCAACGATACCGCTGGCGATCAGTTCATCGTCTTCGCAAACCAGTACGTGCATGGTGGTTCCCTGAGAAAAAGGCAAGTCGAACAGAACAGGATTAAGCCGCAATTATGGCCGGGCCACAACCGACCAGACAGAGGCTTCATAGCTCGCCTGCGTTGACCGGTAATACCCCATCGGGGGCACGTACAAAATACCATCCGGCAAATACAAGTCAAACTAACCGAAATAAAATACAACACCCTCGAACTATACAAACAAAGCAGCGAAAACTAATCTCGCCCAGCAACTTTACAACAACTAAACACCCAACCAGAAAGACCAATCACAAATTACTTGAGAAACCGTAAAAATGACCACTAGCAAAAACTTCGCTGCCGTTGACTGGTGCACCGGCCCTGACCGTCTTTATTTCTTTTTCCGAGAAAAGAACACTTACGCCCGTTTCGACATCGGAGATAACAAAGTTCTCTCCGGTTACCCCAAATCGGTTGACGAACACTGGGAAGGCTTCGACAAGACTGCCGCAGACTTGCGCTTTGGCTTTACCACTACCAGCCCCAGCTGGGACGGCGGTATCGACACCCTCTGGCTGTTCTACGACGATGGCGATACTCCATCAGTCTGTGAATTCAACCAGCGATATGACAAGGCCGTATCGAACACCCCCGTCGCGCAATCCAAATGGGCAAAGTTACTGCCTTATTACTATAAAATAGTCGGTGCAATGTGCAACGAAAACAACTCGAAAGGATACACCTACTGGATATTACTGAACGACGGTAACTATCTGACTTACGAGATTTACTCGACAAACCTGCAAGTACTGCCCCTCAAAAACTCTCCAT
This sequence comes from Pseudomonas sp. MG-9, assembly GCF_018729515.1. NCBI lineage: Bacteria > Pseudomonadati > Pseudomonadota > Gammaproteobacteria > Pseudomonadales > Pseudomonadaceae > Pseudomonas > Pseudomonas sp. MG-9. Next base: position 25,943 of record NZ_JAHHZH010000007.1, read on the forward strand.
GGGATGAGCTGACACAATATCAAGGACGCATGATGACTGCCGCCCTGAATGACTACCCGACTTTCGACACATATTTTTATATCTTCCTGAATGACAACCAGTATCTGCGATATGAACAGGGCGCGAAAAAACTATTCGGCCCGTATACAATCTCCGAATCAACCTGGCCCGGTCTGCTGACGGACTGAGGCCATTTGCAGGCACCAGTGCATCGACGTCGGGGTTCCATCCGGCATCGTGCGGGGCGGTTAATCATCGGTTAATCGCTACCCGCCACTGTGCATTCCACTTGCACAGGGACAAGGCTCCTCCATGCGTCATTTTTTTCTTTTGTTTGCACTGCTGATCTCCGGCCTGGCTCAGGCGGGAAATAATCCATTCGAGACCAAACCGGAATTTCTGCCGGTCGACCAAGCGTTCGTGCTTACCTCCGAACGCCTGGAGTCCGGGGAAACCCAACTGTTCTGGCAGATCAGCGACGGCTACTACCTGTATCAGAAGCGCCTGAAACTCGACGGTCTGAAGGCCGAACAACAGCCGGTTCTGCCCGAGGGTGAATCCCACAGCGACGAATTTTTCGGCGAACAACCGGTGTATCGCCAGGGGCTGGAGGTAAAAGTCCCGGCCTCGGCCAGCGGTCAGATCAAGGTCAGTTATCAGGGCTGCGCCGATGCCGGCCTGTGTTATCCACCGCAAACCCGGGTCATCGATCTGGGTGGCAAAGCCACGCCGACGACCAGCGCGCAAGCGCCGGATCAAGCCTTGGCCAGCGGCCTGCAACAGCGAGCGCTGGGCTGGAGCCTGCTGGTGTTCTTCGGCCTTGGCCTGCTGCTGGCATTTACCCCGTGTTCCCTGCCAATGCTGCCGATTCTGGCGGGAATGGTCGTCGGCAGTGGTGCCACGCCACGGCGTGGTTTCGCCCTGGCCAGCAGCTATGTGATCTGCATGGCACTGGTGTATGCCGCGATGGGCGTGATCGCTTCTCTGCTCGGCGCCAACCTGCAGGCATGGCTGCAGAATCCCTGGCTGCTCGGTGCGTTTGCGGCGGTGTTCGTGGTGCTGGCGTTGCCGATGTTCGGCTTCTTCGAATTGCAATTGCCGGTGGCCTTGCGTGATCGCCTCGAACACGCCTCGCGCAGCCGCAACGGCGGCAGCCTGATCGGTGCCGGGGTGCTCGGGGCCTTGTCCGGTCTGCTGGTCGGCCCGTGCATGACCGCGCCGCTGGCCGGCGCCTTGCTGTACATCGCCCAGAGCGGCAATGCGCTGCACGGTGGCCTGATTCTGTTCGCGCTGGGCATCGGCATTGGTGTGCCGCTGTTGCTGCTGGTGACCGTCGGCAACCGCTTCCTGCCAAAACCCGGGGCATGGATGAACCTGCTCAAGGGCATCTTCGGTTTCCTGTTCCTGGCGACTGCGCTGTTGATGTTGCGCCCGGTGCTGGACTCCTCGTTGTGGCTGGGCCTGTGCGGCGCGCTGCTGCTGATCGCTGCGTTCTGTGCCTGGAAGCAATCGGAAGGCTTCGGGCGTGTCGCCCAGATGTTCGGCGCCAGCTCGCTGTTGCTCGGTCTGTGGGGCAGCCTGTTGATGATCGGTGCCGCCGGTGGCGGTGATGACCCGTATCAGCCGCTGCAGGTGTACAGCGCGGGTCGTGTCGCCAGCGCAACGCCGAGCGGCCATGACGCTTTCACCACCATCAAGGACCCGGCAGCGCTGCAGCGTGAACTGGATACCGCCAAGGCTCAGGGGCAGTGGGTGTTGCTCGATTACTACGCCGACTGGTGCGTGTCGTGCAAAGTCATGGAGAAACAAGTGTTCGGCAAAGACAAGGTCATGCAGGCACTCAGCGATGTGCGTCTGCTGCGCCTGGATGTCACCGCCGACAATGCCGCCAGCCGCGAGCTGCTCGGCCGTTACAAAGTCCCGGGGCCACCGAGTTTTGTCTGGATCGGCGCCGACGGCGAAGAACGACGTAGCCAGCGCATCACCGGTGAGGTGGATGCCGATACATTCCTGCAACGCTGGACCACCACCCGAGACGCCAACTGATGCTGACGTTCACCCTCGGCACCTTTGCCATCGCGCTTAACCACCTGCTGCTGATCAGTGCCCTGGCGCTGGCGACCCTTGTCGGCTGGCGGGTGGCCAAACGTGGCGGCGATAACCCCGAGTCGGCGCTGTTCAGCCTGTTTCTGATTGGTCTGCTCGCGGCACGCGTGGCGTTTGTCGCCCTGTATTGGGGCCACTATCGCAACGATCCGTGGCAGATCATCGACCTGCGCGATGGCGGGTTCCTCGCCTGGCCGGGGGTGATCGTGCTGTTGCTGGCGGCGTTGTATCGCGGCTGGCGCCGACCGGGCCTGCGTCGGCCACTGGGTTTTGGCGTGGCCAGCGGTGTCGTGTTCTGGCTGCTGGCGACCCTGTCGTTGAACATCTACGAACAAGGCACGCGCCTGCCGGAGATCACCCTGCGCAACGCCGCCGGGGAGACCATTGAGCTCAGCGATTATCAGGGCGGCCCGCTGGTAATCAACCTGTGGGCGACCTGGTGTCCACCCTGCCGGCGCGAGATGCCGGTGCTGGAGAGCGCTCAACAACAACGCCCGGACCTGACCTTTTTGTTCGTCAATCAAGCCGAAAGCATGCAAAGCGTTGCAACCTTTCTCGAAACCCAGGGCCTGAGCCTGAACAACGTGCTGTTCGACCGCAGCGGCCGACTCGGTCAGGCCGTGGGTTCCATGGCGCTGCCGACTACGCTGTTCTATAGCCCTGATGGACGTCTGCTGAGCAGCCATCTGGGCGAGCTGTCGAACGCCAGCCTGGCCCGCGCCCTGGAAAACTTCGACAGTCCGAACCCAACCGCCGCACCGGCCACCTCTGCAAGGAAACTGCCATGCCCCGCCTCCGCCACCTGCTGACGCTGACTCTGGGCACCGCCCTGCTGCACCTGCCGTCGGTACAGGCCGCCGAAGAATTGCCCGCCGCGATCAAACAGATCGAAGCCAAGGGCGCGAAAATCGTCGGCCAGTTCGACGCCCCGGACGGCTTGCGCGGTTATGCGGCGCAGTACCAGAACCGCGGCATGGCCCTGTACCTGACGCCGGATGGTCAACACGTGCTGCTGGGCAATCTGTACGACGCCGACGGCAAGGACCTGAGCAGCGAACCGCTGCAGAAACTGGTCTACGCGCCGATGGCCAAGGAAATCTGGGGCAAGTTCGAAGCCAGCAACTGGATTCAGGACGGCAGCAAGGACGCACCGCGCACCGTGTACCTGTTCAGCGATCCGAACTGCCCATACTGCAACATGTTCTGGGAGCAGGCGCGACCATGGGTCAAGGCCGGCAAGGTGCAATTGCGGCACATCATGGTCGGAATCATCCGCGAGGACAGCCCGGCGAAATCCGCCGCGCTGCTGGCGGCGAAAGATCCGGCCAAGGCCCTGGAAGACCACGAGAAAGCCGGCAAGGCCAGCACACTCAAGCCATTGAAAGACATTCCGGCGGCGGTGCAGACCAAACTGGCCGCCAACATGCAGTTGATGGAAGACCTGGAGTTGCAGGCGACACCGGCAATCTTCTACATGGACGACAAGGGTGAACTGCAACAGCAGCAAGGGGCGCCTTCGCCGGACAAACTGGCTAAGATTCTCGGGCCTAAGTAAAGAGAAAAGCCCGCTCTGAAGAACGGGCTTCGATTGTTGCCGGAACGATCAACCACACATTGTGAAGAAGTCGAGGAAGCTGTAGTCCTCGGCTTCAACTCGCATACTCTTGATTCGAGACTGGCCAGGGGCGACGAACTCGATCAATTGATGGAGTTGGCCTCCTTCGCTTATGCCGTGATACTCATTCGTGCCCAAGACCTCACCATTGATATCGAAATACGTGACGACACCTTTATGGTGAAGGTGGGCCCACGTGAACGAAATTCGAGCGTAATCCACCCGAAAATCAAACTGGAAGCGCTGGGGCGGAGTTGTCATGCCAGAGTTGATACACATACCAAAAGAGAGCGCTTCAACGAATCCGACCGTGGTGGAGCCGAAGCGCATGATGCCTGCCGTCCCTGCTCCCTCAAGCAACCTGATCGACATGGTGGGTAAGGTGAAGGTGTAATTATCAGCTGCGTTGACCCGCTTTACGTCCTGTTCATCAAAATTTTCTACATCAACATAGCGTCGTTTCTGCACCGTTACTCGAGTGATGGGTGAAGGCCGCTCGATGCCATCCCGCTCAACCGTGTAGCTCACATCGACCGTTTCACCTTCATTGGCGGCTACTGCAGATACACTAACGGCAACCTCAATACTTCCTGCTGAATTACCATTAACCGTTTCCAGCTCAGGCGACCCCTCCCCCGGAGTGCCACGCCACCACGGCTTGACCCTGTCGGTGGGTAGCATGCCGTCGTACGTGATGACGATCATCGCATTTTCCGAGACCAGCTCTGGATCCAGCACACCGTTCAGCGTCTGCGTGACGGTGGGTGCCGGTAAATCGGTATCGGATTTCAGCAATAGATTGGTCCAGCGCGGCAATTCATGCGCACTGTCGATATTCGGACTTTTGTCGAACGTGACAAACGTCTCCAACGTCAAAGCCGATCTATGGTCGAGCCTACTTAACCAGCTTCGATCAATAGTCAACTCCAGTCCGTTGCTGACCTGCTCTGATGTCACTTCCAGTGCCGTGACCAAATGAAGCGTTTCATGGTTGGGATAATTGCGCTGCCCGACAACGTTGATCCAGATTCGCTGCCTCAGATCGATGAACTTCCAGGGTGCAAGCTGAACCCGAGGGTTGCCTGAGAACCTGCGCATATCCAGGAATACAGTACCTTCGATTTTGACGACTTCAGGTAAACGCGGCACTGGCAAATCGGCGGGAGGAATGTGCTCTACCTTCAGATCAAGTTTATGGGAAAACATCACGTCCTCCCCCAAACTTGCCTCGTACCAGAGCTGTATGGTTTTGCCGACACATAGACCAACGAGCCACGCAGGAATGAAAACTTCAGCAGGCTCTGAAGCCCTTTTTGACTGAGTGGTAAACTCCTCAGTATGTCCGGGTCCAACCAAGAAGAGCCGGAGACGATGTTCGGGTTTCAGTCCCGGGAAATCGATGCGTACGGTTGTACCGTCCAGAGCCTTACAAGGTGGCAATGTCGAGTTGTACGATGCATCTACTACCACTGGAACCGGAAGTTCAGGATCGTTTGCTGCTTGATTGGACATGACGATTCTCCCGTCGAGGATCACTCGATTCAGCCCACACCGGGCGAAACCATTTGATGCCTGTTCAAGAGGAGCGCGCTACTGTCAGAGTTGACAGTAGCGCGGGACGCAAAAGGGTGATTCAGTCGATAGAATGGTTTCGCTCAGCCAAAAAGGCCAACAACACCTCGTTCACAAACTGCGGATTCTCCAGACTGGAGATATGCCCCGCTTCCGGCACCAGCACCCACGGGCAAGCGATCAACTCCGCCATCTCCTTTGCCTCCGACGGCGGGCGCGGTTTGTCCTGATCGCCGCACAGCACCAGCGTGGTCGCGGCATTCAACTCGCCCAGACGCGGCAACCGATCATCACGACTGAAGGTAATACGCCCCATCGGCACGATGCTGTCGCGCAGGCGATCAGTGCTGTACGCCGCCAGTTTGGCGCGGAAGTCCTGATACAGCGCCGATTGAGGATCGATGCCCGGGCGGAAGAAAATCGGTACTACGATGTCCAGCAGTTGCTCGGAAATTTCGCCGCTTTCTTCAATCTGTTTGAACAGCGAGAAGTAGTACTGACGAGTCGGCTCAGGCTCCACGCCGACGTAAGTGTCCATCAGCACCAGCCCGTTGAGCCGCTGCGGTGCCGACAGCGCCAGGCGCACGCCCCACATGCCGCCGACCGACAGTCCGACCAAAGTGACCTGATCGATCCCCAGATGATCGAGCAACGCCTCGGCCTGTCGCGCGATGTCATCCAGCGACGTGGTGCCTGGCGGCAAGCGCCCGGATTCGCCATGGCCCCACAGGTCCAGCGCAATCACCCGATAGTGCGGCGCCAGCGCAGCGATCTGCGGCGCCCACATGGCGGTGTCCCACAGATAACTGCCGGCCAGTAACACGGCCGGGCCGGTACCTTGATCAATGTAGTGCAGCGCTTGTCCGTCAACCGTGAAGAAAGGCATCGACCACTCCCGCGATGAAAAAGAGAACCGGCAGACTGGGCTGCCGGTTCTGGCTCGTCAACCCTGGAAATGTCTGAAAATATGCCGCCCCCCAATCGCGAGCAAACTCGCTCCCACATTGGTTCTGCTTACACAGTGCTAAGTGTGGGAGCGAGCTTGCTCGCGAAAGGGCCAGTGCAGGCACCAGAGAATCAAAGTCCCTCCAGCTCCGCCATCAGATCATTCAATCGATCCACCTTGTCCTCGGTCATGTCACTGGCCGCCAGGCCCTCAATGTACTCAGCCAGTTCCTGCACTGTGCTGCACTCGAACATCGCCCGCAGTGGCACGTCGCGTTGCAGGGTTTTCTGCACCCGCGAGGCGATCTGCGTGGCCAGCAGCGAGTGACCGCCCAGCTCGAAGAAGTTGTCGCGCACACCGACCTTGTCGACCTTGAGCACCTCGGCCCAGATATCGGCCAGGGTCTGTTCCAGTTCGTTGCGCGGGGCCAGGTAATCCTGGCTCTGCAACTGGCCGATCTCCAGCGCTGGCAGGGCGTTGCGGTCGAGTTTGCCGTTGGCGTTATGCGGCAACTGATCCAGCCACAACCAGTGCAGCGGCACCATGTACTCCGGCAGTTCGGCGCGCAGGCGTTGTTTGATACGCTCCAGTCGTTCGTTCGGATTCAGGGCCAGATCTGCCGCTACGAGATACCCGACCAGATGCTTGCCATTGACGCCCTCCTGCACACCCACCGCCGCATCGCGGACTTCCGGTTGTTCGTGCAGACGCGCTTCGATTTCGCCCAGTTCGATGCGGTAACCGCGAATCTTCACTTGATGATCGACCCGGCCGACGTATTCCAGCACACCATCACTGCGACGCCGCGCCAGGTCACCGGTGCGATACAGACGCTCGCCCGGTGCGCCGAACGGATTCGGCACGAACACCGGCGCGGTGCGCAACGGATCACTGACATAACCGCGACCGACGCCAGTGCCGGCCACGCACAACTCACCCACCGCACCCAACGGCACCAGCTCCAGCGCGCCATCCACCAGATAGAGCAAGTTGTTGTCGGTCGGCGTACCGATCGGCAAGTAGCTGCCACGAGTCGAGGCCAGATCGACGCGGAAGAACGCCACGTCATCGGAACACTCCGCCGGACCATAGGCGTTGACCAGACCGATCTGCGGATAACGCTGTAGCCATTGGTGCGCCAGTTCCGGCGGCATCGCTTCACCGGTCGGCAGCATCCAGCGCAAGCCGTCGAGGCTCAGGCGCTCGGCGGCGAGCATGCCCTGAATCAGCGACGGCACGCTCTCCAGCACGGTAATGCCCTGGGCCTGCACGTGCACCAGCAAACCCTGCGGATCGTGGGCGATGGTGTTCGGCACAATGTCCACCCGTGCGCCAAACAACGGCGCGGCGAGGAACTGCCAGACCGAAATGTCGAAGCTTTGCGAAGCGGTCTGTGCGATCACATCGGCGTCGCTCAGATCGAGGTACGGACGCTTGCTCAACTGGTTGTTGAGCATGCCGCGCTGCTCGACCATCACGCCTTTCGGCAGGCCGGTGGAGCCCGAGGTGTAGATCACATACGCCAGGTTGTCCGGGCCACTGTAAATGCCCGGGTTTTGCAACGACCTCGCCAGCGCCTGCACCTCTTCCCAGACCAACAGCCGTGGGCGGTTGGCGCAGCTGAATTCATCGAGCAAGGTCTGCGCCTGTTCGCGACAGGCTTGAGTGCACACCAGCAGCGGCGTGCGGCTCAGTTCGATGATGCGTTGCAGACGCTGGCTCGGCAGGCCCGGATCCAGCGGCAGGTAACCGGCACCGGCCTTGAAACTGCCGATGATCATGCCCAGCAGATCGAGATTACGTTCCGCCAGCAACGCCACCGGTTGATCCATCCGCACCCCGGCTGCAACCAGCGCATGAGCGAGGCGGTTGGCGTTGTGGTTCAGCTCGGCATAGCTCAGTTGCTGATCGAGGCAAGTGGCCGCGATGCGTTGCGGATGCGCTGCAACCTGCGCTTCGAACAGCGCCACGTAGCTCTGCTCCAGTGGATAATCGTGCGCACTCTGGTTGCAACCGTGCAGCAGGAAGTCCTGCTCCTCGGCGCCCAGCAGCGGCAGCTCGGCCATGTCGCCATGGAAGCCATCGACCAGCGCCAGCAACAGCCGTTTGAACTCGCCGAGCATGCGTTCGATGGTCGATTCGTCGAAGTAGCGCTGGTCATACGACAGATGCAGGCCAAGGTCATCGCCCGGGTAGCACACCGCCGTCAGTGGGAAGTTGGTGTGGGTACGGCCGGAGTCCGAAGTCGCGTTAAGGCTCTGCGCACGGTCCAGCACCGAGACTTCCACCGGCGCATTTTCAAACACGAACAGGCTGTCGAACAGCGGCTGGCCTTTCGGCAGTTCGCTCTGTTCCTGGATGTTCACCAGTGGCAGGTATTCGTACTCGCGCAGTTGCATGTTGCTGTCGAGCAGAGCGCTCAGCCACTGGCGCACACTGGCGCGCTGATCGTCCGCCGGGATCTGCACCCGCAGCGCAATGCTGTTGATGAACAGGCCGACCGTGCGCTGCATCTCCGGCATCTCCACCGGACGCCCGGCCACGGTGACGCCGAACAGCACGTCACGATCACCGCTCAAGCGTCGCAGCACCAGCGCCCACGCCGCTTGAGCGAAGGTGTTCACCGTCAATTGATGGGCCTGGGCCAGTTCACGCAGACGCGCACCCTCCTCGACATTGAGGCGGGTGTAGCGGTCGCCAACGATCATGCCGCCGCTTTCGCCGGCATGTTCACGCAGGAACGGCCGGTCGCTCGGGATCGGCGTGGTGCGTTCGAACCCGCGCAGGTTCTGCTGCCACCACTGACGCGCCTCAGCCAGACTCTGGCGTTGCAGCCAGCCGATGTAATCGCGGTAACGCGGCGGCACGCTCAACTGCGCTTCGCGGCCTTCACCAAGGGCGGTGTAGATCTCGAAGAAATCGTTCATCAGCAACGAGCGGCACCAGGCATCAATGAGGATGTGATGGTTGCTCATCATGAACCAGTAGCGCGCCGCGCCGACCTTGATCAGACGCAGGTGGAACGGTGCCCGATTGAGCAGATCGAAGCCGGCCTCACGCTCGCTTTTGAGCAGCGCTTGCAGCTTCGGTTCTTGCTCGGTTTCGGCAACGGCGCTCCAGTCCAGGTACTCGATCGGCGTGCGCCCCGGGGTGTGGATCACTTGCAGCATGTCTTCGCCGACGTTCCAGCAGAACGATGCGCGCAACGCTTCATGACGGGCGATCACCGCTTGCCAGGCCTGGGCAAAACGCTCGGGGTCGAGTTCGCTGTTGATGCGGTAGCGATCCTGCATGTAGTACAGGCCAGTGCCCGGTTCGAGCAAGGTGTGCAGCAACATGCCTTCCTGCATCGGCGTCAGCGGATAGACGTCTTCGATGTGCGCCGCCGGCACCGGCAACGCGTCGAGTTGCGCCTGGGTCAGTTTCGCCAGCGGGAAGTCCGACGGCGTCAGGCCGCCGGCTGTGTCTTGCAGGCAATGGGCGATCAGGCTTTGCAGTTCGCCGAGGTAGGCGTCGGCCAGATCATTGATGGTTTGCGCGTCATAACGCTCGGCGCTGAAGGTCCAGCGCAACAGCAGTTCACCGCCATACACCTGACTGTCGATGCTCAACTCGTTGGGCAGCGGTGCGTGCGGATCGTGGGCAGCACCGACCGCTTCGTCCAGCGGACGGAACAGCGCATCGCTGCCGAAACTCTGGTCGAACTGGCCGAGGTAGTTGAAGGTCACCGGTGCATCCGGCAACGCCGCCATGCTGCGCTGGCTGAGGTCGTCGGCCAGATAACGCAGCACGCCATAGCCCAGACCTTTGTGCGGCACGCCGCGCAGTTGCTCCTTGATCGCCTTGATCGAAGCGCCCTGCCCGGCCGCCTCTTCGATGTTGTGCGGGGTCAGGCGTAACGGATAAGCGCTGGTGAACCAGCCGACGGTGCGGGTCAGGTCGATCTCGTCGAACAGGGTTTCGCGGCCGTGGCCTTCCAGTTGAATCAGCGCCGACGGCTGCCCGCTCCAGCGGCACAAGACGCGGGCCAGTGCGGTCAGCAACAGGTCGTTGACCTGCGTGCGATAGGCGCGCGGTGCCTGTTGCAACAGTTGTTGAGTGCGCTCGGCATCAAGGCGCACGCTGACGGTTTGCGCGTGCCGGTTCTGCCGTCCGCCTTGCGGGTTTTCGCACGGCAACTCGGCGTTCGGCCCGGCCAGTTGCGTCTGCCACCAGTTCAGTTCTTCACGTAGGGACTCGCTGCCGGCGTAGGCCTGCAAGCGTGCTGCCCAGTCCTTGAAGGCACTGGTTTTCGCCGGTAGCTTCACCGCCTGTTCGGCGTCGAGTTGGCGATACACGGTTTGCAGATCGTCGAGCAGCACGCGCCACGACACACCATCGACCACCAAGTGATGGATCGCGATGAACAGCCGTTGCTGCCCTTGCGGCCCATCCACCAGCAACGCGCGCAACAGCGGGCCGTTTTGCAGATCGAGGCTGCGCTGGGCATCGGCGAACAGCGCTTGGCACTTGTCCATCGCCGCCACCCGTACTTGCCACAGTACCTCGGCATCGAACACCGGTTGATGCGTTGCCTGCCACTGATCATTGATCTGCATGAAGCGCAAACGCAGTGCGTCGTGCTGCTCGATCACCGCCAGCAGCGCCTGCTCCAGACGATGGGGTTCCAGCGCCACGCTCGGCTCCAGCAGCAGGGCCTGGTTCCAGTGCTGACGCTCCGGGATTTCAGTGTGGAAGAACCAGTGCTGGATCGGCGTAAGCGCCGACTCACCGCTGAGCAGACCTTGTTCGGCAGTCACTTGCTCGCTGCGGCTGGCGACCCCGGCGAGGGTCTGCACGGTCTGATGCTGGAACAGGTCCCGCGGGCTGAAATGGATGCCCTGCTGCCGCGCCCGGCTGACCACCTGAATCGACAGAATCGAGTCGCCACCGAGCTCGAAGAAGTTGTCATTGAGGCCGACCTGCTTGACGTTGAGCACTTCGCACCAGATCTGCGCCAGGGTCTGCTCCAGCTCATTGCTCGGGGCGACGTAGTCCTGACGATTGAGCTCAGGGTCCGGCGCCGGCAAGGCGCGGCGGTCGAGTTTGCCGTTGGCGGTCAGCGGCATGCTCGCCAGCAGGATCAGGTGCGTCGGCACCATGTAGTCCGGCAGTTGTGCCTTGAGGTGCGACTTCAGCGCTTCGCGCAGTTCAGCCTGTTTGGCTTCGCTTTGCTCGGCGACTTCAGTGACCAGATAGCCAACCAGTTGCTTGCCGCTCGGCGCATCCAGCGCCAGCACCACCGCTTCACGAATCGAAGCGTGATCGAGCAGACGGCTTTCGATCTCGCCCAACTCGATACGGAAACCGCGAATCTTCACCTGATGGTCGATCCGCCCAAGGTATTCCACCAAACCATCGGCACGCTGGCGCACCAGGTCGCCGGTGCGGTACATGCGTGCGCCATCGGCGGCAAACGGGTCAGCCACAAAACGCTCGGCGCTGATGCCCGGACGGTCGTGGTATCCCTGCGCCAGACCCGCGCCGCCGACGAACAATTCCCCGGTCGCACCTTGTGGCACCAGCGCCAGATCGGCGTCGAGAATGTAGGCCACGCGATCACCGATCACACTGCCGATCGGCACGCTGCCGACGCCCTCTTCCAGCACTTGCGGGGCCAGACTGGCGAGTGGCATGACCACGGTTTCGGTCGGGCCGTAGGCGTTGAAAAACAGGCTCGGCTGGAACGCGGCGCGAATCCGCTGCAGGTGTTCGCCGGTCAGCGCTTCGCCGCCGGTGATGATCATCCGCACCGGCAGCATCTCGTTTTGCGTGGCGAGGAACTGCGCCAACTGGCTGCCGTAGCTCGGGGTGAAACCGAGCACGTTGATCCGGTGGGTGCGGATCAAACCGCAGATTTCTTCCGCGTCCCACTGCCCTTGCGCACGCAGCACCACCTGCGCGCCACTGAGCAGCGGCACCAGCAGCCGCTCGGTGGCGGCGTCGAAGTTGATCGAATAGAAGTGCAGTTCGCAGTCGTCGGCTCGCATGCCGAACCGCGCGATCACCGCCTGGCAATGCATGGCGATTTCACCGTGGGACACCACCACGCCTTTCGGCTTACCGGTGGAGCCCGAGGTGTAAATCAGGTAAGCCTGATGCTGCGGCAGGCTGATGAACGGCAACTCGCTGGCCGGGTAATCGACCAGCGCCGCGCTGTCTTCTTCCAGGCACCAGCGCGCTACGCTCGGCGGCAGATCGCCAAGGGCCTTGAACATCGACCGATCGCTGAGCAGCAGGCCGATGCGGCTGTCTTCGATCATGTAGTGCAAACGGTCGAGCGGGTATTCCGGGTCCAGCGGCACATAGGCGCCGCCGGCCTTGAGAATCGCCAGCAGGCCGATGACCATTTCCAGCGAGCGCTCCAGCGCCAGACCGACCCGCACTTGCGGGCCGACGCCACGCTCGCGCAGAGCCCAGGCCAGGCGATTGGCGCGGGTGTCGAGTTCGGCGTAGCTCAGGGTCTGCCCGGCGAACGTCAGGGCCGGTGCATCTTTGCGGACCAGCGCCTGCTCGGCGAACAAGTGATGGATGCACTGGTCGAGACGATGCTCGCCCGGCTCGACACCAAGGCTGTCGAGCAGTTGCTGTTGCTCCGGCGCAGCGAGCAGCGGCAGTTGGCTCAGACGCTGCTGCGGATCGGCGATCAACGCTTCCAGCAGGTTGCGCCAATGCTGGGCCATGCGCGCGATGGTCGGCTCGTCGAACAGGTCGGTGCTGTACGTCAGGCAGCAGCCGAGGCGATGGTCGAGGTCGGTGACTTCCAGATTGAGGTCGAACTTGGTCGCCCGCGCATCGTTGGCCAAGTACTCGACGGTCATGCCGGCGAGGGTGCGGCTCTGCTGGAACTCCCAGCGCTGCACGTTGCACATCACCTGGAACAGCGGGTTGTAAGCGGCACTGCGCGGTGGCTGCAGGGCTTCGACCAGATGATCGAACGGCAGGTCCTGGTGCGACTGGCCTTCGATCACGGTGTGGCGCACCTGCTCGAACAACTCACCGACCGACATCTGACCGTCGAGCTGGCAACGCAGCACCTGGGTGTTGAGGAAGGCGCCGATCAGCCCTTCGCTTTCCGGACGGATACGGTTGGCCACCGGTGCGCCGATGCGCAGGTCGGTCTGGCCGCTGTAGCGGTAGAGCAAGGTGGCGAGTGCGGCCGTCATGGTCATGAACAGGGTCAGACCGTTTTGCGCGTTGAACGCACGGACGCGGGCAGCGAGGTCATCACTGAGATCGAAACGAAACAGTTCGCCCTGGTGGCTTTGCACCGGCGGACGCGGCCGGTCACCGGGCAGTTCCAGCAACGGATGTTCGCGACCGAGTTGCGCGGTCCAGTAGTCGAGTTGGCGCTGACGTTCACCGGATTCCAGCCAGTTGCGCTGCCAGACGCTGTAGTCGAGGTACTGCACCGGCAGCGGCTCCAGCGGTGAGTCGCGGTCATCGACGAACGCTTCGTACAGCGCGCTGAGTTCGCGAGCGAAGATGTCCATCGCCCAGCCTTCGGTGACGATGTGGTGCAGGGTCAGGACAAAGTAATGTTCGTCCTCGGCAGTCTTCACCAGACAGGCGCGCAGCAACGGCCCGGTTTCCAGATCGAACGGCAGGTGCGCTTCGGCGTCGGCCAGTTGCTGAACCTTTTGCTCGCGTATATCCGCAGCGAATGTCGAGAAATCCTTCCAGTCCATGCGCACCCCCGTCTCGGCATGCACCTGCTGCCGGGCCACGCCGTCGATGCTCGGGAAGGTGGTGCGCAGGGTTTCGTGGCGCAGGATCAGCGCCTGCAAGGCCGCCTCGAAACGCTCGACATGCAACACGCCACGCAGGCGCGCCATGCCGCCGACGTTGTACGCCGGGCTGTCCGGTTCCATCTGCCAGAGGAACCACATGCGTTGCTGCGAATAGGACAGCGGCACGGGTTGGCTGCGGTCGACTTTTGCAATCGGCGGCTGCTGGTTGGTCTTGCCGCTGGCCTGGATCAGCCGGATCTGCTCGGCGAAATCACCCAGTTCGCTGTGTTCGAACAAGGCGCGCAGCGGCAGCTCGACGTCGCAGGCCTGACGGCTGCGCGAGATGATTTGCGTGGCCAGCAGCGAGTGCCCGCCGAGGGCGAAGAAATCGTCGCGCAGACCGACCTGCGCCAGGCCCAGCACTTCACACCAGATCGCGGCGATCTGTTGTTCCAGTTCGGTGACCGGCTCGACGTGTTTGCGTACTTGCCACTGTGGTTCAGGCAACGCACGGCGATCAAGTTTGCCGCTCGGGCTCAGGGGCATTTGTTCCAGACGCATCAATTGCGCCGGGACCATGTATTCCGGCAGCGCGGCGGCCAGTGCGATTTTCAGTCGGGCGATTTGCGCGTCCTGATCTTCGCTGGCATCCAACGCGGTGAAGTAACCGATCAACTGCGCACCGGCCGCGGTTTCACGCACCAGCACCACGGCTTGGGTGACGCTTTCCTGGGCCAGCAGACGCGCTTCGATTTCTTCCGGTTCAACGCGAAAGCCACGCAGCTTGACCTGCTGATCCAGACGCCCGAGGTATTCGATCACGCCGTCCGAGGTCCAACGCGCGCGGTCACCGGTGCGGTACAACCGTGCGCCCTGCTCGCCCAGTGGATCGACCACGAAACGCTCGGCGGTCAACGCCGGACGGCCAAGGTAGCCGCGAGCGAGGCCGAGGCCGCTGATGCACAATTCACCCGGCACACCGGCCGGCACGGGATTGAGATCGGCGTCGAGGACGCGGCAGATCACGTTGCCCAGCGGCCGGCCAATCGGCGAACGTTCGCCGTCGGCGCTGGTGCAGTGCCAGTGGGTGACGTTGATCGCGGTTTCGGTCGGGCCATAACGGTTGTGCAGCTGCACCGCCGGCAGTTGCGCCAGCACGCGGTTGCGCAGCTCCGCCGGCAGCGCTTCGCCACCGGAGAACAGCCGACGCAGGCTGGTGCATTCGGCGCTCAGCGGTTCGTCGATAAACAGCGAAAGCAGCGGTGGCACAAAATGCAGCGTGGTCACCCCGTATGCCTGCACCAACTGGGCGATGCGATGCGGATCGCGGTGCTCGCCCGGCGCGGCAATCAGCAGGCGTGCACCCGTGATCAACGGCCAGAAGCATTCCCACACCGACACGTCGAAACTGATCGGCGCCTTTTGCATCAGCACGTCGGTTTCATCGAGGCCGTAGGTGTTCTGCATCCACTGCAGCCGTTCGGCCAGCGCCGCATGGGTGTTGCCGACGCCTTTCGGCTGGCCGGTGGAACCCGAGGTGTAAATAACGTAGGCGAGGTTGTCGCCATGCAGGTGCAGGCCGGGCGCCTGGCTCGGCCAGTTCTCCAGGTGCAGCGCGCCCATGGCAATCACACTGACGCCGTCGCTGGCCGGCAGTCGATCAAGCAATGCGGTCTGGGTCAGCAGCAGTTCGACACCGCTGTCGCTGAGCATATAGGCCAGACGGTCGGCCGGATAATCCGGGTCCAGCGGCACATAGGCACCGCCGGCCTTGATGATCGCCAGCAGGCCGATCAGCAGTTGCGGCGAACGCTCGGCAGCGATCGCCACACACACATCCGGGCCGACGCCCTTGTCGCGCAGGTAGTGCGCGAGGCGGTTGGCCTGGGCGTGCAGTTCGGCGAAGTCGAGGCTGCCGCCGTCCCACACCAGCGCGGTGCGTTCAGGAGTCTGGCGCGCCTGTTCGTTGAGCAGTTCCGGCAGCCATTGCTGCACTGGCGTGCACGGCGCGACGCTCCATGCCTGGTGCTGCTCGTGCTCGCACGGGGTCAGCAATGGCAGGTCGCCGATCGCCTGTTGCGGTTGTTCGCAGACGGCGCGCAGCAGGTTGCTGAAGTGTTCGGCCAGTCGCTCGATAGTTGCCGCTTCGAACAATTCATCGGCGTAGTCGAAGGACAGGGTCAGGCGCCCATTGCGATCTTCTTCGCTGTGCAGTTGCAGGTCGAACTTGGCCTCGCGGCTGTGCCACGGCAGTTCTTCGGCGAGCAACCCGGGCAGGCGCTTGAGCGCACTCAAGTCGCGTTGCTGGTGGTTGAACATGACCTGGAACAGCCCCTGCTCGCGGGCCTGCGGGAAGGCTTCGAGCAGTTGTTCGAAAGGCAGATCCTGATGGGCTTGAGCGCCGAGCGTGGCCTCGCGGGTCTGCGCCAGCAGCTCGACAAACGACAGCCGCGAATCGACCTCGGCACGCAGCACCTGGGTGTTGATGAAGAAGCCGATCAGACCCTGGGTTTCCAGGCGCGGACGGTTGGCATTGGGCACGCCGATGCGAATGTCGCGCTGACCGCTGTAGCGATGCAGCAGGCTCTGGAAGGCCGAGAGTAACAACATGAACGGCGTCGATTGATGAGCCTGGGCGGTCTGCTTGATCGCATCGCTGAGGCTGACACCGAGGCGCACGCTGTGGCGGGCGGCGCTGTGCACTTGTCTGGTCGAGCGCGGGTGGTCGGTGGCCAGTTCCAGCACCGGATGTTCGTCGCCCAACTGCGCTTTCCAGTACGCCAGTTGCCGCTCGCCCTCGCCTTGCGCCAGCCATTGGCGTTGCCAGCTGCCGTAGTCGGCGTATTGGGTCGGCAGCGACGCAAGGTCGGCGCGCTGGCCCTGGGATGCAGCGGCGTACAGGCGCGAGAACTCGTCGATCAGTACGTTCAGCGACCAGCCGTCGGCGATGATGTGGTGCAGCGTTACCAGCAACTGGTGATCTTCGTCGTCGAGACGCACCAGCGTCACCCACAGCAGCGGGCCGTTCTGCAGATCGAACTGGCTGCGCGCTTGGTCTTCGCGGATCTGTTGCGCGCGGGTTTCACGCTCGTACGCTGGCAGGTCGCTGATGTCGATCAGTTGCAGATTGAATTCAGTCGCCGTATCGACGTGTTGCAGCGCCACGCCGTCGCGTTCGAAGAAGCGCGTACGCAGCGATTCGTGGCGCTCGATCAGTTGCTGGAAGCTGGCGCGCAGCGCATCTTCGTCCAGCTCGCCACGCAGACGCAGGGCGCCGGGAATGTTGTAGGCGCTGCTTTGCGGGTCGAGTTGCCAGGTGATCCACAGACGGTTTTGCGCCAGCGATTGCGGCAGCGCTTCGGTGCGCGACAACACGCTGATTTCGCCTTGGGCGCTACCACCGTCCTGCTGCTGTTGCGCAACGGCAGCGGCGAACGCAGCCAGGGTCGGAGCCTCGAACAACAGACGCAGGTTCAGCTCCAGTGCCAGCGCTTCACGCACCCGGGCAATCACTTGCGTGGCGGCAATCGAGTTGCCGCCGAGCAGGAAGAAGTGGTCGTCAGCGTTGACGTGCTTGACGTTGAGTTGCTCGGCCCAGATCGTGCCGATCAGCGCTTCCAGTTCAGACGCCGAGGCGCCCGTGTTTTCAGTGGCTGCGCTGGCGGACGGGAACACCGCGTAGCTGTCGAGGCTGCCATCGGCCAGACGATTGCGGCAGGCGGAACGTTGCAGCTTGCCGCTGGAGGTCTTCGGCAAGGCCCCCGGATTGAGCAGCACCACCACGCTCGGCGCCTCTTGATACGCCTCGGCCACCGCCTGGCGAATGGCTTTGATCAGCGCTTCGGGCGGTAGGATTTTCTGTACGCTGCGGCTGATTTCCGCCGCAATGCCAATGCCTTCTTCGCCGTCCTGAGAGACCGCGAATGCCGCGACCCGGCCCTTGCGCACCACTTCCACTTCGCGCTCGACGGTTTGCTCGATGTCCTGCGGATACAGGTTGTGGCCGCGCACGATGAGCATGTCTTTCAAGCGC
The DNA here is from genome assembly GCF_018729515.1 of Pseudomonas sp. MG-9. Classification (NCBI taxonomy): domain Bacteria; kingdom Pseudomonadati; phylum Pseudomonadota; class Gammaproteobacteria; order Pseudomonadales; family Pseudomonadaceae; genus Pseudomonas; species Pseudomonas sp. MG-9. The sequence continues at coordinate 43,984 of NZ_JAHHZH010000007.1, forward strand.
CCGGTGATGAACAGTTCGCCGTCGCGGATGAACCCCAGATCGCCCGTGCGCAGCCAGGTCTGGCCGGCGTGTTGGACGAAGGTCCTGGCGCTGGCTTCAGGATTGCGCCAGTAGCCGTGGGCGATGCTCGGCCCGGCGGCCCAGACTTCGCCGACGAGGTTGTCAGCCAGCTCTTTGAGCGTGACCGGATCGGCGATCAGTACCGCGTGCTCCGGCTGGCTGATGCCGCAACTCATGATCGGGCTGCCGTCGCCCGGCTCGGCGCGGTTTTGCGCCAGCGCCTGATCGTCCACGCGCAGCGCTGGAATGCCGGTGCCACGCGGTGTGCCGGCAACGAACAGCGTCGCTTCGGCCAGACCATAGGACGCCATGAAGCTGTCTTCACTGAAGCCGCACGCGGTAAATTTTTCGGCGAAGCGCTCAAGGGTGTCGAGACGGATCGGTTCCGAGCCGGAATAGGCCACACGCCAGCGGCTCAGGTCGAGACGCTCCAGCGCCGAATCGCTAACGCGTTCGCTGCACAGACGGTAGGCGAAATCCGGGCCGCCGCTGATGGTGCCGCCGTATTGGCTGATCGCTTCGAGCCAGCGCAACGGGCGACCGAGGAAGTACGCCGGCGACATCAGGATGCACGGCACGCCGCTGAAGATCGGTTGCAACAGACCACCGATCAGGCCCATGTCGTGGTACAGCGGCAGCCAACTGACGATCACGTCGTCAGGATTCACATCGATGCCGAAGCCGTGGCGAATCAACAACTCGTTGGCCACCAGATTGCCGTGGCTGACCTGCACGCCTTTGGGCAGCGCCGTGGAACCGGAGGTGTATTGCAGGAAGGCGATGTGCTCTGGCGGCAGGTTCGGCTCAACCCAGTTCTCGGCCAGTGCGCTGTCGAGCGTATCGACGCACAGCAACGGCGGCGCCCCCTCGATTTGCTGCAAGGCATCGCGCTGGTCGGCGCTGGTCAACAGCAGACGCGGTTCGGCGTCGGCAATGATCGACAGCAGGCGTTCCTGATGATGACGACGGGTGGACTCCGGCGGATAGGCCGGCACCGCGATCACCCCGGCGTACAGACAACCGAAGAACGCCGCGACGTAATCCGGGCCGCTGGGGAACAGCAACACCGCACGATCGCCGAATTCGGCTTCAGCCTGCAATGCGGCCGCGATGCTGCGGGCGCGCTGATCGAGTTCGCGATAGCTCAGTACCACAGCCTGCTCTGGGTTTTCGGCGAGAAAACGCAAGGCCAGTTGATCCGGGGTCAGGGCCGCGCGGCGCTGGAGGGCTTGGACCAGGGTGCTGGGGAGTTCGAACGCGTCGGTCATGAGGTTTCCTGCCTGAATTCGGCTTGCTAATGGAATCGGTTTGCTGCGTCACGCCCATCAGGGGGCATGCAGGGCGCGGTCTGTGCCGACCGCGCGAGGCTTCGGAATGCTGTCTGGCCGGGGCTGTGTACCCGGAACCATTCACCAATGAGAACGGATGACGTCTGGAAATAATTAGTCGGCAGGCTGGATCGCCAACGGGGGCAGGCGTGTGGCGGTGTGTCGCAGTTCTCGCTTCGCACCTTTACGGAGCATTACTTCTCTTTCTCAATTGACAATCATTATCATTCAACATAATTTGTCGCTCGATGTGTAGGACGACCCCTCCCCCAGGCGTCCCACTAACCTATTGGCAGCAAGGTGATTTCCATGACGGAACAAGTATCCACAAGCAGGTGCGATTCACCGCTACTTCAGGCCTTCGTCGACAATCGACTGATTCTGGTGAAGATTGCCGCGCGCATTACCGGCTGCCGTTCGCGCGCCGAAGACGTGGTGCAGGATGCGTTCTTCCGGTTGCAGTCGGCCCCACCGATCACCTCGTCGATCAAGGCGCAATTGAGTTACCTGTTCCAGATCGTGCGCAACCTCGCCATCGATCACTACCGCAAACAGGCGCTGGAACAGAAATACTCGGGCCCCGAGGAGGAAGGGTTGAACGTGGTCATTCAGGGCGCTTCGCCGGAAACCTCGCACATCAACTTCTCGACGCTGGAACACATCGCCGACGCGCTGACCGAACTGCCGAGCCGTACCCGCTACGCCTTCGAGATGTACCGCCTGCATGGCGTGCCGCAGAAAGACATCGCCAAGGAGCTGGGCGTCTCGCCGACCCTGGTCAACTTCATGATTCGCGATGCGCTGGTGCACTGCCGCAAGGTGTCGGGCAGCCGTGGGGATGCGGCATCGATGGGTCGTCGTTAAGCCCGGTTCATCGCAAAAAAAGATCGCAGCCTTCGGCAACTCCTACATGAAATATTTGCTTCTGTAGGAGCTGCCGAAGGCTGCGATCTTTTGCTTTTACGCCAACTTGCACCGATCAAAAAACCGCTCACGCCCCAGAATCATCAACGCCGCGCGCTTGTGCGGGAAGTCGAATTCTTTCTCGCAGTGAAAGCACTGGTTGTGCATGTGGCCGATCATCTTCGCGTTGTCGGCACGCGGTTCAGCGACCACCCGCTGCGTGCGCGGATCATCCAGAAACAGGTAGTGCACCAGCGCTGACAGCCAGCTCGCCACCTTGTGCGGACCACGGTGATCCTCCTCCCCCACCAGCATGTGAATGCCACGGTCGTAATTGTCGGCGTCGTAGAACGGCGCGATACGGTCTTCCTTGGCCCAGTAGGCTTCGAAGTAGGCAAACGGCTGATCGTCGAAACAGCCGATCAGGGTCAGGGTGTGCGGATCAGCATTAAGCTTGCTCAGGTATTCGCGATGCTGCTCGAGAGTGCCCTCTTCCTGCCAGAAACTGGCGACACGCGGATTGTTCTGCCAGCGATTGAAACGCGCCAGGTCCTGCTCGATTTCAACTGTACGCAGGGAAATCCACGCGCCAAGACGCGCATCGAAACGTCGATAGACCTCACCGCGCGGTTTCACCGGGCGCAGCGGGTGGCGTTTGCCATTGCTGATCACCATCTGTTGCGGGTAGCTGCCGCTCAGGGATGTACCGAGCCATGGCTGCGGCAGTTGCCAGAACAGCGTACGTTCGCAGCGATACTCGCCGGCGACCTCGGTGCTGACCAGCAGACCGCTGAGCAAGGCTTCAGTGGGGGGCTGATCCAGTTGCCAGATCAATTGCTGGCGTACCGGCTCACGGGCAAACAACCAATAACAGGCCGCCCACAGCGCCAGGCCTGGCGGCAGGGCGAAACGCTCATCGAGCTGGATCGGGCCGTTGCCTTCACGATCCAGACGCAGGCGAATCAGCGGTTGTCCGTCCAGGCTCAGGCTCAGACGGCTTTCAGTTGCATCGGCTATCAGCTGGCTGCCCGAAGGCAGGGCCAGGGCAGTCAGGTCATTCAGATTGGACATGGGTCGGGCTCACGATAATCGTCGACAGTTCAACGATGGGACGTGAGCCGAGAGCGGAAATTTACCCGCCCGGGTGAGAATCGCTCAGTGATGCGGCACCGGCACCACGGCAATCTTGTACGGATCGAAGATCTTCAGCATCTGCCCATTGTCGCGCAAACCCTGCAGCAACTTGCCGAATGCCTCACCGGTGATCGGCGCGGTCGGGCGCAGAATGGCGTAATGGTGGTAGATCTGGTCGATGCGCTGCGATACCAGCAATTCGTCGCGCACTTTCTCGTTGCGCAGCAGGTAATCGAACAGGTACGAGCGCGTGACCAGAGCGATATCGGCACGGCCGCGCAGAACCATCAGCAGGTTGCTGTCATGGGAATAGGTCAGCGTGGCGTTGAAGGTATCGGCGAGGTATTTGGGGTCGGCATTGAAGTTGGCGAATTCGTAGTGATAACCGCTGTACAGCGCCAGGCGTTTGCCCTTGAGGTCGGCGAAATAGTTCTGCTGGCGACCGTTTTCACGCTGCGCGACGAAAATCTCGGCATCTTCCAGCCCCATGTCGACGTCGGTGTGCGCAATCTCCTTCCAGCCCCAGTCGGGATTCTCGAAGATCGCCATGTCGATCCGGCCCTGCTTGAAATCACCGAAGCGCCGGGGAATCGAGGTTGGCACAAGGACAAACTGATAGTCGGTCTGCAATGCATTGAGCGCTTCGACCAATTGCGGCAGCAGGCCGGTGTCGGCACCACTTTCCGGACGTATGGTGTAAGGCGGAAAATGCGCCGCACCCACCCGAACCAGTTGCGCTGCCTGTGCGGGCAACACCCAAAATACCGCCAGCGCTACGAGCAAAAGCCCCGCGGTCGTCCGAATTGGCGAAGACTTCAAAACACCCCACTCCCCGAAAAAATACCGATCAATGCATTCAAGCTAGGCGGTTTCGCCCAGTTAGCCAGTTTCCCGGCCGGTTAGAAAGTGGGTCAGCGCTCTTCGAGCACCAGAATCAGCGCTTCATCAGCCAGCTGATCGAGGCTCAGACTGCCACCGGCACGGAACCAGGTGGTGGTCCAGGACAGCGCACCCGTGAGAAAACGTCGGGTTACAAATACATCGCCCCGGATGAACCCCGCCTCCTTGGCTTCGCCCAGTACCTGCAGCCAGATGTCTTCGTAGACATCGCGCAGCGCCAGCACTTTGGCCTGACCTTCTTCGGACAAGGAGCGCCATTCGTAGACCAGCACCGCCATCGCTTCGCCGCTGCCGCCCATGATCGACTGCAGCTCGCAGCGGATCAGCGCCAGCACCCGCTCGCGCACACTGCTCGCATCGGCCAGCGCGGCGCGCATCAACGCAGTGTTGTAACGAATGGTCTCTTCCATCACCGCACGGAGAATTTCATCCTTGCTTTTGAAGTGATGAAAAATGCTCCCGGACTGAATCCCCACCGCCCCGGCCAGATCGCGCACGGTGGTGCGTTCATAGCCCTTGTTGCGGAACAGGTGAGCGGCCACTTGCAGCAGTTTGCCGCGAGCGCTGTCAGGATCGGTCAGTTGGCCTTGGTCGACCAGTTCGCGCATGACCCTCAGGGCTTTTTGCTCGTCCACCCGTTCTCTCCTACAGTCGATCAGTCTGTTGCCCCCTGAACATGCAGGGTTGCGCGCAATTTAAGCCGCGGGCCGCGACCAAGCAAGCGCTTGGGCAGAAGATATTTCAGCTGTTTACAAACCAAGCGCTTGCTTGGTAGCCTCCAGACACTTCTGTCGCAGGTTCCTGAGTCGGAGATCACAATGCCAACCACCGTTCGCATCGGATGCGCCAGCGCATTCTGGGGAGACACCAGCACCGCCGCCGCCCAGCTAGTGGCTGGCGGACGCCTGGATTATCTGGTGTTCGATTACCTCGCCGAAATCACCATGTCGATCATGGCCGGTGCCCGCCTGAAAGACCCGCAGGCCGGATTCGCCGGGGACTTCATCGAAGTGCTCGCTCCGCTGCTGCCGCAACTGGCCGAACACAACATCCGCGTCATCAGCAACGCCGGCGGGGTCAATCCACAGGCCTGTGCCGCCGCCCTGCAAGCGGCCTGCGACAAGGCCGGTGTCGCGCTGAAAATCGCCGTGCTGCTGGGCGATGACCTGCAACCGCAATTCCAGCAACTCGCCTCTCAGGGCATCCACGAGATGTTCAATGGCACGCCGCTGCCGCCAATGTGCGTGTCGACCAACGCCTACCTGGGCGCGCCGGGCATCGTCGAGGCGTTGCGCCTGGGTGCCGACATCGTCATCACCGGGCGGGTGGTCGACAGCGCGGTGGTCAGTGCGGCGCTGGTGCATGAGTTCGGCTGGGCGTGGCACGACTACGACAAACTCGCCCAGGCCGCGCTGGCCGGGCACATCATCGAATGCGGCGCGCAGTGCACCGGCGGCAATTTCACCGACTGGCGCGACGTGCCGGATTACGAACACATCGGTTTTCCCATCGTTGAAGTCAGTGCCGACGGCCAGTTCATCGTCAGCAAACCCGAAGGCTCCGGCGGCCTGGTGACGCCGCTGACCGTCGGCGAACAGATGCTTTATGAAATCGGTGATCCGCAAGCGTATTTGTTGCCGGACGTGGTCTGCGATTTCACTCAGGTCAAACTGCAGCAACAGGGCAAAAACAGCGTGCATGTACACGGCGCCAAAGGCTTGCGCCCCAGCGACAAATACAAGGTCAGCGCCACTTGGCCGGACGGTTTTCGTTGCACCGCCAGTTGCCTGATCGCTGGCATCGATGCGGTGGACAAGGCACGACGCGTCAGCCAGGCGATCATCGACAAGACCTCGGAGATGTTCAGCCAACGTGGCTGGCCGCCCTACAGCGAAGTCGACATCGAACTGCTCGGCAGCGAAGCCACCTACGGCCCTCACGGCCAGCGCCGGGACAGCCGCGAGGTGGTGATCAAACTCGCCGTGCGCCATCCACAGAAACAGGCGCTGGTGCTGTTCTCCCGCGAGATCGCCCAGGCCGCCACCGGCATGGCGCCGGGGCTGACCGGCATCGTCGGCGGACGCCCGACGGTGTACCCGCTGATTCGCCTGTTCTCGTTCCTGATCGATAAAACCGCCTGCTCCCTGCAAGTCGCCATGGCCGGTGAACAACATCCCTGCGCCCTCCCCGCGCAGATGCCGCTCGACAGCCACGACCTGCCAACCCCCGACCAGCCGCCCAAACCCCAGGGCCGTGCCGACGCCAGTGTGCCGTTGGTGAAACTGGCCGTGGCGCGATCCGGAGACAAGGGCAATCACAGCAACATCGGCGTCCTCCCGCGCCGGCCGGAATACCTGCCGTGGATCGCCGAAGCGCTGACCCCGGCAGTGATCGTCGACTGGATGCGCCATGTGCTCGACCCGATTCACGGCCGGGTCGAACGCTGGTATCTGCCCGGCACCCACAGCCTGAACTTCCTGCTGGAAAACGCCCTCGGTGGCGGCGGTGTCGCGAGTCTGCGCATCGACCCACAGGGCAAGGCCTTCGCCCAGCAACTGCTGGAAATCCAGATCCCGGTGCCGCAAAGCATCGCCGAACAACTCGACTAGAGGTTGGGCTTCATGGCTTACGCATCGATTTTCAAAGCCGATCTGTTCAGCGGTCAGACCATCATCGTCACCGGGGGCGGCAGCGGCATCGGGCGCTGCACCGCCCATGAACTGGCGGCGCTCGGGGCCACGGTGCTGCTGGTCGGGCGCAAGCCGGAAAAACTGCAAAAGGTCGCCGCCGAAATCGCCGAAGACGGCGGCCGCGCTCACTGGCAAGCCTGTGACATCCGTGACGAAGAAGCAGTGAAACAACTGGTCGGCGAGTTGATTGCCGAACACGGGCCGATCCACGGTCTGGTCAACAATGCCGGCGGCCAATACCCGTCGCCGTTGGCCTCGATCAATCAGAAAGGCTTTGAAACCGTGCTGCGCACCAATCTGGTCGGCGGTTTCCTGATGGCTCGGGAGGTGTTCAACCAGTCGATGAGCAAGCACGGTGGCAACATCGTCAACATGCTCGCCGACATGTGGGGCGGCATGCCCGGCATGGGCCACTCGGGCGCGGCACGTTCGGGCATGGACAACTTCACCAAGACCGCCGCCTTCGAATGGGGTTACGCCGGTGTACGGGTCAATGCGGTGGCGCCGGGCTGGATCGCTTCCAGTGGCATGGACACCTATGAAGGCGCGTTCAAAGCGGTGATCCCGACCTTGCGCGAACATGTGCCGCTCAAGCGCATCGGCACCGAATCGGAAGTCAGCGCGGCGATCGTTTTCCTGCTCAGTCCGGCAGCGGCCTTCATCAGTGGCAGCACCTTGAAAATCGATGGTGCGGCGAGTCTCGGCAACCGCGCGTGGCCGCTGCACAAGGCGAGCCACAGCGAGTCGTTCAACGGATTCCATCGGGCCTACTTGCCCGACGTCCTCAAGGACAAGGAGTAAGCCATGCCGCAGATCCAGTCCCAACTCGATCCGCACAGTGAAGCCTTCGCCCGCAACCGCGCGGCGATGCTCACGGCCATCGAGCAAGTGCAGCAACTGGAACAGCACCTGCTGAACAAGGCTGCCGAAGCCAAGGCCAAATTCGACAAGCGCGGCCAACTGCTGCCCCGCGAACGCCTGAACCTGTTGCTTGACCCCGGCGCACCATTCCTCGAACTGGCGAGCCTGGCCGGCTACAAACTGCACGACGACAAGGACGGCAGCGCCGCCGGTGGTGGGCTGATCGCTGGCATCGGTTACGTATCCGGCGTGCGCGCGCTGGTGGTGGCCAACAACAGCGCGATCAAGGGCGGCACAATCTCGCCAAGCGGCCTGAAGAAATCCCTGCGTCTGCAGCAGATCGCTCAGGAAAACAAACTGCCGGTGATCACCCTGGCCGAAAGCGGCGGTGCCAACCTCAACTACGCCGCCGACATCTTCGTCGAAGGCGCGCGCAGTTTCGCCAATCAGGCGCGGATGTCGGCCATGGGCCTGCCGCAGATCACCGTGGTGCACGGCTCGGCCACGGCCGGTGGCGCGTATCAGCCGGGGTTGTCGGATTACGTGGTGGTGGTGCGCGGCAAGGCCAAGCTGTTTCTCGCCGGGCCGCCGCTGCTCAAAGCCGCGACCGGCGAAGTCGCCACCGATGAAGAACTGGGCGGCGCCGAGATGCACGCGCAGGTTGCCGGCACTGCCGAATACCTGGCCGAAAACGATGCCGACGGTGTCCGACTGGTGCGCGAGATTCTGCGCATGCTGCCGTGGAACGAGCAACTGCCGTGGCTGCCGGAGCCGCAATACAAGGAGCCGCTCTACCCGATCGACGAGTTGCTCGGGCTGATTCCCGATGACCCGAAGAAGCCCTACGACGTGCGCGAAATCATTGCGCGGACTGCCGATGAATCGGAGTTTCTCGAATTCAAGGGCGAGTTCGATCAACAGACCGTGTGCGGTCAACTGAAAATCCAGGGCCGCGCCTGCGGCCTGATCGGCAACAATGGCCCGATCACGCCGGCCGGTGCGAGCAAGGCAGCACAGTTCATTCAACTGTGCGACCAGAGCCAGACGCCGCTGCTGTTCTTCCACAACACCACCGGGTTCATGGTCGGCACCGAGTCGGAGCAGCAAGGCGTGATCAAACACGGCTCGAAACTGATTCAGGCGGTGGCCAATGCGCGAGTGCCTAAACTGACCATCGTCGTTGGCGGTTCCTACGGTGCCGGCAACTATGCGATGTGCGGGCGCGGTCTCGACCCACGTTTCATCTTCGCCTGGCCCAACAGCCGCACGGCCGTCATGGGTGGGGCGCAGGCCGGCAAGGTGCTGCGCATCGTCACCGAGGCCAAGCAACTCAAGGAAGGACTGGTGCCGGACCCGAAAATGCTCGACATGCTCGAACAGGTCACCGCACAGAAACTCGACAGCCAGTCGACCGCGCTCTACGGCAGCGCCAACCTGTGGGACGACGGCCTGATCGACCCGCGCGACACCCGCACCCTGCTAGGTTACCTGCTGGATATCTGCCACGAGGCCGACATCCGCACGCTGCAACCCAACAGCTTCGGCGTCAGCCGCTTCTGATCGCCACGGATCCCAAGGAGAACAATAAAAATGATCTTCACCCCGGAACACGAAGCACTGCGCCGCACCGTCCGCCAATTCGTCGAACACGAGATCAATCCGCACGTCGATGAATGGGAAAAGGCCGGGCGTTTTCCGATCCACGAGATTTTCCGCAAGGCCGGCGACCTCGGCCTGCTGGGAATTTCCAAACCGGAAAAATTCGGTGGCATGGGTCTCGACTACAGCTACTCGATTGTCGCCGCCGAAGAGTTCGGCACCATCCATTGCGGCGGCATTCCGATGTCGATCGGCGTACAGACCGACATGTGCACCCCGGCGCTGGCCCGCTTCGGCTCTGATCAATTGCGCGAAGAATTCCTCCGTCCTGCCATCACCGGGGAGCAAGTCGGGTGCATCGGGGTCTCGGAAGTCGGTGCCGGCTCTGACGTCGCCGGGCTCAAGACCACCGCGCGCAAGGACGGCGACGACTACGTGATCAACGGCAGCAAGATGTGGATCACCAACTCGCCGAGCGCCGACTTTATCTGTCTGCTGGCCAACACCTCAGACGACAAGCCGCACATCAACAAGTCGCTGATCATGGTGCCGATGAACACGCCGGGGATCAGCCTCAGCTCGCACCTGGACAAGCTCGGCATGCGCAGTTCGGAAACCGCCCAGGTGTTTTTCGATAACGTGCGCGTGCCGCAGCGCAACCGCATCGGCCACGAAGGTGCCGGTTTCATGATGCAGATGCTGCAGTTCCAGGAAGAACGTCTGTTCGGCGCAGCGAACATGATCAAAGGCCTGGAATACTGCGTCGACAGCACCATCGAGTACTGCAAGGAGCGCAAGACCTTCGGCAACGCGTTGATCGACAATCAGGTGATCCACTTCCGTCTCGCCGAACTGCAGACTGAAATCGAATGCCTGCGGGCGCTGGTCTATCAGGCCACCGAGCAGTATGTGAAAGGCCAGGACGTCACGCGTCTGGCATCAATGGCCAAGCTCAAGGCCGGGCGCCTCGGCCGGGAAGTCAGCGACAGCTGCCTGCAATATTGGGGCGGCATGGGCTTCATGTGGGACAACCCGGTGGCCCGCGCCTATCGCGATGTGCGATTGGTGTCGATTGGCGGCGGCGCCGACGAAATCATGCTCGGGATCATCTGCAAACTGATGGGCATCCTGCCGGGGAAAAAGAAATGAGCACCCTGCCCGACTGCCAGACCCTGCTGCTCGAACAGCATGGCGGCGTGTTGCACATCACCCTCAACCGCCCCGACAGCCGCAATGCGATGAACCTGCAAATGGTCGCCGAACTGCGTGCGGTGTTGGCGGCAGTGCGGGATGACCGTCGTGTTCGCGCCCTGGTGCTCAGTGGCGCCGGCGGCCATTTCTGTGCCGGTGGCGACATCAAGGACATGGCCAATGCCCGCGCCCAGGGGGCCGCAGCCTATCGCGAGTTGAACCGCGCTTTCGGCGCCCTGCTGGAGGAAGCTCAGCACGCGCCGCAAGTGCTGATCACCGTGCTACAGGGCGCAGTGCTGGGCGGCGGGTTCGGACTGGCCTGCGTCAGTGACATCGCCATGGCTGACCATCAGGCGCAGTTCGGCCTGCCGGAAACCAGCCTCGGGCTGCTGCCGGCGCAGATTGCCCCGTTCGTGGTGCAGCGCATCGGTCTGACCGAAACCCGCCGACTGGCACTGACTGCCGCGCGCTTCGACGGCCATCAGGCACGACGTCTGGGGCTGGTACATTTTGTCGAGCAGGACCCGCAAGCGCTGGCCGAGCGCCTCGATGAGGTTCTGCAGCATGTGTTGTGTTGCGCACCGGAGGCGAATGCCATGACCAAGAAGTTACTGCTGGCCAGCGCCGGGCAACCGTCGAGTGAATTGCTGGACGAGGCGGCGCAGTGGTTCAGCGAGGCGGTGACCGGGGCCGAGGGGGTCGAGGGCACCCTGGCTTTTGTGCAAAAGCGTAAACCGAAGTGGGCCCTTTAAAAGCATCGCGAGCAGGCTCACTCCTACAAGGGGATTTGCGTCGTTCACAAAACCTGCAGGAGTGAGCCTGCTCGCGATGAGGCCAACACATTCACCGCCACAATTTCAGGAACAAGACCATGCCCGCCATCCACAAAATCCTGATCGCCAACCGCGGTGAAATCGCCTGCCGCATCCAGCGCACCGCTCAGGCCCTGGGTTATCGCACCGTCGCCGTGTTCAGCGACGCCGACGCCGAGGCCTTGCACGTGCAGATGGCCGATCAAGCGGTCAACATCGGCCCGGCCCCGGTGCAACAGTCCTACCTGAACATTGCGGCGATCCTCGACGCCGCGCGCCGCAGCGGCGCCGACGCGATCCATCCCGGCTACGGTTTCCTCTCGGAAAATGCCGGGTTCGCCCGCGCCTGCGAAGAGGCCGGGCTGACCTTCATCGGCCCGAGTGCCGAGGCCATCGAGCTGATGGGCAGCAAGCGCCTGTCGAAAATCGCCATGCTCGACGCCGGTGTGCCGTGCATCGCCGGCTATCAAGGCGCCGCGCAGGACGACGCAACCTTGCTGCGCGAAGCCGAGCGTATCGGCTATCCACTGATGATCAAGGCCAGCGCCGGGGGCGGCGGGCGCGGCATGCGTCTGGTGCACAGCCGCGACGAGTTGCCGGCACAACTGCGCACAGCCCGCTCCGAGGCATTGAATGGATTCGGCAGTGACGAACTGATCCTCGAACAGGCGCTGATCGAACCGCGACACGTCGAGATGCAACTGTTCGGCGACAGCCACGGCAACCTGGTTTATCTGGGCGAGCGCGATTGCTCGGTGCAGCGGCGCCACCAGAAAGTCATCGAGGAGGCGCCCTGCCCGGTCATGACCCGCGAGTTGCGCCAAGCCATGGGCGAAGCCGCGCTCAAGGCTGGCCGCGCGGTGAATTACGTGGGTGCCGGTACGGTCGAGTTTCTGCTCGACGCCCGTGGGCAATTCTACTTTCTGGAAATGAATACGCGTCTGCAGGTGGAACATCCGGTCACCGAGTTGATCACCGGGCTGGACCTGGTCGCCTGGCAACTGGCCGTCGCCGAAGGGCAGCCGCTGCCATTGACCCAGGATCAGGTCACCCTCAACGGCCACGCGATGGAAGTGCGCCTGTATGCCGAAGATCCGACGCAGAATTTCCTGCCGCAGACCGGGTGCATCCAGGCCTGGGAACCGGCCTTGAGCGCGGGCGCGCGGATCGATCACGGCTTGCTCGAAGGTCAGGCGATCAGCCCGTTCTACGACCCGATGCTCGGCAAACTGATCGCCCACGGCGCCACCCGCGAAGAGGCGCGGCGCAAGTTGCTGCGCGCGGTGCAAGACAGCGTGCTGCTCGGCGTACAGAGCAATCAGCGCTTGCTGGACAGCCTGCTGCAACATCCGCAGTTCATCAGTGGCGAATTCAGCACCGCGTTCATCGTCCAACATTTCACTGACCACCCAAGTCTGCAGGCCCACATCCCCGGCGCCGAGGAGCTGGCCATCGCCGCCGTGCTGTTTTACCAGGCGGGCGCACAGGCGCATCGTGCATCGCTCAAGGGCTGGCGCAACAACGCCGGAGTACCACTCAATTACCGCCTCGGCCTTGAGGAAAAGGACTGGACGCTGCAACTGCTTACGGGCACCGATGGCCGCTTCACCGTGAACGTGATGGAACGTTCGTTGGCGCTGAAGGTTATCGATTGCAACGAGCGCTCGGTGACCCTGGAAATCGACGGCCTGCGCCAGCGTCACGCCTATCGACTGGCGGGCGAAGCGCTCTGGCTGTTCACCCATCCTGGCAACCTGCGGCTGGAGGATCGAACTCATGCACTGATCAGCAGTCAGAGCAGCGTCAGCTCCGGCACGCTGAAGGCGCCGATGGACGGTGTCATCGTCGACGTGCTGGTCAGCGAAGGCAGCCCGGTCAGCAAGGGTCAGTTGCTGGTGGTGCTGGAGGCAATGAAAATGGAGCACCCGCTCAAGGCCGGCATCGACGGCGTGCTCAAGCGGGTGCAGGTCAAGGTCGGCGATCAGGTAAAAAATCGTCAGGTTCTGTTGCAGGTCGAGTGAGTCGCCAGGCGCAAACGCAAGGTTTGACTACGCTCTGATCTATCAGGACGCGTAAATCAGGAAACCTGCGATGCCCCATTGGCTGGTCATTGATCTGGAAGCCACCACAGATGAAGGTGGCTGGCCGGTTACGGAAATGGAAATCATCGAAATCGGCGCCACGCTGGTCGATCGTGCCGGTCGCGAGCAGGATCACTTTCAGCGTTTCGTCAAACCGACCCGACGGCCGTTGCTGACGCCGTTCTGTCGTGAGCTCACGCACATCACCCAGGCCAACATCGACGCCGCGCAGCCGTTGAGCGTGGTCTGGCCGGCTTTCGAACGCTGGCTCGGCCAACACCAGACGCGGCTCGAAGGCTGGGCCAGTTGGGGGGATTACGACCGCAAGCAATTGCTCCAGGAATGGCAGCGTCTGCAACTCGACAGCGTATTGAGCCGGGTGCCGCACATGAACCTCAAGCAACGCTTCGCCAAGGCCCGGCGCCTGGAACGGCCATTGGGCTTGAACGGCGCGCTGCAACTGGCCGGCATGCAGTTCAGCGGTCAACAGCACCGGGCGCTGGAAGACGCTCGCAACACCGCACGGTTGTTGCCGTTGGTGTTGCCACTCTAGAGTCAGGGCGGGAACTCGCCGGACACGCCCCGGGCAGGTGACGGCGCCAGGAGCCTTGTGCATACTGGCCAGCCTTTTGTAACCCTTTTTTGCCCTTTTCGAGAGGAATCGCCCATGTTCAAAGTCAACGAGTACTTCGACGGCACCGTCAAGTCGATCGCTTTTGGCACCGCTGAAGGTCCGGCGACCCTCGGCGTCATGGCCCCGGGCGAATATGAATTCGGCACCGCTCAGCGTGAAATCATGCACGTGGTCTCCGGCGCACTGACCGTTAAACTGCCGGACAGCAGCGACTGGGAAACCTTCGCCGCCGGCAGCCAGTTCAACGTACCGGCCAACAGCAAGTTCCAGCTGAAAGTCGCCGTCGACACCGCTTATCTGTGCGAATACCGCGGCTGACACCTCGGCTTTCCCCGGCGCAAAAAAATGCCCGTGTCCAAGGACACGGGCATTTTCATTTCAGGGCCGGTTACTCGAGGATTTCCACCGACATCCCGACTTCCAGTTGACCATTGCTGTCGTTGACCAGATTCTGGCCGAACATCGCGCCGTCGGCCTGGGCACGGTATTTCTGCAAGGTTGCCAGCGGTTCGCGATCGGCACTGCGTTCGCCGGTCTGCGGATCGATCGTGGTGAGAATGCAGCGCGAGCACGGTTTCACGACACGGAATTCGACGTCGCCGATGCGAATTCGCTTCCAGCCATCCTCGGCAAACGCTTCGCTGCCCTCGATTACCAGATTCGGCCGGAAACGCAGCATCTCCAGCGGTCGTCCAACCTTTTGCACCAGATCCTGCAGCGACGCTTCGCCGATCAGCAACAGCGGGAAACCATCGGCGAACGCAACCTGATCGTCCTCGCGGCCAAATCCGGCCTGAGTCATGCGGGCGCGGTTCAACGGCACCTGCACCAGCCGGGTGGGTTTGCCAATGAAATCGCTGACCCAACGGGCCGCTTCGTCACCGGCATCCGGAACGCGCAAGGTATCGCGCCAGATGGTCACGCCGCGCAGGTCGGTATCTGCCTCCGGCAACGGCACATCCAGCGCCGCGTGCCCGGGCGCGCTGAGGGTCAGCCCGCCCTGCGCATTCCATAGCGCCGCCAGCTGACTCATTTTCGCCTCGGCCCTCTGGGTCAGAAAGCGCCCACTGGACTCGTCCACCAGCATCCAGCGTCGGTCACCTTCAAGGCCCAGTTTGTCCAGGCCAATCGATTGCAGAATCTCGGGCTTGCCGGATTTCAACGGGTAACGATAAAGCGCGCTCAGACGCAGCATGGCCAACTCCCTGGTGGCTAAAAAAAGCCACCCTATACGAGCTTGATCTGCGAATCAAAGCCTGAGTCCGGACACTGCACGACAATGCAGGAGCTGTGTGATGTTGTGATCAGGCAGACACTTCATCCAGCATCAGACGCTGGCGCACCACATCGACCAGTTTGTCCGGCTGGAACTTGGAGAGGAAGTTGTCGCAGCCGACCTTCTTCACCATCGAGTCGTTGAAGCTGCCGGACAGCGACGTGTGCAGCACCACGTACAGGCCACGCAGCCGTGGGTCGTTGCGAATTTCAGTGGTCAGGCGATAACCGTCCATCTCCGGCATTTCCGCATCGGTAAACACCATCAGCAGCTTATCGGTCATGTGCACGCCGGTATCGGCCCAGGCCTTGAGCATGTTCAAGGCCTTCAGACCGTCACTGGCAATGTGCATTTTCACGCCGAGCTGGCCGAGGGTGTCGCGCAGTTGCGAAAGCGCAACATTGGAGTCGTCCACCAGCAGCACTTCGCGGCCACGGGCACGTTCCAGCACCGGATCATCGAGCTTGTCGCGCGAGACCTTGGCGTTGTACGGGACGATTTCGGCGAGGACTTTCTCGACGTCGATGATTTCCACCAGTTGCTCGTCGACCTTGCTGATCGCGGTCAGGTAATGCTGGCGTCCGGCGCTGGTCGGCGGCGGCAGAATGGCTTCCCAGTTCATGTTGACGATGCGATCCACGCCACCGACGAGGAAGGCCTGCACCGAACGGTTGTATTCGGTCACGATAATGGTGCTGTTCGGGCCCGGCACCAGCGGACGCATGCCAATCGCCTGGGACAGATCGATCACTGGCAGCGTCTGACCGCGCAGGTTGACCACGCCGCAGACAAACGGGTGGCGCTGGGGCATCAGGGTCAGCTTCGGCAACTGCAGAACTTCCTGAACCTTGAACACGTTGATCGCGAACAATTGGCGTCCGGCCAGTCGAAACATGAGAATTTCCAGGCGATTCTCACCCACCAGTTGCGTGCGTTGGTCTACCGTGTCGAGAATGCCGGCCATCAATGACTCCTGGGCTTGTTCTGATGAATTCACTAAGAGGGGTTATCGGCTGTTTATGGCGAATCTTGATCCCCGCAAAAATCGCTATCAAAATGCCATGTGCAGGCATTGATGTCACATTAACATCATGCTTTACTGACTCGGTGACTTCATCTGCTACATTCTCTTCTGGCGCGACCACGGTTTGCGCCACAGGTTCCCGCGCGTAAGGGATTCCCCTAGGCACAATCAGGCCCAACCTGATGTTCGCAATATCCAATAGCCATTAATGTGACGCCATTCTCATTGCATGAACGGAGTCAGGCTATTGTGTGCGATCGCAGGTCAGTGGAAACCCACCCTCTGGAAAACCTCAGTCAGTGCACTTGCACAGTGGGGCGCGATCTCCCGACGATTCACGAACGTCGACACACACGGCATTCCCTCATCAGACATGACGCTGTGGAGATAAGCATGCCAATCGACCGTAAAGACTGGGCACAACGCTTTCCCGAATTTCTCGTCGAGGCGCAAACGCTCCTGGCCAAGTCCGAAGAGTGCCTGAGCCATCTGCAATTGATCAGCAACGACAAGGACGCCATCGACTGCATGCTCGGTACCCTGCTCAAACTCGCGAGCCGGGCCGAAGCCTTGGCGCTGGAAGCGGTTTCCGAGTTCTCCCTGCACATTCACAGCCTGCTCAATCACGCACCGGAACATATCGATCTGCACGCACAGGCGCTCGACGCGCTCAAAGACTGCTTCACCCTGATGGCCTGGCAAATCGAACTGGTCGACCAGAACACTGGCCAGTTGAGCCTGGATGCCAGCGAACAGACGTCCCTGATTGAAGCCTTCGCATTTCAGGTCGGTCAAAGCCAGTTTCAACCGCCGCTCTCGACCCAGCCGCCATTGCTCGCGCCCTACCTGGAGCGTCAGGCCTGATTTGCCGCGACCCATGCGCAAATCGAAGCCGTAGATCCGAATCGCTGAATGTCGCAATTGAATAGTTCATACCTGCCAACGACCAGCCGAATTAAATAATCACACCTGATACCAGCGGATATTTTCTCGCGGCCTCAGGGTTTGCCTGTGTCCGGGCAACGAGCAACTTCGGGCAATATCGATATCTATCGAGTGCATTAAAGCGAGCTTTTTTCCATTATGGAACTCACGTCCAACATGGCGTCTTTCCTGACTCAATGGACATATATGGCAACGCGACCAACGGTATCTTAAGTGGTATTATGCCGGCCACTAGTTGCTTTCAATTAATGGCACAGTGATTGAATGACAGACATCCAGCGAAGTTGGCGGTCAGACATCGTTCACTGAGCCTCGTCAAAATCAATCACATAATTGACAGTATTTTCAGACAGAGACCCGCCAGCCACCGGCCGGTCTACCCGCAGCGAACATCCATTGGCTCCATCCGTTATGTACGCCAGCCTCAAGTCGATCATTACATGGCCACCCTCCCGGGAAAATGCACGCCGGTTCACACTCATATTGTGTGTCATCGCAACCGTCGGCTGCCTGCTGACCTATGGTTTTTCAGCGCCACTGTCACTGGGTTTACTGCTGTTGAACGTCGCAGCCACTGCTTGTGTCTGGGTGCAATATCGACTGTCACGCAAATCGATCAAGTTCCAGCCCCAGGAACTCGCGGACCGCTTGCTCGAAGTCCAGGAAAACGAGCGGCACCGACTCAGCCGCGAACTGCATGACGACATCGGCCAGTTGCTGACCGCCGCCAAGCTGCAAAGCGAATGGCTGAAGAAACGCCTGCCGCCAGACTTGCAAGAGCAATGCTCGACGCTTTGCGACACTCTGGACGAAACCCTTAACAAAGTGCGCGATGTTTCGGCCATTCTCAACCCGCGCCAACTGACCAGTCTCGGGCTGGAAGCCAGCCTGCGCGCGCACTTGCTCAAGACCCTGGCCAACACGCCGGTGCACTGGAGCCTCGACTGCCAGCAGCGGCTCAATGGCATCCCGGAAGAAATGGCGGTTGCCGCCTTTCGCATTACCCAGGAAGCGGTCACCAACATTCTGCGTCACGCGCAGGCCAAAAATCTGCTGATCCGCGTACAACGCCTGCCACAAGGCCTGACGTTGTTCATCAGTGACGATGGTCTGGGATTTGCGCCTGCAGCCGATCCGGGGCGCGAAGGACAACGTGGCATGGCCGGGATGGCCGAAAGAATCGAACAGTTGGGCGGCACGCTGAACGTCATCAGCGAGCCGGGCAAAGGCACTCAAATCGAAGCACTATTCCCCTGGGCGCCCCGTGCACTCGAGCGGGCCAGTACGAATAAGGTTATGCGTTGACTTGTAACTTACTTCTGGTGGATGACCACTCGCTGATCAGGGCCGGCGTGCGCGCTCTGGTACTCGACATTCCCGGTTACGCGGTCATTGGCGAAGCCAGCGATGGCTCACAGCTGCTCGAAATGGTCGAGCAACTGGCGCCCGACATCGTGCTGCTGGATATCTCGATGAAGGAAACCGGTGGACTGGAAGCCCTGCAGCGGCTCAAGCGGGTGCGCCCGCAAAGCAAGGTGCTGATCCTGTCGATGCACACCGATCCGGCGCTGATCATGCAGGCGCTGGAGTCCGGCGCGCACGGTTATCTGCTCAAGGACACCACGGCCACCGAGCTTGAACATGCGCTTGAAGCGCTGCGCAACAACGAACGCTACCTGAGCCCGGCGATCGCCCATACCGTGATCAACCAGGCGCTGACCCGCACGCAGAAAAACCAGCCGGAAGTGGCCGACTCGCACAACCTGACGGCACGTCAGCTGGAAATCCTGCGGTTGATCGTGCGCGGCAAATCCACCCGGGAAATCGCCAACGGCCTGGGCCTGAGCATCAAGACCGTCGAAACTCACCGCTCGCAGATCATGAAACGCCTGCAGATCTACGACGTGGCGGGTCTGGTGCTGTTCGCGGTGCGCGAACAGATCATCAGCCTGGACGACTGATCGACCGTACACCGCCCAACAGCGGCGAATGCTCGGGCAAGTGCACCTGCAAGGCTGCGGGGCGCGCCTCGAAGCGCAGGCTCTCGCCCTCCAGCGGCTCGCCATCCAGATTGATGCTCAACCCCTCGGCGACCTTGATCTCGACCCAGGGCAAGCGGGCCCGGACAAACATATTGTCGAGGCCAAAGCCATCAGTGAGCAGATTCTTCAGCGTACTCACCAACTCCTGTGGCGCCGGCAGGATACTGATATCCAACAGGCCATCGTCAGCCAATGCCTGCGGACACAACACGTGCCCGCCGCCCGCCTGGCGACCATTGCCGATGCCCAATGCCAGCAGCTCGCCACTCCAGTGGAAATCCGGCCCCTGTAATTCACCGTAGGCCGCATGCAATTCGCTGAACCGCGACAAACCGGTGAACAGATAGGCGGCCCCGCCGAGCACTTTTTTCAGATCCTCAGACGTATTGGCCGTGACCTGGCTGCCGAAGCCGCCCGTCGCCATGTTCAGGAAAATCTGCCCACCGACTTCGCCCAGATCTATGTCACGCGCTGGCACATCCAGCAGTTCCAGCGCCTCGGCCGGCTCCAGCGGGATCCCCGCAGCACGGGAAAAATCATTGGCCGTCCCCAGCGGCAACAGCACCAGACTGGCCTGATGCGGATGTGCGGCAAGCGCTTCGGCGATATCCCGCAGCGTACCATCCCCGCCACCGGCGATGATCTGCCGGTACCCGCCAGCCAGTGCCTCTTGCACCAGACGTTGAGCATCACCGGCCTCCCAGGTCAGACGTACCGCCACCTCCCAGCCCTGCTTGCGTTTTCCTTCGACGGCGGCGCGAACCGCCTCATTGAGTGCCTGCTTGCCATGCAGAATCAACAGCGCCCTGCGTTCACTCATAATGGTCACTCCCCACGATTGAATCGGTCTGAGACATCTTGACCACTGGCGCACGCAAAAAAGCCGCAAGAATCACTTTTAATTCAAGCGGCTGATCTGTTGCGTCCTACAGGGCGGTATTTTTTCTTACAACATGTGAGGAATCGGCTCAATTGACCCGTCGCGATCATTGATTCACCGTGTGCAGGTGGTATCAATCTTCGATTTAACAACACAAGGATGTGCAGGTAATGAGTGGATACACCCTCGGAACGGGTAACAGTTTGAATGATGGAAAGGTTAGCGAGCTTACATTTGAAACTGCCGACGGACATTTCCATGCATAGCCATGAAGCCAGAGTCTCAACGAGTCCGGTGGCCCCTCTCACCGAAAGTCGCGCCAGCCACAAATCCGATTTCAAAAAGAGCGCCAGAACCACCGGAGAAGTCGATATGGAACCGCGCGTGACCGAACTGGAAACCCATCTCAAATACATTCGCCGGGATATGGATGAAGTCCGCAGCGATGTCAAAACGATCAAACACCGTCTCGCCTATTCGGCGGGGGCAACAGCGGTGGTGTTGGGACTGCTGGGATGGGTCGCCAACAGCCGGTTCGATCAGTTGGTCACATTGATGAGCCATTGATTGGGGAACGCAGGCATCGACGCGGTATCGGTCGAGCCTGCACTTGCAAGACGGGGCTCAGCCGAGTAGATCGCTCAGAGGGATGAAGACAACTTGATCGTCTTCTACCAGCGTGCGCCCCTCCAGCACTTCTACCAATCCATCCGCCCAGGCAGCGCTGCGCAGCACGCCTGAACTTTGATTGCGGTAGATGATTGCCCGTCCCTGTTCGAGTCGGCCGCGCAAGTATTCACGCCGATTACCCGCCACAGGCCAGACAAACCCTGCTGGCACCGAGAACTTCAGCGGTTCGACATCCTGCACACCCTGACGCCGCAACAGATAAGGCCGCGTAAGCAGGGCAAAGGTCACCAGCGTCGAAGCGGGGTTACCGGGCAGACCAATGACCGGCACATTGCGAAAATGGCCGAACGTCAGCGGTTTCCCAGGTTTGATTGCCAGTTTCCACAGTGCCAGCTCGCCCTCTTCTCTCAGTGCGATGCCAAGAAAATCCGCTTCGCCAACTGAGACACCACCCGTGGAAAGGATCAGATCAACATCCTGCAACTCGCCCAAGCGCGCACGGGTGGTGGCCAGATCATCCGGAAGAATGCCGGCATCGACCACCTCACAACCCAGGCGCTGCAGCCAGCTGCACAATACCACCCGATTGCTGTTGTAGATCTGGCCCGGGCCCAACGCCTGGCCTGGCTCGACCAGCTCATCTCCGGTAGACAGCACCGCCACCCGCACCTTGCGCACCACATTGAGCCCGGCGCAACCCAGCGATGCCGACAAACCTTGCTCGATCGGCCCCAACCGCGTGCCTGCCGGCAGGACCAGCTCACCGACGGTGGTTTCCTGGCCTTGCGGGCGTATGTTCTGGCCAACGCTCATGGCTTGGGTGAAACGCACCCGGCCATCGTCCTGAACCTCGGCGTTTTCCTGCATCTGCACGCAATCCGCTCCGGCAGGTACAGGCGCACCGGTAAAGATTCGCGCACAAGTGCCGGGTTCCAAAGGCTCGGGCGCCTGCCCGGCGAACACCTTTTGGCTGACCGGTAGCGGCTCGCCCGTCCAATCGGCGAGATTCAGGGCGTAACCATCCATGGCGCTGTTTGGCCAAGGCGGCAGGTCCAGTGTGGAGATCAAGTCTTCGGCCAGCACCCGCCCCTCAACGTCAGCCAACGGCAGGAACTCACGCTCGACAATCGGCGTGGCATCGGCCATTGCCAGCAGGCGGGCCAGTGCGTCTTCGACAGGCATCAGGCTGCCGGTCTTGCCCGGCTTACCCACGGGATTCACAAGGCGCCGCCTGCTTCAGGTGAGGCACGAAGTTGCACGGACGGTGCCGCGAATCCAGCTGCTCGGCCAGAATGCCATCCCAACCGGTGCGCACCGCGTTGGTCGATCCGGGCAGGCAGCACACCAGCGTGCCATTGGCCAGACCGGCCAGTGCCCGCGATTGCACGGTCGAGGTGCCGATGTCAGCGACCGAAATCTGACGGAACAACTCACCAAAGCCATCGACCTGTTTGTCCAACAGGCACGCCACGGCTTCCGGTGTGCTGTCACGCCCGGTGAAACCGGTGCCGCCGGTAATCAGCACGACCTGCACCACGTCCTCGGCAATCCAGTGGGCAACTTGCGCGCGGATTTTGTACAGGTCATCTTTGAGCAAAACCCGTTCGGCCAAGCGGTGGCCGGCAGCGGTCAGGCGGTCGACGAAGACCTGGCCTGAGGTGTCGGTTTCCAGGGTTCGGGTATCGCTGACAGTCAGCACTGCAATGTTCAGCGGTGCAAAAGGTACATCGGCCTTGGCTTTCATTAGGCTCGTCCAGTTGTAGGAGAAACAGCCCGGTGTTATATCACAGCGCCTGAATTTTTCGCCGCCCTGCTGGAGAGCTGCCATGACCTCGAACACGCCATTGCCCCCCTGCTCCATTCTGCTCCTGGCGGGCGGACGCGGTCAGCGCATGGGCGGCCAGGACAAAGGCCTGGTCGAATGGCAGGGTGAACCGCTGATTGCGCATTTGCAGCGCAAGGTGCGGCCGCTGACCGACGATCTGATCATCTCCTGCAACCGCAATCGCGAGCGTTATGCCGCCTACGCCGACCAACTGGTGAGCGATGAAGAAGGCGACTTTCCGGGCCCGTTGGCCGGCATCCTCGCCGGACTGAAGGCCGCGCGCCGGTCACACACGCTAGTTCTGCCCTGCGACGTACCGCGCATCGACGCCGCGCTGCTGCACGACATGCGTGCAACCGCCGGCCAATTTCCTGAAAAACCTTTAATGTTGCGTCATGACGACCACTGGGAACCCCTGCTGTGCGTGATTCCGGTGGCCCTTTTACCCGCGTTCGAAACCGCCTGGAACGCCGGTGAACGCAGCCCCGGCCGGGTCATGCGCAACCTCGGCGCCACGGCCCTGCAATGCCCGGACAATGACCCGCGCCTGGCCAACCTGAACACCCCCGAACTGTTAAATGCGCATAACACTGTGTCAGACTGACAGCATTCAAGGAACTCTCAGGCCTTGTATACGTCTCAAGCTCAGTAACCAAAAGTATTCCCATTCGGAGACACACCCATGACTCAACGGACCCTCGCCACTTTCATGCTCGCACTGGGCCTGGCAACGCTCGCTGGTTGCTCGTCGCCAACAGTGATCACCTTGAATGACGGTCGCGAAATCCAGGCCGTCGACACCCCTAAATACGACGAAGATTCGGGCTTCTACGAGTTCAAGCAACTGGACGGCAAAGAGACCCGCATCAACAAGGATCAGGTTCGTACCGTTAAAGAGCTGTAAGCTTTACGTCGACACCGGATACAGAAAAGCCCGCATTGCTGCGGGCTTTTTCATGGGCGCTGGAAAAGTGAACAGCGTCACCACTGCAGGGTGATCTGGCTCTCGAATGACCGCTCTTCGCCCGTCACCGGGTCGACAAAGCGCAACCCCTGCGCCAGCAACTTCAACGGATTGGCGTAGTCATCCTCAACGTCTTTCAACACATCCGGGTAAAACGGATCGTTACAGATACTCGCCCCGAGCGCGGTCATGTGTACCCGCAACTGATGCTTCTTGCCGGTCACCGGGTACAGTCCGTAGCGCCACAGATCGCCGTTCTTTTCCCGCACCTCCACCGCTGTTTCCGTATTGGCGACGCCTGGGCCTTCCTGCATGCGAAAGAACGGTTCGCCATCGATCAGACGACTTTTGTGTACGAGGGGAAATTCCAGCGCTGGCAGCGCACGGGCGATCGCTTCATAACGTTTTTCGATCTGCCGGGTCGGGAACAACGACTGATAGGCCGAACGGGTCTGCGGATTGGCCGAGAAAATCACCAGCCCCGCCGTGTGCCGGTCGATGCGGTGCAGCGGCACCAGATGCGGGTTGTCCAGGCGCCGGATCAGTCGGCGCAACAACGTCTGCTCGACGTACTCGCCGGCCGGTGTCACCGGCAGAAAATGCGGTTTGTCCGCCACCACCAGATGTTCGTCCGCATAGAGGATCGATTCCAGTACCGGAATTGGCTTTTCATCCGGCACTTCACGGAAGTAGTGAATGCGCAGGCCTTCCTTGTATGGCAGGTCCAGCGCAATCGGCTGGCCCTGACCATCCAGCACCCGCCCCCGGGCGATCCGGTCCAGCCATTGCTCGCGGCTGATCGCACTGAAATGCTCACACAGGCAATCAAGCACGGTCAGCCAGGTGCCCGGCGGCAGGTAAAGGGTACTGGCCTGATTCTGCGCAGCGGAAAATGTTGGTGTGGACATACGGAGATTCGAACCCTCAATGCAGGTCGGCATTATCCAACACTGAGCGATACGAACCTAGCGCAGATTCCGCCATCCGCCTCAGGCCGGGATCGCTTTCAGCGCTGCGGCTTCGGTGAATTCCTTGAGCCAGCGCAGCACATCGACCGCCTCCCAACGCCCCGGGTCATACAAGGCGTACAGCAGCCCCTGATAGCCGACAACATCCAGTTGTTTGTGATAACCGGCACGCTGGAACAGCGCCTCGATTTCGGCGAAGCAAGTATTGAAATGCAATTTGTTGAACGGCGTCTTGCCCTCCGTGACCAGCCCGTCCAGGCGCAGCTCGAGGACCGCCTCGCGCACCACGTCAACCGACATCCGGTTCACGCTGTTCTTCAACTGTTCGACATTGACCACGGTTCGTCCCTCTGACTGCCGGATTCACCTGCTCAAGTCATGAAAAGCAGCAGGCCAACCCAATTACTGTATAGGCATACAGTAACCGAATAATCCGCAAAGTGCCAAGGGATGGATGCACGGTCGCGACCGGCGGAAGACAGTGGCACGCCACCGGGAAACGGCTCAGCGCAGGAAGGCTACCACTTCATCAGCACTGAACGGCCAATCAAGTTCTGCGCCATTATCCACCCGGCGCAGCACCGGAATCCGCAGGCTGTAAGCCTCGTACCAGAACTCATCGTCGGCAATATCCACCAGCTCCACCAGCAGACCGTGCTCGACAAAAGGCATCAACTCGGCCTCTGCCACCTCACACAGATGACATCCCAGGGTGCCGAACAACTGACATTCAGGAGGCATGATCGCTCTACCGAAAAAATGAGCGTTCATTCTAGGCCCGCCTCCAAAACCCGTCGAGCCGCTGCTGCCCAAAGGGCCAAACCCGGCATCCAGTACGCAAAACCCTGACGCAAATCAGTCCACGGAAAAGCCAATCAGGCGATGCTCCCGCGCTTTTTGCCTCTACGCTTGAGAAGCCAGAGCCTGCCATCGGAGTGTCTTGTGTTTGCCAACCTGCTGATCATCCTCGCGTCGTCCCTGGTGATGATTGCCCTGTTCCGCCGTCTGCGCTTGCCGCCGGTGCTGGGCTATCTCTGCGTGGGTCTGATGGTCGGGCCGACCGCATTCGACTGGGTCAACGAGAGTGAACACCTGCCTGACGTGGCCGAGCTGGGCGTGGTGTTCCTGCTGTTTTCGCTGGGCCTGGAGTTTTCCCTGTCGAAAATGATCGCGCTGCGTCAGGTGGTGTTTCGCCTGGGCAGTCAGCAAGTGTTGCTCAGCACAGCGTTGCTGGGCCTGGTGTTGATCCTGCTGGGCATGCCGGTGCCCCCGGCGCTGTTGCTTGGGGCCGGGCTGTCGTTGTCGTCGACGGCGATTGTCACCAAGGAGCTGAGCAGCCTGGGCGAAGTGTTCAGCAGTCACGGGCAGAACGCCGTCGGGGTCTTGTTGTTTCAGGACGTGGTCGCGGTGTTGCTGCTGACGCTGGTACCGGTGTTCGCCGGGAGCAGCGCACAAGCCTGGTATTGGGCCTTGCCACTGACCCTGGCAAAGACCGTGGTGCTGTTTTTCGGTTTGCTGCTGGCCAGCCGCTGGTTGCTGCCACGGCTGTTTCATGAAGTGGCCGCCTCGCGCTCGGCGGAATTGTTCGTGCTGCTGGCGCTGGTCATTGTGCTGCTGACCGCATGGCTGACGCACCTGCTGGGCCTGTCCCCGGCCCTCGGTGCATTTCTGGCCGGCATGCTGTTGGGCGAAAGTCACTACCGCCACCAGATCGAGGCCGACATCCGGCCCTTTCGCGACATTCTGCTCGGGGTGTTTTTCGTCAGCATCGGCATGCTGATCGACTTGCAACTGTTTGTCAGCCACAGCGTGCTGATCATCGGTCTTACCCTCGGCCTGATGCTGCTCAAGGGCTCGGTCGTGGCGCTGCTGGTGAAGTGGCGCGGCAGCGATCACGAAACCGCCTGGCGCAGCGGCCTGGCCCTGGCGCAAGGGGGTGAGTTCTGCTTCGCGTTGATGGCGCAGATGCAGCAAAACAAGATACTGCCTGCCGAGTTGGGCGCCCTGCTGTTGGCGGCAACATTCTGCTCCATGCTGCTGACCCCGCTGTTACTGCGCGCGGCGCCGAAAATTGCCTTGCGCCTGCATCGCAAGCCGAACCAGGAAGCGCAAATCGAAGAGATCAGCGCGCTCAACGCCGACCTCGACCAGCATGTGGTGATTTGTGGATACGGGCGGGTCGGCCAGTCCATCGGCCGTTTCATGCGCAATGCCAATCAGCCTTACATTGCTCTGGACAACGACCCGGTGCGGATCCAGGAAGCTGCCGTCGGCGAAAGCAATGTGTATTACGGCGACTCTTCTCGCACCGATCTGCTGATCGCCGTCGGACTGTTGCGCGCACGACTGGTGGTAATCGCCGTGGATCAATGCGACGTTGCCCTGCATATTCTCAAGGAAGCACGCCGCCACAATGATCAAGTGCCGATACTGGTGCGCACCCGCGACGATAGCCAATTGGCCGAGCTCAAGGCGGCCGGCGCCACCGAAGTGGTGCCGGAACTGTTGGAGTCGAGCCTGATGCTCGGCTCTCACGCACTGATCCTGCTCGGTCTGCCAGCGCGGCAGGTACAGGAGCGAGTCGATCAGGTGCGCAGTGACCGTTATCGCCTGCTGCACGGGTTTTACCCCGGTGCCGACGATGAGGAAACCTAATCCTGACTGACCGCGCCGATCTTGTGCAGCGACAGGTCGGCGCCGTAATACTCCTGTTCCTGACTCAGGCGCAGACCGTGCAACGCCTTGATCAAACCGTAGACGGCAAAACCACCGATCAGCGCGACCACCACGCCGAGCGCGGTGCCGATCAACTGGCTGATCAGGCTGACACCACCGAGGCCACCGAGCGCGCTCTGGCCGAAGATGCCGCAGGCTATCCCGCCCCACACCCCGCACAAACCGTGCAACGGCCAGACACCCAGCACATCGTCGATGCGCCATTTGACTTGCGCGGCGGTAAAGCACCACACAAACAATGCGCCGGCAATCGCGCCGGTGACCAAGGCACCGACCGGGTGCATCAGGTCAGAACCGGCGCAGACCGCCACCAGCCCGGCCAAGGGGCCGTTGTGCAAAAAGCCCGGGTCGTTGCGCCCGGCGATCAACGCCGCCACCGTGCCGCCGACCATCGCCATCAACGAGTTGACCGCGACCAGACCGCTGACACCCTGCAAGGTTTGCGCGCTCATCACGTTGAAGCCGAACCAGCCGACAATGAGAATCCACGAACCCAGCGCCAGAAACGGAATGCTCGACGGCGCGAATGCCACCAGGCGCCCGTCGCGATAACGCCCGTTGCGCGGACCGAGCAACAACACGGCCGCCAACGCCAGCCAGCCGCCCATGGCATGAACCACCACGGAGCCAGCGAAATCATGAAACGCCGCGCCGAATCGGGCCGTCAGCCAGGCTTGCAGACCGTAGTTGCCGTTCCAGATCATGCCTTCGAAAAACGGGTAGATGAACGCCACGATCAACGCCGTCGCGCACAGCTGCGGTACGAACCGTGCACGCTCGGCGATGCCGCCGGAAATGATCGCCGGGATCGCTGCAGCGAAGGTCAGCAGGAAGAAAAACTTCACCAGACCGTAACCGTGATCGGCACTGAGTACGGCCGCCGGTTGCATGAAGGTCACCCCGTAGGAGATCCAATAGCCTATAAAGAAATAGGCCAGGGTCGAGACCGCGAAGTCGCTGAGAATCTTCGACAGCGCGTTGACCTGGTTCTTCTGGCGAACCGTGCCCACTTCAAGGAAGGCGAAACCGGCGTGCATCGCCAGCACCATCACCGCACCGATCAGAATGAACAGCGTGTTGGAACTGTGAACCAGCGTGTCCACAGCGCTTTGCAGATTTTCCATAAAGAGGCAGACCTGAAGGCCGAAAAAGGCACCAAAGCGGTTCGCGCGGACAATTCATGCACCAAGTTGCGCCTTGCGCGGCACCGCACTGAAGCTGCGATGAACCACTTTGGCGCATCAGATCGATGTCCTGACGCGAACCAGGATTATTTGAGTTAAGGTTTTCCCGCATGTACGCCCGCCAACAGCGCACGGCGACTGCAGGACGCACCACGACATAGCAAAAGCTGTACCAGTCATTTGTACTGAACCTTCGCGCAAGGCTCATACTCGAACGCTTCAGACGTCACTTACGGAGATCCACCCATGGCCAGCATCAAGGCAAAGACTGCTCAAGAAATCCTGATGAACGACTTCCAGACTCTGGTCGCCGACACCGAACGGTTGCTCGAGCACACCGCGACACTGGCGGGCGATCAGGCCGATGAGCTGCGCGAACAGATCCACGACAGCCTGCTGCGCGCTCGCGAAACCCTGAAGCTGACCGAAGACACCCTGCGCGATCGCGGCCAGGCCGCCGTCACCGCCACCGAAGACTATGTGTCGGCCAACCCTTGGCAATCGGTGGGCATCGCCGCCGGGGTGGGCTTTCTGATTGGCCTGCTGGCCACTCGGCGCTGATCATGTCGATCGGCGAATCCGGCCTGGGGTCGGGCACCTCCTCCACGCGGCGTCTGGGCGCCGCTGTTCTTGGTTTGCTGCACAGCCATGTCGAACTGTTCGGCATCGAGCTGCAGGAGCAGAAGGCACGTACCGTCAGCCTGTTGCTGTTTGCAGGTCTGGCACTGGTGTTTGCGCTGCTGTTGCTGGTCGGTCTGTCGACGCTGGTGCTGATTGTGTTCTGGGACACTTACCGCCTGCCCGCCATCATCGGCCTGTGCGTGTTCTACACCCTGGCGGCCGCTTTCTGTGGCTTGCGCCTGAAAGCTGCTGTCTTCGATGAGTCCTCACCCTTCCACGGCACCCTGGAAGAATTGGCCAACGATCGGGAGCGCCTGTTGCCATGAGCCTGCCTGAACTGCCCCACAACAGCTCGCGTCGGGAAATGCGCAAGGCGCTGATCCGCCTGCGCATGGAAATGCATCGCCAGGAAATCCGCCATGAAGCCGGGCAAGTGCTGCAACCCTTGCAGCGCATGCGCGGCATGACGCAAAACCTGCAAGACGGTTTCGGCATCAAACACGCGCCGCTCTGGGGCGTGGCGGCGGTCACGCTGCTGGGATTCATCACCGGTAAAGGCGCGAAAAGCGGTGGCGTCGGCGGTCTGACCCGGCTGATTCGTCTGGGCACCAGCCTCGGGCCACTGATCAAACTGGTGATGCAGAGCTCAAGCAAACGCTGAGCCCGCGCATCTGGCTGCATTCTTGCAATACCCGCGGGATGAACCTCTTTTATCCGGAGGTTCAATCCCGCGCGCCTACCTGGTCGGCGGGGTTCATCCAGAACAAGAACGACTAAGGAGGCCCCGTGATCGACGGGCAACCGCTCGCCTGCTTTCAGCCTTTCATCGATACCGCCACCGGACGCATTGCAGGCGTCGAGGCACTCGGTCGCCTGCGTCAGGCTGACGGCCAACTGGCCTCGGTCGGACCGCTGTTCGCCGACCCGCGCACACCCGCCGTTGCCCTGCGTCGCCTCGACCGCCAGATTCGCGACAATGCCCTGAGCCGACTGCATGAAGCCCCCGCCGAGTGGTTTCTCAGCCTGAACATGTCGCCGCGCTGGATTAGTCGCCTGCGCGCGGATCAGCCGTTGCCCAGCCTCAAGCAGATGCTGCGCCACGGCGTCGATCCGCAGCGCATCGTCTTCGAGATCACCGAACTGGGTGGCAACAGTCAGCGCCTGGCTGAAGTGGTCGCCCGCTATCGCGAGGCCGGTGCGCGCATCGCCATTGACGATTTCGGCGCCGGCTATTCGCAGCTCGACCGGGTGTTGGCCTTGCAGCCGGACATTCTCAAACTCGACATGCGCCTGTTTCAAGCCGCAGCGTTGGGCGGGCCGAGCAGTGACGTGGTCAAAGCGCTGGCGCAGATGGCCGAGAAGACCGGCTGCTGGATCATTGCCGAAGGCGTGGAAACCGAGGCACAACTTAATTTCGCTCTGGAATGCGGCTCGCGATACGTCCAGGGATTTCTCTTCGCCAAGGCGCAGGAAGCCTTCTATCCATCTGACGCCTTCGTGCAACGCTTCGCCGAACTGCGCCAGCGCTACGTGCGGCAGAAACTGGCCGAACGCGGACGTCTGATGCAGATGCGTCAACAGCTCGGCGAACTGATGTCGATCCTCCAGGCCTGGGCTCAGACCCATGCACCGCTCAGTGCGCTGCCACAGCTGGACGCCTTTCCGTGGTTGCTGCGGTTCTACCAGTGCGATCGCCACGGCACGCAACTGACGCCGAACCTTGAGTGGCGCCCCGGTGGCTGGATGGCCGACAACCGCTATCTGGGGCACAACTGGTCATGGCGCCCGTACTTCTATCACTTGTTGGCCGAAGGCTGGGAGGAACGCCGTCTGACCCTGTCCAACACCTACCGCGACGCCACCAGCAATCAGTATTGCCTGACCGCCGGCCAGTTCTTCGATAACGGCGAACGCCTGTTGCTGATCGATATTGATGCCGCGGGCCTGTAGTTCCGCTTGCAGCTGGAGGCGCGAACCGGGAAGCTAGGGCCACAGTCATCCCAATCACCGACGGAGAGAACCAGCCTTGGATTGGCAGACCCTGCTCAACCGCGAACGCCTTGGAAAACCGCTGCACAGCCCGCAAGAGCTGGGCCGCAGCCCGTTCCACAAAGACCATGACCGCATCATCTTCTCCGGCGCCTTCCGGCGTCTGGGACGCAAGACCCAGGTGCATCCGGTATCGAGTAACGACCACATCCACACCCGTCTGACCCACTCGCTGGAAGTCAGCTGCGTGGGCCGTTCGCTGGGCATGCGCGTCGGTGAAACCTTGCGCAGTGCCCTGCCCGACTGGTGCGAACCCAGCGACCTGGGCATGGTGGTGCAGTCGGCCTGTCTGGCCCATGACATCGGCAACCCGCCCTTCGGCCACTCCGGTGAAGACGCGATCCGTCACTGGTTCCAGCAAGCGGCCGGGCGCGGCTGGCTCGACGGCATGAGCGAAGCCGAGCGCGGTGATTTCCTCAATTTCGAAGGTAACGCGCAAGGTTTCCGGGTGCTGACTCAGCTTGAGTACCATCAGTTCGACGGCGGCACCCGCCTCACCTACGCCACCCTCGGCACCTATCTGAAGTATCCGTGGACCGCGCGTCACGCCGACTCGCTGGGCTACAAGAAACACAAGTTCGGCTGCTATCAGAGTGAACTGCCGCTGCTCGAGCAGATCGCCCACAAGCTCGGCCTGCCGCAGCTGGAAGACCAGCGCTGGGCGCGTCACCCATTGGTGTACCTGATGGAGGCTGCCGACGACATCTGCTATGCGCTGATCGACCTCGAAGACGGCCTGGAAATGGAGCTGCTGGAGTACGCAGAAGTCGAATCGCTGCTGCTCGGCCTGGTGGGTGACGATCTGCCGGAGACTTATCGCCAGCTCGGCCCGCAGGATTCGCGTCGGCGCAAACTGGCGATCCTGCGTGGCAAGGCCATCGAGCACCTGACGAATGCCGCCGCCCGGGCATTCGTCGAGCAACAGGACGCGCTGCTGGCCGGCACCCTGCACGGCGACCTCGTCGAACACATGCACGGCCCGGCCAAACGTTGCGTGCTGAACGCCAAGGACATCGCCCGCAAGAAGATCTTCCAGGACAAGCGCAAGACGCTGCATGAAATCGGCGCCTACACCACCCTGGAAATCCTCCTCAATGCGTTCTGCGGCGCAGCGCTGGAGCAACATGGCGGCCGTAGCCCGTCGTTCAAGAGCCGGCGTATTCTCGACCTCTTGGGCAACAACGCCCCTGCCCCCCATGGACCGCTGCACACTTCGTTTCTGCGCATGATCGACTTCATCGCCGGGATGACCGACAGCTACGCCAGTGACATGGCGCTGGAAATGACCGGGCGCTCCAGCCACTGACCGGGCGCGCTTCTTGACCGGTCAGCGCAGCTGTCCGGTCGAGCGGTTTTCCAATAAATCGGCTCTGACCTGTTCGATAAATACCCTGAGCGAAACGTAATACGTTTCACGCAAAAAACCTCAACCCAACACCTTATTTAAACACTCGACCCGCAACTTAAAACATTCAACTAAACAAACAAGCTCAACACTTCCTTACGCGCCACAGAGTTCTGTCGTAGTAGATTTCCTTTTAGTGTGTAGGACTTATCCTATATTGCCGCTAAAGCCATGTGAGTTCATGCGACCGCTCATTTAACTGAGCTAAGGTGCGCGCTTTATTCGCGCACGTATGGGATTTGATTATGAACTCCGTTTTTATTGTCGATGATCACCCCGTCATCCGGCTTGCCGTTCGAATGCTGCTCGAGCATGAAGGTTACAAGGTCGTCGGCGAAACCGATAACGGGGTCGACGCCATGCAAATGGTCCGCGAATGCATGCCCGACCTGATCATCCTCGATATCAGCATCCCCAAACTTGACGGCCTGGAAGTCCTCGCCCGTTTCAACGCCATGGGCATGCCGCTCAAGACGCTGGTACTGACCGCGCAATGCCCGACGCTGTTCGGTATCCGCTGCATGCAGTCCGGCGCATCCGGTTACGTGTGCAAGGAAGAGGACTTGAGCGAACTGGTCAGCGCCATCAAGGCCGTACTTTCCGGTTACAACTATTTCCCCAGCCAGGCGTTGAATCCGGTACGCAGCGATGATGTGCGTTATGCCGAACTGGAACTGTTCAAGTCCGTCAATGACCGGGAACTTATGGTCTTGCAATTATTTGCACAAGGTCGCACCAACAAGGAAATTGCCAAGGGCATGTTTCTCAGCAACAAGACCGTCAGTACCTACAAGAAGCGCCTGATGCAAAAACTCAAGGCCAGATCCCTGGTTGAACTTATCGAGATGGCCAAACGCAACGCGCTAGTGTGAGAGCCCGAATGCCCAGTCGTTTAAAGATCTATCTCGCTGGATTGTGCGCGAGCCTGTGCCTGACGACTCAGGTAAATGCCGAGGTCGTTACCGCACAAGATTACGTGCTGCGCAGCCGCTCGGGTCACGAAACGCTGGTCGTGGCCCTTGAACTGGCGCAACGCCAATGGTTGCAGACTCGCAGCGAACTGGTACTGGGCACTTCCGCACCGGATTATCCGCCGTTCGACATGACCGCCAGCGGTCGCGATTACGAAGGCTTCACCGCCGACTACGCCGGCCTGCTCAGCCGGGCCACCGAGCTGCCGATCCGGGTCAAACGCTTTGCCTCACGGGACGCCGCCTTGCGAGCGCTGGTAGCCGGTCAGGTCGACATGCTCGGGACGGCCAACGGTTTCGAGGCGAGTCGTGCCGACGTCCTGCTTTCTACCCCCTACGCCATCGATCAGCCGGTACTGGTCACCCGTGAAGACGAGACCCGCACGCTCACCGAAGGCCTGGCCGGACTGCGCCTGAGCATGGTGTATCACTATCTGCCGCAGGATGAAGTCAAGGCGCTGTATCCCAAGGCCATCCTGACGTCCTATCCCTCCTATCAGAACGCAATCAACGCGGTGGCTTTCGATCAGGCCGACGTGTTTCTGGGCGACACCATCTCCACCCACTACATGATCAACAAGGGTTATCTGAACAACATTCGCATGGCCAATTTCGGCAAGCAGGAAGCCCACGGCTTCAGCTTTGCCGTGCGTGCAGACAACCCGCAACTCCTCGCCATCATCAACACCGCGCTCCAGGCCGTCTCAGCCAGTGAACGGGACAGCATCGCCAAGCGCTGGAGCGCCGGCAGCGACATCCTGCTGACCGACCAGAAGCTGCAATTGACCCACCATGAAGAGCAGTGGCTCAAGCAGCATCCAGTGCTGCGTGTCGTGGTCAATGAGGCGTTCGCACCGCTGACATTCTTCGACAGCGACGGCAATCTGCGGGGCATCACCGCAGACCTGCTCGAACTGCTGCGCCTGCGCACCGGCATGCGCTTCGAACTGGTACGCAGCCGCAGCGACGGCGACATGATCGAGCAGATCGACCAGCATCGGGCCGACCTGATCGCGGCGTTGCTCCCCACTCCTCAGCGGGAAAAGTCCCTGCTGTTCAGTCGCCCCTATCTGGAAAACTCGTTTGTCCTGCTGACACGCAAATCCGCTGACAGCCCGACTCATCCAACCCAGCTCTCGGGCAAGTCCCTGGCGATCTCCCAAGGCAATCCCATGGCCGATTACCTGCGCCGCGAGTTCCCCGACATCCACCTGATTGAAACCTCCGATACCTTCGGCGCCGCGACGTTGCTCGCCGAAGGCAAAGCCGATGGCGCGGTCGCCTCGCTGGTGATCGCCAACTATCTGATCGCGTCGCGGTTCTTCGAACATCCGTTGCAGATCACCACGACCCTGGGCACCCGCCAGGCGGCCTTTTCACTGGCCACCGCCCGCGACAACAGCGAACTGGGATCGATCCTCGACAAGGCGCTGCTGAGCATCACGCCCGAGGAACTGGGCGTCATCAACAGCCGCTGGCGTGGTTTTTCCAACGCCGCGCAAGGCAACTGGCATCACTACCAGCGCCTGTTCTACCAACTGATCGGCGCGGCGTGTTTGCTGCTGGTGTTGTCACTGCTGTGGAATGCCTACATGCGTCGCCAGATCAAGCAGCGTCAGGCGGCCGAGCGCGCCCTGAACGATCAGTTCGAGTTCATGCGCTCACTGGTCAACGGCACTCCGCATCCGATCTACGTGCGCGACCGTCGAGGCCTGCTGCAAAGCTGCAACGACAGCTACCTCGAAGCCTTCAACGCCAAACGTGAAGACGTGATCGGCAAAAGCGTCATGCAAGGCACCCTGAGCAATGCCTTCGAAGCGCAGGCGTATCAGGCGGATTACCAGCGGGTCGTGGACGAAGGCACGCCATTGGTGCTGGATCGTCCGCTGCACATTGGCGGCCGACGCCTGACGATCTACCACTGGATCCTGCCGTACCGCGACTCCAGCGGCGACGTGCAAGGGATCATCGGCGGCTGGATCGATATCAGCGAACGTCGACAACTGTTCGATGAGTTGCGCAGCGCCAAGGAACAGGCGGACAACGCCAACCGCGCCAAAAGTACCTTTCTGGCGACCATGAGCCACGAAATCCGTACGCCGATGAATGCCATCATCGGCATGCTCGAATTGACCCTCAAACGCATGGCCGAGCAGCACCCGGATCGTTCATCCATCGAAACCGCCTACTGCTCGGCCAAGGATCTGCTGGGCCTGATCGGTGACATCCTCGATATCGCGCGGATCGAGTCCGGGCGCCTGAGCCTGAGTCCGGAGCGGGTCAATCTGGTCGAAACGGTGGCGTCAGTGGTCAGGATTTTCGACGGCCTGGCCCGTCAGAAAAACCTTGCTCTGCCGCTGAGCGTCAATCCCCCAGGGCTTCAAGTCGATGTCGAACTCGATCCGTTACGCTTCAAGCAAATCCTGTCCAACCTGATCAGCAACGCCATCAAATTCACCGAGTACGGACAGGTGCGGATCACGCTGGACGTGCTGTCCAATGGCCCGGGCACGTGTTCGCTCATCCAGTTGACGATCCAGGACACCGGGGTCGGGATCAGTATCGAAGATCAACAGCGCCTGTTCGAACCTTTCGCCCAGGCCGACGGTGGCCGACAGCAGGCCCGCAGTGGCGCGGGTCTGGGGCTGGTGATCAGCCGCAATCTCTGCGAAATGATGGGCGGCCAGTTGCAATTGAGCAGCCAGCCCGGGATCGGCACCCAGGTCTGTCTGTCGCTGCCGCTGCAAACGCTGCCGTGCACAGTGGCCACGACGAAAACCGAACCACCGATCCGCGTGACCTTTACGCCGCTGAACATCCTGGTGGTCGACGATCACCCCGCCAATCGCCTGTTGATGTGTCAGCAACTGGAGTTTCTCGGGCACCGCTTCAGCCTGGCGGAAGAAGGGCGAAGCGGGTTTGAACAGTGGCAGGCAGGTGAATTCGATCTGGTCATTGCCGACTGCAACATGCCGCTGATGAACGGCTATGAACTGACCGCCGCCATCCGCCAGCAGGAACAACGCACAGGTCGCGCACCGTGTACGGTGCTGGGCTTCACCGCCAACGCGCAGCCTGAGGAAGTGCAGCGCTGCAAACAGGCCGGCATGAATGACTGTCTGTTCAAGCCCTTGAGCCTCAGCGCGCTGAGCCACTGGGTCAACGGCTTGCAGCCCGTCGCGCCCGAGCCTGCATTCAATTTCCAGGGACTGAATCAGTTGACGGGCGGCAATCCGCTGCAGGCCCGGCGCCTGCTCACAGAGTTGCTCAAGAGCAGCCGCCTCGATCGCCAGGAGTTGTTGGCCCTGGCCCCGCACAATGATCGTGAGGCATTGGCGGTGGTGGCGCACAAGATCAAAGGAGCCGCCCGAATCGCTCAGGCTTCGCGCCTGATCGCCCGTTGCGATGCGCTCGAACAAGCCTGCGCGCCGACAACGCCCGGGCTCACTCTCGTGCATCGCATACAGGCCACCGATGCGGCCATGGTCGAACTGGAGCAGGCGTTGCAGCAACAACTCGAACCGCTTGAAAAAAGCAGAATGACCGAGCCTTAACTATGCTTGGGCGCTGAGCAGTGTGTTTACTTCAATGGAGAGCCAGCGATGCCCAGCCCACTGCGCCCGGATCAACGCCGGTTCCCGTTGCATGTGCATATCAGCGTCATGTTCACCTTTCTGCTGTTGCTCACGGGCATCGTGCTGGGACTGTTCAATTATCGCCAGACCACCCGGATCATCCTGTCGAGCAGCGAAAACCTGTTCAATCGTATCGAACAGGACGTGCGCCTGGACCTGCAGGCCACTTACCAGCCGATCCGGCATTTGCTCAGTCTGCTGGCGGTCAACCAGGCGACCGAGGCCTCGAACCTGCAACAGCGTCTGGCACTGCTCAAGCCGTTCAGTCAGTCGCTCAAGGACAACACCGACCTCGCTTCGCTGTATCTGGGCTATGGCAACGGCGACTTCTTCATGGTGCGCCCCTTGCGCACCGACGCCCTGAAAACCCTGCTCAAGGCGCCGCCGACAGCGGCCTATCAGGTCTGGAGTATCGAACACACGGCCAGCGGCACCGCGTCTTCACAATCGTTGTTCTTCGACGAAGCGCTGAACCCGGTCGCTCATCAGGACAATCCCGACGATCGCTACGACCCGCGCACCCGCAACTGGTACAGCAACGCCCTGCGACAAGGCGATCAGATCACCACCGAACCCTACGTGTTTTTCTCCACGCACAACGTCGGCACCACCCTCGCCCGGCGCAGCAACGCAACGACGGTGATCGGTGCCGATCTGACCTTGGCCGCGCTCTCGGCCACCTTGATCAAGCACGTGGTTACCCCCTCCACCGAAATCGTGCTGTTCGATGCCGATGGCAATGCCGTGGCCTATCCGGACAGCAGCCGGCTGATTGTCGATGACAGCAATGCACGCCTGGCCAAGGCCGCCGACCTGAGTCCGAATCTGCACGCGCTGCTGTCCACGGCGCATCAGGGCAAGCGGCTCGACGTCGCGGGCCGACACTGGATCGTCGCCCGCAGCAACCTGCAGGAAGGCGGCCCGAAAGGTCTGCAGATGGCCCTGCTGGTGCCGGAGGACGAGTTGCTCGCCGACGCCTACCGCATGCGCTGGCAAGGCGCGCTGATCACCTTGGCGACATTGCTGCTGTGCCTGCCGCTGGGTTGGCTGATATCGCGGATTCTGGTCAAGCCGCTGCACGCGCTGGTCAAGGAAGCCGACGCGATTCGCAGTTTCGATTTCAACTTTCCGGTCACCCGCCGCTCGCCAGTGCTGGAGGTGGATCAGTTGAGCCTGTCGATGGCCCGCATGAAGGACACACTTGCCAGTTTCTTCCGCATCACCGACAGCCTGTGCGCCGAAACCCGCTTCGCCCCGCTGCTGCAACGGGTGCTGTTCGAAACGGTGCAGATCGCCCAGGCGCAGGCAGGCTTGATCTATCTGCGCGAAAACGATGGCAACCGGATGGAACCCTACGGGCTGGTGATCGATGGCGTCTCGCAGGATCTGGACGAGTTCGATGTGCTGGGTCAGGAGCTTCTGGCGGGTCAGGGGCCTGCGTGGTTCCAGCAACTGACGAACGCTGACAACGTGGTGACCAGTCTTGGCTTCGAACAGGCCGGGGACTTGCAGAAAGTACTGCTGGCGATGACGTCGCCGCGTATCCACTTGATCGGCATTCGCCTGCGCAACCGGCACAACGAAACCATCGGCCTGTTGATTCTGCTGATCAACGACAGCGGCACCGCGCAGGATCTGGAAAAACTGCGTCCGGACCGCATCGCCTTCCTGCAGGCGGTTTCCGGCGCTGCGGCGGTGAGTATCGAAAGCCAGCGCCTGCAGGCAAAGCAGAAGCAGTTGCTCGATGCGTTCATCCAGCTGCTGGCCGGTGCCATCGACGCCAAGAGCCCCTACACCGGTGGCCACTGCCAGCGCGTGCCGGAGCTGACGCTGATGCTCGCGCAGGCCGCTGCCGCCAGCCAGGCGCCGGCGTTTCAGGGCTATCAGCCAAACGAAGACGAATGGGAGGCCCTGCACATCGCCGCCTGGCTGCACGACTGCGGCAAGGTCACGACACCGGAATACGTGGTCGACAAGGCCACCAAACTGGAAACCCTCAATGATCGCATCCACGAAATCCGCACCCGCTTCGAGGTGCTCAAACGCGACGCCTGGATCAGCTACTGGCAGGCACTGGCCATGGGCGGCAACGAGGCGCAACTGAGCGAACTCCGTGACGCCACGCTGACAGAACTGGACGACGACTTTGCATTTGTCGCCCGCTGCAACCTGGGCGGTGAGGCCATGGCGCCAGCCGATCTGCAGCGCCTTGAGCGCATTGCCGAGCGTCGCTGGACGCGCACCCTCGATGATCGTCTGGGCGTGTCCTGGGAGGAAAACCGGCGGCAGGCACGAACGCCTGCACCGAAGCTTCCGGCCAGCGAACCTCTGCTGGCGGACAAACCCGAACACCTGATCGAACGCGCCGACAGCGAACTGATTCCGGAAGACAACCCGTGGGG
The DNA here is from genome assembly GCF_018729515.1 of Pseudomonas sp. MG-9. Taxonomy (NCBI): domain Bacteria; kingdom Pseudomonadati; phylum Pseudomonadota; class Gammaproteobacteria; order Pseudomonadales; family Pseudomonadaceae; genus Pseudomonas; species Pseudomonas sp. MG-9. The sequence continues at coordinate 83,734 of NZ_JAHHZH010000007.1, forward strand.
ATTCAAACTGGATGTGCCGCGCTACAAATACAACCGCGGCGAACGCTACAACCTGAGCATCGCCCGCGGCACGCTGACCCGCGAAGAGCGCTACATCATCAATCACCACATGGTGCAGACGATCCTGATGCTCAGCCACCTGCCCTTCCCGGGGCACCTGGACAGCGTCGCGGAAATCGCCGGTGGGCATCATGAAAAAATGGACGGCAGCGGTTACCCCAAACGCCTGAAGCGCGAAGACATGAGCCTGCCGGCGCGGATGATGGCGATTGCCGATATCTTCGAGGCTCTGACCGCGGCTGACCGGCCGTACAAGAAGGCCAAATCCCTGAGCGAAGCACTGGGGATCATGGCCACCATGTGCCGCGAGGCGCACATCGATGCCGAATTGTTCGGGCTGTTCATCAACGAAGGGGTGTACATGCAGTACGCCGCGCGGTTTCTCGACCCGCGGCAAATCGATGCGGTAGAACCGGCCAGCCTGTTGCGCAAGGCTGGCCTGAGCGCCTGATCAGCAGTCGGTCAGACGCAGGAAGATCGCCGCCAGACGCTCGATACCGGCCTGATCGTCGGCACCGAAACGTGCCAGTTTCGGGCTGTCGAGATCGAGCACGCCGATCAGACGACCGTCCTTGACCAGCGGCACCACCAGCTCGCTGTTCGAGGCGCTGTCACAGGCAATGTGCCCGGGAAAGGCATGCACGTCTTCGACCCGCTGGGTCTGCAGACTGGCCGCCGCCGCGCCACACACGCCGCGACCGAATGGAATGCGCACGCAGGCGATCTGCCCCTGAAACGGGCCAAGCACCAGCTCCTCCTTGCGATTGAGGTAGAAGCCGGCCCAGTTCAAGTCATCGAGCTGGTTGAACAGGAACGCCGAAAACTGCGCGGCGTTGGCGATGAAATCGCGCTCGTCCGCCAGCAGCGACTCCAGTTGCGCGGCCAACATGCCATAGCCTTCAAGGCCCTGGCCGCTTTGTTGCAGATCAATCATGCCTTGTGCTCCAGCAATTTCAGTCCCACCCAGTAACGGGCGAATTGGTACGCGCAACGTCCATTGCGATTGCCGCGCCCGGTTGCCCAGCGCACGGCGAGGATGTCCAGCGCTTCGTCACGCTGCCAGCTCAAGCCGGCCTTGGCCGCCAACTGGCCGATCCAGTGTTCGACGACGTTGAGAAAGTGCTCTTGGGTAAACGGATAGAACGACAGCCATAGGCCGAAACGGTCCGACAGGGCGATCTTGTCTTCCACCGCTTCGCTGGGATGCAGTTCGCCGTCGACGCGTTTCCAGTTCTCGTTGTCGCTTTCCTTCTCCGGCACCAGATGGCGGCGGTTGGACGTGGCGTACAGCAAGACGTTGTCCGGCGCCTGCTCCAGCGAGCCGTCGAGCACACTTTTCAGGACGCGGTAATCACCCTCACCGGATTCGAACGACAGGTCATCGCAGAACAGCACGAAGCGCTGTGGCAGTTTGGCGATCTGCTCCACCACCCGCGGCAGGTCTGCCAGGTGATCGCGCTCGATCTCGATCAGGCGCAGGCCGGCCTGGGCGTGCTCGGCCAGCAACGCCCGCACCAGCGAGGATTTACCGGTACCGCGCGAGCCCCAGAGCAGCGCGTGGTTGGCCGGCATGCCGTCGAGAAACTGTTGGGTGTTACGCCCCAACTGCTCCAGCTGCCGGTCGACACCGATCAGGTCGCTCAGACGCATGTCGAGGCTGACTTCCAGCGGCAGCAGAAACCCGCTGCGCCCGTCGCGCTGCCAGCGCGCCGCCAGGCAGGTGTTCCAGTCAATAACGGGACGCGGAGCCGGCAACAGCGGCTCGATCCGCGCCAGAACCGACTCGGCGCGTTCAAGAAAAGCATTCAATCGGGAATCCACGTCTTCTCCTCGGGCACGTTCAAAGTGATGATGGTGCTTCAGCGACGACAATCAGATCAACAATGGCGCGCCGCGCCCTTGTTACAAGGCGATTCGGGAACCTCGGTATCCATACATGATCGACTATGCTTGAGCAGCGAAGGGAAACGGAAGTGGTTCATCACCCTATGGATATCAAATTCACCCACCGGCTGTCTTACAAGCAAGCCAGACTCACTGTGCTGGTCGGGTTCATTCTGGGCACGCTGCTCAGCCTGCTGCAAATCGGCATCGATTATGCCAGCGAAGACGCCTCCATCAACCGTGAAATCCTGTCTTTGCTGGAAATCAGCCACAATCCGGCATCGCGGATCGCCTACAACATCGACTCCGAACTGGCCCAGGAACTGACCCTGGGTCTGTTGCGTTCGCCGGCGATCATCTCTGCGCAACTGACCGACAACAATGGCAACGTCCTGGCCAGCGTCAAACGCCCGGAGCTGCAAAGCGGCTATCGGGTCATCAGCGACTTCCTGTTCGGTGCCAAGCGCGAATTCGAAGACCGCCTGTACCTCGACCACTTGCCCAACGAGTCGCTGGGCATTCTGAGCCTGGAAGTCGACACCTACGCGTTCGGCAGCCGGTTCCTGCGCCGCGCCGAAATCACGCTGTTCAACGGCTTTGCCCGCAGTCTGATCCTCACCGGGATTCTGCTGGCCTTGTTCTACGTGATGCTGACCAAGCCACTGGTGCGGCTGATCCGCGAACTCAGCGCACGCGATGCGCGCAGTGCGGAACACACAATGCTGGAGTGTCCGGCCGGACACGCCAACGACGAAATTGGTGTGCTGGTCAGGGTTGCCAACCAGCAGTTCGACAACATCGCCACAGAAATCCAGCAACGGCGCAACGCCGAAAACCGCCTGACCGATTACCTCGGGCAACTGGAGCACATCGTTTCGGCGCGCACCGCCGAGCTGAAGGCCATCAACGCCCGGCTCAGCCAGTCCAACCAGGAACTGGAAGTGGCCCGCAGCACCGCACTGGACATGGCCGAAGCGCGTTCGGCGTTCCTCGCCAACATGAGCCACGAGATCCGCACTCCGCTCAACGGCTTGCTGGGCATGATCGCCCTCTCCCTCGACGGGCCGCTGAACGCCGAGCAGCAGCAACAACTGTCGATTGCTCATGACTCGGGCAAGGTCCTGGTGGAGTTGCTCAACGATATTCTCGATCTGTCCAAGTTCGATGCCGGGCAACTGGAGCTGGAGCACATCCCGTTCGACCTCGGTTCACTGATCGAGGACACCGCCAACCTGTTGTCACAGAATGCGGCGCCCAGTGTCGAGCTGACGTGCCTGATCGACCCGCACTTCCCGGCATTGGTGTTGGGGGATCCGACCCGGGTGCGGCAGATTGTCAGCAATCTGCTCTCCAACGCGCTGAAGTTCACCCGTTTCGGCCGCGTCGATGTGCGTCTGTCCGCCCACCAGGACGGGGTGCGCATCGAAGTCTGCGACACTGGCATCGGCATCGCCCAGGACGCCCAAGTGAAAATCTTCCAGCCGTTCACCCAGGCCGGTGCCGGCATCACCCGTCAGTACGGCGGCACCGGCCTCGGTCTGGCGCTGACCTACAACCTGTGCGAAGCCATGCAGGGTCGGCTGACGATCAGCTCCGAGGCCGGTTTCGGCAGTCAGTTCTGTGCCGACCTGCCGCTGCCATGCCACACCCGGGCGGTCATGCCGCCGCCGCTGCACGGCAAGGTACTGGCGATCACCGCTGCCAGCAGCGGGTTGGCAGAGTTGCTCAAGACGCTGCTGCCGGTGTGGGGCGTAACCTATGAGCAGCGCACCATGGACGACCCGTTGCTGGGCCTCTCCCCAGACTTGCTGATCACCGATTGCCCGGAATGTCTGTTCAGTCTGCGCCCGACGCTCAGCGCGCCGATCCTGGTGGTGACGGCCTATGGCAGTTTCATGCCCGGTGAAGAAGCCGCCGCGCTGGCACCGTTACAGCAGCAAGCGCGGCCGTTGGCGCGCAACGCGCTGTATCAGATCCTGCGGCGCATCCTGCTGGCCGACATCACCACGATCAACGACGCGCGCCTTGACAGCCAACCGGTTCAGCGGCGCGGAAAGGTGCTGCTGGTGGAGGACAATCCGGTCAACCAACTGGTGGCCAAAGGCATGCTCGGCAAGCTCGGCTGCGACGTGGTGGTTGCGGCCCACGGCGCCGAAGCGCTGGATCAACTGGAACACGATGAATTCGATCTGGTACTGATGGACTGCAACATGCCGGTGATGGACGGCTACGAAGCGAGCCGGCAGATTCGCCAGAGCGGGCGCTGGCCGCACCTGCCGATCGTCGCGCTGACCGCCAACGCCATGTCCGAGGAGCGCGAACGTTGCCGTGCCGCTGGCATGAGCGATTACCTGGCCAAGCCGTTCCGCCGCGAAGAGCTGGCGGCCCTGCTCGACCAATGGATCCCGACTACGTCAGCGCTTTGATCTGCCCCAGCAGGTGATCGAGGCCATTGCGCAAATCGTTGAGCCGATCAAGATTCACCCCGCTGTCGCACAACAAGCGAGCCTTGAGCGGCCCGACCTGTTCGCGCAGCGCCTGCCCTTGCGGCGTCAGGCTCAGATGAACTTCACGCTCATCACGCGCCGCACGCTGACGCTGCACCAATTGCAGTAGCTCAAGACGCTTGAGCAGCGGCGTCAGGGTGCCGGAATCCAGCGCCAGACGCTCGCCCAGAGACTTGACCGTCGGTTGCTCCGGCGCACTGTCCTGCCATTCCCACAGCACCAGCATCGCCAGGTATTGCGGATAGGTCAGGCCGAGCTGATCGAGCATCGGCTTGTAGGCGCGAATCACCGCCCGGGACGCGGCATACAACTTGAAGCACAACTGATTGTCGAGCTTCAGCGAATCAACGGGCAGGCTGTTCATTTGAGCAGGGCTTCGATCTCGCCGGTCAGGTCCTGCGGCTTGGTGGCCGGGGCAAAACGCTTGACCAACTGGCCATCCTTGCCGATCAGGAACTTGGTGAAGTTCCACTTGATGCCTTGGGAGCCGAGCACACCCGGAGCGCGCTTTTTCAACTGCACAAACAGCGGATGGGCGTCGGCGCCGTTGACGTCGATCTTCTTGAACAGCGGGAAACTGACGCCGTAGTTCAGCTCACAGAACTCGCTGATCGCGCCCTCGTTGCCCGGTTCCTGCTTGCCGAACTGATTGCACGGGAAACCCAGTACCACCAGGCCCTGATCCTTGTAGGTCTGCCAGAGTTGTTCCAGCCCCTTGTATTGCGGGGTGAAACCGCATTTGCTGGCCGTATTGACCACCAGCACCGCTTTGCCGGCGTAATCGGCGAGGGTCTTTTGCTCGCCCTTGATGTTCGTGACCGGGATATTCAGCAGGTTGTCGCTCATGGGTCGGCTCCACGGGTTATCGGGAAAGGCCAAACATAGCGAGCAATTAAATTGTGTGCAATTTAATTATCCGAAAGGCGACCCACAGGTCGCCCGTTCGATTACTCGCGTGGTACCAGATCCAGGCACACCGAGTTGATGCAGTAACGCAGGCCGGTCGGTGGCGGACCGTCAGGGAATACATGCCCCAAGTGCGCATCGCAGCGGGCGCATTTGACCTCGGTGCGAATCATGCCGTGGCTGGTGTCGCGGATTTCGGTCATGGCGCTTTCGCCGATCGGCGCATAGAAGCTCGGCCAGCCGCAGCCGGAATCGAATTTGGTCGTGGAATCGAACAGCGGCTCATTGCAGCAGACGCAATGATAGACGCCGTCGGTCTTGGTGGCGTTGTATTTGCCGGAGAACGGCCGTTCGGTCGCACTGAGACGGCACACGTTGTACTGCTCGGGGTCGAGCATCGCACGCCATTCTTCCAGGGTTTTTTCCAACTTTTCCATCATCACACCTCAGCGGCTGAAAAAGCCCGATCTGTATCTTTTCCACGGATCGGGTGGCACGTATGATTGCGCCTCGTCACACGCCAGTCTGGCAGCCAGACCGGGCGCATTCAAACGGATTCTCGGCGCCACGGCGCAAGACTCCGCCTGTGCGAAGACGCAGGAATCCCAGCACGGTTGTCCATCCGCCGTCTGGATCGTTCATTTTCGGGATCACATCGCCATGCAGTTCAGCAAATCGAACAAGCTCGCCAACGTCTGCTACGACATCCGCGGTCCGGTGCTCAAGCACGCCAAACGTCTGGAAGAGGAAGGTCAGCGCATCCTCAAGCTGAACATCGGCAACCCGGCGCCATTTGGTTTCGAAGCACCGGACGAAATTCTCCAGGATGTGATCCGCAACCTGCCGACGGCGCAGGGCTACAGCGACTCCAAAGGTCTGTTCAGCGCACGTAAAGCGGTGATGCAGTACTACCAGCAGAAAAATGTTGAAGGTGTCGGCATCGAAGACATCTACCTGGGCAACGGCGTGTCCGAACTGATCGTGATGTCGTTGCAGGCGCTGCTCAACAACGGCGACGAAGTACTGGTGCCGGCGCCGGACTACCCGCTGTGGACCGCCGCCGTGAGCCTGGCCGGTGGTAACGCCGTGCACTATCTGTGCGACGAGGGTGCCAACTGGTTCCCAGACCTTGCCGACATCAAGGCCAAGATCACCCCGAACACCAAGGCCATGGTGATCATCAACCCGAACAACCCGACCGGCGCGGTGTATTCGAAGGAAGTGCTGCTGGGCATGCTGGAAATCGCCCGTGCGCACAATCTGGTGGTGTTCTCCGACGAGATCTACGACAAGATCCTCTACGACGATGCCGTGCACGTCTGCACCGCTTCGCTGGCCCCGGACCTGCTGTGCCTGACCTTCAACGGCCTGTCGAAATCCTACCGCGTGGCCGGTTTCCGCTCCGGCTGGATCGCCATCTCCGGGCCGAAACACAATGCCCAGAGTTACATCGAAGGCATCGACATTCTGGCCAACATGCGCCTGTGTGCCAACGTGCCGAGCCAGCATGCGATCCAGACCGCGCTGGGCGGTTATCAGAGCATCAACGACCTGGTGCTGCCGCAAGGTCGCCTGCTGGAGCAGCGCAACCGCACCTGGGAGTTGCTCAACGACATTCCGGGCGTCAGCTGCGTCAAGCCGATGGGCGCGCTGTATGCGTTCCCGAAGATCGACCCGAAGGTCTGCCCGATCCACAACGACGAGAAATTCGTCCTCGACCTGCTGCTCTCCGAGAAGCTGCTGGTGGTGCAAGGCACGGCGTTCAACTGGCCGTGGCCGGATCACTTCCGGGTGGTCACCCTGCCGCGTGTCGACGATCTCGAGATGGCCATCGGACGCATCGGTAACTTCCTCAAGTCCTACCGCCAGTAACCGGTCAACAGTGCGCAACGGCCCCCACGTTGCGCACTGTCTGATTCAGCAACACTTCTGCCCTCCCCGCCTCGCTGCGCCTTCTACACTTGCGATTCATATGGCTTACACGCATCTGACGTAATGGCGGCGGGCGGCGGCTGTCTGTCATCCCTTTCGGTTTCGGTCGTGGGGAATGACCTGCAGACCATGGAATTCGCTGTAGGACACAGTTTGAAATAGTCACTCGGTTGAATCACCCCGTGCCGCACCTTATATACCCCGCAGTACGCTACATCTTTAGCTTGAGGAGATTTCTACAACCATGATGCGCATCCTGCTGTTTTTGGCCACTAACCTGGCGGTCGTGCTGATAGCCAGCATCACCCTGAGCCTGTTCGGCTTCAACGGGTTCATGGCGGCCAACGGGGTTGATCTCAACCTCAGTCAGCTGCTGGTTTTCTGTGCGGTCTTTGGTTTCGCCGGTTCCCTGTTCTCGCTGTTCATCTCCAAGTGGATGGCGAAGATGAGCACCAGCACCCAGATCATCAGCCAGCCACGCACCCGGCATGAGCAATGGCTGCTGCAAACCGTCGAGCAACTGTCCCGCGAAGCCGGGATCAAGATGCCTGAAGTCGGTATTTTCCCGGCCTACGAAGCAAACGCCTTCGCCACCGGCTGGAACAAGAACGACGCGCTGGTCGCGGTCAGCCAGGGCTTGCTCGAGCGCTTTTCGCCGGACGAAGTGAAGGCCGTACTGGCCCACGAAATCGGTCACGTGGCCAACGGTGACATGGTCACCCTGGCATTGATCCAGGGCGTGGTGAACACCTTCGTGATGTTCTTCGCGCGGATCATCGGCAACTTCGTCGACAAGGTGATCTTCAAGAACGAAGAAGGCCAGGGCATCGCCTACTACGTGGCGACCATCTTCGCCGAACTGGTTCTGGGCATCCTCGCCAGTGCCATCGTCATGTGGTTCTCGCGCAAACGCGAATTCCGTGCCGACGAAGCCGGCGCACGTCTGGCCGGCACCAACGCGATGATCGGCGCCCTGCAGCGCCTGCGCGCCGAACAGGGCCTGCCGGTGCACATGCCGGACACCCTGAATGCCTTTGGCATCAACGGTGGCATCAAGCAGGGCTTTGCCCGCATGTTCATGAGCCACCCGCCGCTGGAAGAGCGTATCGACGCGTTGCGTCGTCGCGGTTGATCCATCGGGTGCAGTAACGAAAAGGCCCGCAGCGATGCGGGCCTTTTTTGATTGATTGAAATAATTGTTTGCTCATTCTGCCCCTATCGCGAGCAGGCTCACTCCTACAGGGTTCTGTGGTGCACGCAATTCGCGAGTCACCACAAATCATTGTAGGAGTGAGCCTGCTCGCGACAGGGCCGACACTGACTGCAAAAATCTACTGCCCAGAAACCCGGTAAACCCGCTCCTCCAACCGCGTCACCCCCGCCTGCAGGAACTTCCAGCTCTCCCCCAGCACATCCTGCTCTTCCAGCATCCGCACCTGCCAGGCACCACCCAGCAACCGCTGCACCTCGTCGTCGTCAACCGCAAACGGCGGCCCGGACATCTGCGCCTGATCGTAATCCAGCGTGATCAACAGCCCTTGCACAGTCGGCGGCAGGATCTGCTGCAGATGCGCCGCGTAACGCTCACGCATCGCTGGCGGCAAGGCAATCAGTGCCGCCCGGTCATAGAACGCTGCGCAATCCGCCACATCGCCTGCGGTCAGTGCAAAGAAATCCCCGCACCACAACTCGATGGCGTCGGCACGGTAGACCTTGAACGGCCCTTTGTCGCTGACCTGCGGCGTTACCTGATGCTCACTGAAAAAGTCCTCGATGGCCTTCTTCGACAACTCCACCCCCAGCACCTGATGACCACGCCCGGCCAGCCACAGCAGATCCAGACTCTTACCGCACAACGGCACCAGCACCCGCGCCGGGAGGGTCAATTGCGGCCAGTGACGTTGCAGATACGGGTTCACCTCAGGCTGATGAAAGCCGATCTGATTGGATTCCCACTTCTTGTGCCAAAACTCAGGCTGCATGCATCACCCCAATAAATTCGATCAAAAGGCGTTAAAACTTATATTAGATTTAGATCAATGATCTGACTGAAGATGGGCCATCTTACCGCTCAGGAACCTTTCCATGTTTCCCAGCCTGTTTATCTCCCACGGCTCGCCGATGCTGGCCCTGGAACCCGGCGCCAGTGGCCCGGCCCTCGCACGTCTGGCGGCCGAGCTGCCGAAACCCAAAGCCATCGTCATCGTTTCTGCCCACTGGGAGAGCCAGGAACTGCTGGTCAGCAGCAATCCGCAGCCGGAAACCTGGCACGACTTCGGTGGCTTCCCGCGCGCCCTGTTCGAAGTGCAGTACCCGGCCCCCGGTGATCCGCAACTGGCAGCCGAGGTCGCCCAATTGCTACAAGCCGCGCATCTGCCGGCACGCCTCGATCCGCAACGACCTTTCGATCACGGCGTGTGGGTGCCACTGTCGCTGATGTACCCACAGGCCGATATCCCGGTGGTGCAGGTGTCGCTGCCGAGTCGCGGCGGCCCGGCGTTGCAAACCCGTGTCGGGCAAGCGCTGGCGAGTCTGCGCGATCAGGGCATTTTGCTGATCGGTTCCGGCAGCATCACCCACAACCTGCGCGAACTGGACTGGCACGCCGGGCCGGAAAGCGTCGAGCCGTGGGCCCGGGACTTCCGCGACTGGATGATCGACAAGCTGGCGGCCAATGACGAAGCGGCCTTGCACGACTACCGCCAGCAAGCACCAAATGCGGTGCGCAGCCATCCGAGCGATGAGCATTTGTTGCCGCTGTATTTTGCCCGCGGTGCCGGGGGTGAGTTCAGCGTGGCGCACCGGGGGTTCACCATGGGTGCGCTGGGCATGGATATTTATCGTTTCGGTTAAAAGCAAAAGATCGCAGCCTGCGGCAGCTCCTACAGGAGGAACGCGTTCCAACATGTAGAAGCTGCCGCAGCCTGCGATCTTTTGATCTTGAAAGACAGGCAAAAAAAATCCCCGAACCAGTCGGGGATTTTTTATGTTCGATCAATCAGCCCAAGGGCAGATCAATCTTCGCGGTAGCGACGCAGTTTCAGCTGCTTGCCAGCGACGCGAGTGTCCTTCAGCTTGGTCAGGAGTTTGTCCAGACCATCTTCCGGCAGCTCGACGAGGCTGAAGCTGTCACGCACCTGGATGCGACCGATTGCTTCGCGGGCCAGACCACCTTCGTTGAGGATGGCGCCCAGCAGGTTCTTGGCGGCGATACCGTCACGCGCACCCAGCGCGGTACGGCAACGGGCACGACCTTCGCCCAAAGGCATTGGCGCGCGACGCTCGCGGTCACCACGATCCGGACGATCACCGGAACGCTCAGGACGGTCACCACGCGGTGCGTTGTTCGGCACCAGTGGACGTTCCTTCTCGATCGCTGCCAGGTTCAACGCTTGACCGTTGGTAGCTTTGCGCAGCAGGGCTGCAGCCAGTGCACGCGGGGTGCAACCGATGTCAGCGGTCAGACGATCCAGCAGTTCGCCGTGAGTCGACTCGGCATCAGCGACCAGCGGCGACAGGCTGTTGGTCAGTTTCTTGATGCGTGCATCGAGAACCGCCTGAGCGTCCGGCAGACGCACTTCGGCAACCTTCTGACCGGTGACACGCTCGATCACTTGCAGCATGCGGCGCTCACGCGGAGTCACCAGCAGCAGCGCACGACCTTCGCGACCGGCACGGCCGGTACGGCCGATACGGTGCACGTAGGATTCCGGATCGTACGGCATGTCCACGTTGAATACGTGGGTGATGCGCGGAACGTCCAGACCACGGGCAGCAACGTCGGTCGCGACAACGATGTCCAGACGGCCATCCTTGAGCGAGTCGATGACGCGCTCACGCTGGTTCTGGGCGATGTCACCGTTCAGCGCAGCGGCTTTGTAGCCTTTGGCGTCCAGGGCACTGGCCAGATCCAGGGTCGCTTGCTTGGTGCGCACGAACATGATCAGAGCGTCGAAATCTTCCACTTCCAGCAAGCTGAGAACGGCAGAGGTCTTCTGGTCAGCGTGAACCAACAGGTGAGCCTGTTCGATCGCGGTAACGGTCTGGGTCTTGCTCTGGATCTTCACGTGCTTCGGATCGCGCAGGTGGCGCTCGGCGATGGCACGGATCGACTGCGGCAGGGTCGCCGAGAACAATACGGTCTGACGGGTTTCCGGCATGGCCTTGAAGATGACTTCCAGGTCGTCCATGAAGCCCAGTTTGAGCATTTCGTCCGCCTCGTCCAGAACCAGGTGGTTCACGGTGGCGAGGACTTTTTCGTCACGACGCAGGTGGTCGCACAGACGGCCCGGAGTGGCGACAACGATCTGTGCGCCATTACGGATTGCTTTCAATTGTGGGCCCATCGGCGCGCCGCCGTAGACAGCCACAACAGTTACGCCCGGCATTTGCTTGGCGTAGGTTTCGAAAGCGGTTGCAACTTGCAGCGCCAACTCACGAGTTGGGGCCAGGATCAGAGCTTGCGGCTCGCGCTTGGACGGATCAATGCGGTGCAGGATAGGCAGGGCAAAGGCAGCGGTTTTACCGGTACCGGTTTGCGCCTGACCAATCATATCGTGACCGGCGAGGATGATCGGGATCGACTGCTGCTGAATGGCCGAAGGCTCTTCATAGCCGGTAGCGACTACTGCAGCGACAATATTGGGATGAAGTTCAAGAGCGGCGAAGCCGCCGATTTCCTGGGTCATGGGTCTGCCTCTAAGTGCATCCGCAAAGACCCATGCTCCAAAGCTGCACATGCCGTGTTGAGACTCAAGAGTCGCCCTGGCAGCTTTGTCGGCGGGGATTTGCGAAAACGTATGAATGAAAAAGAATCGTCAAGGAAGAGCCCGCAGTGCGGACATGCAGCCGAAGCTGACTTCGGGGAATTGCGCTACCTAAACGCGGCCCGGTTAAAGGCCGGCGCGCACTATACCGGAATTTGCCCAAAAAGGGAGCTTTTTTTATCGCTTGAATCCGTGTGTCACCGCTGTGTAACGGGGTTTTGCGGATAATCATGCGAAGGTCTATTTTTCAAAAGGCCCGGCCCTGCGGGTGATGACGCTTAAACGATTCACCGATGTGCGGCATACCGTCGCTGCACCCGCCCTTCCCGCCCGAGGATTTACCCATGAATCAGCCCTGCCCCGGCCGCGTCAGCCGTGAACGTCGTGGTCATGTCCACTTGATAGGCCTGGATCGAGCCGCCAAACGCAACGCATTCGACCTCGACCTGCTCAACGCGCTGAGTCTGGCCTACGGTGAATTCGAGGCCGACAGCGAGGCGCGGGTAGCCGTGGTGTTCGGGCATGGCGAGCACTTTACCGCGGGTCTGGATCTGCTCAACGTCAGCGCCGCCCTCGCCGAAGGCTGGCAGGTTCCGACCGGCGGTTGCGACCCCTGGGGGGTGTTCGTCGGGCCACGGGTCAGCAAACCGGTGATTGTCGCCGCCCAGGGTTACTGCCTGACCATTGGCATCGAGCTGATGCTCGCGGCGGATATCAACCTGTGCGCGAGCAACACCCGCTTCGCGCAAATGGAAGTGCAGCGGGGGATTTTTCCTTTTGGTGGCGCGACGTTACGTTTTCATCAGGTGGCTGGCTGGGGCAACGCGATGCGCTGGCTGCTGACCGGTGATGAGTTCGACGCGCATGATGCCTTGCGCTTGGGTTTGGTGCAGGAAGTCATGGCCAGCGAGGACCTGTTGCCGCGAGCGCTCGAACTGGCCGAACGGATTGCCCGGCAGGCACCGCTGGGGGTTCAGGCGACGCTGATGTCGGCGCGGCAGGCGCGCTATGAAGGCGAGACGGCGGCAGCGCAGGGGTTACCGGCGCTGGTGAAGAAGTTGCTGGGCAGTGAGGATGCCAAGGAGGGAGTGCGGTCGCTGGTGGAGAGGCGGCCTGGAATCTTCAAAGGGATCTGATGAACTGCGCCCCCTGTAGGAGCTGCCGAAGGCTGCGATCTTTTGACTTTGGTTTTAAAAACAAGATCAAAAGATCGCAGCCTTCGGCAGCTCCTACAGTTGACCGAGTCCCCACTCAGGTGGCTGGGCGGATACTGTTGATCAACGACTGCAACGAATACCCCAACTTCGGCGCCAGCGCTTCGGCCCGGGCCGTCAGGGCCTGCATGTCGAGTGCCTGATCGAGGTCTGCCGGCACAATCAGAATCACGTTGCCCTCCTTCACCGGCAGCTCCCAGTAATGCCGGTGATAGAGCCCGCGCAACAGCGCGGCGCCCAGTGGCTTGCCGTCATCGGTGGCCCACTGGTTGATCACCAGCCAGCCGCCCGGATTCAGGCGTTTCTGGCAGTCACCGAGGAAACTCCAGGCCAGATGCCCGACACCCGGGCCGACGTCGGTGTAGAGGTCGACAAAGATCAGATCCGCAGGCTCGGCGGTCGGCAGCAGCTCCAGCGCATCGCCGACACGAATGTAGAGCCTCGGGTCGTCATCCAGTCCAAGGTATTCGATGGCCAGGCGCGGTACATCCGGGCGCAGTTCGATGGCTTCGACGTCTTCCAGCGGCAGGAACTTGAGGCAGGCCTGAGTCAGCGTGCCGGCGCCGAGGCCGAGAAACAGCGCGCTCTCCGGTTGCTCATGGCACAACGCGCCAATCAGCATCGCCCGGGTGTAGTCGTACTCCAGCCAGCTCGGATCGGCGGTGAACACGCAGCTTTGCTCAATCGCGTCGCCGAACTCCAGAAAGCGGTAATCGGCCACTTCCAGCACGCGAATCACGCCGAACTCATCCTGTACCTCGGCGAGCAGATGCTCGACGCGCTCCTCAGTCATTTCGTCTCCTGATGGTCACCGGGCGCGGTGACGCGATGGCACCGCTCAGGTGCCGTGGCAAAGCGGCGATTGTCGATGATGGGGCGGGAGCAGGTCACGCACTAATTGCTGCTACCATGGGCTTCCCGTGCGTAGAACCCTTTAGAGACCGTGATGAGCCAATCCTGGAGCCCTGACAGCTGGCGCGCCCTGCCGATCCAGCAACAACCCCAATATCCCGACGCTGCGCATCTGCGCCAGGTCGAGCAGACCCTGGCCAGCTATCCGCCGCTGGTGTTTGCCGGCGAAGCGCGCGAGCTGCGCCGACAGTTTGCCGAAGTGACTCAGGGCCGGGCATTCCTGCTGCAGGGCGGCGACTGCGCGGAAAGCTTCGCCGAGTTCTCCGCGGCGAAGATTCGCGACACGTTCAAAGTGTTGCTGCAGATGGCGATCGTCATGACCTTCGCCGCCGGCAGCCCGGTGGTCAAGGTCGGGCGCATGGCCGGCCAGTTCGCCAAGCCGCGTTCGGCCAACGATGAAACCATCGACGGCGTGACCCTGCCGGCCTACCGTGGCGACATCGTCAACGGCATCGGTTTCGACGAAAAAAGCCGCGTGCCGGATCCCGAGCGTCTGCTGCAGTCGTATCACCAGTCCACCGCCACCCTGAACCTGCTGCGCGCCTTCGCCCAGGGCGGGTTTGCCGACCTGCATCAGGTGCACAAGTGGAACCTCGATTTCATCGCCAACTCGGCGCTGGCCGAAAAATACAGCCACCTCGCCGACCGCATCGATGAAACCCTGGCGTTCATGCGCGCCTGCGGCATGGACAGCTCGCCGCAACTGCGCGAAACCAGTTTCTTCACCGCCCACGAGGCGCTGCTGCTGAACTACGAAGAAGCCTTCGTGCGTCGCGACAGCCTGACCAACGATTACTACGATTGCTCGGCGCACATGCTGTGGATCGGCGACCGCACCCGTCAGCTCGACGGCGCCCACGTCGAATTCCTGCGCGGGGTGAACAACCCGATCGGGGTGAAAGTCGGCCCAAGCATGAACCCGGACGATCTGATCCGCCTGATCGACGTGCTCAACCCGGACAACGATCCGGGCCGCTTGAACCTGATCGCGCGGATGGGCGCGAACAAGGTCGGCGATCACCTGCCGGCGCTGCTCCGTGCGGTGCAGCGTGAAGGCAAGCAGGTACTGTGGAGCTCCGACCCGATGCACGGCAACACCATCAAGGCCAGCAGCGGCTACAAGACCCGCGACTTCGCGCAGATCCTTGGTGAGGTGAAACAGTTCTTCCAGGTGCACGAAGCCGAAGGCACTTATGCCGGCGGGATTCACATCGAGATGACCGGGCAGAATGTCACCGAGTGCATCGGGGGTGCGCGGCCGATCACTGAAGACGGGCTGTCGGACCGTTATCACACCCACTGTGATCCGCGGATGAATGCCGATCAGTCGCTGGAGCTGGCGTTTTTGATTGCTGAAACGCTGAAACAAGTCCGCCGCTAGACCGCGTCGCCCCTATCGCGAGCAGGCTCGCCCCCACAGAGATTTTTGGGTGACCTGGATCCCTGTAGGAGCTGCCGAAGGCTGCGATCTTTTGATTTTGTTTTTAAGACCAGGATCAAAAGATCGCAGCCTTCGGCAGCTCCTACATTGACCGCGTCAATATACAAACCCCTTGTAGGAGTGAGCCTGCTCGCGATGGCGTTAGATCAATCACAACCGATCTGCGCCAATGCCACCCGCAACCGCCCTGCACTCTCGCGCTGACAATTGAGCTGTACCCGCCCCAGCCCCAACCAATCCGCCATCCGCCGCAAATTCAAAGCCAGCGCCAGCATCCCTTCATCCTCCAGCCCAGGCGTCTCCTCGTGCACCGCATGCACCGCCAGGCGTCCTGCCGCCCTCTCGGCACGCAGATCCACCCGGGCGGCAATCCGCTCGTTGTGCAGAAACGGCAGCACATAATAGCCGTAGACCCGCTTGTCCTGCGGCGTATAGATCTCCAGCCGATAGCGGAAATCAAATAACCGCTCGGTGCGACTGCGCTCCCAAATCAACGAATCGAATGGCGACAACAACGCACTGGCGACAACTTTGCGCGGCACTTTCGGCTCCGGCAGGCAATAGGCGATCTGTCGCCAACCGGCGACTTCACAGGTCTGCAACTGCCCGTCCTCGACCAGTTCCGCCAGACGCGGTCGGGCGTCCCCCGGACTCAAACGGAAATAATCTCGCAGGTCCTTCTCCGTCCCCACGCCCAGAGCCTGCGCCGCGTGCAGCAGCAAGCCACGCTGTGCGCAGGCTTCATCCGGCAGCGGCTGCTGCAGAATCGGCGCGGGGATGACCCGCTCCGGCAAATCATACAAACGCTCAAACCCGCGACGGCCGGCCACCGTCACTTCACCGGCGGCAAACAACCATTCCAGCGCATGCTTTTCCGCGCTCCAGTCCCACCATGGCCCGGCCTTGTCTTCGCGGGTCGACAGACTGCCAGCGCCCAATGCGCCCTGCTCCTCGACCGAAGTCAGAACCCGGCGAATCGTCGCCTGCTGCTCACGCCCGAATCTGGCCAATTGCTGATAGATGTCCTCGCCACGTCTGGCGCGCTGCATCCGCCAACCCAGCAACGGATACATCGTCAGCGGCAGCAACGACGCCTCGTGGCCCCAGTATTCGAACAGCGTACGGCGTCGCCCCGAACTCCAGGCGGCCTGGTCGAGCAAATCAGAGGAATAGGAACCGAGACGGGAAAACAGCGGCAGATAGTGCGAGCGCACCACGGCGTTGACGGAGTCGATTTGCAGCAGACCCAGCCGTTCGATCAACCGGTTGAGCTGTGGCGCCCGGACGGTTGGCGGCTGGCGCCCGTTGAACCCTTGGGCAGCCAGCGCCAGACGTCGCGCCTGTTTGAGGGAAAAGGCCAGAGTCGCGGGCATGAAGATCTCCTTGTCTGCTCGCAACCTACCTCACCTGAAAGTGGTTTGTGTAGTAAGGCCCTGATCATTTATGCATCGGATCGTCCCAGAACGGCCGAATGGCCTCGTGTTCGACGTCGGCCCGACTGACCCCGATGTCCTTCAGCGCTTCGTCGCTCAGACTGGCGAGCAACTCGCGTTCACGGTGCAATTCATACCAGCGACTAAACTTGTGCAGCAGGTCAGAAACGATATGGCCGTGGCCGGAAAATTTTGTGTCGTCTACATACTCTCTTTGACCTTTCATCGTGTTGCCCTCCTTGTGGATGGCTCAAGTCTCGCGCTGGCGCTAAGATCAATCCAACGAATGTTTCTGATGGCATTCATCACGGAGATTCATCAATTGTCGGCCTACCCCAGTATCGATACCGATGTCCTGCGCACCTTCGTCGCGATTGCCGATCAGGGTGGATTTACCCGCGCCGGCGAAATGGTCAACCGCACGCAATCGGCGGTGAGCATGCAGATGAAGCGCCTGGAAGAAGACGTGTTGCAGCGCCAGCTGTTCGAGCGTGACGGACGTCAGGTGCGCCTGACCGCTGAGGGCCAGGTGCTGCTCGGGTATGCGCGGCGCATCCTCAAGCTGCACAGCGAGGTGTTCAACACCCTGCGCGAGCCGCACATGGTCGGCACCGTGCGCATCGGTACGCCGGACGATTACGTGATGCGTTTCCTGCCGGGGATCCTCTCGCGGTTCGCCCAGTTCTATCCGCTGATCCAGATCGAAGTGCATTGCGAGTCCAGCAAGCAGTTGTTGCAGCGTACCGACCTGGATTTGTCGATCGTCACCCGCGAGCCGGGCAACGAGATCGGCCAGTTGCTGCGCAAGGAGCGTTTCGTCTGGGCCGAGGCGCAAAATTTCAGCGCCCACGAGCAGACGCCGTTGCCGCTGGCGATGTTCAACAGTGATTGTTTCTGCCGCTTGTGGGCGTGCAATGCGCTGGACGCGATGGGCCGCGACTACCGCATCGCCTACAACAGCACCAGCCTGTCGGCGCTGATGGCGGTGGTGAGCGCGGGTCTGGCGATCACCGCGCAACTGGAGAGTTTGATCACCCCGGACATGCGCATTCTCGGCGCCAACGAAGACCTGCCGTTGCTGCCCGAGGCCAGCATCATGCTGATCCGCAACCTGAACAATCCGTCGCCGATCACCGAGTGCCTGGCCGAGCACATCGTCGAAGGCTTCAAACTTTAAACGCGAGCATCACCGCACACAGCACCAGAAAACCGCAGAACAGCCCGCGCAGCAGCCTTTCCGGCATGGCGTGGGCGACTTTCACGCCCCAACTGATGCTCGCCAGACCGCCGATGGCCAGCGGCAGGCCGATCATCCAGTCCACCTCGTGATGCACCGCGTATGTCACCAATGTCACGCCGGTGCTCGGCAACGCCAGCGCCAGTGACAAGCCCTGGGCGACCACCTGGCTGGTGCCGAACAGGCTGGTCAACACCGGCGTCGCCACCACGGCCCCGCCGACACCGAACAGCCCACCCATGGTCCCGGACGCCGCGCCAAGCACACCCAGCCATGGCCATGAGTAACGCATCTCGGAGGTCGCCGCGGGCCGCGCGCCGAACATCCGCACCAGGTTGTAGGCCGACAACGCGACGAGGAACGCGACAAAGCCGATGCGCATGGTTTGCGCATCGATGCCCACCGCCCAGATCGAACCGATCCAGGCAAAGCAGAAGCCCATGACCGCCAGCGGCAGCGCATGGCGCAGTTCGATGCGATTGCGCTGGTGATAGCGCCACAGCGCCAGCATCACGTTGGGCACGACCATCACCAGCGCCGTGCCTTGGGCGATCTGCTGATCGAGGCCGAACCACACGCCCAGCAGCGGAATCGCGATCAGGCCACCGCCGATGCCGAATATGCCGCCTAATGTGCCAAGGGCGGCGCCAAACAGCAGGTACAACAAGAACTCGATCACAGCGATTTCCTCATCCGTCAGGCGGTTCATCCTACGCAGTCGAGGCTGGCGGGGAAACGCACAGCAACGCACAATGGTTATGCCAACTTCGCACAAGCACTGAACACTCATGAATCCCAATCAATTGACCGAACAGCTCGGGTTGTTTCTCGATGTGTTGGAAAGCGGCAGTTTTTCTGCGGCTTCCCGTCGTCATCCGCTGACGCCCTCCGCCGTGGCGCGGCGCATCGACAGCCTGGAAAGCGCGGTGGGTAGCCAGTTGTTCATCCGCAGCACCCACGCCGTGCGGGCCACACCCGCCGGTCTGGCCTTTGCCGAACGCGCGCGGCGCATTGTTGCCGAGTTGCAACTGGCCCGGGCCGAAGCGGTGTCCCTGAGCAGTGCGCCGGAAGGCTTGATTCGCATCGACGCCCCGGCCGCGTTCGGGCGCCGCCATCTGGCACCGGTGATTGCCGATTTTCTGGTGTTGTACCCGGGCCTGGACGTGCAGTTGCACCTGATCGACAGCTTCATCGACATGCACGGCTCCAACCTGGGCAAGGTCGACCTGGTATTGCGAGCCGGGCAGATGGCCGATACCCGGCTGGTTGCCACCCCGCTGGCGAGCATGATGCGCATCGCCTGCGCCAGCCCCGATTACCTCAAGCGTCGCGGTGCACCGAGTCATCCCGGGCAGTTGAGCGAACATGACGGACTGGATTGGGAAGGCCTGGCCCCGCCCTTCGCCTGGCGCTTCGAACAGGACGGGCAAATGCAACTGCACCGCCCTTCGCGAATCCGCATGAGCGCCAACAATGCCGAGGCGCTGGTGTGCGGCGCATTGGCCGGGCTGGGCATCGCGCACTTGCCGACCTGGCTGGCCAGTGAATACCTGCTGCGCGGAGAGCTGTTACCGCTGTTCTGCGAGAACGGTCTGCCACAACCGGAGAGCACCGGTATCTATGCGCTGCGCATGGAACAGCAAACCAACTCGCGCAGCCGCTTGCTTCTGGAATACCTCAAGACCCGCTTCAGCCCGGTGCCGCCGTGGGATCTGGCGCTGCAGCGCGAGCTGGGCCGACACTAAGTTCTGGATAATTATCTGGCGCATTAAACATTCGGGCGCTAGATTCAAGCCCATCATCGAACAAGGCTTTGCCATGACCACCGAACGCGACACCACCGACAACTGCGATCACCTGCTGTTGGACAACCAGGCCTGCTTCGCCCTGCACTCCACCTCGCTGATGATGACCAAGGTCTACAAGCCGTTGCTGCAAGCGCTGGGCCTGACCTATCCGCAGTATCTGGCGATGATGGTGCTGTGGGAAAAGGACGGTTTGACCGTGGGCGAAATCAGCACGCGGTTGCTGACCGATCCGGGATCGCTGACACCGTTGCTCAAGCGCCTGGAGGCTGAAGGTTTGCTCAGCCGTACGCGCAGTCGCGAGGATGAGCGGGTGGTGATCGTTGAACTCACCGCACAAGGCCGGGCCCTGCGTGACCAGGCCAAGAGCGTTCCGCAATGCATCCTGGGCGCCAGCGGCTTTACCATCGAACGCCTGCAGCATCTGCAATCGGAGCTGCAAGCCCTGCGCAGCCACCTGCAAGACAGCTTGACTTGATAACAACACTGCCTCTCCCACAGTAGGAGTGAGCCTGCTCGCGATAGCGATGGTTCAGTCGACTTCCGTTGATTTTTGTCCCACCGCTATCGCGAGCAGGCTCACTCCTACCAGGGATCGCTTCACCTGAAAAATATTCTTCAGCCCCCGCACCCCCACCATCCGCTCTAAATCAACACTTTCAAGCTGATCGTCAGTTCGTTGCAGGACTGAAACGCAGCTTTCTCGAAAATTTATCTTGCGCGCTAAATATTTGAGAGCTACATTTATCTCGCACTTACTTAGCGCGCAAACAATTAGCGCAAATAAAGACTCTGAACGAGGCTCACACCATGCAAACTCTCTACACTGCAATCGCAACCTCCACTGACGGCCGTGACGGTCGTGCGATCTCCAGCGACAACGTCCTCGACGTCAAACTCGCCACCCCGAAAGAACTCGGTGGTGCCGGTGGTGCAGCGACCAACCCTGAGCAACTGTTCGCTGCCGGTTACTCGGCCTGCTTCATCGGCGCACTGAAATTCGTTGCCAGCCAGACCAAACGCAAGATCCCCGACGGCGCCTCGATCACCGCGCATGTCGGCATTGGCCAGATCCCAGGCGGTTTCGGTCTGGACATCGACCTGCACATCAGCCTGCCGGGTCTGGAACAAGCGGATGCACAGAGCCTGGTCGAAGCCGCGCATCAGGTCTGCCCGTACTCCAACGCCACCCGTGGCAACGTTGACGTGCATCTGCACACCACCGTGTAACCGAAGCAAAAGATCGCAGCCTGCGGCAGCTCCTCCACCGATCCCTGCAGGAGCTGCCGCAGGCTGCGATCTTTTGATCTTTCTTGCAGGCACAAAAAAGCCCGACTCAATGGTCGGGCTTTTTCTTTCCGCGAAAAGCTGTGCTTATTTGGCACGGCCTTTGTAGGAACCGCCTTCACGGGTGTCGATCTCGATCTTGTCACCGATTTCGATGAAGTCAGCAACTTGCAGCTCAGTACCGTTGCTCAGCTTGGCTGGCTTCATGACTTTGCCGGAAGTGTCGCCACGAGCCGAACCTTCGGTGTAGTCAACTACGCGCACGATGGTGGTCGGCAGTTCTACGGAAACCAGACGCTCTTCGAAGAAGATCGCTTCGCAAACATCGGTCATGCCTTCTTCAACGAAAGGCAGAACAGCTTCGATGTCTTCAGCGTTCAGCTCGTACATGGTGTAGTCAGTGGTGTCCATGAACGTGTAGGTGTCGCCGCTGATGAAGGACAGGGTCGCTTCTTTGCGGTCGAGGATTACGTCGTCCAGTTTGTCGTCAGCGCTGTAAACGATCTCGGTCTTGTAACCGGTCAGCAGGTTTTTCAGCTTGGTCTTCATGATCGCGCTGTTACGGCCCGACTTGGTGAATTCAGCTTTCTGAACCAGCCAAGGATCGTTCTCGAGACGGATCACGGTACCGGGTTTGAGTTCTTTACCAGTTTTCATTGCGAATATCCGAATTTGGATGGGATTTACAAAAATCTAGGCCGCGTATCATATCCAATTTAGGTAAAACTGTACCAGCGCCGTGGCAAGATCGGCCTGCAAGCCTTGTTCCAGACACCATTGTTCGGCGTCTTCCTGCAGTTCTGGCCAGTGTTTACGGGCCTCTAGCCAGTGCTCGCCGATCGGTTGCCCGGCACTCCAGGCATGCCACAGACCGTTCATCGCCTCGGCAGCCGCCGGCGAAAGTCCTTTCGTATACAACGCAAGGAAGGCGTCGAGCTTGTCCAGATGGATGTCTTCGTCCTGCTGATAGATGTGCCAGAGCATCGGCCGCCCGGCCCACTGCGCACGAACGAACGAATCCTCCCCACGCACCGCATTGAAATCACAGCACCACAGCAACTGATCGTATTGATCCTGACGGACGAACGGCAGCACCTGCACCGTCAGCGCCTGACGCACGTTCAGGTCGCCGACCTCCAGTGAGTCAACCCCGAGCCAGCGCGCGACGTCACCGAGAATCCGCCCTTCCGGCACCAGCAGGTGGGTGGGTTCGTTATCAGCGGCCAGCACATCCAGCCAACTGGCGAGACCGGCGTTCTCGTAGGCAAACAGTGAAATCAGTTGTGCGCCCGGTGCGCGATCGATCCCCAGACGTTCCAGGAACTGGCGCTGCGCCTCGTCATCCGCCTGAAACGCACGACGTCGCTCAAGCAAACCCCGTTCACGCAGCAAGCCTCCGGTGCCCGGCTGAAACCCGGGAAAGAAGAAAAACTTCTGCACCGATTTGTATTTCACCGAGGGCAAACCGTGACAACCGATGACCCAGCCTTCGGCGCTGAGGTAATCGAGGTTCATCCACAGCGGCAGCTGTTGGCGCTCGGCCATGGCGTCCATGTACGCGGGAGGCAACTGACAGGCAAACGCGGCGATCACCACGTCCGCCGCCTCCGTCTGCGGCCAGTCGCTCGGCCAGTGCCGCACGTCGACGCCCTGCTGCGTTTGCTCGCCCAGGTGGATGTCGATCTCGGGGCAGATGCGCTCGAAGGCGCGCAGGTCATCGACCCACAGGCGCACCGCCAGCGCATGTTCGGCCACCAGTTGCCGGGCCAGACGCCAGGTCACGCCGATGTCGCCATAGTTATCGACCACGGTGCAAAAAATATCCCAGCGGGTTTTCGGTACCGGCATGCAAGACTCCCCGTTGGCAAAAGCGCTGATTGTCCGCATAAATGACGTCGCGCAGAAGAGCCGACGGCGATTAATCTTCGTGCGACAATCGCCACTTGCCCGCAATCATCCGCCAGGAGGCAGCCATGCCCTACCGTCCCAACCCGCGTCGTCCATTGCCTGTTCAGCTTAGCGCGCTGCAACTGACCGGCAGTATTGCTTTGGGCATGTGGCTGGGCTTTCTGGCCATCGCGCTGACCTGCTGGCTGCTCTCGCGTCTGGTGTTCACCGAACAGCTGGCGCCTGTCGCTCAGGCAGTGCAACAGCTGGCCAAACCGCCCGCGACCGTCCAGGTACAACCGGACATTGCGCCACAGAGCCCGCTGTTCGAGCAGTACGAAGAGAACCTGCGCAAGAACGAACAGCAGGCACGGTTGGAGCAGGCGCGCAGCAGCACGCGCAATCAGTCGAACCCCAAGTGCCAGTTCTGGCTGCAACAGGACCAGACCGCGCCAAGCGAGAAGAGCCGCGCCAACGTTTTGCAATTCTGCGATTGATCATGAACAAACACACCGTCCACCAGTTGATCCTCGACAAACTGCGCGTCGACCTCGACATCGCCGAACGCGCCGCGCAGACCGCTTATGAAACCGCGACCCACGAAGAGAACATCGCCGAGAACAAGTACGACACGCTGGGGCTTGAGGCGTCTTATCTGGCGGCGGGTCAGGCGAAACGGGTCGAAGAAATCCGTCAGTCGCTGGCGCTGTGCCAGAACTTGACGCTGCGCGCCTACGATGAAAATCGTGGCATCGAGATCGGCGCCCTGCTCGGCCTGGAAGACGAAAAGGGTCGCGAGCAATGGCTGTTTCTGGCCCCGGATGCAGCGGGCCTGAAAGTCGATGTGGTGGGTCAGCCGATTACCGTCATCACCCCTCGCTCGCCGCTGGGCAAAAGCCTGCTGGGCAAGTTCGAGGGCGACGAGGTGGAGATCCTGGTGGCGGGCACCCGGCAACAGTTCGCTGTCACCGAGGTGCTCTGAGGCAGGGTCTTAGTGGACCGGCAGTTCGACGCCGTCGAACAGCTCTTCCAGCTCCTGCTTGTTGTGGCACTGGATGGCTTTGGCCATCACTTCGCGGGTCAGGTGCGGGGCGAACTTCTCGATGAAGTCGCACATGAAGCCACGCAGGAAAGTGCCACGACGGAAACCGATCTTGGTGATGCTCGATTCGAACAGCTCGCTGGCATCCAGCACCACCAGGTCGTTATCGAGTTTGGTATCGACCGCCATCTTCGCCACGATGCCCACGCCCAGCCCCAGGCGCACGTAGGTTTTGATCACGTCGGCGTCGGCTGCGGTGAACACCACTTTCGGCGTCAGGCCACGATGGCTGAAGGCTTCGTCGAGTTTCGAACGACCGGTGAAACCGAACACGTAAGTCACGATCGGGTATTCGGCCAGCGCTTCGAGGGTCAGTTTCGGCAGCTTGGTCAGCGGGTGACCCTGCGGCACGACCACGCAACGGTTCCAGCGATAGCACGGCATCATCACCAGATCACCGAACAGCTCCAGCGCTTCGGTGGCAATGGCGAAATCGACGGTGCCGTCAGCCGCCATTTCGGCGATCTGCATCGGCGAACCCTGGTGCATGTGCAGCGCCACGTCCGGGTATTGCTTGATGAAATTGCTGATCACCGGCGGCAGCGCATAACGCGCCTGGGTGTGGGTGGTGGCGATCGACAGAGTGCCTTTCTTCTCGTTGGAGAATTCCTGGGCAATCTGCTTGATGCTTTCGACCTTGCGCAGGATTTCGCCTGCGGTGGTGATGATGCGCTCGCCAGCCGGGGTGACGCGGGTCAGGTGCTTGCCGCTGCGGGCGAACACTTCAACGCCCAGTTCGTCTTCCAGCAGGCGGATCTGTTTACTGATGCCCGGTTGCGAGGTGTAAAGGCTTTGGGCTGTAGCGGAAACGTTGAGGTCGTGGTGCGCCACTTCCCAGATGTAGCGCAATTGTTGAAGCTTCATATGTATCCCTCAAAGCAGGTAGACGCCACGGGCATCAGCGACGGTATATAACTATATTAATGGTTTGATTAATAAATCTAGAACTTTTTTATCAAAACGCCATTATTCCCGCCTCAGCGATCCCCCCGGCGCCGACGCTCCACCAACGGCACCAGATAAACCGGTACCTTGGCCAATTGCAGGACCCGGGTCGCCGTGCGCCCCAAAGGAGTTTCCGCCCCCACACCGTGGCTATGCGTGCCTACGATCAGCAAATCCACCGAGAGTTTCTGCACCTGGTCGAGAATCACCTGCGCCGGATCGCCCTGCACCACCCGAACCGCGCAAATCCGCTGCAGATCCTGATCGCCCTCGTCGCCCAGTTCTTCGCGAAAACTGTCCAGCACCCGCTGCTCAATACTGGCGATGACAGTTTTCAGACCCTGGCTGTGGAATTCGTTCAATGCCTGTTCGTCGAGATAGCTTTGCAGCACCGACTCGGCAAACAGCCCCATGGGTTCCACTGCGTGCACCACATACAAGTCGGCATCGAATGTTCGCGCCAACGCCAGGGCATGCTGCATCACTAACGGTGCGTACAGACCGAGGTCAGTGGCATACAGCATCGAACGAATCATATGACCTCCTCGCGTGCCAACATGGCGGAGATTTGATTCAGCTTAGCAGTGCCTTGGCGAGTACGACGTGCGACGCAACGTCTTGAAGCACAGGGGCTTTAGATCGATGGTTCGTTGCTGATGCCGTGCGGCACGTGGCCGGTGGCGACCACTTCACGCGCGAGCTCGCAGTGACCGGCCTGATCGTCGAAAAACACATCGGCGGCAAAGGCTTCGAGGAACGCCGATTTGGTCAGCCCGCCGAGGAACAGCGACTCGTCGAGACGGATGTCCCACTCGCGCAAGGTGCGGATCACCCGCTCATGGGCCGGCGCCGAACGCGCGGTCACCAGCGCTGTGCGGATCGGGCAATCGTCCTCGGGGAACTCGCGCTGCAGCGCATTGAGCGCGGCCAGAAAGCCTTTGAACGGCCCGCCGCGCAATGGCTCGCGCGCCGCTTCACGCTCCTTGGCCTGAAACGCCTCCAGCCCGCCGGATTGATAAATGCGCTCGGACTCATCGGAAAACAGCACCGCGTCGCCGTCGAAGGCGATGCGCAACTCATCACTGGCGGCACGACTGGCGCCACCAGACAGAATCGTCGCTGCAGCAAATCCAGCGTCCAGTGCAGCGCGCACATCCTCGGCGTGCGTGGACAGAAACAGGTCACAGCCAAAGGCCTTGAGGTACGGATACGGACTGCGCCCGCCGACGAATGCCGCCCGGGAAATGTCCAGCCCATAGTGATGAATCGAGTTGAAGGCGCGCAGGCCGGTGTCGGCACTGTTACGCGAAACCAGAATCACCTCGACCCGGGCGCGGTCGAGGCGACTGTTGAGGCTCAGGAGTTTTTCCACCAGGGGAAAGGCATCGCCCGGTGCGAGAATCTCGTCTTCGTGTTCGATCTGATATTGCCGGTAGGCTTCGACGCCGCTCGACAGGTAGACCTTGTGACTTTCGCTCAGGTCGAACAGGGCGCGAGACGAAATCGCCAGCACCAGTTTGTCATCGATGTTCTTGGCCATGCCTTCCCCCACTCCCTCGAAAACCGACTCAAGTGTTGCGTCGGTCGATAAAACTCAACGTGCGATACAGCGCTTCGATACGCGGCAGTTCACACCCTGCCGCCTTGGCCGCCGCCAATGGCCGGGCATAAAT
Source organism: Pseudomonas sp. MG-9 (assembly GCF_018729515.1). Classification (NCBI taxonomy): domain Bacteria; kingdom Pseudomonadati; phylum Pseudomonadota; class Gammaproteobacteria; order Pseudomonadales; family Pseudomonadaceae; genus Pseudomonas; species Pseudomonas sp. MG-9. The sequence goes on from NZ_JAHHZH010000007.1 coordinate 110,725, forward strand.
CGCTTCCAGTTCCAGCGGTCGTTTGTGCAGGAAATCGTGGTACATGCTCGGCCAATAGTCGGGCATTTTCTCGGTCATCATGAACAGGTACTCGGCGTAACCGGGTGGCATGTCGTGACCACAGGCCTTGGCGCCCTGCACCACTTCGGCCATCAACGCCTGGATCAGCGCGCGACTGTCAGCGTCAGCCATCAGCGGCGTGGTGCCGGCACCGAGCAGAACCGAGAGACCGTTGTAGGGAATATTCCAAACCAGTTTCTGCCAGCGTGCCTGATGCAGATTGGGCATCGCCTGGGAGTCGATGCCGGCGGCGCGAAACAGACTGGCGCCCTCCTCGACGATCGCCATGCGCGCCGTGTCATCTGCTGCCGGACCGCTGTGATAGCCGACGTTCACCGCTCCCAACGCCTGATGGGTGATGTGCCCCGGAGCTTCGCGATGCACACAGATCAGACACAGGCCACCGAGCAGATGCAGGGAATCGGGTAACAGCTCACGCAGGCTGTCTTCGACGTCCAGACCGTTTTGCAGTACCAACACTTTCGCACCGGGTTTGGCCGCAGCAATGATCGCCGGCGCCAGCCCGACGCTGCTGGTGGTCTTGGCACCGACCAGCAGCCAGTCGCAGGCTGGCATGTCGTCAGCCTTGGCATAGGCTTGCACCGGGTTGAGCGTCAGCGTGCCGTGGACCGCACTGTCCACCTGCAAACCACGCTCGGCCACCGCGGCGAATTCACTGCGCAACAAAAAGTGCACATCGAAACCGGCCCGCGCCAGCATCACACCGTAGAACCCGCCGATTGCCCCGGTGCCGATAATCCCGATCACCGGTTTATTGTCTGCTCCCGCCATCTATGGCAACTCCTCTGCAATTCGACCCAGCGCCTGCGTCACTGCCGCGTTCAGCGCATCGGCGGTCAGGCGCGTGTGCAATGCCCCAAAGAACTCGCCGTCGCGCACCACAAACAGCGCCGGCAAATGAAAGACCTGATAACGCTCCACCAACCCGCCGTTGTTGCCGGCATCGATCCAGCACAGGCGATCCACCGCCAGCTCGAAGCCGGGCAACACCTCTCTGGCATAACGGCAGCTGGAACAGCCGACGCTGGTGAAAATCACCAGCGAAACGCCGCTCATCGCCAGCAGCCGCTGGTCGGCGTCGAAATCGGTCAGTTGCGATTCGACCACTATACTGGGGGAAACAATGTCAAATGGCCGACACAGGGAGTCTGTGCTCATGGGACGTTTCATTCCTCATCCGGACGAAGTGCCTGTCGAATTAACGTTACTCAAGCCCGAGTGTATTTCCAGGCAACAGCTGCACACTATCAGCCTCGGTGGGATCGCTTGCAATTATCACCGTGCCTGGCGCCACGGCACCGCCCTTGAGGTGCGCATGCCGACGCTCAATGCCGACATCTGTTACCCGGGCTATGTGGCGTGGTGCCTGCGACGCAAAAAGGGCTATCTGGTAGGGATCGCGTTCACCGATGAGCAGACGCTGTTCAGCGCCCGGATGGGCGAGCAGGTGTGCCAGATCGAACGTTATTGCCGCATGAATGAGGCCCACGACGACCTGCAGGATATTCAGGCGCTGGCCCTGCAATGGGTCGAACAACACGCCGACGAGTTCTCTCACGACAGCGTTCGCAAGGCTTTTGCCCAGCCAGTGCTGGATTAAAGCGGCGTTTGCCCATTGTCGAGCCGCGTCTGACGCGCTAAGGTTCGGCTCCCCGACGCGCTTAAATCCGCTGTGCTCCGCCGCGCGGGGATCGCTGGCGGCCGGCACCCGTGACCTGACGAGTAAACGATGGCTGATTTACCGATCAACGACCTAAACGTCGCCTCTAACGAGACCCTGATCACTCCTGATCAGCTCAAGCGTGATATTCCTCTGAGCGACGCTGCCCTGCGCACCGTCACCAAGGGCCGCGAAGTCATTCGCAACATTCTTGATGGCACCGACCACCGTCTGTTCGTAGTGATCGGCCCGTGCTCGATCCACGACATCAAGGCTGCCCACGAATACGCTGACCGCCTCAAGGCATTGGCGGCGGAAGTCTCCGATACCCTGTATCTGGTCATGCGCGTGTATTTCGAGAAGCCACGGACCACCGTCGGCTGGAAAGGCCTGATCAACGACCCGTACCTCGACGACTCGTTCAAGATTCAGGACGGTCTGCACATCGGTCGCCAGCTGCTGCTGGACCTGGCCGAGAAAGGCCTGCCGACCGCCACCGAAGCCCTCGACCCGATCTCCCCGCAGTACCTGCAGGATCTGATCAGCTGGTCGGCCATCGGCGCACGCACCACCGAATCCCAGACTCACCGTGAAATGGCCTCCGGCCTGTCCTCGGCCGTCGGCTTCAAGAACGGCACCGACGGTGGCCTGACCGTGGCGATCAACGCCCTGCAGTCGGTCTCCAGCCCGCACCGTTTCCTGGGCATCAACCAGGAAGGTGGCGTGTCGATCGTCACCACCAAGGGCAACGCCTACGGTCACGTGGTGCTGCGTGGCGGCAACGGCAAGCCGAACTACGATTCGGTCAGCGTCGCCCTGTGCGAGCAGGCGCTGAACAAGGCGAAGATCAAGCCGAACATCATGGTCGATTGCAGCCACGCCAACTCCAACAAGGATCCGGCCCTGCAACCGCTGGTGATGGAAAACGTCGCCAACCAGATCCTTGAAGGCAACCAGTCGATCATCGGCCTGATGGTCGAGAGTCATCTGAACTGGGGCTGCCAGGCCATCCCGAAAGACCTCGCCGACCTGCAATACGGCGTGTCGATCACCGACGCCTGCATTGACTGGGCCGCCACCGAGAACACCTTGCGCAGCATGCACGCCAAGCTCAAGGATGTTCTGCCGAAGCGTCAGCGCAGCTGATCAGCGTTTCGCGGGCATAAAAAACGCCGGGCTCAGCCCGGCGTTTTTGTGTGTGAGGTGTTATCAGATTTTCGCGGCGCGCTTCTGATGGCGCTCCATGTAGCGCTCGACATAGGAGCACGACGGGATCACCGTGTAGCCCATTTCTTCGGCGTATTGCAGCGCGCTTTCAGTCAGCGCTGCCGCGATGCCTCGACCACGCAACGCGTTGGGCACGAAGGTGCGATAGATATCCAGGGTCTGTTTTCCCAGATCCATATAGGTCAGGTAGGCACGATGACCGTCCACATTGGTCTCGAACTGATGACCAGCCTGGTCATGGTGGATGGACAACGCCTCGCTCATCACTACTCCTCGCGGGTCTTGAATTCTGACCCCTACCTTACCGATGTTTTTCCGGCGAAGGAACATCTACGCCACCCCGTGCCTGATGGACACCGAGAAGAGCCACACCGATCTCGCGCAACCGAGCACCTGATAAATAGTAGGCACCATTGGCAAAAATGCTCAAGGTGCGCTCGTCATCATGCTCGTTGACCGGGTAACTCCGATGGGCGCAGCGGCAGGCGCGGGGAAGATCTTCCCGAGGCGCTCGCCTGAACGTTGCCGGATGTTGAGACTTAAGACGCAGCGCTTTCTTTAAAGTCACCTCAAGAGTGACAAAGATAGGTGAGGTGTCATGCAAAATCGGAACAAAAGTGTAGACGAATTCATCTAGGCAGACTTGGTGCAAGACCGCAAAAACTGTACAGGACAATGGGAACTTTTTCTCATTGACCGGCTCAAGCCGGGGCTTGCAGCTGTATATTTTTTAAACAGGCCAGTCAAAAGTTGCTCGAAAAAGAATCAACGCCTACAATTTTTTTTGCTTCTTGCGCTACGTCAGTTTACTTACTACAAGTAATGGGTAGTATGTACGCCGGCTATTTCCTCAATCGGAGGAGAAAGCCACTTAATTGAAAGTCCTTGAAGGGGAACACGATGAACAACGTTCTGAAATTCTCTGCTCTGGCTCTGGCCGCAGTTCTGGCTACCGGTTGCAGCAGCGCATCGAAAGAAACCGAAGCACGTCTGACCGCTACTGAAGACGCAGCTGCTCGCGCTCAAGCTCGTGCAGACGAAGCATACCGTAAAGCTGATGAAGCTCTGGCTGCTGCTCAAAAAGCACAACAGACTGCTGACGAAGCTAACGAGCGTGCTCTGCGTATGCTGGACAAAGCAAGCCGTAAGTAATAATCCCTCGGGATTGTTATCAAGCCGACCCAGTTTCTGGGTCGGCTTTTTTGTGCCTGGAGCTTTTGTCCGGGCAATAAAAAACCCGCCGACGCAAACGCATCGACGGGTCCGGATCGATCTTATTGCTGCAGGTCGATCGGCGCACTCGAGACAATCGGTGCCGAGGTATTCGGCGTGCCGATTTCGGTTGGCAAGCCATCTTCGGCCGCCACCACATCGCGCACCACATCCCAGTTCACGCGCAGGTTGTTGGTGACATCTTCACGCTTGAGCATCGCGTTGATCACCGCCGTGTGTTTGTCGACAACCGACGGGTTGCCCTTGTCGTCGATCGGCGTGTGCGCTTCCAGATAGACCTTGCCGCCACTGCTGCCGAACTTGTACGCGTCGTTGAGGATGCGCACCGAAGTGCCGACCGGCACCATGCTGGCCATCTCCAGCACGTTGTTGTTGAACATGCGGAAGCAGCCGTGGCTGGTGCGCATGCCGATGCCGAACTTCTTGTTCGAACCGTGGATCAGGTAGCCCGGCGTGCCCAGGGTGAACTTGAACGGCCCCAGCGGGTTGTCTGGACCGGCCGGCACCACGTTCGGCAGCGGATCACCATCGGCGGCGTGCTCGGCCTTGATCGACGCTGGAGGGGTCCAGGTCGGGTTCGGTGTCTTGGCGGTGATCGAGGTGTGCGCGATTGGCGAACCCCAACCTTCACGACCGATACCCAGCGGGAAGGTGTACACCACGTTCCGGCCTTTCGGGTAGTAGTAGAGACGGTATTCGGCGAGGTTGATCACGATGCCTTCGCGCGGACCCGGCGGCAGGATGAACCGCGTCGGCAGGACGATTTCCGTGCCGGCGCCCGGCAGCCAGGCATCGACGCCCGGGTTGGCCGCGACCATTTCCGAATAGCCCAGATCGTATTTTGTCCCCAGGTCAGCGAAGGTATCTTCGTACTTGGCCTTGATCACCTGCACCTGGCCGATGATGTCCTCACCGGGTGGTGGCAAGGGAAACTCCAATGCAGCAACGGGACCGGCCATACACAGGGCGGCAAGTGACAGGCAGCGGGTGACGGCAGGAAAGCGCGGCAACATCCGGAAAATCCTTCGCATGATCAACAAGGGTATAAGAGCGCGATTGTACACCGCGCCTCGGGAATTCGGGGAGATGCGCCGATGGGCAGACACAACTCTTCATGCAGGAGCTGCCGCAAGCTGCGATCTTTTGATCCTAGAGTTCGAAACGCAACTCGGGCCAGATCGGCGAGGTGCCGCGCTTTTGCGATTCGAGAATCGCCCGGCACAACGAACACAGGCGCTGATCCTGGAACACCCGCCGATCGACACTCGACCAGCGCGGTTGCGCCGGCAGCAGGCTGCCGCACAACGTCCGGTCTGCAGAGCCACCGAGTTCGAGCTGACGGGTCACCAGATGCACCCGCACTTCCTGGCAGGCGAACAGATCCAGCTGTTCGTCAGGCTCGATCAGTTGGTAGGCAAACAGGGACCAGGCAGGACGCGGCATCGGGGGCTCCAAATAAGGGGGCGCCACATTAGCCGAAAGCCTGCCGCTAGAAAAGCCTCATAACAGCGGTTTTAGCGTCGGCCAGACATTTTCCAGCAACTTGCCCTGAGCCCCGGCGGCCGGGTGCAGACCATCGGCCTGCATCAGCTCGGGATGACCGCCCACGCCGTCGAGGAAAAACGGTACCAGCGGGATCTTTTTATCGTCGGCGAGTTTGCCGTAGACCTCGGCAAAGGCATCGGTGTAACGCTTGCCGTAGTTGGGCGGCAGTTGCATGCCGAGCAACAGCACCTTGGCGCCGCTCTGGCGGGAGCTGTCGATCATCGCCGCAAGGTTTTGTTGCAATTGCGTTGGCGGCATTCCGCGCAGGCCGTCATTGCCGCCCAATTCGAGGATCACCAGTTCCGGCCTGTGCTCTGCAAGCAGCGCCGGCAGGCGCGCCTGGCCTCCGGCACTGGTATCGCCGCTGATGGAAGCATTGACCACTTTGTCGTCAAAACCCTCCTGCTTGAGCCGTTGCTCGAGCAGCGATACCCACCCCAGGCGGGTATCCAGTCCGAAACCGGCGCTGATACTATCGCCAACGATCAGGACAGTACCCGCCGCTGCGTTCTGGGCCATGCACATCAAGGCCAGGCCAGCACTCAAAAACCACACACGCATCGGATTCTCCATGGGCGCAAGTATTCTCACCGCGAAGAACCTTAGCAAAGTGGTTCCCAGCGCGGAAGGTGAACTGACCATCCTGCACGAACTCAGCCTGGAACTGAACAAGGGCGACAGCCTGGCCATCGTCGGCGCGTCCGGTTCCGGCAAATCCACCCTGCTCGGTCTGCTGGCCGGCCTCGACTTGCCGAGCAGCGGCGAGGTCATTCTCGCCGGGCAAGGCCTGAGCAATCTCGACGAAGACCAGCGCGCGCGCATTCGCGCCGAACACGTGGGTTTCGTCTTTCAATCCTTCCAGTTGCTCGACAGCCTCAACGCGCTGGAGAACGTCATGCTGCCGCTGGAGCTCGATGGGCGCAAAGACGCCCGCGAACGCGCCACCGAATTGCTGCAACGGGTCGGCCTTGGTCAGCGCCTGACGCACTCGCCGCGCCAGCTCTCCGGCGGCGAACAACAGCGCGTGGCGATTGCCCGGGCCTTCGCTGCCGAGCCGGACGTGCTGTTCGCCGACGAACCTACCGGCAACCTCGACAGCCACACCGGCGAGCGCATCAGCGACTTGCTGTTTGAACTGAACAAGGAACGCGGCACCACTCTGGTGCTGGTGACCCACGACGAACGCCTGGCCCATCGCTGCCGGCGCCTGATCCGTCTTGAAGCCGGGCTGCTGGTCGCCCCTCTGGAGCCTTGATGGCACGTCTGCCGCTGTTGCGCCTGTTCAGTCTCGCTATCCGCCAATTGCTGCGCGATGCCCGCGCCGGTGAATTGCGCGTGCTGTTCTTCGCTCTGGTCGTCGCGGTGGCGGCCAGTACCGCCATCGGCTATTTCGGCGCCCGCCTCAACGGCGCCATGATGCTGCGCGCCACCGAGTTCCTTGGCGCCGATCTGGTGCTTGAAGGTAGCTCGCCGGCACGCGACGAACAGATCCGCAGCGGCACCGAGCTGCGCTTGAATCATGCGCAGGTGGTGGAGTTTTCCAGCGTCATCGCCACCGACAACGGCATTCAGTTATCGAGTATCAAAGCGGTTGATCGCGCCTACCCGCTGCGCGGTGAACTGAAAAGCGCCCCTGCCCCGTTTGCCACTGAAACCTCTGGCGGCGAGCCGCAACCCGGCGAAGCCTGGGTCGAAGCCCGTCTGCTGACTGCACTGGATCTGAAGATCGGCGACAGCGTCGACGTCGGCATGAAGACCCTGAAGCTGACCCGCGTGCTGACCTATGAGCCGGATCGCGCCGGCAACTTCTACAGCCTCACGCCTCGGGTGATGATCAACCTCGACGACCTCGCCGCCACCGGCGTGGTGCAACCCGGCAGCCGGGTCAGCTACCGCGAACTGTGGCGCGGCGAACCGCAGGCACTGGAAACCTATCGGCAACTGATCAAACCGGGACTGGCAGCGAATCAGCGCATTCAGGACGCCCGTGATGGCAACCGGCAAATTGGCGGCGCGCTGGGCAAGGCCGAGCGCTACCTGAACATGGCCAGTCTGGTCGCGGTGCTGTTGGCCGGCGTGGCCGTGGCGCTGTCGGCCAACCGCTTCGCCAGTCGCCGCTTCGACGCCAGTGCCCTTCTGCGCTGTCTCGGCTTGTCGCGCCGGGAAACCCTGCTGTTGTTCAGTATTCAATTGACCGTACTGGGTCTGTTCGCCGCCCTCAGCGGTGCCGTGATCGGCTGGTTGGCGCAACTGGGGCTGTTTGCCCTGCTGCATGATCTGTTGCCGACGGATGTTCCACCGGGCGGGCTGTTTCCGGCGCTGGCCGGGATCGGTACGGGGCTGGTGGCGCTCGCCGGGTTTGCCCTGCCACCGCTTGCCGCACTGGGTCGGGTGCCTCCGCTGCGGGTGCTGCGTCGCGACATGCTGCCGATTCCGTCGAGCACCTGGATGGTCTATGGCGCGGCGCTGGGTGCGCTGGGCCTGATCATGTGGCGCCTGAGTCTCGACCTGCTGTTGACCTTTGCCCTGCTCGGTGGCGGCGTCGTGGCGGCGCTCATCCTTGGCGGGCTGCTGCTGTTGCTGCTGAACAGCCTGCGTCGTCTGTTGGCGCGGGCCTCGCTGCCGTGGCGCCTGGGGCTCGGCCAGTTGTTGCGTCATCCACTGGCCGCCGCCGGGCAATCACTGGCGTTCGGTTTGATCCTGCTGTCGATGGCGTTGATCGCCTTGCTGCGCGGTGAATTGCTCGACACCTGGCAAAACCAGTTGCCGAAAAACGCGCCGAACTATTTCGCCCTGAACATCCTGCCGGCGGACAAACAGGCCTTCACCGATCATTTGGTCAACGTGTCCGCGCAAGCAGCGCCCCTGTACCCGGTGGTGCCGGGGCGCCTGATCAGCATCAATGGCGAACCGGTGCAACTGATCGTCAGCAAGGATTCGGCCGGTGACCGGGCGGTTCAGCGTGACCTGAGCCTGACCTGGGCTGCCGACCTGCCGGCCGGCAACAAGCTCACGGCCGGCTCGTGGTGGACCGAACAGCCCTCGGACGATGTTCCGGGCGTGTCGGTGGAAGGCAAAGTCGCCGAAAGCCTCAAGCTCAAACTGGGCGATCACATGGTGTTCAGCGTCGGCGGGGTCAATCGTGAAGCGAAAGTCACCAGCCTGCGCGAGATCAATTGGGACAATTTTCAGCCGAATTTCTTCATGATCTTCCAGCCCGGCACCCTGAAGGATCTGCCGGCGACCTACCTGACCAGTTTTTATCTGGCACCGGGTCACGATCAGCAGATCGTCGAGTTGTCGCGGGCCTTTCCGGCCGTGACCATTCTTCAGGTCGAAGCGCTGCTGGAACAACTGCGCAGCATCCTCGCCCAGGTCACCCTGGCGGTGGAGTATGTGTTGTTGTTTGTGTTGGCCGCAGGGATGGCGGTGCTGTTCTCTGGCTTGCAGGCAACGCTGGATGAACGCATTCGCCAAGGCGCGCTGTTGCGCGCGCTGGGTGCGGAGCGGCAGCTACTGGTCAAGGCCCGGCGCATCGAGTTCGGCTTGCTCGGGGCGGTCAGCGGTTTGCTCGCAGCCATTGGTTCGGAGGTGGTGAGCCTGGTGTTGTATCGCTTTGCCTTCGACCTGCCGTGGCATCCGCATCCGTGGCTGCTGGTGCTGCCTCTGATCGGTGCGGCGCTGATTGGCGGCGCGGGTGTCTTCGGTACGCGCCGGGCGCTCAATGCAAGTCCGCTGACAGTCTTGCGCGAGGGTTGATAGACTCAAGCGGTCTTTATCACAAGAAGTTGCCATGAGCCGTTATCGCCCTCCCCGCACCGCCGGTACCGCGCTGATCACCCCAGAAGGTGAAGCGCGGATGCGCGCTGAATTCCATGAGCTGTGGCATGTGCGCCGCCCGCAGGTGACGCAATCGGTCAGCGAGGCGGCGGCTCAGGGGGATCGCTCGGAAAACGCCGAGTACACCTACGGCAAAAAGATGCTGCGCGAGATCGACAGCCGCGTGCGTTTTCTCACCAAGCGCCTCGAAGCCTTGAAGGTCGTCAGCGAAAAACCCAGTGACCCGAACAAGGTCTACTTCGGTGCCTGGGTGACCATCGAAGACGAAGACGGCAAGCAATCGCGCTACCGCATCGTTGGCCCGGATGAACTGGATCTGAAACTGGGCTTGATCAGCATCGACTCGCCGCTGGCCCGCGCCTTGATCGGCAAGGCGCTGGACGCCGAAGTACGGGTGCAGACGCCGACCGGTGAGCAGTTTGTCTATATCGTGGCGATCGACTACCCGTAAACCTCAGCGACGGGTGATCAGTCCCTGACGCGCAACGCGGGTCAGTTGTCTGATCATTTCCGGAGCGTCTTCAGCGCTCGGCGCCTGAATCACCGCCAGATCGAAACTGTCGCTGGCAAAGCGTGCCAGGGACTCGCCGTCTTCGACAAACTGGATCAGGAACGCGGCAGGACCGCCGCTACGACGTGGCCAACCATCGAGATAACGCAACAGCGTCGGCTGATGTTTGCCGCCAAGCAGGATTTTCGGGTTGCGCTGGGTGATATGTGCCGTGATCGGCGCGGGACGTGCTGGAGGGCGTAGTGCATTCATCGTGTCGTGTCTCTGCCTCAAAAGTCTGCATGGCAGGTGAGAGGCAACACCGAACCAGCGCTTTAGCGGTATTTCGAAGCCCTGTTCCGGCTTCTGACGGCAACTGTCTGAGTTACCTGGCGCCCCGCAAGTAGCTGTTTAAATCGGCGCATGAGCAACATCCTAGATAACGTGACCGATGAGTGTCAAGAATCAGCCACAACAAAAAAGGCCCGCACAATGCGGGCCTTTTGCTTGATCCAGAGCGCTCAACCGGCGATGGCGCGATCCACCGACAGCTTGCCGGCGCCTTCGATCATCACCGCGAGACTGCCACCGAGCAGCGCCAGGGCGAACTCGTAACCGTTGTTGGCCATGAACAGGCCGTTGCTGATGTGCACGGTGAAGATCGCCACCAGCGACAGGAAGGTCAGACCCAGCGCTGCCGGACGCACCAGCAGACCGATGATCAACGCCAGACCGGCAAAGAATTCGGTACCGCCGGCCAGTGTCGCCATCAGGTAACCCGGGTGCAGGCCAATGCTGTCCATGTACTGCGCAGTGCCGGCCAGACCGTAACCACCGAACAGACCGAAAAGCTTCTGCGAACCGTGGGCGGCGAAGATCACGCCGACGGCGATGCGCAGAATGGTCAGGCCGTAACCGGCGCGGGTGAACAGAACCTTGTTGATCAGAGAGCTCATGGGGCATTCCTTGTTTAGCGAGAAGTGTGTTGGGATTGGTCGCTATATTAATCAGTTAAATTCATGTTAAAAGCGCAATTATTTCGCCATAACAATCAGTTTATTAGATCATTTCCGTGAGACAACTTTCTGTCCCCGGGGCTCCAGTGACTCCCGCTCCCGGTCGAACGCCAAGTAGTACTTGTTCACGCTATTAACATAGCTGACGGCACCCATGCCCACCTGCTCCATGGCGATGCGCTCGACCTGGAAGAACCACTGGTTCGGATTCAGCCCACGTCGCCGCGCCTCGGCACGCATGCCTTGAACGCGCTCCGGACCGATGTTGTAGGCCGCCAGGGTGAACGCCATGCGCTCGCGCTCATTGAGCTTCGGACTGTTGAAAAACTTGCGGCGGATCATCGCCAGGTACTTGGCCCCGGCCTGCACATTCGCATCGAGATTCTGGATATTGTTCACGCCGACCCGCTGCGCCGCGGACGGGGTGATCTGCATCAGCCCGGTCGGGCCACTGCCGCTGCGGGCGTCCGGTTGCAGGGCCGACTCCTTGAATGCCAGCGCCGCCAGATTCAACCAGTCCATGTTTTGCGCGTCAGCGTGTTTTTGCAGGGTCGGGCGCAGTTTTTCCAGACGCTGGCGGTTAGCCTTGGCCAACGGATAATGCACTTGGTAGAGGCGCCGATAGATCCGCAGAAATTCCGCATCCTCGTTCGCCGGTTTTTTGTAGCCGACCAGAAAGCGATCGATGCTCGCCCTCAGCATCGAGGCATCGCGGCGCACGAACCAGTATTCCTCACCCGGCTCGCTGATCATCAACTGCCGGTCAGAACGCAGCTTGGGCAGGATCTTGCTCCAGCGCTCGGCGATGGGTTGCTCGACGATGGTCAGGTGAAATATCCCGCCCTGCACCATCTCCAGCACGTCTTCGACGGCCAGGGTGGGATCGACCCACTCGATCTTGATCGGCGCCAGTTTGTGCAACGCAAGTTTCTGATTGAGCTGGCTGACCGCCTCACCAGCAGCGCTGCCGGTGGGCAGCGCCAGGGTCTTGCCGGACAGCTGTTCGACCTTGGTGTAGCGGCGCTCGCCCTTGATGCCGACCAGCACCAGCGGCACGTTGCGGGCAATCGGTTCACTGCTGGCCACCGCATGGCCCGGCTGCAGATCGAGCAGTTCTCCAGGCGCTACCAGATCGCCTTCGCCGCGCTGCAAGGCGCCGAGCAGTTGATCCTTGGCTTTGGGAATGATTTTGAGGGTGAGTTCCTGGCCATCGCGGGCGTGACCGTTGAGGTATTGCTCAAAGGCGCGCAGGCGGTGGTATTCGACACCGATGGCCTGGCCCTGGACTTCCCCGGAGCTGTTGCGGCTCTGGTTGACCAGTACTCGCAGCACGCGGCTGCTGCGTATTTCCGACAGGTCGCGAACCTTGGCGGCCGGCACGGCTTGCAGTGGCCCGGGCAGGCGCGCAACCGCCGTTATCGGCAGCAGCAGCGACGCACACAACAGGAGCAAAACCGAGGGACGATGCATCCACTCTCCGGAAAGAATACGGGGTGTTTTTTTACCGCTGAACGGTCGCAAACACCGACGAAAACAGAGCGCCTGGAGCGCTGGCAAAGTGCGAGAGACTGGCACAGTGATGGCATTTATGCCAACCCGGGCTGCGTCACGGCATCAAGAGACAGCTATAACTCTTTGTAGTTCTTGGCTTTTCTTATAAATCTACAGCTCTGATATGCTTTCCGGCCCTTCGGCCCGAGGTAGAACCATGCAACTCATCGATATCGGCGTCAACCTGACCAACCCAAGTTTCGCCGAAAAACATCAGGCCGTGCTCGACCGCGCCTACGCCGCCGGGGTCTGCCAACTGGTGCTCACCGGCACCAGCGTCGAGGGTAGCGAGCAGGCGCTGGAACTGTGCCAGCAACTGGATGAAAGCGGGCAACGGCTGTTCGCCACTGCCGGCCTTCACCCGCATTCGGCCAGCGACTGGAACGCCGACAGCGCACGTCGTTTGCGCAGCCTGCTGCAAGAGAAAAACGTGGTCGCCGTGGGTGAGTGCGGGCTGGACTTCAACCGCGATTTCTCGCCACGCCCGCAACAGGAAAAGGTCCTGGAAGAACATCTGGCGCTGGCCGCAGAACTGCAACTGCCGGTGTTCCTGCACGAGCGTGACGCCAGCCAGCGTCTGCTGGAAATTCTCCGGGACTTCCGTGATCAATTGCCCGCCGCGGTGGTGCACTGTTTTACCGGCGAGCAGAAAGCCTTGTTCAGTTATCTGGATCTGGACCTGCACATCGGCATCACCGGCTGGATCTGCGACGAGCGCCGGGGCACGCATCTACACCCACTGGTCAAGGAGATCAAGCGCGGACGGCTGATGCTCGAAAGCGACGCGCCGTACCTGCTGCCGCGCACCCTGCGGCCAAAGCCGAAAAACGGTCGCAACGAGCCGGCCTACCTGACTGAAGTACTGCGCGAAGTGGCGCTGCACCGGAGCGAGAGCGAGGACGATCTGGCGGCGCACACCACCGCATGTGCCCGTGCGTTCTTCACTCTGCCGACGTTGGTGTAAGCCGCAAAAGATCGCAGCCTTCGGCAGCTCCTACAGGGTGCACAGCATCTCAATGCAGGAGCTGCCGAAGGCTGCGATCTTTTGATCTGTTGACCCACATCAAACCCGGCTTCCGACATAGCGGCACAATGCTGGCACCTTGCCAAAACTGTTTCCGCTATCAGAGAAGACCTCCATGGGTGCCTGGCTTAGCAATATCTCGCTGAAATACAAATTCTGGGCGGTCAACGCGGTCGCCTTCGTCACCACCCTGCTGCTGGTGCTGTACGCCGTGCAACTCGAGCAGCAGGCCCGCAGCCAGGCGTCCAAAACCTCCGCTCAGGCCCAGGCGCAATTGCTCAAGGCCTGGCCGACCGGGCAGGCGCTGCCCAAGGCCGACCAGGTGTTGAGCTTCAAACGCGGGGAAGCACCGCGCCTCAACGATCAACCCGTGCTGGAAATCAGCGACAGCAACGGCTGGAACGAGATCAATCACCTGCCCTTGTTCGGCAACAACCCGCTGATGGGCGCCGAAGTGTTCAGCCGTGCCGACGGTGAGCAAGTCGCGGTCATCGCCTATGGCCCAAGCCTGGCGCAAGTGTTCAGCGAACGTTTTGCCAACTACGCCGTTGCCGTGTTCATCCTGATGCTGGCAATGCTCGGCGCTTCGCAACTGCTGATCCGCTTCCTGCTCAGCCAGCTCAATACATTGAAAGACGTAATGCTGCATGTCGAGAAAAGCGGCGACCTCTCGGCCCGTGTGCCGCTGGCCTGCAAGGATGAAGTCGGGCAGATGGCCAACGCGTTCAATGCGATGCAGGCCGGTTATCAACGGGTGGTCACGACCGTTGCCAACACCGCGCGACAACTCGACGTTGGCGCTGCACGCCTGGCGGCGAGCATGAACGAGGTGCGCCACGGCATGCTCGGCCAACAGAGCGAGACCGATCAGGCCGCGACGGCGATCAATGAAATGACCGCCACGGTTTATCACATCGCCCAGCACGCCGGCGCCACCCGTGATCTGTCGCAGACCGCCGATGGCCTGGCTGGCAGCGGTCAGCAAGTGGTCAGCCGCGTGCAGCAGTCGATTGCCGGACTCTCCAGCGGTGTGCAGCAGACCGCTGAGATGATCCAGCGCCTGGCCGAAGACAGCCAGAAGATCAATGGCGTGGTCAGTGTGATTCACAGCATCGCCGAGCAAACCAACCTGCTGGCCCTCAACGCGGCCATCGAAGCCGCCCGGGCCGGTGAGATGGGCCGTGGGTTTGCCGTGGTCGCCGATGAGGTACGCAACCTGGCGAAACGCGTGCAGACCTCCACCGATGAAATCACCACCATGGTGTCGGCATTGCAGGCCGGCACCCGCGATGCGGTGGACTTCATGCAGGAGAGTTCCTACAAGGCCGACGACTGCGTGCAACAGGCGCAGGAGGCTGGCGAGGCGCTGGCGGAAATCACCGGTGCCGTGGCGCAGATGCGCGAGAGCAACACGCAGATCGCGGTGGCGGCGGAGCAGCAGAGTCAGGTGGCCGAGGAGATGAATCGGGCGGTGGTTAGTATTCGTGATGTAACCGAGAACACTGTGCAGCAGACGGTGGATTCGGCGACCACCAGTAATGAGCTGGCGACACTGGCCGGGGAGCTGAGCAAGGCCATCGGGCAGTTGAAGCTCTGAAGATCAAAAGATCAAAAGATCAAAAGATCGCAGCCTTCGGCAGCTCCTACATTGGAATGCAGGTTCCTGTAGGAGCTGCCGAAGGCTGCGATCTTTTTTGTCCATCATTACTATGATGCCAATAGCCAACCTTGATTCGCCGCCCCACCCGCCCCGGCCTATTCTTCAATCATGTGTTCAACATGGATCGAGGAGTAGCAAACATGGGCAAACGTCACCCCAATCTTCCCGCGTGGCAATGGCGCGCGTACCCGAACAATCACCAGCACCCGACCAATCTGGTGTTGCACCTGATTGCCGTGCCGTTGTTCATCGTCGCGTTTCTGCTGATCGTGTCCGGGGTGTTCAGCCTGAGCCTGGCGAGTGTCGCCATCGGCGTGATCGGGATCGTCGCGGCGCTGGGTCTGCAGCGCCACGGCCACAGCCTGGAGGCGCAAGCCTCCGAGCCGTTCAGTGATCGCCAGGATGCCGTGTCACGCCTGCTGGTCGAACAGTTTCTGACCTTTCCACGGTTTTTCCTCAGCGGCGGCTGGTGGCGCGCCTGGCGTGAGCGCCACCGTCGGCATTGATTCAGGCAAAAATCGTCACGGTCTGCCGGCTCATGGCGATCAATTCCCCTTCCGCGCTCCACAGCTTGGCGGCGACATGGCCGTAGCCGTCGGCGGCGTACTCGATGTCAGCCAGGTATTTGCACCAGTCCAGCGTGCTCAAGTCGCGTAGTGGCTGAACGAACTCAATGGTCCAGGTCAATGTGCTGCCCGGTGCCGGTTTCTTCAGGTACGGCAACAAGGCCGGCGGCCACGCATCCACCAGTGCCAGCAGATGCGCCTCATTGACCGGCTCTTCCTTGACGTCCCCACGCAAACGCACCCAGCCGCCCATCTGCCGCGAGGTGTTGCCGGTGAACGGCATGCCGCCGACACTCCAGCGCATCGACAGATGACGCATGAACTCCGGGGTCACGCCCTTGATATAAGGCAGCTCCTGGCATTCATCCCAGTGCTTCATTTCGGCTGCTGGATAGGCGGCAACTGCCACTTCCGAAGGTCGCGAGGCACCAAAGCTGCCTTGCACGATCGTCACCACCTGACCATTCTGCATCGCACGCCCCAGCACCTGGCTGACCGCTTTGCCTTCGCGCAACACATCGACTTCGAAACTCACCGGCACTTGCGGCTCGACCGGGCCGACAAAGGTGATCGCCAGCGATCGCACCGGGCGATCCGCGGGCACTTTCGCGCGCATGGCTTCGTATTGCAGCGCCGCCACCAGACCGCCAAAACTGGCCCGGCCCTGACCCCACTCGGCGGGAATGGTCAGTTCTGGTTGGCGACGGACCGCTTCGAGCAGATCGGAAAAACGCATGACAACCTCGTAAAGCCAAAGTGAATGCAGCGATCTTAACCAGCATGGCAGAGCGCCGCAGCGTCTATTCCGGTCAAATGGACTGACAGAAAGGCCTTATCCGGTTTCCTGCTCAATGAAAAACCCCTGTAGGAGCTGCCGAAGACTGCGATCTTTTGACCTTCAAAAGCCAAGATCGCAGCCTTCGCAGCTCCTACAGGGGTTCAGGTGATATCAGGATTTTTTGAAGCAGCTTGAACTGAGTTTTTCCAGCACCCGGTCCGCCTTGGCTTCAGCCTTGATCAGGCCCGCCTGCCAGGTCGCAACGCACGGTTGCAGATCGCTTTCCTGCTCGGCCCGCGCCAGCCACTGCCAGCAATCGTGCCAGTCACCCAGAGCGCCCTGCGCTGACTTCAGCCGGGCCAGCGCCGCTTCAGGCAGACGATCCAGCTCCGGGTAGGCTTCGATGCCATAGCGCACGCGCTTGATCAGCAAGCGCAGACGATGCCGGTCGTGGGCTGGATCGTGCAGCGCTTCGTCGAGTTTTTTCCATTGCTTGTGCAGGCGTTTCTCGATGCGTTTGCCCAGGCCCTTGAGCAGGCCCTGACGCTGGGAGGCGCGCAAGAATCGCGGAAAGGCGTCGAGAATGATCAGCAGCGACGCCACTTCGGCACTCGCGGCCAGTGCCGGATAGGCGTCGGCCATTTGCGCCATGCGTCGCTGCGCCGCTTGTGGCTGATCGTGCTGGAGCAGATACGCCGCCAGCACCTCGCGGTCACGCCACGGCGTGGTCAACTGCCCCACCGCCGATGCAGCCCCCTCCAATTGCTCGACACCAGGCAAGCCGCGCAATGGCCGTAGCAGGCTGCGCAAGCGTCGCACCGTGGTGCGCAAGTCGTGCAGTGCCTCGGGGTCGGTACGCGCGGTCAAGCGCGCCTGACAGGCCAGCAGCCGCACTTCCAGGCTCAGGACATGAGCCACCAACCGATCCACCAACGCCGACATCACTCGCTCCAGACTCAAATGGCTTGAAAGACAAGTCTGCCGTTGGATGGCAGGCGCATCCTTGCGTTATGTCAGCAGCTTAGCGTCCGGCGCGGGATTCGCGAATGTAGAACCGGGCTTTCTCGGCCTTTTTGCTGCAGCCCTCGAAGCCTTCGAATTGCTGTTGGGTCTTGGCGGCGGTCAGCAACGACAGCGCTTTGGAATAGCTGACCGTGCCGGCGAACCCTTCGGCCTTGGCCAGATCCAGTTCGTGCCACGCCGCATCGAGCTGACTGCCACAGCTGTCACGATAAGCAGTCTTGCCAGCGCAACCGGCCAATGCCAGCGCGATCAACGGCACACAGATCCAGGCTTTCATCACTTACACCTCAAAATAGGTCAACAGTCGTGCAGGTAAGACGCTGCGGCAAGGAAAAAGTGCCTTGGCGCCCATCAATCTACGGTGATCAAAGGATAGCGCTGCGCGGGCATCGCGTATCGAAAAAACGACGCCGTAGCCGCCCTGAACGACCCTGCCGATTGTCGCCCGCCCCCGGATGGGTGCATTGTGGAACCTTGTCGGGAGGAAGTTTGATGAAAAAGCGTGTCGCACTGGTGCTGGGCTCCGGTGGCGCCCGGGGCTATGCCCATATCGGGGTCATTGAGGAGATCGAAAGACGCGGTTACGACATTGCCTGCATTGCCGGTTGTTCGATGGGCGCGGTCGTCGGCGGGATCTATGCGGCGGGCAAGCTCGAGGAGTACCGCAACTGGATCGAAACCCTCGATTATCTGGACGTGCTGCGGCTGGTGGACGTGAGCTTCCGCCTCGGGGCAATCCGTGGCGAGAAAGTCTTCGGGCAGATCCGCAAGATCGTCGGCGAGATCAACATCGAAGACTTGCGCATCCCCTACACCGCCGTCGCCGCCGACCTCACCAATCAGCAGGAAATCTGGTTCCAGGAAGGCTGCCTGCATCAGGCGATGCGCGCCTCGGCGGCGATTCCCAGCCTGTTCACCCCGGTGATGCAAGGCAACCGGATGCTGGTGGACGGCGGCATTCTCAACCCGTTGCCGATCGTGCCGGTGGTGTCGAGCCACTGTGATCTGATCATTGCGGTCAATCTCAACGCGACCAACCAGCGGCATTACAAACTGCCGGTGATTCAGCGCCCGCCAGCCTTTCGTTCGCGCTTCGACAGCTTGCTCAGGTCGCTGGGTTCGAAGATGCCGTTCCGCCGCAAGCAGGCCGAGCAGTTGCTGTTGCTCGAGCAGGAAGCCCTGCGCACACAGGCAGCGGACATCAACCCGTGGCTGGAAGGCAGCGAACCGGAAAGCCAGCAACCGGCAGCCGCCCCCGAGCGCGAAGGCGCACCGAAATCCGCCACCGGTTCGTTCATCATCGATAACGTCGGGCCGGCGTCACTGCTGGACCTGATCAACCAGAGTTTCGAGGTGATGCAGACGTCGCTGGCGCAATACAAGATCGCCGGGTATCCGCCGGACATCCTGATCAACGTGCCGAAGCGCGTGTGCCGGTTTTTCGAGTTCTACAAGGCGCCGGAATTGATCGCGCTGGGGCGGGAGATTGCTCGGGATACGCTGGATCGGTATGAGAGTGAGCAGGGTTGAGTGCCTGAAAGGTCTCTATTGAATGCAATGCCCTCATCGCGAGCAGGCTCACTCCTACATTGAATCTGCGTCGATCACAAAACCCTTGCAGGAGCGAGCCTGCTCGCGAAGGGGGCTGAACAGACACCACAAAAACTACAGGCTGTTCTCATTCAGCAGCCGATACCCGACCCCCGCCTCCGTCACAATAAACCGGGGCCGCGTCGGGTCATCCGCCAGCTTCTGCCGCAAATGCCCGACGACGATCCGCAAATAATGACTGTCCTCGGTGTGCGTCGGGCCCCAGATGTCCTTGAGCAACTGCTGCTGGGTGATGACCCGTCCCGGATGCCGTGCCAGTTGCGCCAGCACCGCGTACTCCTTGCGGGTCAGCGCCACTTCGACACCGTCGAGCAACACCCGCCGATAAGCCAGATCCACAGTCAGCGGGCCAAACGTCAACGCCGCCTGCTGCGCCTCGCCGACCGGCGCCTGACGCAATAACGCGCGAACCCGGGCAAGAAATTCCTGGATGCCGAACGGCTTGGTCACGTAGTCATTGGCGCCGCCATCCAGCGCCTGGACTTTCTGCCCTTCGCTGGCCCGCACCGAGAGCACCAGCACCGGTGCGGTGGCCCATTCGCGAAACTCGCGCAGCACCTGCTGGCCGTCCATGTCCGGCAGGCCGAGGTCAAGCACCAGCAGGTCCGGTTTGTTCAGCGCGGCCTGGGCCAGGCCCTCGGTGCCAGTGCCGGCCTCCAGCACTTTGTAGCCTTGTGAGGCGAGGCTGATGCGCAGGAATTTGCGGATCTGCGGTTCGTCATCGATGACCAAAATGGTCGCGGTCTGGCTCATGAATTCACATCAACACAAAAGATTGGCAAGAGAGTAGCGCACCCGGACTCAGGCTTCATTGTCCATTCCCGGTTGCGTCTGCAACGGCAGGTGCAGGGTGATACAGGTGCCGCGTCCTTCGATACCGTCAGCGACGCTGATCCGCCCGCCATGCGCACCGACCATGCCCTGACAGATCGCCAGCCCCAGACCTGTGCCCTGCCCGCCGCGATCACCGCGGGCGGCGGTGTAGAACATGTCGAAAATCTTCGCCCGCTCGTCTGCGGGAATCCCCGGCCCCTCATCGCTGACCGAGAAAAAAATCTCCTCGTCATTCGCCCCGGCGCTCAGTTGCAAACGACCATGCGGCGGTGAGAACCGCGCAGCGTTTTCCAGCACATTGACCAGCGCCTGCTCGATCAGCGCCGCATGCACGAACAGCAGCGGCAATTCTTCCGGCACATCCGCGCTCACCTGCAACGGCGCCAGCACCGCACGCAGGCGATTGAGCGAACTGCCGACAATGTCGGCCGGCGCCACCCAGTCGCGCGCAAGCTTCAACGCACCGTGACCGAGGCGGGTCATGTCCAGCAGGTTCTGGATGTAGCGGTCGAGGCGTTCGGCTTCATCGCGGGTGCCTTCGAGCAACTCGCGGCGATCTTCCAGCGGGATGGCTTCGCCGAGGGCCAGCAGGCTGTCGATACTGCCGCGCATGGCGGTCAGCGGCGTGCGTAGATCGTGGGACACCGAGGCGAGCAATGCGCTGCGCAATTGCTCGGTTTCACCGTGCAGGCGCGCGGCTTCCAGATCGTCCGCCAATTGCGCCCGGGCCAGTGCCTGAGCCAGTGGCTGACTCAACGCGGTGAGCAGGCGCCGACGCTGGCCACTCAAGGTCTGGCCTTCTTTGGCACAGACCCCGAGCAACGCCAGCGGCCCGTCCTCCACCGACAGCGGCCACCACCACCAGCGACCGAACGGCAGCGTGCCGGTGCCCATGCCTGCCGGTTGATCGTGCTGCCAGGCCCAGTCGGCGGCGGCACGTTCGGATTCGGTGAACTCCAGCGGCCCGCCGGTCTCGACTTTCCAGCCGCCCTGCCCGTCCCGGTTGAGCAGGCACAACTGCAGATCGCTCCAGCCATTGAGGTGCTGCGCGGCGGCGCTGACCACCGCCTGACGGTCCGTCGCGGCGGTAAGTTTGCGCGACAGATCGAGCAGTTCAGTGGTCTCCTCCTGAGTGTCGCGCAGGGCCTGCAACTGACGCCGCTGGCGGGCGGCGAGGTTGCCGGTGAGCGCCGCCATCAGCAGGAAGAACAGCAAGGTCAGGACGTCTTCTTCGCGCTGGATGGCGAAGGAAAAATTCGGCGGAATGAACAGAAAATCGTACGTCAGGAACGACAACGCCGCGCAGGCCAACGCCGGCCCCAGGCTGCTGCGCACCGCCACCAGCAACACCGCCGCGAGGAATACCAGCGAGATGTTCGGCAGCGGCAACACACTCGACACCGCCCACGCCAGAGCGCTGGCCAGCACCGTGGCAACCAGCGCCAACAGATAGTCGAACCAGACCAGCGTTGGCGTCACCCGCGGGCGCGGTTGAAGGTCCTCATGGTCGTTGTCGAGGACGTTGATTTCCAGCCCGTGAGCCTGGCGCAGCAAACGTGCTGCAAGCCCGCCACCGAACAGGCGACGACGCAGACTCGGCCGCGACTGGCCGACCAGCACCAGACTCGCGCGGCGCTCAGCGGCATGCTGAATCAGGGTTTTCACCACTTCACCGGCACGCAGCAACACCACTTCGCCGCCCAGACGTTCAGCCAATTGCTGGGCATTTTGCAGGCGCAGGCGCGATTGCTCATCGCGCACCGTGCCGTTGTCGACGTGTACCAGACTCCACGGCAAATGCCGACGCTGGGCGACGCGACTGGCGTGACGCACCAGGCGTTCAGCCTGTGCATCACCGTCGATCCCCACCAGCAAACGCCCGCGCACCGCCGGGGCCGCCTGACCGAGTTGACGATAGCCTTGGGCCAGATCGTTATCGACCTGCGCAGCCGCCGTTTGCATCGCCAGTTCGCGCAGCGCGGTGAGGTTGGTCTGGGTGAAAAACGCATCGATCGCCGCCCGCGCCTGCTCCGGTACGTAGACCTTGCCTTCGCGCAGACGCTCCAGCAGTTCGCGCGATGGCAGGTCGATCAGCAGCAGTTCGTAAGCCTCCTGCAGCACCCAGTCCGGCAGGGTTTCGCGCACCTGCACGCCGGTGATGCCGCGTACCTGGTCGTTGAGGCTTTCCAGGTGCTGGACGTTGACCGTGGTGTAGACGTCGATGCCGGCGGCGAGCAGCTCCTGAATGTCCTGCCAACGTTTGGCGTGGCGACTGCCGGGGGCGTTGGTGTGCGCCAGTTCATCCACCAGCACCAGTTTCGGTTTGGCCGCGAGCAGGCCGTCGAGGTCCATTTCTTCGAGCGTCACGCCCCGGTATTCCAAGCGCACCAGCGGTTGCTGCGGCAAGCCGCCGAGCAGCGCCTCGGTTTCGGCCCGGCCGTGGGTTTCAACGACGCCGGCAATGATTTTCACGCCTTGGCGCAATTGCGCGTGCGCGGCCTGAAGCATGGCGTAGGTCTTGCCGACACCGGGGGCGGCACCGAGGAAGACTTTCAGCCGGCCACGGCCGTCACGGGGCAGGTCTGCTAACAGCGCGTCGGCGCGGCCGGAGTCACTCATCGGAGATTGCCTTGTTCGGTTTGAAATGAGGGTGAAGCGTTACAAGATCGCAGCCTGCGCCAGCGCCTGCTGGCCGATCCAGTGTAGGCGTTGCCGCAGGCTGCGATCTTTTGCTCTACAGCTTTTCCAGCGCCATGTTCAGCTCCAGCACATTCACCACCGGCGGTCCCACCAACGGCTGTTCGATGTGCGCATCGAGCAGTTGCTGCAAGGTCGACACCGGCAGGTTACGGGCTGCCGCGACACGCGCCAGTTGATAGGCAATTGCCGCCGGTGGCAAGTGCGGGTCCAGGCCACTGCCGGAGGTGGTCAGCAACGCCAATGGTACCGGCCCCTGGCCTGGCACCTGCAACTTGTTGGCGTCGTCGATCACGCGTGTGGCCAGCGCCGGATTGCTCGGCGCCAGGTTGCTGGCGCTGCTGGAAACAGTCGCAAAGGCGCCCGCCGAAGGACGCGGATGGAACCACGCATCACCGACGAAATCCTGGGCGATCAGCGACGAACCACGCACCTTGCCGTCGGCATCGCGCACCAGGCTGCCGTTGGCTTGCTCAGGGAAGGCGACCTGCGCGACACCGGTCACCACCAGTGGATAGGCCACGCCGGTGATCAGGGTCATCAGCACCAACAGGCTCAGGGCCGGACGTATCATTGTGGACATTGCAAAATCCTCGAATTCAGAAAAACGACTCAGGGCTTAATGCCATTCAAACTGTGGCGAGGGGGCTTGCCCCCGTTAGGCTGCGAAGCAGCCCCAATACCTGAAGTCCTCATTGATTCAGGCGGACCGCGCTCACCGGGTTGACGACTGCTTCGCAGTCGAACGGGGGCAAGCCCCCTCGCCACAATGGCGCGACCAACTCAAATCGTTACACCAGATGCAGCGCCGTCAGCAGCATGTCGATCGCCTTGATCCCCACGAACGGCACCAGAATTCCGCCCAGTCCATAGATCAGCAGGTTGCGGCGCAGCAACGCCGCAGCGCTCGCCGCCTGCACCCGCACGCCACGCAGTGCCAGCGGGATCAGCACCACGATGATCAGGGCGTTGAAGACGATGGCCGAGAGGATCGCGCTCTGCGGACTGGTCAGGTGCATGATGTTCAGCACGCCCAGTTGCGGGTAGATCGCAGCGAACAGTGCCGGCAGAATCGCGAAGTATTTGGCGATGTCGTTGGCGATGGAAAAGGTCGTCAGCGCGCCACGGGTTACCAGCAACTCCTTGCCGACCTGCACCACGTCCAGCAGCTTGGTCGGGTCGCTGTCGAGGTCGACCATGTTCGCCGCTTCGCGTGCCGCCTGGGTGCCGTCGTTCATCGCCATGCCGACGTCAGCCTGGGCCAGCGCCGGGGCGTCGTTGGCGCCGTCACCGCACATGGCGACCAGACGACCGTCGTTCTGTTCGTGACGGATACGCGCCAGTTTTTTCTCCGGGGTGGCTTCGGCGAGCACGTCATCGACGCCCGCTTCAGCAGCGATGGCCGCAGCAGTCAACGGGTTGTCGCCGGTGACCATCACCGTACGAATCCCCAGCTTGCGCAGCTCGGCAAAACGCTCGCGAATGCCTGGCTTGACCACGTCCTTGAGGTGGATCGCGCCGAGCAGTTTGCCGTCGGCACAGACCAGCAACGGAGTACCGCCGCTCTGGGCGATCTTGTCGATTTCCCGCGACAGTGCCGACGGCAGCTCGGCACGTTGTTGACCGAGGAAGGCCAGCAGCGAATCCACTGCGCCCTTGCGGTAAACACGGCCCTGATAGTCGACACCGGACAAGCGGGTTTCAGCGCTGAATGGCACGGCGGTCAGAGTGTCCAGCGCCGGCTCAGGCTGCGGGTGCAGACCGCGCAGGTATTCGACGATGGATTTGCCTTCAGCGGTTTCGTCGGCCAAGGATGCGAACAACGCGCCTTCGGCCAGTTCACGACCATTCACACCCGGAGCTGCATACACCGCGCTGCAACGACGGTTGCCGAAGGTGATGGTGCCGGTCTTGTCCAGCAGCAACACGTGCACGTCACCGGCCGCCTCTACGGCACGGCCAGACTTGGCGATGACGTTCAGACGCACCAGACGATCCATCCCGGCGATACCAATGGCCGAGAGCAGACCGCCAATGGTGGTCGGAATCAGCGTCACCAGCAGCGCCACCAGGAACACCAGAGGCAAGCTGCCGTTGGCGAAATGAGCGAACGGTTGCAGGGTCACCACCACCAGCAGGAAGATCAGGGTCAGACCGATCAGCAGAATGTCCAGGGCAACTTCGTTCGGGGTCTTCTGGCGTTTGGCGCCTTCGACCAGCGCGATCATGCGGTCGAGGGTCGATTCACCGGGGTTGGCGGTGATCTTCACCAGCAGCCAGTCAGACACCAGGCGCGTGTTGCCGGTGACCGCCGAACGATCACCGCCAGACTCGCGAATCACCGGTGCCGATTCGCCAGTGATCGCCGCTTCGTTGACCGCCGCGATACCTTCAATGACCTCGCCGTCACCGGGGATCATCTCCCCGGCTTCGACGCGCACCACATCACCTTTGCGCAGATTCGCAGCGGGCACTACCTGGAAGCTGCCATTGGCCATTTTGCGCCGCGCGCTGAGGCCTTCGCTGCCCGCCTTGAGGCTGTCGGCGCGGGCCTTGCCACGACCTTCGGCCAGGGCCTCGGCGAAGTTGGCGAACAGCACGGTGAACCACAGCCACAGGGCAATCTGCGCGGCGACGAAGGTCGGCACGACGTTGTCCGGGATGAAGCACAGCACGGTGGTGAAGATCGCGGTCAGTTCGACCACCAGCATCACGGGCGAGCGCACCAACTGACGCGGGTCGAGCTTGACGAAGGCTTGCACCAGCGCTGGCCGCCACAGGGCCGAGATCGCGGTTTTCGCTTGCTCCGGCGCCTTGGCGGCGGCGGGTTTGATTGCGGGCATATTCATCATCAGCTCCTTAGAAGCCCATGCTCAGGTGTTCGGCGATTGGGCCGAGCGCCAGGGTTGGCAGGAAGGTCAGGCCGCCCACCAGCAAAATGGTCACGGTCAACAGGGTCACGAACAGCGGGCCGTGGGTCGGGAAGCTGTTCTGGCCGATCGGTGCGGTTTTCTTCATCGCCAGACTGCCAGCCAATGCCAGCACCGGCAGGATGTAACCGAAGCGACCGATCAACATGCCCAGACCCAGCATCAGGTTGTGGAACGGCGTGTTGGCGCTCAGGCCACCGAACGCCGAACCATTGTTGGCACTGGCCGAGGTGTAGGCGTACAGCAACTGGCTGAAACCGTGCGGGCCGGGGTTGCTGATGGTCGCCGCCGGACCTGGCAGGACAGCCGCGATCGCGCCAAGTACCAGCACGCCCACTGGCATCACCAACAGCGTGACCACCAGCAATTGCACCTCCCGCGCCTGCAGTTTCTTGCCGAGGTATTCCGGGGTGCGGCCAATCATCAGGCCGGCGAGGAACACCGCGATCAGCACGTTGAGCAACATGCCGTAGAGGCCGGCCCCGACGCCGCCGAAGATCACTTCGCCGACCATCATGTTGACCAGCGCGACCATGCCGCTGAGCGGGTTGAGGCTGTCGTGCATGCCGTTGACCGAACCGTTCGACGCCGCCGTGGTGGTCACCGACCACAGCACCGTGGCGGTGGTGCCGAAGCGTGCTTCCTTGCCTTCCAGCGGTGCGGTCTGTTCGACGGCAACGTTGTTCAGCGCCGGGTTAGGCTGATATTCGGCCCACAGCGAAGTCGCGCCACCAATCAGGAACAGCGCGAGCATGCAGGCGATAATCGCGCGGCTCTGACGCAGATCCTTGACGTAGTGGCCGAAGGTGAACACCAGCGCCACCGGGATCAGAATGATCGAAGACACCTCGAACAGGTTGCTCCACGCCGTCGGGTTCTCGAACGGATGCGCCGAGTTGACACCGAAGAAGCCACCGCCGTTGGTGCCCAGTTGCTTGATCGCAATCTGGCTGGCCGCCGGGCCGAGCGGGATCACTTGATCAACGCCCTGCATCGTCAGCGCATTCACGTATTGCGCGAAGGTCTGTGGCACGCCCTGCCACACCAGGTACAGCGCCAGCAGCAAGCATAGTGGCAGCAAGCCGTAGAGGGTGGCGCGAGTCATGTCGACCCAGAAGTTGCCCAGGGTCTTGGCCGATTTACGGCCGATGCCACGGCACAGCGCAACCAGCACGGCCAGGCCGGTGGCGGCGCTGACAAAGTTCTGCACGGTGAGGCCGACCATCTGGCTCAGGTAGCTGAGGGTCGCTTCACCGCTGTAGGACTGCCAGTTGGTGTTGGTCATGAAACTGACCGCGGTGTTGAACGCCTGGGTCCATTCCTGGCCCGGCAGGTTTTGCGGGTTCAGCGGCAGGTGATCCTGGAACAACAGGATCGTGAACAGCAGCAGGAAACCGGCGAGGTTGAACGCCAGCAAGGCCAGCGTGTATTTCTGCCAGCTCTGTTCAGCCTGCGGATCGACCCCAGCAATGCGATAGCAGCCGCGCTCGACCGGGCCGAGAATCGGCGTCAGCCAGGTGCGCTGGCCTTCCATCACTTTGTAGTAGAAGCGCCCGAGGAACGGCGCCGGCAGCAAGACCACCGCAAAAAACGCGAGGATCAGCCAATAGTCATAACTGTGCATAGCCGCTCCTAGTTCCGATCCGCGCGCAACAGCGCAACCAACAGATAAATGAACAGCCCGGCTGCCAACAGCAGGGACACCCCGTCCAGAACGCTCATGGAAGATCTCCGTGTTACGGCGTATTGCCGCGTGTGGAGGCATTGTCGGAAAGGAGGCTGTAAAGGAACGAGACCGAGGGGTGCAGCGGGGCATAAAGAAAGCGTAAAGAGTGGGTTTATGCTGGCGTTACAGCAGGATTTAGCGGCGACGCGAGCAGGCTCGCTCCTACAGTTGGAATGCATTCAACTGTAGGAGTGAGCCTGCTCGCGATAGCGCCATAACTGGCGACAACGCACCCAACTGGCGCACAAAAAGCAGCTATCCCACCCCGAACATCCCCGATACGACAGCATTCAACTCATTACGACTTGTTTCTCGGTAGTGGCACGTCCACTGCAAACGCCTTCCCCCGAGCTTTCCAAACCGTTCAGGGAGCATGCGCATGAACACACAACTCAAACCCACGCTGGGCACCTTGCACCTGTGGGGTATCGCCGTCGGGCTGGTGATTTCCGGTGAGTATTTCGGCTGGAGTTACGGCTGGGGCGTGGCCGGCACGCTGGGTTTCCTGGTGACCTCATTCATGGTTGCCACCATGTACACCTGCTTCATCTTCAGCTTCACCGAACTGACCACTGCGATTCCCCATGCAGGCGGGCCATTTGCCTACAGTCGGCGGGCGTTCGGCGAAAAAGGTGGGTTGATCGCCGGGCTGGCGACGCTGATCGAATTCGTCTTTGCACCGCCGGCAATCGCGCTGGCGATTGGCGCCTATCTGAATGTGCAGTTTCCGGCGCTCGATCCGAAACACGCCGCGGTCGGTGCGTACATCGTGTTCATGACCCTGAACATCCTCGGGGTGAAACTGGCTGCAACGTTCGAACTGATTGTCTGCGTACTGGCGGTGATCGAATTGCTGGTGTTCATGGGCGTGGTCGCGCCGGCGTTCAGCTTCAGCAGTTTTGCCCTGAATGGCTGGGCCGGGTCAGACGTTTTCGGTGCGCCGGCGATTGCCGGGATGTTCGCCGCGATTCCGTTCGCAATCTGGTTTTTCCTCGCCATCGAAGGCGCGGCGATGGCCGCCGAAGAGGCCAAGGACCCCAAGCGCACAATCCCCAAGGCCTACATCAGCGGCATTCTGACTCTGGTGCTGTTGGCCATGGGCGTGATGTTCTTTGCCGGCGGCGTCGGCGACTGGCGCACCCTGGCGAACATCAACGATCCCCTGCCGCAGGCGATGAAGACTGTGGTCGGTGACAACTCCGGCTGGCTGCACATGCTGGTGTGGATCGGCCTGTTCGGCCTGGTGGCGAGTTTCCACGGGATCATTCTCGGCTACTCGCGGCAGTTCTTCGCCCTGGCCCGCGCCGGTTACCTGCCGGCCTCGCTGGCGAAACTGTCGCGCTTCCAGACGCCGCACCGGGCGATCATCGCCGGCGGCATCATCGGCATTGCTGCGATCTACAGCGACGGCCTGATCAACCTCGGCGGCATGACTCTCACCGCCGCGATGATCACCATGGCCGTATTCGGCGCCATCGTGATGTACATCATGAGCATGCTCAGCCTGTTCAAACTGCGTAAGTCGGAGCCGAATCTTGAGCGTACTTTCCGTGCACCATGCTATCCGCTGGTGCCGATGATTGCGCTGGTGCTGGCCGTGGTGTGTCTGATCGCCATGGCCTGGTTCAACGCACTGATCGGGCTGATTTTCCTGGGCTTCATGGCGGTCGGCTTCGGCTACTTCCTGCTCACCGGGCAGTTGCGCGCCGACGCCCCGGCCGATGCGATGCTCACCGGTCTGTAATCCCCGCAGCCTTGTAGGAGCTGTCGAGTGAAACGAGGCTGCGATCTTCGATTTTTAAAGATCAAAAGATCGCAGCCTGCGGCTGCTCCTACAGGGATTTCGGGTACACCGGGTATAACCGGCCTAGAATGGAACCACTGCGAACTCACTTCGCTCAAAGTGGTATGCAGCGTCGCTGGCGAAATCCTCGTCCGTCGAACTGCCATTAAGGAGAGCCGTTATGCCCTGGTATGCCTGGTTGATTCTGGTCGTTGCAATCGGCTCGATCGTTGGCGGATTGATGATGCTGCGCGACACCGCCAACAAGGTCGAACTGACCGATGAAGAACGCAAGCGCGTTGCGCAGCGCAATGCCGAAGCGGATATCAAGGACGCGCAGGATCGCTGAACAGAAAACCCCGCCGGAACAGGCGGGGTTTGTTTTTAATGCACGGTTCGCAGCCGTTACTCGCACATAAGGATCATGTTGGACTCAACAGCACGTTTTTAAGAAGTAGAAGTACAGTCACCCTGTCATTTACCTTGGTTAAGATGGCGGTCTTGTTGCGGAGAGTTCCCCATGCGTTACTCGCAAGATCATAAAGCTCAGACCCATCAGCGCATCATCAAGGAAGCCTCGGCACGGTTTCGCAAGGACGGCATCGGTGGCACCGGCCTGCAACCCTTGATGAAGGCACTCGGGCTGACCCATGGCGGCTTTTACTCACACTTCAAATCCAAGGACGAACTGGTCGAAAAAGCCCTGCAAGCGGCCGGCGATCAAGTCGACGGCCTGTGCGCCGAAATCTTTGCCCAGGAAAACCCGCTGCACGCGTTTATCGACACCTACCTGTCCCAATGGCATCAGACCTCCCCGCACGAAGGCTGCCCGCTGCTGACCATCTCTTCAGAACTGGGCCTGCGCGGCCAGCCAAGCCCGACCAGTGATCAGGTACTCAACAACCGACTGGCTCAGATCGCAAACACTCTGCAAGGCGACAACCGCGCCGATCAGGCCATCGTCATCATGTCGACGCTGGTCGGCGCGCTGCTGCTGTCACGCAGTGTCGCCGACGCCGAGTGTGCCCAACACCTCCTCGACGTCACCCGCAATCACCTCAAGCAGTCACAGGACTAAGCCTGCCAACGCTTGAACAGCACGCTGGCGTTCACCCCGCCAAAGCCGAAACCGTTGGACAAGGCATATTCGATCGGCATTGAACGCGCCTGGCCATGGACAATATCTACACCCGCGCTCGCTGGATCCGGGTTTTCGAAATTGAGCGTCGGCGGCACGATCTGATCGCGAATGGCCAACAGGGTGAAGATCGCTTCCAGCCCACCCGCGGCCCCCAGCAAATGCCCCGTGGCCGACTTGGTCGACGTCACGGCGATCTTGTTCTCCGTGCCGAACAACGTCTTGATGGCGGCCAATTCGCCGAGATCACCGACCGGCGTGGAAGTCGCATGTGCATTGAGATGCTGCACCTGGTCCGGCGTGATACCACCCTGAGCCAACGCCAGTGCCATCGCCCGACGAGCACCGCTGCCATCTTCCGGCCCGGCAGTGAGGTGATACGCATCAGCAGTGGTGCCGTAACCGACCAGTTCGGCCAAGGGCTGCGCCCCCCGGGCCAGCGCATGCTCCAGTGACTCGATCACCAGCAGGCCGGCACCCTCGCCCATCACGAAACCATCGCGACCACTATCAAACGGTCGCGAAGCGCGCTCGGGGGTATCGTTGTAACCACTGGACAATGCTCGCGCCGCGGCAAAACCGGCCAGACTGACCCGATCGATGCAAGCTTCTGCCCCGCCGCAAACAGCGATATCCGCTTCACCGGCACGAATCATCCGTGCCGCATCGCCGATCGCTTGAACCCCGGCGGCGCAGGCGGTCACCGGTGCGCCCAACGGACCTTTCAACGCGTGCTGAATCGACACGTGTCCAGCCGCCAGATTGACCAGAAACGATGGAATGGTGAACGGCGACAGACGACGCGGGCCGCGACTGTCGGTGGTGCGTACCGCATCGGCTATCGCACCGAACCCGCCCACACCGGAGCCGATGATCGTCGCGGTGCGCTCCTGATCCCGCTCCTGGGACGGATGCCACCCGGCCTGCGCCAACGCCTGCCGCGCGGCCTCCATGGCGAACAGAATGAAGCGATCCATTTTCTTCTGCTCTTTGGGTGGCGTGGCAAGGTCCGGATCGAAACCGGCCTCGGCGTCCTCCGCCACGGTCGGCACGATACCGCCGACCCGGGTTGGCAGATCGGCGCTCACTGCGTCCGGCAAATTGCGCAGACCGGAGCGTCCGGCCAGCAAACGCTGCCAGACAATGTCGAGATCACTCCCCAAAGGGGAAACCAGACCCATACCCGTGACAACAATTCGACGCTGACTCATACCGCAGTTACCTCTGATCAATTTTTGTAACGTTGGGCCGCCGCGCTGCGCGACAGATTCGGTGCCATGACATGCCGTGCACGCACAAACGCCTGCCATTCGTTTTCGTCAGGCAGTGACGGGATGGTAATCAACTCGCCCTGATCCAGACCGGCCAGCGCCGCGTCGACCATTTCGCCGGCCTCCATCACCATCTCCGCCGGAATGCCGCTGGCGTCGATGCCGGAGCGCTCCCAGATTTCGGTGCGG
The DNA here is from genome assembly GCF_018729515.1 of Pseudomonas sp. MG-9. Taxonomy (NCBI): domain Bacteria; kingdom Pseudomonadati; phylum Pseudomonadota; class Gammaproteobacteria; order Pseudomonadales; family Pseudomonadaceae; genus Pseudomonas; species Pseudomonas sp. MG-9. Next base: position 142,598 of record NZ_JAHHZH010000007.1, read on the forward strand.
GTAATGCCGGGCAATACCGCTTGTACCTTGACGCCGGTGCCTTCGAGCTCCGCATTCAGCGTTTGAGTAAGGCTCAGTACATAAGCCTTGCTGGCACTGTAGGCGGCATTGAAACGCTCCGGAAACAATGCGACCACGGAAGCGATGTTGATGATCGTGCCACGACCGGCCTTCGTGAAACTGGCGGCAGCCGCCGACGCCAGAAGGGTTACGGCGGTGACATTCAACTGGATCAGCCGCTCCAGTTGCTCGGCGTCGGAATTGGCCAGCAGACCATCGGCCCCCACTCCGGCGTTGTTCAGCAACAGGCTGATGCTCGAATCACTGCGCAGGCGCTGCTGGAGTTTCAGCAGATCATCCTTTTGTGTCAGATCGGCTTTGAGCACTTCAACCTGGACGCCATGGGCCTCGCGCAGCTGGCTTGCGGCGCTTTCCAGACGTTGCTGGTCACGGGCGACCAACAACAAATCAAAACCTCGCGCTGCCAACCGCTGCGCGTAAACGGCACCGATACCGGATGAAGCGCCGGTGACGAGGGCTGTACCTTGAGACTGAACCGAACTCATGAGGGCGCTCCTGAAACACATCGGGATATTGGCCTCCAACGCTCACTGACCTGGAGGCAACGGAAATTATTATAGGCATAATCCAAAGGTAATATGACACCCATAATTTTCAGCTTGCCGACAAACGCAACAAGGCTCCCTTCGCCTAATCTCTGGCACCCGAAAACAGAAAAGCCGGTCAATGACCGGCCCCTGAGTGTTGAATAATCAGCTTAGTTCACTTCCAGCTTCTCGCGATTGCGATCCAGGATCGCCTTGCCGATGCCCTTGACTTCCAGCAACTCATCCACCGAGGCAAATGGCCCATTAGCATCACGATACGCAACAATCGCTTTGGCCTTCGCCTCGCCTACTCCGGATAATTGCTTTTGCAGAGTCGCGGCATCGGCACCGTTCAGATCGACTTTTTCACTCGGAGACGTCGCCATAGCGTCGCTCACCATCGTTGCGCTCTCCGTATGAGGGACAACGGAAGGTGCCGCAATTACAGCAATTGAAGCACTGGTGAGCAGAGCAAAAACCAGAGAGTAGAAAAAACCGTTACGCATAAATGACGCTCCATGACATCGATTGAGAAAGCAGCTTTTCCAAAGCTGCTCTCCAAACTTAGGCCATGGTTGGCTGGTGTCAAAAATGCGTCTATTACAGGATGTGAAACAATCAGGGTTCGAGGCGGCGCTGCTGGTAGATCCAGTCGACGATATCGCCGTCAGGTGTGTAACCGCTGACGGTTTCGCGCAGGAGCTGGCGGACGCGGGCATAATCATCCTGCTCGACGGCAACCAGCAAATCCGTCAAACGAAGCTTGAGCAAGTCCCACGGCAAATGATCTTCGCTGGCACTCATGATCATCGGGTGCGGTGTGGCAGCCACGTTATCACCGATCAGCAACTCTTCGTACAGCTTCTCTCCCGGACGAAGCCCCGTAAAATCAATGGAGATGTCTCCTTGTGGATTACGCTCAGAACGAATGCTCAATCCCGACAGGTGAATCATTTTCTCCGCCAATTCGACGATTTTTACCGGCTCGCCCATGTCCAGGACAAATACATCCCCGCCCTGCCCCATCGAGCCTGCCTGGATGACCAGTTGCGCAGCCTCGGGAATGGTCATGAAATAGCGGGTGATCCGGGGATGAGTGACTGTCAGCGGGCCACCGGATTTGATCTGACTGTGAAACAACGGAATCACTGAGCCCGACGATCCTAGAACATTACCGAACCGAACCATGGTGAAGCGGGTTTTATTGACCCGGGAAACGTTGGCCTTGTCACCGAACATCACTGGGGCAACCTCCCGACTCAGCGCCTGGAGGATCAACTCGGCCAGACGTTTGGTGCTGCCCATGACATTCGTCGGCCGCACAGCCTTGTCTGTAGAAATCAGGACAAAATTCGAGACCCCGGACTGAAGCGCCGCCTGAGCGGTATTGAGGGTTCCGAATACGTTATTGAGGACACCCTCGGCAATGTTGTGCTCCACCATCGGCACATGCTTGTAAGCTGCCGCATGGTAGACGGTGTCAATTTTCCAGGTCTTCATCACATCGAGCAGCTTGTCCTGATGACGAATGGAGCCCAGGATCGGCAACAACCGCACAGAAACCGACTGCCGAGACCCACGCTGCTCCAACTCGGTCAAAATGCTGTAAAGGTTGAATTCGCTGTGCTCAAACAACAGTAGCGTCTTCGGTTCCAGTGAGAAAATCTGTCGGCACAACTCCGAACCGATTGAACCACCGGCACCGGTGACCATTACTGTTTTGCCTTTGATACAACGCTCCAGCAGGTCTGGCTGTGCTGGCACCGAATCTCGTCCAAGCAGATCGGCAATGTCCACTTCCTGAATATCTTCAACCTTTACTCGACCGCTAGCCAGATCCGTGAAATTGGGAACGCTGCGGATATGAAGGGGGAAGACTTCCAGCAGATTCAGAATCTCCCTGCGTCGAGCACGCGTCGAGGACGGGAGCGCGAGAAGGATTTCCTGCGCCCCGGTGGCGTCGATCATCTGCTGAATATGCTTGGGCTTGTAAACCTGCAGACCTGAAATTGAACGATCGGCAATGCTGGAGTCGTCATCTATGAACGCTACAGGGCGCATGGTTCGCCCCATGCGCAACGCGGCGACCAGTTGGTTACCCGCAACGCCGGCACCGTAGATAGCTACCTTCGTCAGACCGTCATCCCGGGACGTAAAGGGTACGTGTTGGGCCGCCGTGAACCAGTCCCCCATGAAGTACTGACGCATGCACAGGCGTAAACCACCGATGATGACAAGACTAAGCCACCAATAGTTGAAAACGATAGACCGGGGAACTACAGCCTCGTGGTTGCTATACCAATAAACCACCAGAGCCAGAAACAGAGAGGAAAGACTTACGGCCTTGATGATCGCGATGAGCGCATCGTTGCCGAAATATCGCATGACAGCACGGTACATGCCAAAACGGATAAAAAGCGGGATGGCGATGATCGGTGCGCAAGCGAAGAGCCAGAAATGAACTTTCAAGGGGTTGTACATGTCGTCTATGCCCAGACGAACGATGAACGCGAGCCAGAGCGCGCCCCACACAAGAACGACGTCGGTGGCAACCTGTATCAGGCGTTTCTTGCGCCGCGGCAACCCCAACAAAAAAGATCGAATTTTATCCATTAGCATAATGGCTTAGTGCCCACTCCTTTCACCAAGGTCAGCGTTTCACATTGTAACCGTCTACCAGGACTCTAGGTGAACTCAAATTGGTTGCCAGCCCACCACGACCGAAGACGCTCGCACCAATATTCCGCAACTCTGACAACTGAAATGTAACCTTTGATGCACAGAATGTCATATTTTGACAGGAATCAGGGCGTAAAAAAACGGAAATGAAATTGAGACACAGAGGGACATCAGCTACACTTGAGGTCATTCGAAATGCTATTCAGAATAAATGTAAGCTTTCTACAAAACATTAGTAATACATACTGTTTGATTATCAAATAAATCCGCCGCTTGTAACCAATTCGTTGTAAAAGAGATATCATGATCAGAAATCTTACCTCACCGCCTCAAGTGGTAACATCTGAAAATCGAACAGCCCTTAAAGGGCAGAGGCCTATCGTTATATGGCTGACAGGCTTGAGTGGTGCAGGCAAATCAACCATTGCCAACGCTTTGGAGCTGGCCCTATTAAACGCCGGACGACACACTTATCTTCTTGACGGAGATAACGTTAGGCTAGGTCTATGCAGTGATCTTGGATTTTCCGATCAAGACCGTGAAGAGAACATTCGAAGAATCTCGGAAGTTTCAAAACTATTTCTAGATGCCGGACTTATCGTAATAACTGCATTCATTTCACCCTTCCGGCGTGATAGAGACTTGGCCCGTAGCGTCATTGGCGATCAAAACTTCATTGAAGTCCATATCGATACACCTTTGACCGAGTGTGAGCGACGCGACCCGAAAGGCTTGTACGGAAAAGCAAGACAGGGACTGATCAAGAACTTCACTGGAATTGATTCAGCCTATGAAACTCCTCTTGCGCCCAAGATAAGAATCAACACACTTGAAGAGGACCTCGAAAATTCAGTTCAGCGCATTCTCGCTGTCCTTCAAGAAAACCTGGAAGCATGAACACATACGTCGTTGTTGGAGCAGGCTTCAGCGGAACCGTCGCTGCTATCGAATTTTTGAATCGAGTACAACACGAAGCTCAACTGCTCATCATCAACCGGTCTGGACTGATTGCTCGCGGGCTCGCTTATGGCACCAATAGTCCACTGCATCTTTTAAATGTACCAGCCGGCAATATGACAGCCCTTGCAGACGAGCCAGATTCCTTCCTGAAGTATTGCCTCGAGCGCAACATGGAAGTGACGGCAGGCTCGTTTGTTTCGCGGAAAGTGTATGGCGACTATCTCGAACACTTGCTCAATCGGGCGATTGAACGTTCGTCTCCTCGCGTCAAAACAACTCAGATCAGTGCCGAAGTTGTCAGCCTGACGCCTAACGGTCAAGGGGCCACCATTGAATTAGACTCGGGAGAGATATTCAAAGCTGATCAAGTCACGTTGGCTTTCGGACATTTCCCTCCCAGCAACCCATCGGGCCTCGGGTCCGTGAGCGAAACGCACTACTATCAGCAGGATCCCTGGGAGCAGCGAGCTGACTCAAAAATCCAGAAGGATGAGCCAATACTCTTGATCGGAGGCGGACTCACGGCAATAGATGTCATCAGCAACTTGATGAAGTCAAAGCATACCGGCAAAGTCTACATGCTTTCGCGACGTGGCTTATTACCCAAATCTCATCGTGTCGCGAGAGGTCAACATACGGATCACACGCACACGCGTAATCGCCTTCTTGAGTCAAAGCCATCAATACTTGGCTATCTGAAAATCATCCGAAATGCGATAAAAACCGGACTGAATGAACAGATTGACTGGCGAGATATCATCGCATCGATTCGCCCCGTGACAGCAGAGCTCTGGAGACGTCTTCCCGACACCGAACGTCGGCGATTCCTGCGCCATCTCCAAAGCTATTGGGACGTACATCGCCACAGGGTCGCGCCGGACACGTTCCAGATATTTGAAGATGCGCTGAATCGTGGCCAACTAATCCCACTGGCCGGACGCATTGTCTCGATGGATGTCGTGAACGGTTCTGTGACTGCAGTGATAAAGGAACGACGCAAGGCATCAAATCGATTACTGACAGTCAACCTGGTTGTGAACTGCACAGGTCCCACTTCCAACCCAGAAAAAACGAAAAGCCCGCTTATCAAAAAGCTATTGAAGAAGGGATTGGTCGTTTCGGACACCTTGGGATTGGGCGTTTGTGTAAATGAGCATTACTATCTGAAGAACACTCATGGGGAGCCTAATGACTGGCTAAGCTATGTCGGCCCTATGTTAAAAGCCGATCACTGGGAGCTTACTGCGGTTCCCGAATTGCGTGTGGCTGCACGTTCGGTAGCATTGAATGTATGTCAGAAGTTTGAAAGGTAGTGCACTGGCAATAGTGCCAGCGTAGAAAAACCAGAAAAAAAGGGTGATCAGTGGATCACCCTTCATTCATATCAGACGATTTCAGGCTTGAGCGCCATCATCAATCCACTTGCAAAGGATGTGTACACCCTCTTCAACCATAATCTTTGGCGACCAGTTCAGAACTTCCTTGGTCTCCTCAATGGTGCAAGAAGCGTGACGCACATCACCATGACGATACTTGCCATTGATGTGATGCTCAGGAGCTTTGTAGTAGCGAGAAATGATATCCGCCAACTGGGCTACGCTAGTCGCTTCGCCCGAACCTACGTCATAAGGCTTGGTGGTACCGTCGGAGTGGATGGTCGCAGCAAAAATTGCGTTAGCCACATCGTCGATAAAAACGAAGTCTCGAATAATGACGCCATCTTCATAGACCGGAATGCTCTTCCCTTCCTTCGCCATACGCGCGAACAGGGAAACAATACCGGTATAAGAGTTGATCAGCGACTGACCCGGGCCGTAAACGTTTTGCAGACGCAACATTACAGGCGTCACACCCAGTGCAAGGCACCAGGAGCTGAGGATATGCTCTTGAGCAAGCTTGGTTGCACCATAAACACTTGTTGGATCAGGTGTTGTGGTATGAGAGTTAAATGGCAAAGCCTTGAGACTTGGGAAATCCCACTCAGCGCGCTCTAGCTGCTCGCGGGAACGCTGGCCCGGGTAAACGATTGCACCGTTGGCATCTTTCCATGCGCCTTCACCATAAACGGCACGGCTGGAAGTCAGAACGATGCGTTCAGGCAACGCTTCCGGATTGTTGCGCACGAGCGCATCCAGCATTTGGGTCGTACCGGTGACGTTGACATGAGCGTGGCGGCTCGCCTCCATCAACGATTGGCCGGTACCTGTTTCTGCTGCCAAATGAATAACAACGTCGGGAGCAAAGTCTTTCAAGACCCGATCCCAGTCCTCAGGACAGGTGACATCGCCCTTCACAAACTCAACACGCGAATCCAGTGCCGCCGGACGCTCTGCGCTTGGATGCACCTGAGGGTGGAGATTGTCGAAAGCAACAACTCGGCTGAATTGCCCGGCCAACAAAGGAGACAAAGCACAGCCAATAAAGCCTGCGCCACCGGTAACTAGACATGTCTTGCTCATTAACCACTCCTGATCTTGATTCAAAAAAATTACTTCGCGTCCTGCACAACCATGGAAACCTTGCCCAAGCTCACCTGAACAGAAGGATCCATATTTTCAAAACTGACTTGAGCCCCCTCAACCTCGGAGGTCAGGCTCAAAAAGAGTTCATTATCTCCCTGCGCGTAGCGCTCGGCAAACTCCACCGGTCGCCCGTCCTTCACCCCTTGAATCTTGAGTATGCCTGAGGCGCTTGCCTTCAGGGAAACCCGCACAGTGCGCAACCCTTTCGACGAATCCGCCCACGTAAGAGCGAAGGGCCCCTTCAGATCCAAATTACCGCTCGTGGTGAGGGCTGGGGATTCATTGGCCACGTTGACACGGGCGCCCTGGCTCACAGCAAGATCATAGTTATTAGCGGATAACCACAAGTAACTCTCGCTCAAAACGTTATCGAGATGACGCTCAGTCATCACGTAGAGCACAACATCCGGTTTGTACTTTTCAATCAGAGCCGGAACATTGGGAGCGAGCGACTGATTGTCGATGTTATGCCGAACTTGAATCGTTTCATAAAAAGCCGCTTGCAAATATGGCGACAGTGAGTCACCCATCGAATCCCGCAATACCAACGCTCTCAAGCGTTTTTTCGCCGATTCATTGCGAGTATTTCTCGGTAGATCCAATAGACCTGTGTGCGTACTGCCAGGCACGACCTGAGCCGAGCCGTCATCAGCCACAATCGCAAATTCAGGCAAAGGAGAAGCCAGCTTGGGCATCGTCCAAGGATTGGGTTCCGGCAGGCTGATCATTGCCTTGAATTCACTACCGTAATTAGGATTGACGACAGCACCATCAGCTGGAGGAACGTACAGATCCATAAATTTCGGATTGAGGGTGGCCAGCTTTTTGCTGATTTCCTTCCAGCCTACCCAAGCGCCAAAATCCGTCCAATGACTATTGAATGGGGAATAGGTATCTCCAATTGAGCGAGCCTGTTGCAGACTTGGACGCAGATCAATCAACGGCAGATGCTGCGGCGAACTTAGTAACTGATCGAATATGTGAGTGCCAATGCGTCCTTCGGACCACTGAGGGAGCTTGTCCGGATAAATAGACCACTTGGCTGGCGCGACAACAAACAACATCGGGATATTGCGATGAGCCAACCATTGTTCTTGGCCCCCAACTGTGCCGTTCCAGGCGCTCAGCTCAACTTCATTATAGTGACGACGTCCGAGAGCCTGTGACATGTTTTTGTTGAAGAAGTCCCCAAGAAAAACCCAACCGTCACGCCCCACAACAGCAATAGCCTTGTCATTAGTCGTCCCGAGAGCGTAAAGAAAACTCGAGTAGCCCTCGACGGCGTTGTTCCAAAGCGGTGTGGTTCTGCGAATTCCATCCCTCAGATTTGCCCATTCACCAGGATGCTTGATGATGGATTTGATCGCAGGAGCGAATTGGGGAGAAAACATCACCGCAATGCCGGGCACGCACAGGGCGAGCATGAACAACCCAATGATGACCCGTGGGGTAAATATTGATCTCATATATTAAAACCGGAAGTAGAGAAAAGGGCTGTATGCACCGGAAAGAACTTTCATGCTTGCAAGCAGGAAGAGTGAACCGAGTCCAAATACGCCAACAACAAGTCGTTGACTGGATGATAGACGATCACACAGCCATCTATAGACCGGGAAGCTGAGAATTGCCCCGGCAACCAAGGCCAATAACAATCCGTTGCTCATATACTCGGCGACTACGTAATTTTCCGGGCCGCTTCGGAGGTTCAACATCAAGGCACTCATGTGGAACGCATGCTCGAATGTTTCAGAGCGGAACAGTACCCAGCCGAAAACCACCACTGCAAGGGTATATAACCAACGCAGCACGAAAGGTATTCCGCGGCCCTCCATATTGGTGAAGCGCTCGATAACAAGGAAAAGACCATGCCATAGGCCCCAGGCAACGAAAGTCCATGAAGCGCCGTGCCATAACCCTGTCAGAATGAAAACCGCCATAAGATTTACGTAAGTTCGAGCAGCGCCAGTTCGGTTCCCGCCCAAAGGCACATAGACGTAATCGCGAAACCACCCGGACAAGGTCATATGCCAGCGGCGCCAGAAGTCGCGAATAGACGCTGCCTTATAAGGGTAGTTGAAGTTTTCCGGAAACCGGAACCCCATCATCAAACCTAATCCGATAGCCATGTCGGAATAAGCGGAAAAGTCGAAGTATATTTGCAACGTATAACTGGCAGCGCCCAACCACGCCGTGCCGAAATTCAGTTCGGACGAGGGCAGTGCGAATATCGCGTCAGCGGTAATTGCGAAGGTATCAGCCAACAACACTTTTTTTGCAAAGCCGATAACAAATCGGGTGATCCCTTCAACGACCATATCGGGGTTGACAGATCGATCCGGAAGCTCTGCTGCGATATCACGGTAACGGACAATAGGCCCGGCAATAAGTTGCGGAAACAACGACTTGAATGTACCGAAAATCAATAGACTTTTGGTTGCCTGAATGGTGCCACGGTACACATCGACCAAATAGCTGATGCCTTGAAAAACAAAAAAACTGATGCCTAGGGGGAGAAGGACGGATATGACCGGAACCGCTGACGGATGCCCAAACTTTTCAGCGATGATATTGATATTCTGGGTAATAAAACCAATGTACTTGAAGTATCCTAATACCGACAAGTTGAAAAACAGACCAAGAATAAGAAAAATCCTGGCAAGTTTATTGGCCCCTTCACTGCCACCCGGTTGTCGATATATCGCAATCAAGTAACCGAAAGCGTAGTTCCCGACAATGGCAGCCAAGAGAATCCAGACCCCTTTTGCGTCGCCCAGGTAGTAAAAAAACAGACTTGCAACCAGAATCAGAATATTTCTGAGTCGATGCCCGACTAGCTTGTAAGCTATTAAAAATGCGGGCAAAAACAGAAAAATGAATAGGTAAGAACTAAAAACCATAATCTACTTTCCAGTTGGTAACGATGGCACTGTTGCCTACGCAAGAGAGTGGCGAGATCGACACCTTCTCAGCATTATTATTTTTTCAACGCCCAACGGTAGCCACTACGTAGAAGTGGTGCAAGCCGTGGAAATCTGAACATTATAGAACGTTTCAAAGAAACTATTACTCCCCCTGCAAAGCGTGCCGTTCTGGCGATTTGCATTTGCTCACGTAGGTCTCCAGAAGGAAAGCAACTAGATAGCGCCTGCACTTTATATTCTAGCTTGACGTAATTCTTCGATGCCTGTGCGGGCGTCATTATACACCGACTTATAAAACCAGCATCTTGAGCACAATACGTAATCAGCCGCTCAAGCACATGAGGAAGATCTCCATCTCCATAGCGCTCTTCATCAAAGTCACTCCACTTCCACTCATGCTCAAACAGCTTTCTCAACGCAACCGGCCTGAACCAATACATCGAGCCATACGTTGCGATGGGTGTCTCGATGTCTAAAGGGACGTTCAAGCCAATTTTGCTGGCGACGTCCACAGCTCGTTCTCTATTGAGAAACCATCCGTGACCTAAGGTGGGATAACCAATATGCACTGCAGGCGGCATCGCAACCCCCACCCATGGCTCTGCTTCAAACATCTCAAGCACATTGGTTACATATTCATTACTGGAAAGAAGGTTCTCGAACAGATGGCGTTTGAACATTGACGCTTTGGCCCAGCCATCTTGCGGAGACTTCTTGCTATGAAGCCTGCAAATATAATCAAATCCACCTTGGAGCACGACATCGCGGCAAGTAATAAATAATGCAGATGTATCCCTGCCAAAATTGGAAGCGCAAACCAATACCGAAAAATCACAAAAACTCAAACCGGCGAGCGTATTGATGATCTGCGTTTTCTTTTCTTCGGAATCAGTAGTGATAAATAATGAACAGACCAACGGAATATTTTTTACCAAGTCCATTATCTCATCCAGCATATCGACATAATAAATATGCGCGATAACAGCGACCCTCTTCAGGGAGAGTCCAGGACTAATGGAGTTAGCATGAGAGTCCGAAAGAATGCTCAACTGCTCGATATTTGTATAAATCGTACGCAAGGGCGTGGTACGGATCAGGTTTTTCCAGATCAACCCTTCATCATAATCTGATTTCTCCCGTACAAAATCCAAGGCACGTTTGACATCAATTGCCTGGGATTCGAGAAAGACAGGATCGTGAAAAAAAGGCCGTCGCTTTAAAATCGGCGAACGTCGCTCGATGGTTAAATCAATTTCAGAAAAAACCGGATGATCGGTATTGTAGGTCGCTGGATCTAAATAAACAGCACATTGAAAACCCAAGTCTTTGAAATACTGGGTAAAACGCCCCTCATGCTTTAAAATAGACTCCTCATAAGAGTTTATCATTGGCATTTCATGCCAATATTTATAAAAGCTATCAGAGCAAAGCATTTTATTACGAACAGCGATGAAGTGCGATTGGATATGAAACGGCAAATCGCCTTTACCGGTAAATGGATTTGGCGAAATCTGATTGTGAGCAGATACCCCCCAAAAATCCACGTTCGCTTCATTCATCGAATCAAACAGTTCCGAAAAAGGAAAAATCGGAGCGTAGAATGTATAGTTTAGAAACAGCGCCTCGTCGTACTGACGCAGCTCTTCCCAGCCAAACTTCTCTATCGACTCTTTATAAGCCCAAACATCAAAACCAGTATTTTCCCGGCAGTAAACAGTATCGACTAATTGCTCAACTTTCTCTAAAGAACCCGTAGCAATTTTAGAGTTAGAAACAAAAAATATGGTATCGACGTGCGCACGAAGCTTACGAAGCTTATAGACTATATAGTCATCCACAACTCCGTCATTATCATAAAAAAGATAAAAAGCAACTCTACGCATATTCAATCTGATTCCATTAAGCTCTCAAATAAACCATATGCACTCATCACGCAAAAGCACATGCATAGACTTATGATAAATGGCGAACCGTCAGATTCGCCATTTATCATTGCTGCTTACTTACCTCTGAACAACGATGCGAGTCGATTCAATACTCGTCGTTGAACAGACAGCTTCGCTCGATCTACCCAACGCAGGCGAGTCAAAATATCCGAATCGCCCATGAAAGAGTTCAATTTATCGTTCAAGATTCGAGCCTGATCCAAAGCTCCCATCTTTTCACGAAACGTCCCACCTGGCAAGAATGTTACCAGTTTCTCATGCAGCTCTCTCGCTTGATCCAGCCACTCGACAGGAGGCACGTAAGTATTGTTCGCTGTAGAATAATGGTCTACGCGATTACAAACATCCTTGGCTTTATCCAACCATTGAATTTGATACTGTATGTTTCCGTTAGGCAACATAGAACCAAGCCGTTGAAGCTTGTATTCCAGCTTCGTATAGTTGATCGATGCCTGATATGTGTTAAGGACACATCTCAAGTGATAGCCATCACTCATCACTGAATAACCTAGCAACCTCTCTAGTACGTGAGCCAGGCCGCCGTCCATATGATTCGGCTCAGGAGCAAAGTCGGACCATTTGAACGGATAGGTTGAAATTTTCTTGATAGCCTCTGGCCGGAACCAAAACATCGTTCCATACGGCGCCATTGGTGTTGAGTCATCAAATGCAGTGGTAATGCCTAACTTTTTCGCCCACTCCGTCGCTGGCTTGCGGTTCTCGAACCAAGCGTGCCCCAATGTAGGGTAGGCAATATGAACAACAGGAGGAAAAATCATCCCCAAACTTTCATTTTTTTCAAACAACCCAAGAACGCGCTTTACATATCCTGGACTGTGCAAGAGGTTGTCAAACATATGCTGTTTGAACAGCAACGCCATATTATGACCATTTTGCGGGGATTTTTTTGAATGAACCCGGCACAGATAGTCATATTCACCTGACAACAGAACATCGCGAAGCGTCATGAACAGGGAGCCCATGTCCCTTCCACGATTCTCCTCGGTAACGCGCACCTCAAATTTATTCACATTATATTTCAGTAGAGCAAGCTCGATATTCTTTTTCTTCTGCTCATCACTAGTAGTAATATAAAGATCATATGCGTATGGAATATTAGTAATATACGACATAGCCTCTTCAAGCATGTCATCATAATACAAGTGAGCCAGCACCGCGATACGGCGCGGCTTACTATCCAATTCTTCAAAGTCCTCACCCGGAAGAACCTCGAGCAAATCCATATTGGTATGAAGCGTTCGCGGCTGGGTACTGCGGACAACATTCTTCCAAATAAGAGAAGTGTCGTAATCACTTTCCTCTTCTATTTTTTTCATTACCCCTTTCAGGGTCATCGCGTTTTGTTCTAGAAATATCGGATCATGAAAAAACGGGCGCCGCTTTAGAATTGGGCTGCGATTCTCAAACATCAACTCAATACTCTGGAACGCGGAGTATTCGGTTGGATAATCTTCTACAGGAAAGGTTACCTCGAAGCTGAATCCGCAATCACTAAAATGCTTAGTAAAGCGAGACTCATGCTGAAGAATAGAGTCCACATAGGAGTTAATCATCGGCATCTCACGCCAATATTGCTTGAACTCCGGAGATGTGAACATTTTCTTACGCACTGCAATCCAGTGCGAGTTCAAATGAAGCGGAAGCTCATCACGCCCAGTGAACGGGTTAGGCACCATAGCCTTATGCGCAGTGATCCCCCAAAAATCGCAATCCATCGCGTCCATTTTTTCAAACGTTTCAGAGAACGGAAAAATCGGACCGAAGAATGTGTAATTCATCAGAATCAGTTCATCATATTCTTCTAACTTATCGAGACCAAAGGTCTCCATCGCTTCTTTATATCCCCAAACATCAAAACCGATATTCTCACGGACATAAACGACATCAACAACATCTTCAAGCTTCTTTCTTGACTCGACTGTCAGCGCAGAGTTTGACACGACAAAAATTGTATCAATACTTTCCTTCAGCGATTTCAATTTATGAGTAACATAGTCATCAACCTGACCCTGCTCATCATAAAAAAGATAAAATAGTACGCGCTTCATATAACCACCAATTCAAATAAGGCTTATTTTTTTTCAATCGAAAATAGTTTTTTTGCCAGCCACGTCCGGCTACTTGTAAGCGCAAGGAGCTCCGTATAACTCGCTTGGGCATCACGCAACTGCTGCTGACAGCTTTCTTCTCGCGCAGCCACGATCCCAAGCTCATATGAAACTTCATTGAGTGAATTTATCAATTTAGATATCTCCACCTTGCTCTCGGAGAGCGCTTCCTCCATTTTTTTTTGCGAGTTTTTCAGCTCGATCAACTCGGCATGTTGCTTAAAAAAAACATCGTTATGATGCTGCCTCAGCCCATCGAGCTCAGCCTGCTGCAAGAATTTCTCTTCATCTCGCTGTTCAAGAGCTCTATTAACTGCCTCGCGCATTGGAGAAGAAAAAAGAGCCAGCATTTCTGAAAACTCGATCTGCGCGTTTTCGATAACCTGCCAATAATCACTCTGCATTTCATTGCACACAGAATACACACGCTCTGCAAACGTTCTCCCTTTGCGTTGTGGATCTGCGTTTGAGTTGTGATCATGATGACGATTCTCAACCCCCAGGTAAGCATCAACTTCTTGCTTCGAGTCTGCAATCGAAACGGGCCACTCAAGCTTCAGTTCGGCTGCAACCCGCTCCACACTGGCAGCCCAATCCGCCAACAATTGATCATAAGTAATTATCGATCGGGGAATTTCACGTGTGGCTTTTTCAGCTTCAAAAAAGTATTCAAGCCACAAAATTTCAGTATGTCTGGGCCCCCACTGTTCCTCACCGACCATTCGAGCGACAGAACTCGCAACCTCATCAGGATGACGGGTAACCAGTAACGCACGAGGCGCAATGTTCAGCGAACGAAGGACTCTGAGCCATAGAGGAACAATACGACACATTCTCGGCTCTTTGATAATCCAAAGCGTTTGGTCGCTATATTCACGTCGAACCAGCTCGACCAGCTCTTCATGTGCCTTCTGGGTCGCTGGATGCTCAAGCCACCCCTCAGGCATTTCACTGACATCAAACCAGGTACGCCCTAAAGCCGTTAGTAGCCGCTCATGAATGGCCAACGCATCCGCGCTTTCAAAAAAGCCTTTAGGGTTCGGTTTGGCTGCAGGCAACAAGTTTCCCGACAACGCCGCCCCGCGTAAATTGAGCACACGGGTTACTGCCGAGGTACCGCTACGTGGCATTCCCAACACCAAAATCGCTGTAGGGTTATTCATGATGAGTTACCGCCAAATCTATAGAGGAGAACCATAAATCGGGCGATTCAACCAAATCTGTCAAACCGGTAGAAAGGCGCGATGGATTAGGCAGCACCCGAAACATTCCGACATCAATTTTTCGATCCAAGAACTGCTCTTGTCCATCTAGAACAGCCAACACCCCGGCGTTCAAAAAATACATTGCAGGCATTAACTGGCAGACAAAAGGAAAAACAGCCTTGACTCGAGTACCCTTTTCTACTACATCTATCGCGTTTTGGATCGTGGAACTAACTGCACCGCTCAGTTCCAGTCCGGATGTAGTACGAATCATCATACCGAATCTTACCTTCTCGGCAGACTCTGCAAACTCTGCTTCGTACACAAAATTATAGGCCTCACCTTCCTGAATCACATTGACTCGGCGACCGTCAAGAGTTTCAATCTGAGAATTATTTATGGACACACCGTTGGACTTATAGCTTAGTGTGCTTTGCGGGACCATGCCCTCATCATAATAAGCGCCTTCTTTAGTCTCAGCATCTTTCTTAGCACTGATTACCAACTTTGAGTCGACTCTATCGGCGACCGAAACAAACTTGTCAGAATCTTGCAAGTCATCATTCACTTGCAATTTTATCTCTGCCCTCAGCGCTTCCACAGAGTCAGCAGGAGAATAGATTAATTTGTGATACTTAGAGACAACCGACTTTGGACCGCCTAGGGCGAGTAACTCCCCTTTGTCCAGAAGAACAGCTCGGTCACAAAGCTCGGTTACAATCCCGGCAGAATGAGATACGAACAGGATAGTAGAACCTTCATCCCTTAGACGCTGAATACGTGCAAAACACTTACGCTGAAAAGCTTCGTCACCAACGGCCAGCGCCTCATCTACAATGAGTAAATCCGGGCTCACATTGATAGCTACGGAGAAAGCCAAACGGACATACATTCCGCTTGAATAACTCTTTACCGGTTGCTCTATAAAATCACCGATATCGGCAAATGCTGCGATTGCCTCAAATCGTGAATCGATCTCTTCCTTGGAAAGAACAAGTACAGAACCATTCAAGTAAACATTCTCACGCCCGGTAAAGTCTGGATTGAAACCAGCACCCAACTCAAGTAATGCAGCGATTCGCCCGTTAACCTTTATCGCACCTTGACTAGGAAATAGCGTACCGCAAATTAGCTGCAGTAAAGTTGACTTACCGGAGCCGTTACGACCGACAATCCCAAACGTTTCTCCACGCTTGACTTCAAAACTGATGTTTTTTAAAGCATGAAACTCCCTGAACCAAATCTTTTTCTTACTTGCTGGAGAAAGCATCTGCAGAAGTCGATGGTGGGGTTTGTCATACACAGGAAAGCTTTTACTTAAATTGCTCACAATTACCGCAGCGTCAGAGCACATCACCAAACCCCCTTCTTGTCGCCGAAAACCACGTATATCCGACCAATGCAAACAGCGAACTGGCCAAGGCATACAGCCCTAATCCGGCCCAATCAGGCATCCCCCCCCAAAGAGAAACCTCTCGAGCCTGATCGATAATAAAGGTCAATGGATTGAGCGAAAATACAAATCGATATTGTTCTGGAATAGCATTAACCGGAACGACAGCTGAAGAAGTGAACAATAGTGCAGTGGACAACACTCCCGTAACCTGACTGATATCCCGAATATAAACACCCAGAGCTGAAAGAAACCAGCCAACCCCCAACATCAATATGACCAAGGGCAAAAACACCACCGGCAAAAGGACAATAGTCCAGGAAAATTGATGATCGACTGCCAGCCTCAGCACGATTAGGACTACAACGTTCATAAAGGTATGAAACAACGCCGAGACCACCATCGGCCAAGGAAGTATCTCAATAGGAAAAATAACTTTCTTAACGTAACTTACATTGCTGGTAATCAGCATTGGGGCACGAGTGAAACACTCCGCAAAAAAGCCATGAACGATAAGGCCAACAAAAAGAATTATCGCAAAACTGTTGACCGAACCGGCTGGTTGAGGCCAGCGGCTATTAAGAATGCTGCCGAATGCAAAAGCGTAAACACACAGCATCAAAAAAGGGCTTAATATCGACCACAACAGGCCAAAACTAGCGCCCCGATATCGCCCAAGCACTTCACGCTTGCTCAATGCAAGTATCAACGAACGATTACGCACAACCGAAATGGCCGGTGCAAGAACACTTGTTTTTAAACTTCCAACAAAACTGGCCATAGCCACTCCAAGAAGTATCGCACTATCTAATAAACAAAATAATCTCAATAATCAAAAAAACAAACTACTGACATAAATTGTAAACACCACAAACTGATACACCAGAAAAAACCTCTATATTTCCTTGAGAAACTTTTAGCCTTTCCGCTAAAAATTTAAATCTATTCACCTGCATACATAATCCTATTCAAATTCTGTTGAGCAACACGGCTACCCAAAGAGCCAAATTCCCCTGCAGTGTTTGCCTATAGACACCTGAACGCATTAAAAAAATACACCGTTTCAATAACGGCGAGCATCTAGCCCGCTCAAAATTTTCCAGGACCATCAGATTTGAGGGAGGCATACGCTCTTTTAATAAACCAACCGCTTTAAGGTTACGTCTATTCCACTCGATAAAACGACCACCAAGCATTTTCTTTAAACGCGCCAAGCCGGATATAACACCTGCATTGGCACCGATAACATTATCTGAATGTTGTCTATAGCTGACGTGCGATTCGAAATCGTAATAAACTCGACCGCCACAGGCCGTCACAAGTATGTAAAACCACCAATCATGTGAAATGACTTCTGAATTGGCAGTAGCGCTGGCTATTGCTTTCAACGCATGGTTGAACACCATCGTATTTCCGCCGGCAAGACTTTGCACCAACGCATTCTTAAAACTCGGCGGATATTTAAAGAGAGGTGAGTTACCAACTTTCACTCCCAACTCATTGACCAGCGCTGTTCGCCCACAATAAAGTGAAGGGGTCTCTACCGCGTGTTTTTTTAGCCACTGAATAGAAACGTAGAGTTTATCCTCTGACCATATATCGTCCTGATCACAGAACGCGTAATAATCCGCAACGATACTCTGATTTTTGACCAAAGAAAAAAAGTTGTTCACGTAACCTTGCTGCGGACCTGGGAGTACAAAAAATCGCTCTGTGCCTAGTTTTTTTTGATAGGCACGCAGAATCTCCAAGGTATGATCTTGCGATCCGTCATCAGACGCATATATAACCCAATTATCATAAGTTTGACTAATAATAGAGTCGATTTGCTCAGCGAGATAGCGCTCCCCCTGGTAGGTGCAAAGTAATATCGCGACCTTCCCAATCGTCTCGTTACTAACGGTCACCGCATTGCTTTCCTTGACTAAAAAAGAGTCACTCACCGTATGCAGACCGTTTTTCCGAGGTGCAACACATTTTTCGGGGGAGCATGTTCGATACCTTCGCGGCTTTGGCCAAAAACGGAGGCCACTGTCAGAAATCATTGGCTCTGAGGTCAGCAGCTTGAGGATCCTGAAATCGAAGGGGATACGAATATCAGGGTGTCTGATCTTATCAAACCCACGCAGGGATCTCAAAATATCACCGCTGGACCGTCATTCTGAGAAATCTTCTGGCCAAGGTTGCCCACCTTCACGGTAGATATCCCTCAAAAGTCATGAAAGCAAACTCCTATTGAGGTGAAGCCGATCCCGCCCCAAACCTCCAAGCGAGAACAGCGATTGGCGAATAGGCCAGCAAAATCCCTACCACGCCGTCCAGAACGTTGACGGCGACCAGTACAGCAATGGGTAGAAGCCAGAGTAGGTTAATTGCGAGCACAGCCAACGTAACAAATCTATGGCTCTTAAAGTACCTTGAAGCATTTTGATAGGCGTGACTGCAGTGAGCCTGATAAATTTTTTCGCCTCGGGCGACTCGGCGGAAAAGTGTAAATGTAGCGTCTACCACAAAGACGCCAAGCAATATCAACCAACACCATAGAAAATGAGGTGAATGCCAAGCTGAAACAAGAGAAAGTCCACCTATCGCAATCCCAAGAAAGCCGCTACCTGCATCACCCATAAATATTTTCGCAGGAGGGAAGTTCCAAAATAGAAAACCCATGACCGCCGCAGACAGTAACAACGGCGCACCGAAAAGTTCTGGCGCTCCCGCAACGTAGTAAATGATACACATGCCCAAACAAACGCAAATAGCTTCTACACTTGCAAGACCATCAATACCATCCATAAAGTTATACAGATTGAGAAGCCAGACTAGATACATCGCTCCGAATACCGGGCCAGCCCACCCTAAATCTAATACATGGGAAAAAAGCAAAATAGGCGCAAAACCGTTTAACCAGAACAAAAGCCAGGCTGCAGCGATAAAGTGCCCCAGAAGACGCCATACAGCAGCGATGTGTCCATGATCATCGGCAAAGCCTAATATGGCTACAAATAAGCCTGCGCCGCCAACGGCTGCCGCCTCAGACAGCGTTAAAGAGTCAAATCCGACAAGTATCGGAAGCACCGCAATGAAAGAGACGACAATTGCAACGCCCCCGCCTCTAGGGGTAGGTACCGTGTGGGAACTTCGCTCGTTCGGGACATCCAACATGCTTGCATTGAGCGCGTAATGGCGCAAAGCCCACGTCAAAGCGAGGGAGATGCACAGAACAACTATTAATAGCCAACAGAAAATCATACCTTCCGATTATCCTGAAAGTGGAGCGCACTACGGCGAAATGCTAAATCCCTTGTAATCGGAGGAAACCACCCTAGCAAACTACAAGTATCACTAATATCAACTTGCAGTGAACTACAAAGACGTTGAGTCACGTCCCTGCGTCCCGTCAAAAAACCAGCCAATTTCAACAGAGCTACCGGAACGGAAAGCAAGCGATTTTTTTCCCTAAAGCTTTCGCCATTAATCCAAGCAACTGCGATGTGGATATATCTGCACCGTCACTGACCATCAATACACGCCCGCTGGCGGAAGGATGGCTGATACAGGTGACAATCAAATCCACCAGATTCTCGATAAACACCAGGCTTCGCTGATTATGAATAGCACCAAGCGGAAGAGGAACTTCCTTGTCCAGCCAGTTCATCATATTAAGAAAATTTGCCTTGACGCCCGGCCCATAAACCAGCGGAGGTCGAATGACCACCAACTCCATACCCGTTTCTAAACTTATTTTTCTTAGCCCCTCTTCTGCTTCAAATTTCGATAGCCCATAAGGATCTTTCGGCACTGAGTTCAGAACAGATGTGAACGGATGACCTGGAAGAGTAGTCTCACCATTAACTTTAATTGAGCTTATATATATAAAGCGCTTTACGCCCGAGTTAGCGGCTTTTCGCGCCAGATTCAAAGTGCTGTTGACATTGATTTTCCGGAATTCCGCGATAGCATCCGGTGCAGTTTCGTCCATCACATGAACCCTGGCAGCACAGTGAACGATTGCGTGAATACCATCAAGAGCAAAACCGATATCAGGTGAATTCATATCCCAATAAACAGTTTTACACAGCCCACTGATTCTTGACTGGGAACGCACAGTAGCTAGGGGTGTAAATGCTTTATCAATAAGCAGCCTAAAAACCACTGCCTCACCTACGAACCCTGTTGCCCCCGTAACCAACACCAGCGGCTGACTCATCGTTTCTTCGTCCCTGACAGCGCTGCAATCCAGCATAAAATAAAGAAAAGCGCTTTATCGCGCTTACGTCGCCGGCACTGATATGAACTCAATGACAGAAATATTAATTCTCTGCGACTAAAGCCAATCCATTGACGAACAAATCGTTCATCAACCAGACCAACCAACTCTACAATTATTCGAACCTGTTTGAACCACCAACCGTCACGCACTGTTTTGTAGCGTGCAATTAATGTCTTGACCCCGGTATTGGCACCGACTTGATTATGTTCATGTTGTCTGTATTGCATCGTGGGCACAGGATCAATCACCCACTTGAACCCACGACTACGAGCAAACGCATAACAATACCAATCGTGCAGATCAACACACTGCAGCGCCGGCCAATTAGTAAGAAGTGAGGCTTTAAGAGCGTCTGCCAGTTTACGCCCGAACACGTAGGTACAGCCCGGCCCTGCGGCCTCGAACAAGTAGTCCCACTCGACTTGAGGTTGAGCCTTATTTAACAAGCGACACTTTCCGCCTGCCCAAAACGCAGTAACATTGCTCGAATATGCGTCAGACTGTTCATCAACCAGCGTA
The DNA here is from genome assembly GCF_018729515.1 of Pseudomonas sp. MG-9. NCBI lineage: Bacteria > Pseudomonadati > Pseudomonadota > Gammaproteobacteria > Pseudomonadales > Pseudomonadaceae > Pseudomonas > Pseudomonas sp. MG-9. The sequence continues at coordinate 163,750 of NZ_JAHHZH010000007.1, forward strand.
CGGGTCGCCCGAACAAGCTTCTCTTCGTGCCAAATATCATCTTGATCGGCAAAGGCAACAAAGTCATGCCTGGAAAAGTCGACATCCCGAATCAGGCGAAAGAAATTTCGTGATGCCCCACCAAACTTGCCTTGCGGTGGCAGAACAACCACATTGGAATGACGTGCTGCATAGGCAGCACACCAAGCCTCAGTGCCATCGGTAGACGAATCGACACTGATGTAGATCGATACATCGGTCATGGATTGTGCTTGAATCGAGTCAAGTTGTTGCTCGATCCAGAGCATACCGTTGTAGGCAGCCAGCAAAACTGCAACGCTCTGATTTTCTACTGGCATGCGAATCCTGCATAGACGGTACTGGATTTACTAATCCAGAGTGTGCTTCGCTCGATTTACAGCGAGCCATGATCCAATAGTTTTTGTAGATATTGGCCGTACCCGGTTTTCTTCAGGCGTTCTGCCTGAGACCCAAGTTGCTCCGCGTCAATCCACCCATTGGTGTAGGCAATTTCTTCAAGACACGCAATCTTGAATCCTTGACGATGCTCAATGGTGTGCACAAAGTGGCTGGCTTCGAGCAAAGAATCATGAGTCCCTGTATCAAGCCATGCAAAACCACGTCCAAGCATTTGAACGCTGAGCGACTTTTGCTCAAGATAAACTCGGTTGACGTCAGTAATTTCCAACTCGCCTCGTTCCGACGGCTTGATGCTTTTGGCGATATCCACAACCTGATTGTCGTAGAAGTACAAGCCAGTTACTGCATAGCTGGATTTTGGCTGATCAGGCTTTTCCTCAATACTCAAGGCACGGCCAGAACTATCAAACTCGACGACACCAAAACGCTCTGGGTCAGAAACATGATAGCCAAAAACTGTGGCTCCACTTTCCTGATTGCTGGCAGCGCGCAGGTTGTCCGAGAAATGATGCCCGTGGAAAATATTGTCGCCAAGAATCAAACAGCAAGGGTCTTTGCCAATAAATTCCTCACCGATAATAAATGCCTGAGCCAAGCCATCAGGACTTGGTTGCTCCGCATAGGTCAACTTTATGCCATACAGGCTGCCATCACCCAGCAGCTTGCGGAAACAAGGCAGATCCTCAGGTGTAGAAATAATGAGGATCTCCCGCATGCCCGCAAGCATTAGCACCGACAGCGGATAGAAGATCATCGGCTTGTCGTAGATAGGCAGCATTTGCTTGGATACGCCAAGGGTGAGCGGGTGTAGACGCGTACCCGAACCGCCAGCGAGAATGATGCCTTTACGATTTGTAGTGATCATTTATTTAAAACTTCCATAAGCATTCGGGTGACACCACCTTGCCAATCCGGCAAGTGCAGAGAGAAATTGTCACGGATTTTTTGAGTATTCAAACGCGAATTCAATGGCCGGCGTGCAGGGGTAGGATAGGCCGTCGTTTCAATCGGATTCACCTCCTTGACTGCCAGTTCTTCACCAACCGCTCGCGCAAAGTCAATAACGTGAACCGCATAACCGTGCCAAGAAACCTCACCACCGGCAGCCAAGTGATACAGGCCGCCCAGTTCAGGCGCTTGCAGCACTTTCTGAATAGCTAAGACAGTAACATCAGCAATGAGATCTGCACCTGTCGGAGCACCAATTTGGTCAGCGATGACATTGAGACTTTCCCGGTCTTTTGCCAGACGCAACATCGTTTTGGCGAAGTTGTTACCACGCGCGCCATACACCCAGCTGGTACGGAAGATCAGGTGCTTGCAGCCGGACTCCAGAATCCCCTGCTCACCCGCAAGCTTGCTGGCTCCGTAATGATTCACCGGAGCCACGTCGTCTGCCTCCTGCCAAGGATTCACACCGAGACCGCTGAATACGTAATCGGTTGAATAGTGGACTAGCCAAGCGTCCAGAAGCGCTGCTTCTTCCGCCATCACGCGGGTCGCTTCACCATTGACCCGATCAGCCAGTTCCTTATCCGACTCGGCCTTATCTACTGCGGTGTAAGCCGCGGCATTAACAATCACATCGGGCTTGACCTGGCGAATAGTCAAGCGCAGCGCGTCAAGGTTTGCCAAGTCACCGCACAATTCACCAACCGCATTACGGTCCAGTGCAATCAAATCACCAAGGGGTGCGAGAGCGCGTTGAAGCTCCCAGCCAACCTGGCCATTTTTGCCGAGCAACAAGATTTTCATTTTTTCACCGAACGGTCGCTGTAGTTGGCATCGATCCACTGCTGGTAGCTGCCGCTTTTCACGTGCTCCACCCATTCGGTATTAGTCAGATACCACTCGACAGTTTTACGAATTCCCGACTCGAACGTTTCTTCCGGGGTCCAGCCCAACTCTTTCTGGATCTTGCTGGCATCAATTGCATAACGCTGATCGTGGCCCGGGCGGTCCTGAACGTAAGTGATCAGGCTGGCATGCGGTCGATGGGCTGAATCAGGGCGCAACTCATCAAGCAAAGCACAAAGTGTGTGAACCACCTCGATGTTCTGCTTTTCGTTGTGTCCGCCAATGTTGTAAGTCTCGCCGATCACACCTTCAGTGACGACTTTATACAATGCGCGAGCGTGATCTTCGACATACAACCAGTCTCGAACTTGATTGCCTTTGCCGTAAACCGGCAGCGGCTTGCCTTCCAGTGCATTGAGAATGATCAACGGAATCAATTTCTCAGGGAAGTGGCAAGGACCATAGTTGTTCGAGCAATTTGTAACCAGTGTCGGCAGGCCATAAGTACGGGCCCAGGCGCGAACCAGGTGATCGGAGCTGGCCTTGCTGGCCGAATAAGGCGAACTTGGCTGATAGGGAGTGGTTTCGGTAAAGAGATCTTCTGGCCCTTCAAGATCACCGTAAACTTCGTCGGTCGAAATATGATGGAAACGGAAGTTGGCTTTACGCGCATCATCCAGTGCAGCCCAATACTGGCGTGCAGCTTCCAGCAGTGTGTAAGTTCCGATGATGTTGGTCTGGATAAATTCGGATGGGCCGGTAATCGAGCGATCAACGTGGGACTCAGCGGCCAAGTGCATGATGGCATCGGGTTGGTGTTCACGCAGGACACGGTCGATCTGATCACGATCACATATGTCGACACGCTCAAACACGTAGCGCGAATCACCGCTAACGTCTGCCAGGGACTCAAGATTACCGGCATACGTCAGTTTATCGACGTTGATCACTGCGTCGCTGGTATTGGAAATGATGTGACGGATAACTGCCGAGCCGATGAACCCGGCGCCGCCGGTAACTAGAATTTTCACGCGAAACCATACCCTTGAGCTGCGGACAGGCCACCAACGAGCACTGTCTAATCCATGAATACAAAAGCCTCAGAAGATCAGGCTTCCATCAAAGTCAGTCTGAATCGATGTGGATATGTTTCCACAATCGAACAAGGGCTGCATTTTACAGCTTAATGAACGTTTTACTAATGGATATGGACAAGCGACGTTGCAAATTCGACAGATGTCTCGCGCCTGCCGACCTCAGACAAGACGCTTGCGTGCAATCCTGGACGAGCGCCCCAGAAACCAGCCCAGAACCGGACCAATCAGCATGCCGACGAGCAATGCCATGACCACTACCAACGACACTGGCAGTTGCGGCCCAGCCAAACCCAGGAACACCAACGAAATGGATTGCTGATTCTCCAGCACAAAAGCCAGGATCACTAACACCAGCAATAAAATGAACACGCCAAGAAGTATGCGCTTGAGGTTACGCATGAGTAACTCCTTGAGAAATAGCGACTGTCAAATCCCCTCCTCCTCTTCGTTCACCCGATCGCGCAATTCCTTGCCCGGTTTGAAATGCGGAACGAACTTGCCATCCAGGCTGACCGACTGGCCGGTCTTGGGATTGCGACCGACACGCGGCGCACGGTAGTGCAGGGAGAAGCTGCCAAATCCACGGATCTCGATGCGATCACCTGTGGCCAGACATTGGGACATTTGTTCAAGCATGGTCTTGATGGCCAGCTCCACATCCTTGGATGAGAGTAGCCCTTGATGGGTGACAATTCGTTCGATCAACTCCGACTTCGTCATATTTTTCCCTTCTTTTTCAAGCAGCTAGATCAGCGCTTGAAAGGTTTTAGCACGCCCGGAAGATTTTGAACAGCCCAGGGATTGACATATCTTCCTCGGCGTCGAAACGCCCGTTTTCAGGACACAAAAGCACCGAACCGGATCAGTGCGCACTCAGCGACACATCACCAGCATGGTTCGGGTGACGTAGCCTGCGGGATTGAAGCCAAACGGAAACTCATCCTCATCCTTTGCATCATCAGACCGGGTGATCACCCTGTAACCCGCCCCCCTGCACTCCTTCGCCGCACGCTTTTGGCACTTCTCCCACCCTGAACCCAGGCCGGAACAGTCGATCTCGATACCGCTGACACCACGCACCGCATGCGTCTTGGCACTCGTGGTACAGCCGGCCAACAGCAGCACCACCATGAAGACTATAAATCTGTTCATCCACTTCCTTATGCCAGGCAACGCCCGACTACTGCACGACTAATACCCAGCTTAGTCGCGAATAGGCGATTGATCCGATTAAAGAAACAGACAACCAGTTGAAGGGATTGGTTTCACCGCGATCCCGACACAGGCTAACCGCGCCCCATCTCACCAAATCGCAGGCACAAAAAAGGGCGACCGAAGTCGCCCTTTTTCATGATCAATCAGAACTTAGTTCTGCTTGGCCATTGCTTGCTTCAGCAGAGCAGCCATAGTGGTATCGGCTGGAGCTTCCTGAACAGAGTTCAGGCTCTGGATAGCTTCTTTCTCTTCAGCGTCGTCTTTAGACTTGATCGAGAGCTGGATTACGCGGCTCTTGCGGTCAACGCTGATGATCTTGGCTTCAACTTCCTGGCCTTCTTTCAGAACGTTGCGCGCGTCTTCAACGCGGTCACGGCTGATTTCGGAGGCTTTCAGGGTCGCTTCGATGTCGTCAGCCAGAACGATGATGGCGCCTTTGGCGTCAACTTCTTTCACGGTGCCTTTAACGATAGCGCCTTTGTCGTTAACCGAGACGTACTCGGAGAACGGATCGCTTTCCAGTTGCTTGATGCCCAGGGAGATGCGCTCGCGCTCTGGGTCAACCGACAGGATGACGGTGTCCAGCTCGTCGCCCTTCTTGAAACGACGTACGGCTTCTTCGCCCACTTCGTTCCAGGAGATGTCGGACAGGTGAACCAGACCGTCGATGCCGCCGTCCAGACCAATGAAGATACCGAAATCGGTGATCGACTTGATGGTGCCGGAGATCTTGTCGCCCTTGTTGAACTGGCCAGAGAAGTCTTCCCATGGGTTCGACTTGCACTGCTTGATGCCCAAGGAGATACGACGACGCTCTTCGTCGATGTCCAGAACCATAACTTCCACTTCGTCGCCGACTTGTACGACTTTCGAAGGGTGGATGTTCTTGTTGGTCCAGTCCATTTCCGAAACGTGTACCAGACCTTCAACGCCTTCTTCCAGCTCAGCGAAGCAGCCGTAGTCGGTCAGGTTGGTTACACGAGCGGTAACGCGAGTGCTTTCTGGGTAACGGGCTTTGATAGCAACCCATGGATCTTCGCCCAGTTGCTTCAGGCCCAGGGAAACACGGTTGCGTTCGCGATCGTATTTCAGAACCTTGACGTCGATTTCGTCACCAACGTTGACGATTTCGGAAGGATGCTTGATACGCTTCCACGCCATGTCGGTGATGTGCAGCAGGCCGTCCACGCCACCCAGATCGACGAATGCGCCGTAATCGGTGAGGTTTTTGACGATACCTTTGACTTGCTGGCCTTCCTGCAGGGATTCCAGCAGAGCTTCACGCTCGGCGGAGTTCTCGGCTTCCAGGACGCTACGACGGGAAACGACAACGTTGTTGCGCTTCTGGTCCAGCTTGATGACCTTGAATTCCAGCTCTTTGCCTTCCAGGTGCGTGGTGTCGCGCACTGGACGGACGTCAACCAGGGAACCTGGCAGGAACGCACGGATGCCGTTAACGTCGACAGTGAAGCCGCCTTTAACCTTACCGTTGATAACGCCCTTGACCACTTCCTCAGCTGCGAAGGCTGCTTCCAGAACGATCCAGCATTCAGCGCGCTTGGCTTTTTCACGGGACAGCTTGGTTTCACCGAAACCGTCTTCAACCGAATCCAGAGCAACGTGAACTTCGTCACCGACATTGATAGTCAGGTCACCAGCGTCGTTGTAGAACTGTTCCAGCGGGATGAGTGCTTCAGACTTCAGACCAGCGTGAACGGTTACCCAGCGAGCCTGGTAATCGATATCAACGATAACACCGGTGATGATGGAGCCTGCCTGAAGGTTCAGGGTCTTTAGGCTTTCTTCAAAGAGTTCCGCAAAGCTTTCGCTCATTTTAATTCCTGTAGATGAGGGCGAAGAATACGCCCATCTCCACACCCCAGACGGTGTGGGTTAGTTTCATTTAAAAGAAGCGCTGCAGGACTATGACTGGTCCCCTGCGGCCTTCTTGGTCACCCGGCGATATCGCGAATGGCGATCTCGCTCATGATGCGTTCAAGCACCTGATCGATGGACAACTCCGTGGAATCCAGCTGTATCGCGTCAGCCGCCGGCTTTAGCGGGGCTACTGCGCGCTGGGTATCACGCTCGTCGCGTGCACGGATCTCATCTAGCAGACTCGACAGACTAACACCCTCGACTTTGCCCTTCAACTGCAAATATCGGCGGCGCGCCCGTTCCTCGGCACTGGCGGTGAGGAAAATCTTCAGCGGTGCATCGGGAAACACCACCGTACCCATGTCGCGACCGTCGGCCACCAGGCCCGGCGCTTCCTGAAAAGCACGCTGGCGCTGCAGCAGCGCCTCGCGTACCGCCGGCAATGCCGCCACCTGAGAAGCGCCGGAACCGACGCTTTCAGTACGAATGACATCACTGACTTCATCACCCTCAAGAATGATGCGCTGCAGCTGACCTTCGGTCGCCGCGATGAACTGCACATCCAGATGAGCGGCCAGTTTTTTCAGCAGCTCTTCATTGGTCAGGTCGACACCATGGTTGTGCGCCGCAAACGCCAGCAGGCGATACAGCGCACCGGAATCCAGCAGATTCCAGCCCAGACGCTTGGCCAGAATCCCGGCTACCGTGCCTTTGCCTGAACCGCTTGGCCCATCGATGGTGATGACCGGTGCAATGTTCTTCACGACTGAGCCTCTTGAGCAACACGAATACCCACCTGCGCGCACAACGCGAGGAAGTTCGGGAACGACGTCGCGACGTTGGCGCAATCATGGATGCGGATCGGTGCCGTGGCGCGCAGCGACGCCACGCTGAAAGCCATGGCGATACGGTGATCACCGTGACCATGCACTTCGCCGCCACCAATCTGGCCGCCATCGATGATGATGCCGTCCGGGGTCGGCTGGCATTTGACGCCCAGCGCCAGCAAGCCGTCCGCCATGACCTGAATGCGATCCGATTCCTTGACGCGCAACTCTTCGGCGCCGGTCAGCACGGTGCGCCCTTCGGCACAGGCGGCTGCCACGAACAGCACCGGGAATTCGTCGATGGCCAGTGGCACCAGCGCTTCCGGAATCTCGATACCCTTGAGTTTAGCTGCCCGCACGCGCAAATCAGCCACTGGCTCACCACCGACTTCACGCTGGTTCTCCAGGGTGATATCCGCACCCATCAGGCGCAGGATGTCGATGACGCCGGTACGGGTCGGGTTGATGCCGACATGCTCCAGCACCAGCTCGGAACCTTCGGCAATCGACGCCGCCACGAGGAAGAACGCCGACGACGAGATATCGCCCGGCACTTCGATGTGAGTCGCGGTCAGCTTGCCACCGGACTCGACCGATGCCGTGGCGCCATCGACGCTCACCGGGTAGCCGAAACCACGCAGCATGCGCTCGGTGTGGTCACGGGTCGGCGCCGGCTCGGTCACGGTAGTTTTGCCTTCAGCGTACAGGCCCGCCAGCAGCAGGCAGGACTTCACCTGCGCACTGGCCATCGGCATGGTGTAGGTCAGGCCTTTGAGCTTGTGACCGCCACGAATGGTCATCGGTGGACGACCTTCGGCAGCGGTTTCGATCACCGCGCCCATTTCACGCAGCGGATTGGCTACGCGATTCATCGGCCGCTTGGACAGCGAAGCATCGCCCGTCAGGGTGCTGTCGAAACTCTGCGCAGCCAGCAGGCCGGACAGCAGACGCATCGAGGTACCGGAGTTGCCCAGATAGATCGGGCCCGGCGCAGGCTTCAGACCGTGCAGGCCGACGCCGTGAATGGTCACGCGACCGTGGTGCGGGCCTTCAATGACCACACCCATGTCACGGAACGCCTGCAAAGTCGCCAAGGCATCTTCGCCTTCAAGGAAACCTTCGACTTCGGTCACGCCTTCGGCCAGCGAGCCAAGCATGATCGAACGGTGGGAAATCGATTTGTCACCTGGTACGCGAATCCGACCGGACAGGCGGCCACCAGGTTGAGCCAGGAAAATCAGATCGTTGGAATTCATAGCGTCCACATAGGCCCTGCGGGCCAGGATTTTACTGAAATGCTCGCGGGCAACCCGGGCGCGCGTGAAGACGCCCAACAATTGGTGCCCATCCCCTGCATCGACCGCGTCGCGCAAGGCGTCGAGGTCGCTGCGAAATGTATCGAGTGTGCGCAGGACAGCCTCGCGGTTGGCGAGAAAGATGTCGTGCCACATCACCGGGTCGCTTCCGGCGATTCTTGTGAAATCGCGAAAACCGCCCGCAGCGTAACGGAAGATCTCAAGGTTTTCATTGCGTTTGGCCAACGAGTCGACCAGACCGAAGGCCAGCAGGTGCGGCAGATGACTGGTCGCAGCCAGCACTTCATCGTGACGCTCGACCTGCATGTGCTCGACGTCAGCGCCCAATTCGCGCCACAAGCGATCGACAACGGCCAGCGCTGCCGGATCGGTTTGCTCGAGCGGAGTCAGAATCACCTTGTGCCGACGGAACAGCTCGGCATTGGAAGCTTCCACCCCGCTCTGCTCGGAACCGGCAATCGGATGGCCCGGCACGAAACGCGCCGGCATGCCGCCGAACGCCTCGGTCGCCGCCCGCACCACATTGCCTTTGGCACTGCCGACATCGGTCAGAATCGCCTGCCCCAGATCAACGCTCGCCAGACGGGCCAGCACTTTCTCCATGGCCAGAATCGGCACCGCCAGTTGAATCACGTCGGCGCCCTGACAGGCAGCGATCAAGTCGTCTTCACAACGATCAACCACACCCAACTCGACCGCCAACTTGCGCGATTGCGGGTCGAGATCGACCCCGACCACTTCACGGCAGATACCGCTTTCACGCAAGCCTTTGGCAAACGAACCACCGATCAACCCCAGACCGACCACCACAAGGCGACCGATCATAGGTGCAGCAGATTGCAGAGCAGTGACATCACCCACGAGCCAGAACCTTACGCAGCGCGTCGAGGAAGCGGCTGTTTTCCGCTGGCAGACCGATGGTCACCCGCAGGTGGTTCGGCATGCCGTAGTTGGCTACCGGACGCACGATTACGCCTTCACGCAGCAAGCCCTGGAAAATCGGCGCCGCCACCTGACCAAGATCGACACAGATGAAGTTGCCCTTGGACTCGATCCAGTTCAGGCCCAGTTCACGGAAACCTGCTTGCAGCTGCTGCATGCCGGATTCGTTGAGCTGACGGCTTTGCGCCAGATACTCTTCGTCCTTCAACGCCGCACAGGCAGCAGCCAGCGCCAGGCTGTTGACGTTGAACGGCTGGCGCACGCGGTTCAGCACGTCCGCCACGACAGCGGTGGACAGGCCATAACCCACGCGCAGCGCCGCCAGACCGTAGGCCTTGGAAAAGGTGCGCGACACCAGCAGGTTCGGATAGGCCGCGAGGAAATCCAGACCATCCGGCAGATCACTGCCTTCGGCGTACTCGATGTACGCCTCGTCCAGCACCACCAGCACGTGCTCCGGCACATCCTGCAGGAACTCGTCCAGCGCTTCGGCGCCGAACCAGGTGCCGGTCGGGTTGTTCGGGTTGGCGATGAACACCACGCGGGTGTTGGCATCGATGGCTGCAAGCATAGCCGGCAGATCATGCCCCCAATCCTTGGCCGGAACCACTTTGGCTTCGGCGCCAACCGCCTGAGTGGCAATCGGATAGACAGCGAAAGCGTGTTCGCTGAACACCGCATTCAGACCCGGCGCCAGATAGGCACGCGCCACCAGCTCGAGAATGTCGTTGGAGCCGTTGCCCAGGGTGACCTGGTTCAGCTCGACGCGGCACTGCTCGGCCAGCAGGGATTTCAGCGCAAAGCCGTTGCCGTCCGGATAACGGGTCAGCTCGGCCAGCTCTTCGCGGATCGCGGCCAGCGCTTTCGGGCTGGCGCCCAGCGGGTTTTCGTTGCTCGCCAGCTTGACGATTTTCGCAGGATCCAGGTCCAGCTCACGCGCCAGTTCGTCCACAGGCTTGCCCGGAACGTACGGCGAAAGTTGTTGCACGCCCGGCTGTGCCAGAGCGAGGAAGTTGCCACTCATTTGCTACCGCCCTTAGAGAACTGCTTTCGGGTAGGAACCCAGCACCTTGAGTGCTACTGCTTCCTGACTGATCTTTTCCAGCACACCTTTGATCAACGGATCACGGTGGTGGCCGACGAAGTCGATGAAGAATACGTAGGTCCATTTGCCGCTGCGCGACGGACGGGTTTCGATCCGGGTCAGGTCGATCCCGTTGTCATGGAACGGCACCAGCAGCTCGTGGAGCGCGCCAGGCTTGTTGCTCATCGAAACGATGATCGAGGTCTTGTCGTCGCCGGTCGGCGGCACTTCCTGGTTACCGATCATCAGGAAGCGCGTCGAGTTGTCCGGACGGTCTTCGATCTTCTCGGCCAGACGCGTCAGCCCATACAACCCTGCCGCCATGTCGCCGGCAATCGCTGCCGAGTTCCACTCACCCTTGACCCGCTTGGCGGCTTCGGCGTTGCTCGACACCGCCACGCGCTCGACATTCGGGTAGTGTGCATCCAGCCACTTGCGGCACTGGGCCAGCGACTGGGCGTGGGAGTAGATGCGGCTGATGCTGTCGGTCTTGGTGTTTTCACCGACCAGCAGGTGATGGTGAATGCGTAGCTCGACTTCGCCGCAAATCACCATGTCGTGCTCGAGGAAGCTGTCGAGCGTGTGGTTGACCGCGCCTTCGGTAGAGTTCTCCACCGGCACCACGCCAAAATTCACTGCACCCGCCGCCACTTCACGGAACACTTCGTCGATCGCCGCCATCGGCTTGCTGATCACCGCATGACCGAAGTGCTTCATGGCCGCCGCTTGGGTGAAGGTGCCCTCAGGGCCGAGGTACGCCACTTTCAGCGGCTGCTCGAGCGCCAGGCACGAGGACATGATTTCGCGGAACAGCCGCGCCATCTCTTCGTTGCCCAACGGCCCCTGATTGCGCTCCATCACCCGCTTGAGCACCTGAGCTTCACGCTCGGGACGATAGAACACCGGCACTTCGCCTTCGGCCAGCGAGGCCATCTTTACTCGCGCGACTTCCTGGGCGCAGCGCGCACGCTCACTGATCAGCTCCAGGACTTTCTCGTCCAGAGCATCAATGCGAACGCGCAGTGCCTTGAGTTCTTGCTCGGACATCAGCCGTGTTCCTTCTCGAATTCAGCCATGTACGCCACCAGCGCGTTGACGGCGTTGATGTCGACGGCGTTGTAGATGGAGGCGCGCATGCCGCCCACGGAGCGGTGGCCCTTGAGGTTGAGCAGACCGCGCGCGTCAGCACCGGCCAGGAACGGCTTGTCCAGACGATCGTCAGCCAGACGGAACGGCACGTTCATCCACGAGCGATCCGACTTGTTGATCGGGTTGCTGTAGAGACCGCTGGCGTCGATGAAGTCGTATAGCGTGCGCTGCTTGACGTCATTGAGTCTGGCGATGGCTTCGACGCCACCCTGCTCTTTCAGCCACTGGAACACCAGACCGGACAGGTACCAGGCCAGGGTCGGCGGCGTGTTGTACATCGAGCCGTTGTCAGCCGCGACCTTGTAGTCGAGCATGGTCGGGCACAGCGCGCGGGCCTTGCCCAGCAGGTCTTCGCGGATGATGTTGACCACGATGCCGCTCGGGCCGATGTTTTTCTGCGCACCGGCGTAGATCATGCCGAAACGCGAGACATCCACCGGGCGCGAAAGAATGTCCGAGGACATGTCGGCCACCAGCGGCACATCACCGGTTTCCGGGATCCACTGGAACTCCAGACCGCCAATGGTTTCGTTCGGCGCGTAGTGAACGTAGGCGGCGTCTTTCGACAGGCTCCACTCGTTCTGGCCCGGGATAGCGAAATAGTCGTAAGGCTTGGCGGTAGCGGCAACGTTGACGTGGCCGTAACGCGAGGCTTCTTCGATGGCTTTCTGCGACCAGATACCGGTGTCGATATAGTCGGCACTGCCGCCTTCAGGCAACAGGTTCAACGGGATCTGCGCGAACTGCTGGCTCGCGCCACCCTGCAGAAACAGCACTTTATAGTTCGACGGGATATTCAGCAGGTCACGCAGATCCTGCTCGGCCTGGGTGGCAATGGACACGAACTCATCGCTGCGATGGCTCATTTCCATGACCGACAGACCCTTGCCGTGCCAATCAAGGAGTTCACCCTGGGCACGTTGCAGGACAGCTTCAGGAAGCGCCGCAGGACCGGCACAGAAGTTATAGGCTCGCTTGCTCACATCCAATCTCGCTCTGATTTGGTGGTATCACAATAAATCGTATTAACCGTCGACACTGGAGCGGCGGCGCCCGCCCCCTCCCTTGCAGGAGTGAGCCTGCTCGCGATTGCATCACTACGGTATTTCAGATGTACCGCGGCGCCTGCATCGCGAGCAGGCTCACTCCTACAAGAGATCTCCGATGTTTCATACCGGACAAATAACAAGGGGGCGAATTTTCATCCGCCCCCTCGCTTGTCCGCTTATTCCTGCGGCTCTTCGTCAGCAGCGGCGTCGAGTTGCTGGTCCTCGGCAACGTCGTCGATCACGACCTCACCCTCGAACTCGGCACCCTCTTCACCTTCAAGCTCGTCGCCCTCGACTTCCGATGGCTCCTGAACCCGCTCCAGACCGACCAGGGTTTCATCCTTGGCCAGCTTGATCAGGGTTACACCTTGCGTGTTACGACCCAGGCTCGACACTTCGTCGACACGGGTACGCACCAGGGTGCCCTGATCGGAAATCAGCATGATTTCTTCGCCATCGAGCACCTGAACCGCACCGACCAGACGGCCGTTACGCTCGTTGCTGACCATGGCAATAACGCCCTGGCCGCCACGCTTGTACTCAGGGAACTCGGTGATCGCGGTGCGCTTGCCATAACCACGCTCGGAAGCGGTGAGGATCTGGCTGCCTTCTTCCGGGATCAGCATCGAAATCAGCTTCTGACCTTCCGGCAGACGCATGCCGCGCACACCGCGGGCGGTACGGCCCATGGCACGAACGTCGGACTCTTTGAAGCGCGTGACCTTGCCGCCGTCGGAGAACAGCATCACTTCACGCTCGCCATCGGTGATGGCAGCGGAAATCAGCACGTCGCCTTCGTCCAGCTCCAGCGCGATCAGACCGACGCTGCGCTGACGACTGAAGGATTCCAGCGGGGTCTTCTTGACGGTGCCGTTGGCGGTCGCCATGAAGATGTAGTGACCTTCAGTGTATTCCTCGACCGGCAGCATGGTGGTGATGTATTCACCGTCATCCAGCGGCAGCAGGTTGACCAGCGGACGACCACGGGCGGCGCGGGATGCTTCCGGAATCTCGTAAGTCTTGAGCCAGTACACCTTGCCCTTGCTGGAGAACAACAGCAACGTGGTGTGACTGTTGGCAACCAGCAGGTGAGCGATGTAGTCCTCATCCTTGACGCCGGTCGCCGACTTGCCTTTGCCGCCACGACGCTGAGCCTGGTACGCAGCCAATGGCTGGGTCTTGGCGTAGCCACCGTGGGAAATGGTCACGACGCGCTCTTCTTCCGGGATCATGTCACCCAGGGTCAGGTCGAGACGCGCATCGAGAATTTCGGTGCGGCGCACGTCGCCGTATTCGGCGCGGATCACTTCCAGCTCTTCGCGGATCACTTCCATCAGGCGCACGGCGCTGTTGAGGATGCGGATCAGCTCACCAATCTGGTTGAGGATCTCTTGGTACTCGGCCAGCAGCTTCTCGTGCTCCAGACCGGTCAGACGGTGCAGACGCAGTTCCAGAATGGCTTGCGCCTGCTCTGGCGACAGGAAGTACTTGCCTTCGCGCAGACCGTATTGAGGATCAAGGTTTTCCGGACGGCACGAATCGGCACCGGCACGTTCAACCATCGCCACGACTGCGCTGGATTCCCAAGGGGTGCTGACCAGCGCTTCTTTCGCTTCCGACGGGGTCGGCGAAGCCTTGATCAGGGCGATCACCGGGTCGATGTTCGACAGGGCGACGGCCTGGCCTTCGAGGATGTGACCACGCTCGCGGGCCTTGCGCAGCTCGAACACGGTACGGCGGGTGACCACTTCGCGACGGTGACGAACGAAGGCTTCCAGCAGATCCTTGAGGTTAAGGATCCGCGGACGACCGTCGATCAGCGCCACGATGTTGATGCCGAATACCGATTGCAGCTGGGTCTGGGCGTAGAGATTGTTGAGGATCACCTCAGGCACTTCACCGCGACGCAGCTCGATCACGACGCGCATACCGTCCTTGTCGGACTCGTCGCGCAGTTCGGTGATGCCTTCGAGCTTCTTCTCTTTTACCAGCTCGGCGATCTTTTCGATCAGACGCGCCTTGTTCAGCTGGTAAGGCAGTTCGGTGATGACGATCTGCTGACGGCCACCGACCTTGTCGATGTCCTCGATGATCGAGCGCGCACGCATGTAAATGCGGCCGCGACCGGTACGGTAGGCTTCGATGATGCCGGCACGACCGTTGATGATCGCGGCGGTCGGGAAGTCCGGACCCGGGATGTATTGCATCAGCTCATCGACGGTCAGCTCAGGGTTGTCGATGAGGGCCAGGCAACCGTCGATGACTTCACCGAGGTTGTGCGGCGGAATGTTGGTCGCCATGCCCACGGCGATACCGCTGGAGCCGTTGACCAGCAGGTTCGGCACGCGCGTCGGCATGACCGCCGGGATCAGTTCGGTGCCGTCGTAGTTCGGCACCCAGTCCACGGTTTCCTTGTGCAGGTCGGCCAGCAGCTCGTGCGCCAGCTTGGTCATGCGCACTTCGGTGTATCGCATGGCCGCGGCGTTGTCGCCGTCGACCGAACCGAAGTTGCCCTGACCATCAACCAGCAGGTAGCGCAGGGAGAAAGGCTGAGCCATGCGGACGATGGTGTCGTACACCGCGGTATCACCGTGCGGGTGATACTTACCGATTACGTCACCGACAACACGGGCAGATTTCTTGTACGGCTTGTTGAAGTCGTTGCCCAGCTCGCTCATCGCGAACAGTACGCGACGGTGCACGGGCTTGAGGCCATCGCGCGCATCCGGCAGTGCACGGCCGACGATTACGCTCATCGCGTAGTCGAGGTAGGACTGTTTCAGCTCGTCTTCGATATTGACCGGGAGGATTTCTTTGGCCAGTTCGCCCATGAGAAGCCTGATTCCTTTTTCTGGTGAAACTTCGTCATATCCATATGGGATGAACGAAGCTCGTCGGGGCAGGCTGAGTGCCATGCGCCGACTTACGACAAATCAACAAGTTGGACCGTGGATTTGCGCAGTAAAGACAGCTCCGTGAAGCTGCCTCGGAAAACGCCGGATGTTATCACAAGAGCCGCCACGCACCTATCCCCCAGATGCGCATGGAGCATAGTTAGTTGACCGATGACAGGCGTAAAGGGGACGAGAGAGGCTCAGAGCCGCTGCGAATGCAGAATTGGGGGCTGAATTACCGATGTTTATTGACTTTTAGGGCCTCATCGCGAGCAGGCTCACTCCTACAGGGTTTGCGTTCGACACAAGACCTTGTAGGAGTGAGCCTGCTCGCGATGGCGCCCTTCCAGGCACCACAGCCAATCAATGCAGGCGTTTACGGCACATCAACTGGGCCATTTTCGCCGTATCCGGACGCTCGACGATGCCTTTCTCGGTGACAATCGCATCGATCAGATCCGCCGGGGTCACGTCAAACACCGGGTTGAACGCCTCGACATCCGCACCCACGCGCTTGCCACCCACCTCCAGCAGCTCGGCACCGTCACGCTCCTCGATCGGGATGTCGTCGCCGATGGCCAGATTCATGTCGATGGTCGAACTCGGCGCCACCACCATGAAACGCACGCCGTGATGCATGGCGTTGACCGCCAGTTGATAGGTGCCGATCTTGTTCGCCACGTCGCCATTGGCGGTGATGCGGTCAGCGCCGACGATCACCCAGGTCACGCCTTTGGTTTTCATGATGTGCGCGGCGGCGGAATCGGCATTGAGGGTCACCGGGATGCCCTCGTTCGCCAGCTCCCACGCGGTCAGACGCGAGCCCTGCAGCCATGGCCGGGTCTCGTCGGCATAAACGCGCTCGACCATACCTTCAAGGTAAGCCGCACGAATCACCCCCAGCGCCGTACCGAAACCGCCGGTGGCCAGCGCCCCGGTGTTGCAGTGGGTCAGGATCGCCTGGGCGTTGCCCTGATGCTTGCGGATCAGATCGACACCGAGCTGGGCCATGGTCAGGTTGGCTTCGCGATCGCTTTCATGAATGGCGATGGCCTCGGCTTCCAGCGCCGCCAGCGGATCGGCATTGTCCTTCAGGCGATCGAGGCGATCGTGCATGCGGTTCAGCGCCCAGAACAGGTTGACCGCAGTCGGGCGGGAATCCGCCAACAGCGCGAAATCCTCTTCCAGCGCCGCATACCAGTCGCCGCCCTCCGCCACGCGGGCACGCGCCGCCAGTACAATGCCATAGGCCGCGCTGATACCGATGGCCGGCGCACCGCGCACCACCATCGAACGAATCGCCTCAGCCACGCCGGCGGCGCTGGTGTAGGCGATCCAGGTTTCCTCGAACGGCAAAATACGCTGATCCAGCAGGTGGAGCGCGCCATCTCGCCAATCGATGGCCTTTACTTTCTCCGCAGCCAACAGTCGATCGCGCATCCCTCACCCCGCACTCATGAACAAAAGCCGCCGATTATAGCGATCCCCCCGCGAAGACGCTCGGGTATACTTCGCCATCCTTTACAAAAGCACTGGAACCGACCCTCGATGCCGAAACCTGCCATTGCGCTCGACTTATTATTGCTGCCGACCTGGCTGGTACCCGTCGAACCTGCAGGCGTTGTGCTCAAGGAGCACGGCCTGGGCATCCGCGATGGTCGCATCGTGTTTATCGGCCCACGCGCCGAAGCACTGAAGTGTAACGCCACGCAAATCCGCGAATTACCGGACGTACTGCTCGCCCCGGGCCTGATCAACGCCCACGGCCACGCAGCGATGACGCTGTTCCGCGGCCTGGCCGATGATCTGCCGCTGATGACCTGGCTGGAAAACCACATCTGGCCGGCCGAGGCCAAATGGGTCGATGAAGATTTCGTGCGTGATGGCACCGATCTGGCCATTGCCGAGCAGATCAAAGGTGGCATCACCTGCTTCTCGGACATGTATTTCTTTCCGAAAGTCGCCAGCGAACGCGTGCACAACAGCGGCATCCGTGCGCAGATCGCGATCCCGATCCTCGATTTCCCGATTCCCGGCGCCGCCAGTGCCGATGAGGCCATTCGCCAGGGCGTCGAGCTGTTCGGCGATCTGAAACATCACGAACGGATCAAGATCACCTTCGGCCCTCATGCACCCTACACCGTGGGCGACGAGAACCTGGAAAAAATCCGCGTGATCGCTGAAGAGCTGGATGCGTCGATTCACATGCACGTCCACGAAACCGCTTTCGAAGTCCAGCAATCGCTGGAACATCGCGGCGAGCGGCCATTGGCCCGCCTCGGCCGGCTGGGCCTGCTCGGCCCGCGCTTCCAGGCCGTGCACATGACCCAGATCAGCGATGACGATCTCGCATTGCTGGTAGAAAGCAACAGCAGCGTGATCCACTGCCCGGAATCGAACCTGAAGCTGGCCAGCGGTTTCTGCCCGGTGGAGCGTCTGTGGCAGGCTGGCGTGAACGTCGCCGTCGGTACCGATGGCGCGGCGAGCAACAACGATCTCGACCTGCTGGGCGAAACCCGTACCGCCGCGTTGCTGGCCAAAGCCGTCGCCGGTTCGGCCACTGCGCTGGACGCCCATCGCGCGCTGCGCATGGCCACACTCAATGGCGCGCGAGCACTGGGGATCGAAGCGCAGGTCGGTTCGCTGGAAATTGGCAAGGCCGCCGACATCGTCGCCTTCGACCTGTCCGGCCTGGCCCAGCAACCGGTCTACGACCCGGTGTCGCAGCTTATCTATGCCACCGGTCGCGATTGCGTGAAACACCTGTGGGTCGCCGGCAAACAGTTACTCGACGACCGGCGCCTGACCCGTCTGGATGAACAACAGCTGGGCGCTACCGCCCGGGCCTGGGGCCTGCGCATCAGCGGCCACACCGAATCGTAAACACCCCGGACCAGACTCCGGGGCTACAGCCTTTTTCAAGTTTTTCGAGGAATTGATCATGAGCAACGTCGACCACGCCGAAATCGCCAAATTCGAAGCCCTGGCCCATCGCTGGTGGGACCGCGAAAGCGAGTTCAAACCGCTGCACGACATCAACCCGCTGCGCGTCAACTGGATTGACGAGCGGGTCAATCTGGCCGGCAAGAAAGTCCTCGACGTCGGTTGCGGCGGCGGCATCCTCAGCGAAGCCATGGCCCAGCGCGGCGCCACCGTGATGGGCATCGACATGGGCGAAGCGCCGCTGGCGGTCGCGCAACTGCATCAGCTGGAGTCCGGCGTCAGCGTCGAATACCGCCAGATCACCGCCGAAGCCCTGGCCGAAGAAATGCCCGAGCAGTTCGACGTCGTGACTTGCCTGGAAATGCTGGAACACGTGCCGGACCCGTCGTCGGTGATCCGCGCCTGCTACCGCATGGTCAAGCCCGGCGGCCAGGTGTTCTTCTCGACCATCAACCGCAACCCGAAGGCGTACCTGTTCGCCATCGTCGGCGCCGAATACATCATGAAGCTGCTGCCGCGCGGCACCCACGACTTCAAGAAATTCATCCGCCCGTCCGAGCTCGGCGCCTGGAGCCGCATCGCCGGCCTGACCGTCAAGGACATCATCGGCCTGACCTACAACCCGCTGACCAAGCACTACAAGCTGGCCAACGACGTTGACGTCAACTACATGATCCAGACCCTGCGCGAGGAGTAAGCCGATGGCCATCAGAGCAGTTCTTTTCGACATGGACGGCACCCTGCTCGACACCGCGCCGGACTTCATCGCCATTTGTCAGGCGATGCGCGCGGATCGTGGCTTGCCGCCGATGAATGACAAGCACATCCGCGACGAAATCTCCGGCGGCGCCAAAGCCATGGTTGCCGTGACCTTTTCAATGGACCCGGAATCGCCGGGTTTCGAGGAACTGCGCCTGGAGTTTCTGGAGCGCTATCTGGTTGGCTGCGCAGTGCATAGCAAACTGTTCGACGGCATGGGCGAACTGTTGGCAGATATCGAAAAGGCCAATCTGCTCTGGGGCGTGGTGACCAACAAGCCGCTGCGCTTTGCCGAACCGATCATGCAACAACTGGGGCTGGCCGAGCGTTCGGCGCTGCTGATCTGCCCGGATCACGTGAAAAACAGCAAGCCCGATCCGGAGCCACTGATCCTCGCGTGCAAGATGCTTGATCTGGATCCATCGACCGTTCTGTTTGTCGGCGATGATCTGCGCGATATCGAGTCAGGGCGCGATGCCGGTACGAAAACGGCGGCTGTGACATTTGGCTACATCCACCCCGACGACAACCCGCGACACTGGGGCGCGGACGTGGTGGTGGATCATCCGCTGGAATTGCGCAAGGTGCTCGACAGCGCGCTCTGCAGCTGCTGATCAAAGTCAAAAGATCGTCCGAACACGGCCCGAACCTGCGGCAGGTCCTACAAGATTGCGATGATCTGTAGGAGCTGCCGAAGGCTGCGATCTTTTAGCGTTTAAATGGATTGTGAGGTTTTTATGTTTGATTACTCCGCTCGTCCCGAATTGCTCAAGGATCGGGTCATTCTGGTCACCGGTGCCGGCCGTGGCATTGGTGCGGCTGCCGCGAAAACCTATGCCGCCCATGGCGCCACCGTGTTGCTGCTGGGCAAGACCGAAGCCAATCTGACGCAGGTCTACGACGAGATCGAAGCGGCGGGTCATCCGCAACCGGCGGTGATCCCGTTCAACCTCGAGACTGCCCTGCCCCATCAGTACGATGAGCTGGCGGCGATGATCGAGACCGAGTTCGGCCATCTCGACGGCCTGCTGCACAACGCCTCGATCATTGGTCCGCGCACGCCGATCGAACAGCTGTCGGGCGAAAACTTCATGCGCGTCATGCAAGTCAACGTCAACGCCATGTTCATGCTGACCAGCACCCTGCTGCCGCTGCTCAAACTGTCGCAGGATGCCTCGGTGGTGTTCACCTCCAGCAGCGTCGGGCGCAAGGGCCGGGCCTACTGGGGCGCCTACGGCGTATCGAAGTTCGCCACCGAAGGCCTGATGCAAACCCTGGCCGATGAAGTCGATGGCGTGGCGCCGGTACGCTCCAACAGCATCAACCCGGGGGGCACCCGCACCAGCATGCGCGCCCAGGCTTACCCGGGAGAAAACCCGCTGAACAACCCGACCCCGGAAGAGATCATGCCGGTGTACTTGTACCTGATGGGCCCGGACAGCACCGGCATCAATGGCCAGGCCTTCAACGCGCAATAACTGCCATACGTCGCTTTTGTGGCCGTGACGGATTACCGTCGCGGCACACATTTGCCGCTTCCCGATATCACACTCCAGTCAAATATCCGCCACCCACCCTCAAAGCAAAAAGCCATCCTGTTGATTCATAACGATTTTAATAAACATGAACCGAATGGCATGACTTTCGCTCTAATTTTCCTCAAAGCATGCCGTGTGAAGGCACTGGGGCAAGGCCGATTTCGATAGCTGACTAATCGTCATCAGGCAGACTAAACTTACGCCAAATGTCCTACGGGACTGATGGATCAGTATGACGCGCAGCCCATAGCCGCTCTCACCCAGCCTGTAAGACAGACTTACTGCTTAGGGGCTCACGCCATATGAAATCACCCTCCCAGACCAATGCAATTGACTTTGACAGTGCCAAATTGCAACGCCTGGGCTTTGGTCAGCTGCCTCCGCTGCTGGAACGCCCGGCCAACCTGGCGCAACTGCGCCAGCAAATGAGCCTGCAACTGCAAACCAGTCTTGAGCCGCAACGAATCCTTGGTCTGTTTTTCCGCGAAGTTCAGCGCCTGGTGCCGCTGGACGCTTTGAGTTACGTGCATTCGGGCAGCGACCTGCGCCTGGAGTTCGGCGCACGCGGTCACCATTCGGTCAGCTACAGCCTCAGCCACGAAGGCGAGCATCTGGGTGAGCTGGTGTTCCGCCGCAATCAACGCTTCAGTGAGCAAGACCAGGGCAACCTCGAATCGCTGCTGTCGTCGCTGTTGTTCCCGATGCGCAACGCCCTGCTCTACCGCGCCGCGACGCAAAGCGCGCTGCGCGACCCGTTGACCGGGACCGGCAACCGGATCGCCATGGAGCAGACCCTGCAACGCGAGATCGACATGTCACGGCGGCACCTGCAACCGTTGTCGGTGCTGATGCTCGACATCGACCACTTCAAACGGGTCAACGACAGCCACGGACACAGCGCCGGGGATGACGTACTCAAAGCGGTGGCGGCGTCGATCAAGGGCCAACTGCGCAATGTCGACATGGTGTTTCGCTATGGCGGAGAAGAGTTTCTGATCCTGCTGTGCAACACCGGCCGGGAAGCGGCGGCGATGGTCGGCGAACGCCTGCGCCATGCCGCGCAGGCTGCGCAATACTTCGCTGACGGCCAGTTGATCGACCTGACCGTGAGCCTCGGCTGCTCGAGCCTGCTGCCGGGGGAATCGGCCGACAGCCTGCTGCGCCGCGCTGACAGCGCGCTGTATGTGGCCAAGCGCGAGGGGCGTAATCGCCTGGCAATGGCTGGCTGATACTTTTTTGATACCCCCAAAATCACTGTAGGAGTGAGCCTGCTCGCGATAACGGTGTGTCAGTCACCCTCTCTGTTGACTGGCACACCGTTATCGCGAGCAGGCTCACTCCTACACTTTTTGCGGTGTTATGGGATATCAGCTCTCTACCAGCGCCAGACGCTCACGCCCATGGATCGCCCGCTCGGCGTTTTCCAGTTGCATGCAGCGCTCGAGGAACAGGTACATGTAGTCATAGCTCTTGCAGACTGCCTGGCGCAGCTCGGTCTGCAACGCCTTGCTCGGGTTCATCCCGGCCAGCGTGCAGATGATTTCCAGCGCCTCCCACGGATGCGCGTCGTCATACTGGGCGTGCATCTTCAGCCACTTCATGGCGCGCTTGCGCTCCTCTTCGGGGAACGCCGCGGCGTACACCCCCGTAGAGCAGACCAGCGCCGACCACTCCCCGGTCGCACCCTCGATGGCATAGTTGGTGGCGGCGATGGCGACGATCAGCGAATCCGCCGAGCTGGTGTGCCAGCACCAGTGACTCAAGGCATGCAGTTCGGGCGGCACTTGCTGGGCCTGAAGATCCTCAAGGCTGACGCCATGCGCGCGGCTCCAGTTCAGCCAGTAGTCGGCATGGTTGAGTTCGACGCGGATGTTGCGCATCAGCCAGCGGCGCGCCATGTCCTCCCCAGGATGGCGGGCAAACCTGGTCTTGGTCAGGTTCTGCGCCATATACAACGCAAACTGTTCAACGACCGGCCAGCCCCCGATCAGGTACTGGCGCATGGTCTTGGCGCTGAGCTTGTTATCGCGCAGGCGCAGGTACAGTTCATGTTCGACAACCCGGCGCTTGCTCTCGCTGCAATCCACAATGAGCTGTTGTGCCCAGGCTGGATAACTTGCAGCTTCCATGAGTGGTCCGGTTCGGTTGAATGTGTCGATCACTGTTCGGCTCCTTTTGATTTGTGATTGTAAGGATCGGCAAGAGCTTTCAACGGAACGTGCCAGGCGCCTTGAACAACAACGGCTGCGGTCTGGCGGGCCGACTTTGCAAACTGTCGCAGGTAAACAATTGCGGGCGTTCGATGACATAACCCTGAGCGTAATCCACCCCGATTTCAAGCAGTGCCTGCTCGATCTGGGTTGTTTCAACAAACTCGGCAATTGTCTGCTTACCCATGACATGCCCGATGTGATTGATCACTTCGACCATTGCGCGGTTAATCGGGTCGTCCAGCATATCCTTTACGAAACTCCCGTCGATCTTCAGGAAGTCTACAGGCAAATGTTTCAGATAAGCGAATGAAGACATTCCGGCACAAAAGTCATCGAGCGAGAAGTAACAACCTAAGCCTTTGAGTTCATTAATAAATCTAATTGCACTACCGAGATTGGCAATTGCACTGGTTTCGGTAATTTCAAAACAAATCATTTCAGGTGGTATGGAGTAACTAACAAACTGTTCCCGCAGAAAGTGCAAGAACGCGTCATCTCCGATAGTAATGCCTGAAAGATTAATCGCACACATTGCCAACGGGCCTTCATGTTGTTCGGCAATACATTGGGCAATGACTTTAAAAACATTCTCGACTACCCAGCGGTCGAGTTGACTCATCAGGCCATAACGTTCGGCTGCCGGAATGAAACTGTCCGGCAGGATCATCCGTCCGGCCTCGTCATGCAGGCGCAAAAGGATTTCGATGTGCCCGCCACCGCCGACCGTGGTACCCAGCGGGGCAATTTCCTGGGCATACAGGCAGAAGCGGTTTTCTTCCAGCGCCATGTGCAAACGCTGCACCCAGGCCATTTCACCGAAGCGCAACGACAGCTCGGAGTCATCGGCGTGGTAGACCTGCACCCGGTTACGCCCCTTCTCCTTGGCCATGTAGCACGCCATGTCGGCTGCACGCAGCGACGCTTCAAGGGTCGTCGGGGTCTGGGCGATATGCACCAGGCCGATACTCACGGTGGTCAAAAATGGCCGGCCCTTCCACACGAAGTGCAGATTCTGCACGGTCTGGCGCAGGCTTTCGGCGATTTTCTCCGCAGCCTCCGGTGCGCAGTTCTCCAGCAGAATGCCGAACTCATCCCCGCCCAGCCGCGCCAAGGTATCGCTCTCGCGCAAGCCCGACTGCAACAGCGCGCAGATGTGGCGCAGCAGCTCGTCGCCGGCTGCGTGACCGCAGGTGTCGTTGACCAGTTTGAACTGGTCCAGATCCAGGAACATCAGCGCATGTCGACCGGACTGGCGCGTCAAATTGTGCAGCGCCTGTTCCAGGCGGTATTCGAACTCACGGCGATTGGCCAGACCGGTCAGGGCATCGTGGGTCGCTTGCCACGACAGGTTGGCGATGTACTGCCGCTCTTGAGTCATGTCATGCAATACCAGCACCGTGCCACTGATCTTTTCGGCATTGCGGATCGGCGCGCCGACCAGTGTCACCGACACCGTACTGCCGTCCAGGCGCTGAATCAGTTTGGAGTGCTCGCTGCCGCCGACCAGTTTGCCGCTGAGAATATGCTCGATCAGTGTCAGCCCTTCAGTCTGGGCGTTGTCATCCAGCAAGTTGAACAGTGCGGCCAGCGGCAGACCCGCCGCGTGCTCGGCCTTCCAGTGGGTCATGGCCTCGGCCGCCGGGTTCATGTAATCGATGGCCCCATCGACATCGGTGGTGATGACGCCGTCGCCGATCGATTGCAGGGTGATGTGCGCCCGGTCCTTCTCCAACTGCAGTGCCTGGGCAAAGGCATGGCGCTGCTTGAGCAGCTTGTGCGTACGCAGCAAGGCCAGCGCAATCAGCCCCAGCGCCGTGGCCAGGTTGGTGAACAGCAGCAGGCGCAGGATCATCCGCGAGCCCTCGCCCAAGGCATCGCTGAAGGCCTTGGCTGCCGGGGTCACGCCGTCATTGATTGCGAAAATCTGCGTTTTCCAGCGTTGAATATCAGCCGGCGTCGCAACGTTTTCACTGATGCCCTGATGCATCTCGCGCGCGACTTTGTCCAGCTGGACCAGATAGGCATCGCCGATCGTCCAGCGGTCGATGGCGGTTTCCAGATAACTGAAATGACGAAAATTGAGGTACAGCCAGATCAGGCTCGGGACGTCATCGGGGTGGTTGCCACCCTTGAGGATGCCTTCTCGTGCCGCTTGCAGATCCGGTGGCTGTCGATCCAGAGCCAGACGCAACTCGTGACCGCCCTGCGGCACGGCAATCGCGTCCTTGTACTTGAGGAAGATCGCCTCGTCGCGGCTGTCGGCGTAGAGGTTCAGATAATAGATGGCGTCCTTCTGGCCCTTGGACCAGAGACTCTCGCCGGCCACATAGCCGCGAACGGCCGACAGGACGTAAAGACTCACGCCCCCCAATAACGCCTGAAATAACACGACGGCAATAAATGGCCAGACGATGCCCAACAACCGTGGCGTTCCGAGAGTCCTTTTTTGCTTCATGAGGTCCCTTGCACAAGCACTGCCAGATGAACACCGGAAGATACCGCTTCTGACAGCTCAGCCTAGGCTATTTTCGACACATCGAAGGCAGCGCTGTGCCGTCTTGCGGGTCGATCGTACTACCGACTGGTCTGTCGCAGGGTTTCAGGTGGTTTTACTCAAAGCAATTCAAGCACTAAGCACAGAAAGTGCGACGAAACTCAAGTGCGTTGTATCTGCTGCAGATGGCCATACAGCTTGGCGTACAGGCCACCATCCGCGATCAGTTGCTGGTGATCGCCGTCCTCGGCCACTCGCCCGCCATCGAACACCAGCACGCGGTCCGCCTGCTTCACCGCTGACAGGCGATGCGCAATGATCAACGTGGTGCGGCCATTGAGGAAACGCGCCATGGCCTGATGCAGGTTGTACTCGGTGGCGGCATCGAGGGCCGAAGTGGCTTCATCGAGGATCACCACTTTCGGCTCGGCGAGGATCATCCGGGCAATCGCCAGGCGCTGACGCTGACCGCCGGACAGGCGCACGCCAGAGCGTCCGACAATGCTGTCGAGACCGTCCGGCAGCGCGCGAATGCTCGCCTCCAGCTGGGCGATTTCCAGCGCCTGCCAGCAGGCTTCATCGCTGCGGGTGCGACCCATGGTCAGGTTGGCGCGTACCGTGTCGTTGAACAGCGCCGGATGCTGCAGCACCACCGCGACGTTTTCGCGAATCAGCTCCAGGCCGATTTCCTGCTGGGTCGAACCGCCGAAACGGATCGTACCGGCCAACGGCGTGTACAGCCCGAGCAGCAACTGCACCAGGGTACTCTTGCCGCCGCCACTGGCACCGACAATTGCGACTTTTTCACCGGGGGCGATGGACAGGTTCATCTGATCCACCACCAATTCATCGCCGTAACCGAAGCTCAGCCCCTGCACCTCGATGCCCACGGTTTCACGGCCCTTGAACGGATCGACGCCGCCCGGGTATTGCGGTTCGTCAGCCCGCGCCAGCAGTTCGTTGATCCGCGACAGCGCGCCGCCCGCCGCGTAGTAGGCGTATTGCAGATTAAGCAGTTGTTCGACCGGGCCGATCATGAACCACAGGTAACTGAACACCGCGAGCATCTGGCCGATCGACAGGTCGGAGAACAGCACCGTAAGCATGGCCGCGGCGCGAAAGATATCGATGCCGAACTGGAACAGCAGACCGCTGGCGCGGTTCGACGCATCGGTCTTCCACTGCGAATTGACCGCGTAATTGCGCACTTCCTGCGCGCGCAATCCGAGCCGTCCGAGGAAGAAGCCCTGACGGTTGCCGGCGCGCACTTCCTGGATCGCATCGAGGGTTTCGCTCAGGGCCTGAGTGAAACGCGAGGTGCTGTCGTTCTCCAGTTTCTTCAGGTGCTTGACCCGCTTGCCCAACTGCACCGTGGCGTAGATCACCAGCGGGTTGAACAGCAGGATCAGCAGCGCCAGTTTCCAGTGCATCCACATCAGGATGCTGGCGGTGCCGACCAGGGTCAGCATCGCCACCAGAAAACGGCTGAGGGTTTCGCCGACGAACTTGTCGAGGGTGTCCAGATCAGTGACCAGGTGCGTGGTCACGGTGCCGCTGCCGAGGCTTTCGTACTCGCCGAGGGAGATACGTTTGAGGCGCTCGATCAGGCGCACGCGAATGCGGTAGACGATGTCCTTGGCCAGCCGCGCAAACAACCGCGCCTGCAGCACACCAAAGCACAGGGCGCTGCAACGCAGGGTCAGGGTGACCACCAGCATCAGGCCGATGTAACCCGCCGCCTGCTGCCACATCGACGGCAGCACGTGGTTCATGATTTTCAGCGCGGCATCGCCATGGCCGAGCAGGACTTCATCCACCAGCAACGGCAACAGCAATGGAATCGGCACGCTGCACAGCGTCGCCAGTACGGCCACGCCGTTAGCGATCCACAGGGATTTTTTGTGATGAAGCGCCAGACGCCGGACTTCTGCCCAGCTCAGCCGGTCGACACGCTTTACGGCTGGCGTGTCATCGGCCCGGTCAGGCACAGGCTGCGCGCTCCAGCCAGCGGCCGAGCAATGGCGACAGCTCACTGAGCGGTTGATAGCCGTTGGTCAGCAACGCCAGTTGGCCGTTGCGTTCGGCGAGCAGGGTCGGGAAACCGGCGATGCCCAGATCCTGCACCCAACTGAAATCGGCCTGAGTCGCCTTGTGTTGATCGGCATGATCGAACAGCGCGGCAAATTCGATACGCGGCACGCCGGCCTGTTCAGCCAGTTCCACCAGCACACTGGCCTGGGTGACATCGCGACCTTCAGCGTAAAACGCCTGCTGGATCAGGCCGACCAGTTTCCACGCGCAATCCGGCGCCAGGCTGCGCGCGGTGACGATCGCGCGGCAGGCCGGCTCGGTGTCGTAGACAAAACCGTCGGGCAACGCGCCGTCGAACTTGAACGGCTGGCCGGTGGCCTCGGTGACCGCCTGCCAGTGCTCAAGAATGTAGCGCCGCGTGGTCGGTTCCAGTGCCGCACCGCTGCCGGTGCGCAAGCCGCCGACCACCAGATGCAGTTCCACCCCCGCTGCCTGCGCCTGCTCGACCAATGCCTTGGCAACCGGAGCGAACCCCCAGCACCAGGAACACATCGGATCCATCACATAGAGCAGGCGCGCAGACATGATTAAGCCTCGGTGGATGCTTGTTTATAGTTGTAGCCGATCGGGTGCGGCATGTTGCGCGCCTTGGCCAGTTCGATCTGCTTCTGCCGATCGATGGCGCTGCGACGGGTTTTCTCGCTCAGCTTGTCCCAGCAATGCGGGCAACTGATGCCGGCCACGTAATGCTCGGAGGCACGATCTTCAACGCTGACCGGTGTGCGGCAGGCATGACATTGATCGTAGTCGCCTTCGCTGAGGTCGTGACGCACGGTCACGCGGTTGTCGAACACGAAGCAGTCGCCCTGCCATTTGGTTTCTTCCTGCGGCACCTCTTCGAGGTATTTCAGGATGCCGCCCTTGAGGTGGTAAACCTCTTCGAAACCCTCGCCCAGCATGTAGCTCGAGGCTTTCTCGCAGCGAATGCCACCGGTGCAGAACATCGCGACCTTCTTGTGCACGGCCGGGTCGAAGTGCTCTTTGATGTAATCGGGAAATTCGCGAAAACTGGTGGTTTTCGGATCGATGGCGCCTTCGAAGGTACCGATCGACACTTCGTAGTCGTTGCGGGTGTCGATCAGCAGCACTTCCGGATCGCTGATCAGCGCGTTCCAGTCTTGCGGCTCGACGTAGGTGCCGACCTTTTTGTTCGGGTCCACGCCTTCGACGCCGAGGGTGACAATCTCTTTTTTCAGTTTGACTTTGGTGCGGTAGAACGGCTGCTCGTCGCAGTACGACTCTTTGTGGTCGATGTCGATCATGCGCGGGTCGTTCTTCAGCCAGGCGAGCAGGCCATCGATGCCTTCGCGGCTGCCGGACACGGTGCCGTTGATGCCTTCTTCGGCGATCAACAGGGTGCCTTTGATACCGTTGTCGACCATCGCTTGCAGCAGTGGCTCGCGCAGGTTGACGTAATCTTCGAGGGTGACGAACTTATACAGTGCCGCCACGACAATCGGTTGTGTCATGGGTATTTCTCCAGGTGGCTACCCTCGCAAAGGGTGAACCGGATTCAAAAAAAAACGCGCCGGGTGAGCGGCGCGTTGCGGATTCTATCAAAAACATCACCCTCTGCGGCAGCCACCTGTAGGAGCTGCCGCAGGCTGCGATCTTTTGATCTTAATGTTTGCTACCGCCGGCACAGGTCGGCGACGCCGGAGCGGCGCCCACCTCTGCCCATTCCTGCGGGGTGTAGGTGTGCAGCGCCAACGCATGGAACTCGCCCATCAGCTCGCCGAGCGTGCCGTAGACTTTCTGGTGGCGCTTGACCCGGTTCAGGCCTTCGAACTGTGCGCTGACCACCACAGCCTTGAAGTGGGTCTGTAACCCGCGACTGTGCATGTGGCTTTCGTCCAGCACCTGCAGATGCTCAGGCTGAAGCAGGCTCAGCGTCGATTCGATGCGTTGTTGCATGGTCATCACGAACTCCGCTTACTTCTTCTTGGCCGGCGCAGCGCCTTTCGGTGCCAGCTCGTTGGTCATGTCGTCGAGCAGCTTGTTGACGACAGGGACAGCGCTTTCCAGCTTGGCCTGGGTCATCTGGGCCGATTGCTGGGTCAGCTGCGGCATTTTTTCCAGGACTTTCTTGCCCAGTGGCGACTGGTAGAACGCGACCAGGTCTTTCAGCTCGGATTCGCTGAAGTTGCTGGTGTAGAGCTTGACCATGTCAGGCTTGAGCTTGTTCCAGCCGATGGCCTGGTCCAGGGCAGCGTTGGCCTTGGCCTGGTAGGTTTCCAGTACGGCTTTCTTGGATTCCGGGGCTTTGGTCTGTTCAAAGCGCTGAGCAAACATTTGCTGCACTTGCATGTACACCGGAGTACCCAGTTTGTCAGCGTGCGCCAGGGTCAGGAAAGCTTCGGCACTGGCGTTGTGGCTGGCGGTATCGGCAAGCACCTGGCCGCTGGCGCAAACCAGTGCAACCGCGGTACAGATGGCACGAAGACGAGTCATCGAGTTTCCTTTTCTAGCTAGCGAGGTAAAACCCCAAGGGCGACCATTCTGCGCCTAAAAAACCTCGTGGCTCAACCCCCGGCCCTTGCCGTGCTTGATTGGCCGGGTTTTACCGGTCAACAATCGGTTCGAGGGAACCACCTGGGCCTGACCGGGCCTAAACTGCGCAAACAGACCAACAGGAGTGTGCACCATGAGCCGTATCGAAACCGACAGCCTGGGCCAGATCGAAGTCCCGGACGACGCTTACTGGGGTGCTCAGACGCAACGCTCGCTGATCAACTTCGCCATCGGTCAGGAACGCATGCCGTTGCCGGTACTGCACGCCCTGGCCCTGATCAAGAAAGCCGCCGCCCGGGTCAACGACCGCAACGGCGACCTGCCCGCCGACATCGCCCGCCTGATCGAACAAGCCGCCGACGAAGTGCTCGACGGCCAGCACGACGACCAGTTCCCGCTGGTGGTCTGGCAGACCGGCAGCGGCACCCAGAGCAACATGAACGTCAACGAAGTGATCGCCGGTCGCGCCAACGAACTGGCCGGTAACCCGCGCGGCGGCAAGACGCCGGTGCACCCCAACGATCACGTCAACCGCTCGCAAAGCTCCAACGACTGCTTCCCCACCGCCATGAGCATCGCCACCGCCAAAGCCGTGCAGGAACAACTGCTGCCGGCCATCGCCGAGCTGTCCGGCGGTCTGGCCGAATTGGCGGCACGCCATATGAAACTGGTGAAGACCGGCCGCACGCACATGATGGATGCGACGCCGATCACCTTCGGTCAGGAGCTGTCTGGATTTATAGCGCAACTGGATTACGCCGAACGAGCGCTCCGCTCAGCGTTGCCAGCCGTGTGTGAACTGGCGCAGGGCGGCACCGCGGTCGGCACCGGCCTGAATTCGCCGCACGGCTTCGGCGAAGCGATAGCCGCAGAACTCGCCGCGCTGTCCGGCCTGCCGTTCGTCACCGCGCCGAACAAGTTTGCCGCACTGGCCGGGCATGAACCGCTGACCAGCCTGTCCGGTGCCCTGAAAACCCTCGCCGTGGCGCTGATGAAAATCGCCAACGACCTGCGCCTGCTCGGCTCTGGTCCACGCGCGGGGTTTGCCGAAGTGAAGCTGCCGGCCAACGAGCCGGGCAGCTCGATCATGCCGGGCAAGGTCAACCCGACCCAGTGCGAAGCGCTGTCGATGCTCGCCTGCCAGGTGTTGGGCAATGACGTCACCATCGGCATCGCCGCCAGTCAGGGCCACCTGCAACTGAACGTGTTCAAACCGGTGATCATCCACAACCTGCTGCAATCGATCCGCCTGCTCGCCGACGGTTGCAGCAACTTCCAGCAGCACTGCATCGCAGGTCTTGAGCCGGACGCCGACGTCATGGCCAAACATCTGGAGCGCGGGCTGATGCTGGTGACGGCGCTGAACCCGCACATCGGTTATGACAAGTCGGCAGAAATCGCCAAGAAGGCTTACAGCGAAGGCCTGACCTTGCGCGAGGCGGCGCTGCAGCTGGGGTATCTGACCGATGAAGAGTTCGATGCCTGGGTGCGGCCGGAGAACATGATCGAGGCTGGCGCCAAGGGCTAACAGCAAAAAAGATCGCAGCCTGCGGCAGCTCCTACAAGGGAATGCATTCCAACCGGTAGGAGCTGCCGCAGGCTGCGATCTTTTGATTTTCAGGCCATACGCATTCGCCGCGCCTTCAACCCGGCCATCAACGACGGCCCCAACGCCACCAGCACCGAACCCAGCACCACCAGCACCGCCCCGCCATAACCCAGGCCATTGATCTGCTCGGCGTGCACGTATTCCGGCCACATCCACGCCGCCAGCGCCACCGCGCCAAAGGTCACCAACGGGGTGATCGCCAACGTCGCACTGACCCGCGACGCCTCCCAATGCGCCAGCGCTTCGGCAAATGCGCCATAGGCAATCAACGTATTCATGCAGCACGCCAGCAGCAGCCAGCCCTGCAACGGGCTCAGCTCCAATGCCTCGAGCGGATGCACCCACGGCGTCAGCAACAGCGCGCAGAACAGGTAGATCACCATCATCACCTGCAGCGAATTCCACACCGTAAGCAATTGCTTCTGGCCCAGCGCGTAGAAGGTCCAGACCGTCGAGGCCAACAGCACCAGCAACACGCCAGCGGTGTAGTCCGACAACGAGGTGAGCAGTTCGGCCAGACGCTGATTGAAGAACAGCACAAAGCCGATCAGCAGCACCGCCAGGCCAATGCCCTGGCCGATGCTGAAGCGCTCCTTGAACACGAACAGGCTGGCGATCAGCAACATGATCGGCCCCATCTGCACCACCAGTTGCGCGGTGCCGGGGCTGAGCAGGTTGAGGCCCATCAGGTACAGCACGTAGTTGCCGACCAGCCCGAGCACCGCCATCAACACCAGCCAGCCGCCCCGGGGCCCGAGCGCTTTACGGCTCGGCAGACGCTTGACCGACGCCAGATAAATGAACAGGCAACCGCCGGAGACCAACAGGCGAAACCAGGTCACCGTGATCGGGTCCATCACCTGCAACACCTGCTTGAGCTTGATCGGCAGGATGCCCCACAGAAAGGCCGTCAGCAGCGCCAGGAACAGACCGTAAACCCAGCGACCGGATGAAATGTGCATGCGAACCCCAATGCCTGCTGACAAGAGCAGTCATTCTAGGCGCGCACGCAGGTGCAACACAGGGACAGTTCGGGCCAGGCCGCAAATGAAACTGCGCAGGTCGCAGCATTAAATTGACGGATCGCCGTTGATCGGCTGGGCGGGCGCGCCAAGTGCTTCAGGCATAAGCTCGTTGAACCCCTTTCAGCGCATTAATCAAGGAGGCCGATCATGTACGGAATGCGCGCCCAGGACAGCGCCCCCGCCACGCACTTTCGCAGCGACCGGTTGTGTCGGGTCAATGGCGAACTGTTTTTCTGCACGCGCGAGAACACCCTTGAAGGGCCGTTCGACAATGCGCAAAAGGCTGAGCAGGAAATAAAGGCGTATATCGCGCGGATGCAGCTTCTGGATTCCAACCGGTAACCGGGTTGATCCAATCGCGAGCAGACTCACTCCTACAGGGGACGCATTCCAAATGTAGGAGTGAGCCTGCTCGCGATAGCAACCGATCAGCCAACAAATTTATTCCTGATTCAGCGCACCGCCTCAAACAACCCCGTCGCCCCCATCCCGCCACCCACGCACATGGTGACGATGCCGTAACGCAGATCCCGCCGCTGCAACTCGCGCACCAGATGCCCGACCTGTCGTGATCCGGTCATGCCGAACGGGTGGCCAATGGAAATCGAGCCGCCGTTGACGTTGTATTTGTCGTTCTCGATTTCCAGCCGATCCCGCGCATACAGGCACTGCGAAGCGAACGCCTCGTTGAGTTCCCACAGATCGATGTCCGCCACCTGCAAGCCTTTGGCCTTGAGCAGTTTCGGCACCGAGAACACCGGGCCGATGCCCATCTCGTCCGGCTCGCAACCGGCCACGGTGAAACCGCGGAAAAATGCCTTGGGCTTGAGCCCCAGTTGCAGGGCTTTTTCCAGGCTCATCACCAGGGTCATCGATGCACCGTCAGACAACTGCGACGAGTTGCCGGCGGTTACCGAACCGTCCTCGGCAAACACCGGTTTCAATCCGGCGAGGCTTTCGTAGGTGGTGTCCGGGCGGTTGCAGTCGTCACGGTCGACGATGCCGTCGAGAATTTGCACCTCACCGCTGTGCTTGTCCTCGACCCGGTACTTGACCGCCATCGGCACGATTTCATCATCGAACAGTCCGGCGGCCTGCGCCTGGGCCGTGCGCAACTGGCTCTGCAGCGAATAGCGATCCTGCGCCTCGCGGCTGACGGCATAACGGCGCGCCACCACTTCAGCGGTCTGGCCCATCGTGTAATAGATGCCCGGTACCTGCTGCTTGAGCAACGGGTTGATCAGGTGATCGGTGTTGACGCTTTTCAGGGTCAGGCTGATCGACTCGACGCCACCGGCGACGATGATGTCGCTGCAACCGGAAGCGATCTGGTTGGCGGCAATCGCGATCGCCTGCAAACCCGAAGAGCAAAAACGATTGAGGGTCATGCCCGCCACATTGGTGCCCAGGCGCGAGAGCACTGCCACGTTACGACCGATGTTGTAACCCTGCGCGCCCTCGTTGGAGCCGGCGCCGACAATGCAATCCTCGACGCTGGCCGGGTCGATGTCGTTGCGCGACAGCAGCGCGTTGACGCAATGGGCCGCCATGTCGTCGGGACGGGTCTGGTTGAACTTGCCGCGAAAGGACTTGGCCAGGCCGGTCCGCACGCTGTCGACGATCACCACTTCACGCATGGCATACCTCAATTGTTGTTGTCGGAAGAGAGTGAACCGAGCATAAGTCCACCCCGCCGCCGACGGCGACAATCATTCACCCCGCGTATGCGTGTCCATCGGCTCAGTCCTTGTGCTTTTTCGCACGCTTGTCGGACTTTTCGAACGCCTCTTCGAGCGCCCGGTTGATCGTGCGCAGCACCTTGACCCGCGCCCAGCGCTTGTCATTGGCCTCGACCAGGGTCCACGGCGAAATCTCGGTGCTGGTGCGGTCGACCATGTCGCCTACGGCCGCGCGGTAGACGTCCCACTTGTCGCGATTGCGCCAGTCGTCTTCGGTGATCTTGAAGCGCTTGAATGGAATCTGTTCCCGGGACTGGAACCGCTCCATCTGCGTGTCCTTGTCGATCGCCAGCCAGAACTTGACGACGATGACGCCGGCATCGGCGATCTGCTCCTCGAAGTCATTGATCTCGCTGTAGGCGCGCAGCCAGTCGGCCGGGCTGCAAAAGCCCTCGACCCGCTCCACCAGGACCCGACCGTACCAAGAGCGGTCGAACACGGTGAACTTGCCCCGCGCCGGCAGGTGCCGCCAGAAACGCCACAAGTACGGCTGCGCACGCTCCTCCTCGGTCGGTGCGGCAATCGGCACGATGCTGTACTGACGCGGATCGAGCGCCGCCGCCACCCGGCGGATCGCCCCGCCCTTGCCCGCCGCATCGTTGCCTTCGAACACCGCCACCAGGGCGTGGCGGCGCATGCGTTTGTCACGCATCAACCCGGAAAAACGCGCCTGCTCGGTGATCAGTTGTTCTTCGTAGTCTTTCTTTTCCAGCTGCTGATTCAGGTCGAGGCTGTCGAGCAGGTTCAGTTGATCGACCGCCGTGCCCAGCGGTGCGGCGTTGACTTCCTCAGTGTGCACCTGTGGCCGCTTGAGCGCGGTTTGCAGGCCTTCGAGCAGGATCTTGCCGACCGCCAGGCTGCGGTAATTGGCGTCCATGCCTTCGATGACGTGCCAAGGTGCGTAGTCGCGGCTGGTGCGGCGCAGCACGCGTTCGCCGTATTTGACGAACTTGTCGTAGGTCTGCGATTGCTGCCAGTCCAGCGGGCTGATGCGCCAGCTGTGCAGCGGGTCGTCGGCCAGTGCCTTGAGCCGCGCCTTCATCTGTTTCTTGGACAGGTGGAACCAGAACTTGAAGATCAGCGCGCCTTCGTCGCACAGCATCTTTTCCAGACGCTCGGCGGCGTTGATCGCCTGATCCAGACGCGGATCCTTGAACAAACCGTGAACCCGCCCCTGGAGCATCTGGCTGTACCAGTTACCGAAGAACACCCCCATCCGCCCCTTGGCCGGGAGCATCCGCCAGTAACGCCAGGCCGGTGGCCGCGCCAGCTCTTCATCGGTCTGCTGATCGAAGGTGCGCACCTCGATCAGGCGCGGGTCCATCCATTCGTTGAGCAACTTGACGGTTTCGCCCTTGCCGGCGCCTTCGATGCCGTTGATCAAAATGATCACCGGGAAACGCTTCTGCTGCTGCAACTCAAACTGCGCTTCCAGTAATGCTTCACGCAGCGCAGGCACAGCCGCGTCGTAAGTCTCTTTGTCGATGGCGTGACCGATTTCAGCGGATTCAAACATAGGGACGGCTCCTTCCAGGATTCAGCAAGACTAGCGGATTGGGCACGGCGATGGAGGGGAAATTCCCCCACAAAGTTGGGTTAAATGATTGAAACCCTGTGGCGAGGGAGCTTGCTCCCGCTCGGCTGCGCAGCAGTCGCAAAATCTGCAACCACGGTCCTCCAGACAAATAGCGGTCGCAGGTTTTGGGGCTGCTGCGCACCCCGGCGGGAGCAAGCTCCCTCGCCACAAAAGCCGGTGATGATCCTGCATTCGACCCAAGGACCACTTGCCATGGATCAAGCACCCTCCGCGCGATCGGCTAGAATGGCCGCCTTGTCGTTGCCGAGCCTGCCATGAAACCTGTATTGCCCCACGCCCAACTCGACTGGGATGACCAGGGACGCCCGCGTTCGCGGGTGTTCGATGATGTGTATTTTTCCGACCAGTCGGGGCTGGATGAAACCCGTTATGTGTTCCTCGAACAGAACCGTCTGGCCGAGCGTTTTGCGGCGCTGCCGGCGCACGGGCGACTGGTGATCGGCGAAACCGGGTTCGGCACCGGACTGAATTTTCTCTGTGCCTGGCAGTTGTTCGAGCAACACGCGGTGGCCGGGGCGCGGCTGCATTTCGTCAGCGTCGAAAAGTACCCGCTGAGTCCGGCCGATCTGCAACGGGCCTTGGCTTTGTGGCCGGAGCTCAAGCCGCTGGCCGAGCAGTTGCTGACCCATTACGTGGCGATCCATCAGGGTTTTCAGCGGATCATTCTGGGCAATGGCCGGGTGACGCTGACGCTGCTGATCGGCGATGCGCTGGAGCAACTGCCGCAGCTCGATGCGCAGATCGACGCGTGGTTCCTCGACGGTTTCGCCCCGGCAAAAAACCCTGAGATGTGGACCGCCGAACTGTTCATCGAACTGGCACGGCTGGCCGCGCCCGGCTCGACCATCAGCACCTTCACCAGCACCGGTTGGGTGCGGCGCTTGCTCAACGCCGCCGGGTTCAAGATGAAGCGCACGCCGGGCATCGGCCACAAGTGGGAAATCCTGCGCGGCGAGTTTCTCGGCTGGCCGCAGGACGTTGCGCCACCGGCGCCGGACAAACCGTGGTTCGCCCGCCCTGCCCCGGTGACCGGTGAACGTCGAGCGCTGGTGATCGGCGCCGGGTTGGCCGGTTGCGCCAGCGCCGCCAGCCTCGCGGCGCGCGGTTGGCAGGTCAGCCTGCTGGAGCGGCATGCCGACGTGGCGCAGGAAGCGTCGGGCAATCCACAGGGCGTGCTGTACCTGAAGTTGTCGGCCCACGGCACCGCATTGTCGCAACTGATCGTCAGCGGGTTCGGCTACACCCGCCGTCTGCTGGAAACCCTGCAACGCGGCACGGACTGGGACGATTGCGGCGTGCTGCAACTGGCGTTCAATGCCAAAGAGGCCGAGCGTCAGGCGCAATTGGCCGCGGCGTTCCCGGAAGATCTGGTGCACTGGCTCGATCAGCCGCAAGCCGAAATTCAGGCCGGGATCAGTCTGGCCCACGGCGGGCTGTTCTACCCCGAAGGTGGCTGGGTGCATCCGCCGGCGCTGTGCCAGGCGCAAGCCACGCAACCGAACATCCAATTGCTCAAGCATCACCACGCGCTGGAACTGCGCCAGGTCGAGGGCCAGTGGCAGGCCCTCGACGGCGACCGCGTGCTCGCCAGCGCCCCGGTGGTGGTGCTGGCCGGCGCGGCCGAAATCAAACGTTTTGCGCAAAGTGCCGAGCTGCCGCTCAAGCGCATTCGCGGGCAGATCACGCGTCTGCCGCAAACCGTTGAGAGTCAAGCATTGAGCACCGTGGTCTGCGCCGAAGGCTACGTCGCACCGGCACGCCTTGGCGAACACACCCTCGGCGCCAGCTTCGACTTCAACAGCGATGACCTGACCCCGACCACCGCCGAACACCTGGGCAATCTGGCGATGCTCGAAGAGATTTCCGGCGATCTGGTGGCGCGTCTGCACATCCACGAACTGCCCGCGCAAACGCTAGAGGGCCGCGCTGCCTTCCGCTGCACCAGCCCCGATTATCTGCCGATTGTCGGCCCGCTCGCCGACCGCGAAACCTTCGCTCAGGCCTATGCCGCGTTGGCCAAGGATGCGCGGCAAGTGCCGGACGTTGCCTGCCCGTGGCTCGACGGTCTGTACGTCAACAGTGGCCATGGCTCACGGGGGCTGATCACCGCGCCGCTGTCCGGCGAACTGCTGGCCGCGTGGCTGGATAATGAGCCGCTGCCACTGCCCAGAAGTGTTGCCGAGGCCTGCCATCCCAACCGTTTCGCGCTGCGCCAGTTGATTCGCGGCAAGTGAAAAATCGCGACTGGCCGCCGGTCAGTCGCCACCCCTTATAACTCATCGTTCTAAAACTCCCACAACTGCACCGGGTCAGTTTCTGAGTACCGGCCATTTTGGCCGGACGCGGAATCACCTCTCCCCAACGGAAAAACCGGTAAGGACTTTATGTGCGGATTAGCTGGCGAGTTACGTTTTGATCATCAACCTGCAGACCTTGCAGCCATTGAGCGAATCACCCACCACCTGGCCCCTCGCGGCCCCGACGCGTGGGGCTTCCATGCCCAAGGGCCGATTGCCCTGGGCCATCGTCGCCTGAAAATCATGGACCTGTCGGACGGCTCGGCGCAGCCGATGATCGACAGCCAACTGGGTTTGTCCCTGGCCTTCAACGGCGCAATCTACAACTTTCCGCAATTGCGCGCCGAACTCGAAGCGCTCGGTTATGCCTTCTATTCCGGTGGCGACACCGAAGTGCTGCTCAAGGGTTACCACGCCTGGGGCGAAGCACTGCTGCCAAAACTCAACGGCATGTTTGCCTTCGCCATCTGGGAACGTGACGCCCAGCGCCTGTTCATCGCTCGCGACCGTCTCGGCGTGAAGCCTTTGTACCTGTCACGCACCGGCCAGCGTTTGCGCTTTGCCTCGGCCCTGCCGGCGTTGCTCAAGGGTGGCGACATCAACCCGATCCTCGACCCAGTGGCGCTCAATCACTATCTGAATTTCCACGCCGTGGTGCCCGCTCCACGCACCTTGCTCGCGGGCATCGAAAAGCTGCCGCCAGCGTCCTGGATGCGTGTTGAAGCCGATGGCAGCACCGAGCAGAAAACCTGGTGGACCCTGCCCTACGGCCCACACGACGACGAGAAAAACCTGACCCTTGAAGACTGGCGTGACCGCGTGCTCGACAGCACCCGCGAAGCCGTGGCGATCCGTCAACGCGCGGCGGTGGATGTTGGCGTGCTGCTCTCGGGCGGCGTCGATTCGAGCATGCTGGTCGGGCTGTTGCGTGAAGTCGGCGTGGAAAACCTGTCGACCTTTTCCATCGGTTTCCAGGACGCTGGTGGCGAGCGCGGTGACGAGTTCCAGTATTCGGACTTGATCGCCAAGCACTACGGCACTCAGCACCACCAATTGCGCATCGACGAAAAAGAAATCATCGAACAACTGCCCGCTGCGTTCCGTGCGATGAGCGAACCGATGGTCAGCCACGATTGCATCGCCTTCTATCTGTTGTCCCGCGAAGTGGCCAAGCACTGCAAGGTGGTGCAAAGCGGCCAGGGTGCCGACGAGCTGTTTGCCGGGTATCACTGGTATCCGCAGGTCGACGGTGCGGCGGATCCGTACGCGGCCTATCGCGCGGCGTTCTTCGACCGCAGTTACGACGACTACGCCGCCACCGTGCAGCCAAAATGGCTGACCGCGAATGACGCGGCCGGCGACTTCGTGAAGGCACATTTCGCCCAACCCGGCGCCGATGCTGCGGTCGATAAAGCCCTGCGTCTGGACAGTACGGTGATGCTGGTGGACGACCCGGTCAAACGCGTCGACAACATGACCATGGCCTGGGGCCTGGAAGCACGCACGCCGTTTCTCGACTATCGCCTGGTGGAACTCTCGGCGCGGATTCCCGGCCAGTTCAAGCTGCCCGATGGCGGCAAACAGGTACTCAAAGAAGCTGCACGCCTGGTGATTCCAAGCGAAGTGATCGACCGCAAGAAAGGCTACTTCCCGGTACCGGGTCTCAAGCATTTGCAGGGCGACACCCTGAACTGGGTACGTGAACTGCTGCTGGATCCGAGCCAGGATCGCGGCCTGTTCAACCCGGCCATGCTCGACAAACTGCTGACCGATCCGCAAGGCCAATTGACCCCACTGCGCGGCTCGAAACTGTGGCAACTGGCGGCCCTGAACCTGTGGCTCAGTGAACAAGGAATCTGATCGATGAAACCTCACGCCACGGCTATCAGCCAACGCCTGTTGCGCGGTCAGACACCCTCATATGAGCGCTTGCAGGCACGTCTGGCCGAAGACGGCAGCGAACTCGGCGGCGATCCCATCGCCGTGCATTGCGGTTGGGGCCGGCTACTGATCGGCCACACCTTTCCTGACCCGGCGACGCTGGCGCAGGAACTGCTCAACGAGCAGCCGGGCGAGCGCGACATCGCCCTGTACGTCGCCGCGCCGCAGCAAATTCTGGGTCTGGAACCGACTCAGCTGTTTCTCGACCCATCCGATACCTTGCGTCTGTGGTTCAGCGATTACCGCCAGGCTACGCGAGTATTTCGCGGTTTCCGGATTCGCCGGGCGCAAAGCGAAGCGGACTGGCAGGCGATCAATCAGCTGTATCTGGCGCGCGGCATGCTGCCGATCGATGCCACGCGGCTGACCCCGCACCATCAGGGCGGCCCGGTGTACTGGCTGGCCGAAGATGAAGACAGCGGCGCGGTGATCGGCAGCGTCATGGGTCTGAATCATCACAAGGCGTTCAACGACCCGGAAAACGGCAGCAGCCTGTGGTGCCTGGCGGTCGATCCGCAGTGTTCGCGCCCCGGTGTCGGCGAAGTGCTGGTGCGGCATTTGATCGAGCATTTCATGAGTCGCGGCCTGAGTTATCTGGACCTGTCGGTGCTGCACGACAACCGACAGGCGAAGAACCTCTACGCCAAGCTCGGTTTCCGCAACCTCTCGACCTTCGCCATCAAACGCAAGAACGGCATCAATCAGCCGCTGTTTCTCGGCCCGGGACCGGAGGCGCAGTTCAATCCGTATGCGCGGATCATCGTCGAAGAAGCGCATCGGCGTGGCATCGATGTGCAAGTGGATGACGCCGATGCCGGGCTGTTCACCCTCAGCCATGGCGGGCGCCGGGTGCGTTGCCGCGAATCGCTGAGCGACCTGACCAGCGCCATCAGCATGAGCCTGTGCCAGGACAAAAGCCTGACCCACAAGGTGTTGAAAGGCGCCGGCCTGAACCTGCCCTCACAGCAACTGGCAGGCAATGCCGACGACAACCTGGCGTTTCTCGACGAGCATCAGCGGGTGGTGGTCAAGCCGCTCGACGGTGAACAGGGCCAGGGCGTGGCGGTGGATCTGCAGAGCATCGAAGAGGTGCAGCAAGCCATCGACTCCGCCAAGCGTTTTGACAGCCGGGTGCTGCTCGAAAGCTTCCACGAAGGGCTGGACCTGCGGATTCTGGTGATCGGTTTTGAAGTGGTGGCGGCGGCGATTCGTCGTCCGGCAGAAGTGGTCGGTGACGGGCATCACTCGATTGGCGCCTTGATCGAGGCCCAGAGCCGGCGCCGGCAAGCTGCCACCGGCGGCGAGAGCAAGATCCCGCTGGATCACGAAACCCAGCGCACCCTGCACGCGGCCGGTTATGACTACAGCAGCATCCTGCCGGCCGGCAAGCATCTGTTCGTGCGCCGTACTGCCAATCTGCACACCGGCGGCACCCTGGAGGATGTCACCGCGATCCTGCATCCGACCCTGATCGATGCCGCTGTACGCGCGGCGCGAGCGCTGGACATTCCGATGGTCGGCCTTGATCTGATGGTGCCGGCGGCGGATCAACCGGAGTACGTGTTTATCGAAGCCAACGAACGTGCGGGCCTGGCCAATCATGAGCCGCAGCCAACGGCGGAGCGGTTTGTCGATTTGTTGTTTCCGCACAGTCAGCCTGCAGTCTGAAATTGATGTGCTGAACGTACCGCCGCCATCGCGAGCAGGCTCACTCCTACATTTAATCGCGTTCCCCTGTAGGAGTGAGCCTGCTCGCGATGCGGCCCTCAAAGGCACCACAAATCTTCCTCATCGAAACCATCGATGCGCCTCAACTCATCAGGAGTTTCCATGACCACACATATCCCCGAACCGGATCTGAACTACCTGCAAAAAGTCCTGCTGGAAATGCTCGCCATTCCCAGCCCCACCGGGTTCACCGACACCATCGTGCGCTACGTCGCCGAGCGTCTGGAAGAACTCGGCATTCCCTTTGAAATGACCCGTCGCGGCACGATTCGCGCCACCCTCAAGGGCAAGAAGAACAGCCCTGACCGCGCCGTCTCCGCACACCTCGACACCATCGGCGCGGCCGTGCGCGCAGTGAAAGACAACGGGCGTCTGACCCTGGCCCCAGTCGGCTGCTGGTCGAGCCGGTTTGCCGAAGGCAGCCGCGTCAGCCTGTTCACCGACAATGGCGTGATTCGCGGCAGCGTGTTGCCGCTGATGGCGTCCGGGCACGCGTTCAATACCGCCGTGGACGAGATGCCGATCAGTTGGGATCACGTCGAACTGCGCCTGGACGCCTACTGCGCCACCAAGGCCGATTGCGACTCACTGGGTATCAGCGTCGGCGACGTGGTGGCGTTCGACCCGCTGCCGGAGTTCACTGACAGCGGCCATATCAGCGCCCGTCACCTGGATGACAAGGCCGGTGTCGCGGCGTTGCTCGCTTCGCTCAAAGCCATCGTCGACAGCGGTCAGGAGTTGATGATCGACTGTCACCCGCTGTTCACCATCACCGAAGAAACCGGCAGCGGTGCGGCGGCGGCCTTGCCGTGGGATGTCAGCGAATTCGTCGGCATCGACATCGCACCGGTCGCGCCGGGCCAGCATTCCAGCGAACACGCGGTGAGCGTGGCGATGCAGGATTCCGGCGGGCCATACGACTATCACCTGTCGCGCCATCTGCTGCGCCTGGCCAGCGAAAACGAACTGCCGGTGCGCCGCGACCTGTTTCGCTATTACTTCAGCGACGCGCATTCGGCGGTCACCGCCGGGCACGATATCCGTACTGCCCTGCTCGCCTTCGGCTGCGATGCCACGCATGGTTACGAACGCACGCACATCGACAGCCTGGCAGCACTCAGTCGTTTGCTCGGGGCGTACATCCTGAGTCCGCCAGTGTTCGCCAGCGATGCCGCGCCGGCCAATGCATCGCTCGATCGCTTCAGTCATCAGATCGAACATGAGACGCAAATGGAGAGCGATACCCGGGTGCCGTCGGTAGACAGTCTGGTGGGGCAACGTTCCGACAGTTAATTCTTTGTTCTGAACTATGGCTATCGCGAGCAGGCTCACGCCTACAGTTGGAATGCATTTCCCTGTAGGAGTGAGCCTGCTCGCGATGAGGCCGGTACCCACCACACAAAACTGGCAGGCAAACCGCAATCGCCGTAGCATCCCGACATTGATTTAGCCGAGGTGCCCATGCTGATTCCCTACGATGCTCTTGAAGTCGACACCCTCACCCGCCTGATCGAGGATTTCGTCACCCGCGATGGCACCGACAACGGTGATGACACACCGCTGGAAACCCGCGTGTTGCGTGTGCGCCAGGCGCTGACCAAAGGCCAGGCACTGATCGTGTTCGACCCGGAAAGCGAACAATGCCAGCTGATGCTCAAACACGATGTGCCCAAGCATCTGTTCGACTAGCGGACCTTTTCGGTGGCCTGTTTGCGCTGAATCCGCGCGTAGACTTCAGAGCGGTGCACATTGACCTTCTGCGGTGCCTCGACACCAAAGCGCACACTGGAACCGTTGACTGACAAAACGCGCACGGAAATGTCGTCACCGATGGAAATCAACTCGCCCACAACACGGCTGAGTACAAGCATGGAGTTCGTCCTTCAGGGTTAGCCAGCCCTGAAGATGCGCGGTGAACGCCCGCTCGACAATGCGCGGCGAGCAATTCAGTCTTGCCCTACACCCGCAATCGCTGCGCCCGTCAGACGTTTCCTGCAAATCGCTAAACAGCCTCGTCTCAAGCAGCGGAAAAGCGTGGCCCGAACAGAATCACACTGGCCCCGATCACGC
This sequence comes from Pseudomonas sp. MG-9, assembly GCF_018729515.1. Taxonomy (NCBI): domain Bacteria; kingdom Pseudomonadati; phylum Pseudomonadota; class Gammaproteobacteria; order Pseudomonadales; family Pseudomonadaceae; genus Pseudomonas; species Pseudomonas sp. MG-9. Next base: position 207,973 of record NZ_JAHHZH010000007.1, read on the forward strand.
ACAGCGCCACGCCGATCCAGTCCGAACCCAACGGGCGCACACGCTCGACCACCGCCAGCCAACCGATCGACGCCACGATATAGATCCCGCCATACGCAGCATAGGCGCGACCGGCGTAAGCCGCTTCGACACGGGTCAGCAACAGGGCGAACAGGGTCAGGCTGAGCAGCGCCGGGATCACCCACAGGGCACTTTTGCCTTGGCGCAACCACATGAAAAAAGCGAAACAACCGGCGATTTCAAACAGCGCCGCCAGAAAGAACCACAGGTAATTGAGCATTGATGCGTCTCGACAGGGTGACCATTGCGGCCACCCTAACGACGCGACACCCGGCGGGCAAGTTCAACCGTTGGTGGGTCTGGCCTTGGCGCGCATTTTATCGGCCATGGTGGTCATTTCGTTGTAGATCAGTTGCGGGTTCTTCTGCTTGATCGCCCAGGCCATGCGCCCCTGTTCGTGCGGCAGGATCATGAACTCGCCGGCGGCCACTTGCTGATAAATGTAGTCGGCGATGTCGGCTGCGCTGATCGGTGAACTTTCCAGCAACTTGCCGACCTGCGCTTTCATCGCCGGGGTCGGGCCACGGAACGAATCGAGCAAGTTGGTCTGGAAGAACGATGGGCAGACCACATGCACCCCGACTTCCTGCTGCGCCAGTTCCACCAGCAGGCTTTCCGACAACGCCACCACACCGGCCTTGGCCACGTTGTAGTTGCTCATCGCCGGGCCCTGCATCAACGCCGCCATCGAGGCGATGTTGATGATCTTGCCTTTGCTCTGCTCCAGCAGCGGCAGGAACGCCTTGCAGCCCTTGACCACACCCATCAGGTTGATTGCGATCTGCCAGTCCCAATCTTCCAGCGACAGTTCGCTGAAGAACCCGCCGGACGCCACCCCCGCGTTGTTGACGATGACATCGATGCCGCCCAGCTTCACTTCGCAGGCCTGGGAAAACGCGGTGAGCTGGCTGTAATCGCGCACATCGCAGCGTTGGGTGAAACCGTCGCCACCGGCCTCACGCACAAGCTTCAGGGTTTCCAGCAGGCCGGGCTCGCTGACGTCGGACAAGGCCAGCTGCCAGCCTTCACGCGCCCAGCGCAGCGCGATTTCGCGACCCAAACCTGAGCCCGCACCCGTGATCATCATGCGATTTTGCATAGCAGACAGCCCTGTTGTTCCGTAGGAGATGCGCGGAGTGTAGCGAAGGTTCTGCGTGCGCCCACGCTCCATCAAGTTGCTGAATGGAGGAACAAAAGATCGCAGCCTTCGGCAGCTCCTACATGGATGGATGTAGGAGCTATCGAGTGAAACGAGGCTGCGATCTTTTTGCCTTAAAGGAAATAAGCCTGAAATCTAAATACATTAAAAAAACTTTGAATCTTCTGTCATTCGCACCAGTCGGAATTTGTAAGCCGTCTGGATTTAGTTAGCCTCCAGTCGCCCTTGAATACCAAGACTTCTCGAACACTATCAACAAGGAAATCGACATGGGCACAATTCTTATCATTATCCTGATCCTGTTGCTGATCGGTGGTCTGCCGGTCTTCCCGCACTCCAGAAGTTGGGGTTACGGCCCGTCGGGCATTATCGGCGTGGTCTTGGTGGTGCTGTTGGTCTTGCTGTTACTTGGCAAGATATAAAATCCCAAGACAAAAAAAGAGGCCCTCAGGGGCCTCTTTTTTATGCAGCGGTTTTATCAGTCGGGCTTGCCATTGATCACACCGGCGGTGTTATCCATCAGGCTCTTGGTTGCGGTTTGCAGGAACGCTTCAAGCTTGAGTTTCAGTTCGGCGGTACGCGGGGCGTCCGCAATGATCTCGGCAGAAGGGTTCGCACCCAGTTGGTACTGATAGATCTTCGGCGCCATTTCCTTCTCTTTCGGCAGCACCAGGATCTGGTCGGCGGTGACGATGGCAGTGGTCTGCTCGCTGCCCGACGGCTTGATCACACCGAAACCGGTGTCGCCTGCCGGCAGGTTGAGCAAATCACGGCCCCAGCACTGGTGCCGCACTTCGCCACCGAGACGCCCCATGATGGTCGGCACGATGTCGATCTGGGTGCCCACGGTGTGGTCACGGGTACCGAACTTCTCCTGGATGCCCGGTGCGATCATCAGCATCGGCACGTTGAAGCGGCCCAGGTCCATTTCGGTGATCTGACGCTCGTTGCCGAAACCGTGGTCGCCGACGATCACGAACAGGGTTTCCTTGAAGTACGGCTCTTTGCGCGCCTTCTCGAAGAACTGACCCAATGCCCAGTCGGAGTAACGCATGGCGGTCAGGTGTTCGTTGAGCGTGCCGCGATCGGTCACGCGCTCGACCGGCAATGGCGTCGGCAAGGCGTACGGCGTGTGGTTGGACAGGGTTTGCAGCAGCGCATAGAACGGTTTGCCGTTTTCCCGCGCCTTCAGCTCCACCAGACCGCGGTCGAACATGTCCTGGTCGGACACGCCCCAGGTCGGATCGGAGAACACCGGGTTGACGAAGTCGTTGCGGCCAACGAAGTTGGTCATGCCCTGGTTGCTGAAGAAGCCCGACTGGTTGTCCCAGGCGAAATCACCGTTGTAGACGTAGACGTCGTCATACTTGCGCGCGCTGAGCAGCTGCGGCAAGCCGGAGAGCTTGTGGCTGCCTTCCGGGGTCTGCATCAGGTATTCGAAACCCGGCAGGTTCGGGAAGCACGCCATGGTCGCAAACATGCCCTGGTGGGTATGCGTACCGTTGGAGAAGAAGCGGTCAAACAGCAGGCCTTCCTTCGACAGTTTGTCGAGGTATGGCGTGATGTTACCCGGTGCGCCCAGGGCGCCCACGGAGTGACCGGCCATGCTTTCCATCAGGATCACGACCACGTTCTTGATCGGCAGGGTCTTGTCAGCCGGCGGCGTGTAGTCACGACGCACGGCGGCGATGTCGGCATCGACCAGTTTGTCGTCCGGCATCACCAGCATCTCGCGCACTACTTTCTGCGCCTGTTCCTGCGGCAATGTGGCCTTCCAGATGTTGTTGCGATCTTCGCCCATGCGGTCCTTGGCAGCCGCGATCAGCGACAGCGTACCGTTGAGGCCGAGCTGGTTGGCGAAGTTCGATTCGGTGGTGTACACGTCACCCCAACGCAACGGCGGGCCCTGACGCAGGGTGCCACGGGCGGCCACCACGCAGATCAGCAGGCAGACCACGAACACCGCCAGGCGGGTGTACCACGGCGCCACCTGACGGGTGCCGACGTTGCCGCCGCTGAACGGGCCGCGTGGACGGGTTGCACGGTCAGCGCCCTTGAAGGCCAGGGTCAGGATCACGGTACCGACGGCCCACGTCAGCAGGTAGCGCACCACCGGAAAACCGTACCAGAGCATGCTCATCACGGTTTTCGGGTCTTCCTTCACGTACTGGAACACCAGGCCGTTGAGGCGCTGGTGGAACTCGCGGTAGAAGTCCATCTCCATCAGGCCGAGGAACAGCGCGATGCTGGAAGCCACGGTCAGCCACAGACGGAAGAAGCCACGCGCCGCCATCGCCCGTGCACTGAACAGTGCCAGCAGCAGCGGAACGCAGACGTAGACCACCAGGCGCAGGTCGAAACGCAGGCCGTTGGCGAAAGCTTCGAGGAAGGTCGAAGCCGGGGTGTCGAGGATCATCTCGCGGTTGTAGACCAGCAGCGCGAGGCGCAGCACGGAAAACATCACCATCATGACCAGAGCACACAACAGTGTGTAGGCCAGATGCGATTTGACGGTCGGTTGCAGCAGGCGAGTGGAAGATCGCTGCTGATTCAGGGCGTCCGGGTTTGCCATGTCGTTTTAGGACCCATTGGAAGTTGAAGTTGCAAAATACAGCGGCGCCATGCCCTCTATTGGCCATTCCAGGCCCCGGGGCGTGCGCGGTGCGCAAATGTTGCACGATCAACGACAGCATTGCCATTGATTACTGCCCCGCTGCCCGACTCTTTCATACAGGCTGCCGCAGGGAGACGAAGTGAATTGCGTGGGTGAATTGTCTGGAACGCTTTGTGAAAATTTCGTGCAGCGCATATCTGGAAACACAATATAACGACAAAACAAAAACGCCCCGAATCGATCGGGGCGTTTTGCGGTAAGCGCGCGGATTACTTCTCGGCGCGTTCTTTCAGGGCTTTAAGGGTGTTGAACGGCGCATCGACCACAAACTTGTTGGCGACCATGGCCGGCACGCTGCCGCCTGGCTCGGTGTGCACCTGATAGGTCACTTCGACCTGATCACCTTTCGGTACGAACTTCCAGAAGCCTTTGACCTGAGCGACGCGGACAAAGCCTTTCTCTTCCGGAACGTACTTCGGCACGCCTTCGAGGTTGCGGGTCAGGCTGCCATCAGCGCCTTCGACGGTGGTGATGTGCAGCACCGAATCACGCGGGGTCACTGGCCACGGCGTATTGAACTGGGTGTAGGTCCAGCTCTGATCGCCCTCGTGCTTGAGCAGCTTCTGGGTTTTGCACTCGTGAATCCAGGCGCAGGCACCCGGGACGTCTTCCTGCAAGGCGCGCAGTTTGGCAATGGTGGTCTTCATCAGGGTTACACCCTGATAGGACTTGTAATCGGAGCCCGGCACTTCGGCCAGCGAGACCTTGATCCCGTCCTGCTCCTTGGCGACCTTCCAGTCCTCAGCCTGAGCAACCGAAGTAGCCAGCACGGCCGTCAAACCACACAACACAGCGATACGATGCAGCGAACCCATAGTCTTATTCCTTATTGTTGAAGTTCCGTTCGTTTGACACATCACGCCGCCGTCATCTGCTCCCACCAGCCGATCAACCTGATCGCTTCTTCCGAGCTGCTGCCACAGACTTCGACATCGGCGGCAAATCCTGAACAGACCGCCGGACGCTCCGGCTGGCCGAAAATCTTGCACAGGTTTTCGACCGACAGCTGCACGCAACGTTCGCCGGCAGGTTTGCCGTTGGGCATACCCGGAATGGCAGAACTGATGGAAGGGGCAATACAGCAAGCGCCACAGCCTTCACGGCATTTCATGACGAGCAAGTCCTCGCGACGGGCAATGTGTTAAAGAGACACGGACAGAGTAACCGCTAAAACGGTTGTTTCAAATTCCCTGAACCGGGGTTTTTACCGATAACTGAACGTGACTGACCAGTCTGCGACAAAGCGTCTGGTCTGCGGGTCACGGATCGATTGAATTTACTGTTTGAACTCGAAATCCAGCGCTGCGCCTTCGATATCGCGGCGCTCTTCGTTGCGCAGCTGCAATTGCATTTCGTTGCTGAGCAGGCGGCCGTTGAGCTGGAACCCGCTGTCCTTCTCGCCAAACATCTGCGGCAGGATTCCCTCGTGTTTGGGCATCGGCACGCTACCGGCCGGCTTGAGCTGCTGGACCATTTCCTTGGGCAGGCTCAGATCGAGCTTGGCCGGCGGCAGTCTGGTCTTTACCACCTCACTGGCTGGCTTCGATTTGGAAGCGACCGGGGGCCGTTTCTTCACCGTGGCGGCTTTCTTCTGCCGGACTTGTTTATCCTGAGTTTTTTTATCCTGGGCTTTTTTATCGGCAACGGCTTTTTTGCTGGTGGTCGATTTGCTTGCCGGTGCGGACGTTGCAGGCTTTTCCTGAACGGCGGCTGCCATGACACCGGGCGCGTGGCCCATCGTCAACACACCAAGCAAAACCCAGGCGGCAGGAAAAATCGCTTTCATGAACCCAACAACACTAACGGCAGAGGGCCATATGCTCGCCTGTTGAGCGTCACAAGACAAGCACGACGCGCCGCTCGTTCAGAAACCGCCAGCGGTTTCCTGACACAGTTGCGTCGCCAGCAAACCGAGGGTCATCAGCGCCCTCTCCGCCTCGCGATTCCACGGCGTGCCGCAATTGAGGCGGATACAGTGGTTGAACTGCTCGGTATTACTGAAGATCAGCCCCGGCGCAATACTGATGCCCTGCTGCAATGCGCGGACATGCAGTTCCTGAGTATTGACCCTGCCCGGCAGACTCACCCAGAGGATGAAACCGCCGGTGGGCCGGGTCATTTGTGTACCTTCGGGGAAGTACTGCTGAACCGCCAGCTGGAACGCGCTGAGGTTTTTTCGGTATTCCTGGCGGATGTACCGTAAATGCCGGTCATAACCGCCGTTTTCCAGATAGGCAGCAATCGCCATTTGCGTCACGCTGCACGCCGAATGCGTGGTGAACGTCTGCAGACGCTGGATTTCCTGCTGATACTTGCCGGCAATCATCCAGCCGACACGCACGCCCGGCGATAAGGTCTTGGAGAAGCTCGAACAGTAGATCACCCGATCCAGCCGGTCGTAGGCTTTCAGAGCTTTGGTGCGGCCCTGTTCGAACATCAACTCGCCATAAATGTCGTCCTCGACAATCTGGATATCGAAATCCGAAGCCAGGCGCAGCAACTGTTTCTGCCGCTCTTCCGGCATGGTGCCGCCCAGTGGATTGCTCAGGCGTGTGGTCAGGACCAAGGCCTTGATCGACCATTGGTTGGCCGCCAGTTGCAAGGCTTCAAGACTCATGCCGGTGGCCGGATCGCTGGGGATCTCGATCACTTTCAAACCCAGCAGATCAGCCAGTTGCAAAAGGCCGTAATAGGTCGGCGATTCAGCGGCGATCAGGTCGCCCGGACGGGTCAGCACACGCAGCGACATCTGCAATGCATCGACGCAACCGTGGGTGATCACCACTTCTGAAGGATCGACCACCACTCCGGCGTCGCGCATGCGGATTGCCACTTGCCGGCGCAGCGGTTCGAAACCCGGGCTGAACATATAGCTGAACGCTCGCGGGCTATGGAACCGGGTGACTTTGGCCAATTGCTGATGCAGCGCCCGCACCGGCAAATACTCGACGCTCGGCACCGCCGCGCCAAGAGGGAACACTCCTTCGCGGCGCGATTCGACCAACACTTGCTGAATGATGCTGGCGCGGGTGACCAGCCCAGGCCGTTCGACCCGGGCGATATCCGGCGTCGGTGCGGTCAGTGCCGGGGTCTGGTGCACGTAGTAACCGGACTGCGGCCGCGCGCGAATCAGGCCCTGATCCTCGAGATTGGCGTAAGCCTGCAACACCGTCGCATGGCTGACATTGAGCTGCGAGCTCATCTTGCGTACCGAAGGCACGCGCTCCCCCGGTTGATAGACGCCACGGCGGATGTCTTCAGCCAGTTGTTGAGCAATACGTTGGTAGAGCAAAAGATTGGTCATGACGCAGCACTCGATTTCACGGGCATTTTATTCTTGTGTGAAACAATACCGGAACAGTTTAGAAGTGTACTGGGACAGTTACCACTTTAGTCAACGATACAGTGCTGTGTCAGCTACAACTGTATGGATTTGCGCGCCAATCGACAGACGTAAAAAAGCCCGGCGCTGCATGACAGGCCGGGCTTTTGTAGGAGCTGTCGAGTGAAACGAGGCTGCGATCTTTTGATCTTGCTTTTTAAAGATCAAAAGATCGCAGGCTTCGCCAGCTCCTACAGGGTGCGGTGACACTCAGCGGGCGGCGCCGAGCTGGCCTTTTTCGTCGGAGAACACAATTTCCACCCGACGGTTCTGTGCTCGCCCGCGCTCGGAAGCGTTGGCGTCCACCGGGTACTCGTCGCCGTAACCTTCGACCTGAATGCGTTTGTCCTCAATGCCCAGGTCCATCAGCACATCGGCCACCGCTTGGGCGCGATCACGCGACAGTTTGAGGTTTTCCTGTTTGCCACCGGTGCTGTCGGTGTAGCCCTCGATACGCACCACGCGCTTCGGGTTGAGTTGCAGGAACTGCACGATCTTCAACACCACGCGGTTGGCGGAACTCTTCAGCTCCGCTTCTCCGGTGTCGAACAATACGTCGCCGAGGGTCATGACCAGACCGCGATCGGTTTGCGTGGTGGCCAGCGCAACGATCTGTTCTTCTAGCCACTTGCCCTGCTGCTGCACGCTCAGCAGTTTGGACTCGCGCAGGGCCAGTTGCAGACGCTGGCGTTCCAACTCCAGCTTTGCCGCACGCTCTTCGTTAAGCACCAGATTGGTGTGTTCACGGGCGATTTCGCTGTAGCGCTGGCTCAGGTAGGCGTAATGCGCCACGTCCCAGCCGCTGCCCCAATAGGTCGACAGGCGATCGGCACGGGCCAGCGACTCACCGGCGCGAATCACATCCTTCGGCGCGATGCGCAGCACGTTGGAGTCTTCCTTGACCTTCTGGAAGTCGCTGCTGGCCTGCTGCAAGGCGGCTTCGCTGTGTTGACCGGCGCAACCGTAGAGGCTCGCGCAACCCGCCAGAATCAGTCCGCCGAGGGCTTTTGACTTGAGGCTCATTGGGCATCTCCCAGTTGCTTGCGCAGACGGATGATGCGGGTGTTCAGCACATTCAGCTGCTCTTCGCTCTTTTGCGTCAGCACCTTGGCTTCGGCCAGACGCGCATCCAGCTCGGCTTGTTCGGAACGCATGCGCGCGTTCTTGAACGACTCGTCAGCCATTTTGCCCTTGGCCCGGTTGAACTTGTCTTCGGCCAGTTTCATTTCCGGCATTTCATCGGCGGTCGCACCCACAGCCTTGGCCTGGGCGATGGCCTGCTCGGTCAGACGCATTTGTTCATTGGGTGCCGGATCGTTGGCGCAGCCGGCCAGGGCCAGAACGGCCATGGCCGCGAAAAGAGGTCGAATACTCACTAAGAATCCCTACTGTTTTGGGGCACTGACAGATGGCTGCGGCTGTTGCTGCTGCGCCTTCCAGCGCTCGATGTTGCGTTGCAGCGCGGCTTCGGTCAGTCCGGACGCGGGCAATTCTGTCATCTTTTTAGCGAGCTGTCCGCGCAACCACGGATCGTTGCATGCGGAGTTGTGCGAAACCGCGAGGAACAGGCCCGGCCGGTCGATCGGTTGCTCGAAGGCCAGCAGATCATTGACCATGCCCAGCGCCTGCGCGGCCGCCATACCCGAGTAGCGTCCGGCAAGTACATATTCCACTTCACCGAGAAGCAATTTCTGAAAGGCCTGAGTGATGTTGGCTGTCCGGGTCAGGGTCAGATTCTGCTCGGCGAAAGTGCCGAATGCCTGGGTCATGCGAGACTTTTCCGACAGCCCGCCGGTGTGCCCGTGCAGGTCTTTGGCTTCGCTGTAGACCAGCGCCGAGCCTTTGCGCGTCCACACCAGGTAGTCGTTTTCCAGCAACGGCGGATAGATGTAATCGAGGCTTTCCAGCTCGTTGAACATCAGCGGCGTGTCGGCCAGCATGTCCATGCGCCCGCTGCGCACCTCATCGAGGGCCTGCGCGCGTTTGCCGGCGTAAAGCAGCTCGACCTTGATGCCCAGGTCCTTGGCCACTTGCTGCAGCAGGTCAGCACTGGCGCCGATCAATTGCTTGGGATTCTGCGGGTCCTGCCACAGGTACGGCGGTGCGTCCGGGCTGCCGGTGACAACGAGGCGCTCGCACTTGCCGGCAGCCACGGCCAGCCCCGGCAAGAGGACCAATCCCAATAACAACCTGCGGTGCAGATCCATGGCAACACGCTCCACTCAAATGCGAAACAAAAAAAAGCCCGACCAGAAGGCCGGGCTCTTTATAAGTGAAGCCGCCGGATTAGACCAGCTTCTCCAGCTCAGGGACTGCTTCGAACAGATCCGCCACCAGGCCGTAATCGGCCACCTGGAAGATCGGCGCTTCTTCGTCCTTGTTGATCGCAACGATCACTTTGGAGTCTTTCATGCCGGCCAGGTGCTGGATCGCGCCGGAGATACCGACGGCGATGTACAGCTGCGGCGCAACGATCTTGCCGGTCTGACCGACCTGCATGTCGTTGGGTACGAAACCTGCGTCGACCGCGGCGCGCGAAGCACCGACGGCAGCGCCCAGCTTGTCGGCCAGGGCGTACAGGTGTTTGAAGTTGTCGCCGTTCTGCATGCCGCGGCCGCCGGAAACGACGATCTTGGCAGCGGTCAGCTCAGGACGATCGGACTTGGCCAGTTCTTCGCTGACGAAGCTGGAAGTACCGGCGTCGTGCACAGCAGCAACGGCTTCGACAGCCGCCGAACCGCCTTCAGCGGCAACCGGGTCGAAACCGGTGGCACGCACGGTGATCACTTTGATCGCGGCGGTCGATTGCACGGTGGCAATCGCGTTACCGGCGTAGATCGGGCGCTTGAAGGTATCAGCGCTTTCTACCGAGATGATCTCGGAGATCTGGTCAACGTCCAGTGCAGCGGCAACGCGCGGCAGGATGTTTTTACCGTTGGACGTGGCGGCAGCCAGAATGTGGCTGTAACCCTTGCCCAGCTCAGCCACCAGCGGCGCAACGTTTTCCGGCAGCTGATGCGCGTAAGCGGCGTTGTCAGCGTTCAGGACTTTGCTCACGCCAGCGATTTTCGCAGCGGCTTCAGCCACGGCGCCAGCGCCTTGACCTGCAACCAGCACGTGAATGTCGCCGCCGATTTTGGCAGCAGCAGCCACGGTGTTCAGTGTGGCCGGAGCCAGCACTTTGTTGTCGTGTTCGGCGATTACCAAGATAGTCATGATTAGATTACCTTCGCTTCGTTTTTCAGTTTCTCGACCAGTTCAGCCACCGACTTGACCTTGATGCCCGCGCTGCGTGCAGCCGGCGCTTCGACTTTCAGGGTCTTGTTGGTGGAGGCGGTGGAAACGCCCAAAGCGTCCGGAGTCAGCACTTCGAGAGGCTTCTTCTTGGCTTTCATGATGTTTGGCAGGGACGCGTAGCGCGGCTCGTTCAAACGCAGGTCGGTGGTGACGATGGCCGGCAGTTTCAGGGAAACGGTCTGCGCGCCGCCGTCGATTTCGCGGGTCACGGCAACGCTGTCGCCGGAGACTTCGACTTTCGAGGCGAACGTGCCCTGACCGTAGCCGCTCAGTGCAGCGAGCATCTGGCCGGTCTGGTTGTTGTCGCTGTCGATAGCCTGTTTGCCCAGGATCACCAACTGAGGTTGTTCCTTGTCGACCACAGCCTTGAGCAGCTTGGCCACGGCCAGCGAAGTCAGGTCTTCAGCGGATTCGACGAGGATGGCGCGGTCGGCACCCAGAGCCAGTGCGGTACGCAGCTGTTCCTGAGCGGTGGACGGGCCGATGGAGACGACGACGATTTCGGTCGCAACACCTTTCTCTTTCAGGCGTACGGCTTCTTCCACTGCGATTTCGCAGAACGGGTTCATCGACATCTTGACGTTGGCGAGGTCTACGCCGGAATTGTCCGCCTTGACGCGAACCTTGACGTTGTAATCCACAACGCGTTTGACAGCTACAAGAACCTTCATGGATTCCTCGTTACTCTCCGGTGAAAAGAAAGTCGCCTAGGCGAACCTGGCGGTTGATGCTCATCGGGCACAAGGGCACCTCTAAAAACGCCGGCGGGGCGCGATGACCGTTCGTCAGTGGTGACCGAGAAGTCATGCCGCGTGACGGTGTGTAAACTGCGCGCCAGACCTGCGCTGCGCATCACCTTCAACTGCCTGTGCCCTGTCTTTAGAGGTGCTCTTGAAACCGCCAGTCTGCCTACGGCGAGCGCAAAACCGCCCGTATCTTGACCGGAACGCCTATTCCGGTCAATACGGCAAAATGGTCGTTCATAAGCCGCGCTTCTTTGATTTCTCTGGGCTGGAGCCGATTCAAACAAACGTTTGTATTGGACGCTCAGAGTGGTGTAGATATAATGCGCCGCCTAGAGAGAAAGGTGGTTTGCCCATTATTACCCTTGACGTTAACGTAAAGGCAATAACGGATACGACACCGAACCTCCAAATTAGAAAAAAAACTGTTGAGCCTTGAGTAGGAGATAGCCTGTGGAACGCGAATACATGGAATTCGACGTGGTCATCGTCGGTGCCGGCCCCGCTGGCCTGTCCGCCGCCTGCCGTCTGAAGCAGAAGGCCGCCGAAGCCGGTAAGGAAATCAGCGTCTGCGTGGTCGAAAAAGGCTCCGAAGTCGGCGCACATATCCTTTCCGGTGCCGTGTTCGAACCACGCGCTCTGAACGAACTGTTCCCGGACTGGAAAGAACTCGGCGCCCCGCTGAACACCCCGGTCACCCGCGACGATATTTTCGTACTGAAAAACGCCGACAGCGCGCAGAAAGTCCCTGACTTTTTTGTGCCCAAGACCATGCACAACGAAGGCAACTACATTATTTCTCTGGGCAACCTGTGCCGCTGGCTGGCGCAGCAGGCCGAGAACCTGGGCGTGGAAATCTACCCGGGCTTCGCCGCTCAGGAAGCGCTGATCGATGACAACGGCATCGTGCGCGGGATCATCACCGGTGATCTGGGCGTCGACCGTGAAGGCAATCCGAAAGAAGGCCTGTACACCCCGGGCATGGAACTGCGTGGCAAGTACACGCTGTTCGCCGAAGGCTGCCGTGGCCACATCGGCAAGCAACTGATCAAGCGCTACAACCTCGACAGCGATGCCGACGCCCAGCATTACGGCATCGGCCTGAAGGAAATCTGGGAAATCGACCCGGCCAAACATCAGCCAGGCCTGGTAGTCCACACCGCCGGCTGGCCGCTGGACATCATGGGCACCGAAAACACCGGCGGCTCGTTCCTCTATCACCTGGAAAACAACCAGGTGGTGGTCGGTCTGATCGTTGACCTGTCCTACAGCAACACCTACCTGTCGCCGTTCGACGAGTTCCAGCGCCTCAAGCATCACCCGGTGCTGGCCCAGTATCTGGAAGGCGGCAAGCGCGTCAGCTACGGTGCTCGCGCGATCTGCAAAGGTGGCCTGAACTCGCTGCCGAAAATGGTCTTCAAGGGCGGCGCGCTGATCGGTTGCGACCTCGGCACCCTGAACTTCGCCAAAATCAAGGGCAGCCACACGGCGATGAAGTCCGGCATGCTCGCCGCTGAATCGGTGGCCGACGCACTGTTCGCCGAGAAGGATGGCACCGAAGAACTGACCGCCTACGTGGACGCGTTCAAGAAGAGCTGGCTCTACGACGAACTGTTCGCCAGCCGCAACTTCGGCCCAGCGATCCACAAGTTCGGTGCCATCGTCGGCGGTGGTTTCAACTGGCTGGACCAGAACATCTTCGGCGGCAAACTGCCGTTCACCCTGCACGACACCAAGCCGGACTACGCGTGTCTGAAGCTGGCGGCCGACTGCAAGAAGATCGACTATCCGAAGCCGGACGGCAAACTCAGCTTCGACAAACTGAGCTCGGTGTTCATCTCCGGTACCAACCACGAAGAAGAGCAGCCGTGCCACCTGAAGCTGACCGACCCGAGCATCCCGATCAGCAAGAACCTGCCGCTGTACGACGAACCGGCGCAGCGCTACTGCCCGGCCGGCGTCTACGAAGTGATCACCAAGGAAGACGGCGAGAAGCGCTTCCAGATCAACGCCCAGAACTGCGTGCACTGCAAGACCTGTGACATCAAGGACCCTTCGCAGAACATCACCTGGGTCACGCCGGAAGGCGCTGGCGGCCCGACTTACCCGAATATGTAAGTCGTATCGCTGAACAACGAGGCTCCCGAAATGGGGGCCTTTTTGTTGCCCATAATTCCTGCAACACCACAAAACCAATGCAGGAGTGAGCCTGCTCGCGATAGCGGAGTATCAGTCGACACACCTCTATCTGACACACCGCTATCGCGAGCAGGCTCACTCCTACAGGTCGTGGATCAGGCAACGCGTTCCTCGCCCGGGCTGCGCTCGAAGTAGCGCTTGTACTCACGACTGAACTGCGACGTGCTCTGATACCCCACCCGATGCGCCACCTGCGCCACACCCAGCCCCTCGGCGATCAACAACGTTTGCGCCTTGAGCAAACGCAAGCGCTTCAAGTACTGCACCGGCGACAAAAGGGTGCTGCGCTTGAAGTGCTCGTGAAAGGTCGACACGCTCATGTTGGCGCAACTGGCCAGGGTCTCGACGTTCAACGGCTCGGTGTAATGCGCATGCAGATGGCTGATCGACGCAGCGACCCGGGCGAACTGCCCCTGCTGCTCCACCAGCGCGCGCAACACATCGGCCTGCGGCCCGCGCAGCGCGGTGAACAACAATTCGCGCACCCGCGCCGGCCCCAAAATCTGACACGCCAGCGGATCGTGCAGGCAGCGCAGCAAGCGTTCAACACAACCACGCATGTCATCGTCGAGCACCACCGAGGTCATCGACTCCGGCGTCTGCGCCGGAATGTGCCGCCCCGGCGCCAGCCCCATGGCCAGCACCAGCTCACCGAGCAGCACCCGGTCAATGGCCACCGACACGCCCAGCAACGGCGCATCCGGCAAGGCAAAGGTTTCGCACTCGAACGGCACCGGCAGCGCCTGAATCAGATAGTGCCCGGCGCCATACTCCATGGTGCGCGGGCCCAGAAACGCCAGTTTGCTGCCCTGAGCGATGATCATCAGGCTCGGCTCATAAATGTGCGGGCCGCGCGCGACGTCGCAACTGGCGCGCAAGACCTGCACGCCGGGCAGCCCGGTCTGACTGTAACCGTCGCGGAGCGCCAGCGGCTCGATCAACGAAACCAGCGTGGCATTGGCATCAAGGTGGCGGGTCAACTGCATCGAATGGGTCTTCAAAAAAGTCACGGAAAAAGGCATGCAAGCATCATCGCAGATCCTTTTGCCAATGCGATTGCCCAGACCCGCATGCCGGAGGATTAGGCATGAGACCCGGAGGAATCGTCATGGCCGCCGCAGCGGACGGCGCCCAGAATGCGCCACCTCACCTGTCACTGCTTCTGCGAGGTTCCTCATGTACACCGCAATCGGTTATGCCGCTCAATCGGCCACCACTCCCCTCGCCCCGATGAAATTCGAACGCCGCAGCCCTCGCGCTGACGACGTGGCGATCGAGATCCTGTACTGCGGCGTCTGCCACTCCGACATCCACCAGGCGCGCAACGAATGGGGCATCGCCGTTTATCCGTTGATGCCCGGCCACGAGATCGTCGGAAAAGTCACCGCCGTCGGTGCGAACGTCACCCAACATAAAGTAGGCGATCTGGTCGGTGTTGGCTGCATGGTCGACTCCTGCCGCACCTGCGCCGCCTGCCAGCAGAACCTCGAGCAATACTGCCTCGAAGGTCCGACCATGACCTACGCCACCCCGGACCGGGTCGACGGGAGCAACACCATGGGCGGCTACTCGGACAGCATCGTCGTCAGCGAGCACTTCGTGGTGCGCATCCCGGAGAAACTCGACCTGGCCAGCGCCGCGCCGATCCTCTGCGCCGGCATCACCACCTACTCGCCGCTCAAGCACTACGGCGTCAAGGCCGGCGACAAGGTCGGGATTCTCGGCATGGGCGGCCTCGGCCACATGGGCATCAAGTTCGCCAAGGCCCTGGGCGCGCAAGTCACGCTGTTCACCCGTTCGGCGAGCAAGGCCGAGGAAGGTCGTCGTCAGGGCGCCGATCATGTGATCGTCTCCACCGATGCCGAACAGATGGCCGCCGCCGCAGGCCAGTTCGATTTCCTGCTCGACACCATTCCGGTGCAGCACGACCTCAACCCGTACCTGCAAACCCTGCGCTTTGATGGCGTGCATATTCTGGTAGGGCTGATCGAGCCGATCGACCCGCCGGTGCATGCTGCCAACCTGGTACTGGGCCGCCGGGTGCTGGCCGGTTCGTTGATCGGTGGCATCGCCGAAACCCAGGAAGTGCTGGATTTCTGCGCCGAGCACAACATCACCTGCGACATCGAAATGCTCGACATCCGCCAGATCAACGAGGCTTACGCGCGCATGATCGCCGGTGACGTGAAGTACCGCTTCGTGATCGACATGGCGACGCTCAAGGTTTAAGGCCTCAGACCTTCAAGCCAAGCTCCGCCGAGAGCCGGGCTGTGACCCCTTTGATCAGGGGGATCAGCTCGGCCATTTTTTCCAGCGGCATGTACGGCACGGTGCTGGCGATGCTGATCGCCGCCACAATGCGCTTGCTCGCATCGCGAATCGGCGCCGCCACGCAGCGGATCGACGGTTCGTTGTCTTCCAGATCGAACGCGTAGCCACCGGCCACGTACTCGGTCATGCGCTGCTCAAGCTGTTCCCACGACTGCTGGGGATGCTGCGGCCAGAACTGACTTTTCCCACCCGCCGGCAGGCTGATGTCGTACAGCCGCTGCCAATCCTGCGGCGCATCATCGAGCATCAAGGCCTTGCCGATCCCGGTGCGCGCCAGCGGCATCCGATGGCCGACCCGCGAACGCATTTCCGGGCCATTACGCCCCGGATTCTTCAGCAGGTACAGAACCTCGTCACCTTCACGAATACCCAGATGCACGGTGTCGCCGGTCAGCGCCGACAACTCGTCCAGATACGGCCCGGCCAGGCTCACCAGCGGCAACTCTTCGCGCGCCTGAAACCCCAGCTCGATCAACTTGGGCCCCAGCAGATAGCCGATTTGCGGCACCACGCGCAGGTAGCGCTCGTCCACCAGGCAACTGGCCAGCCGATGGGTGGTGCTGCGCGTGGTGCCGATCAGCCGGGCGATCTCTTTCAGATCGCGGGCGCCACTGGCCACCGCCTGCACCACACCCAGTCCGCGAAGCAGCGTCTGCGTGCCGGTGGGTGCGGCGTCCTTGGTTTTTTCCGGGGCGTCTTCCTGCATATCCAGCCTTTACCGTTGAGCGAGGGAACGGGCGGCATTATGGTCGCCCGACGCGGAGCACTACAACTCGATACGCTCGACCTTGCCCACCAGCAGCACATAGGACAATGCACCGACCAGCGCAAGCACCGCGATGTAGGTGATCGCCGGCGCGAACGAGTCACCGCTGGCGAGAAAACCGATGACGATCGGTGTGGCAATCGCCGACAGGTTGCCGATGAAGTTGAACACCCCGCCGGTCAGCCCCAACAACCGCGCCGGCGCCAGTGTCGACACCAGCGACCAGGTGATCGACGCCAGCCCGTTGCCGAAAAACGCCAGCGCCAGGAAGGCAATCACCAGCGGCGTCGACTCAACAAAATTCGCGCCGATGATCGAGGTGGAAATCAGCAGCCCGCCAATGATCGGCAACTTGCGCGCAAAGCCGACGCTGCAACCACGGCGAATCAGCAGGTCGGAAAAGAACCCCGAACACAGCACGCCAATGAACGCGGCAAGGAACGGCAGCGACGCCAGCAGGCCGGACTTGATGAAGTCCATGCCGCGATATTTCACCAGGTAGGTCGGGAACCACGTCAGAAAAAACCACAGCGTCGAGTTCAGGCAGAACTGGCCGAGGTAGATGCCCCACAACTTGCGTTTGGTCAGGACGATACCCAGGTCGGTCCAACTGAACGACGCCTTGGCCGTTTGCGCTTGAATGTCTACCAGCCCGCCACCCTCGCGGATCAGGTCGATCTCCGCATCGTTGGCGCCCTTGAAATCTCGCGGCTCGCGATACACCGCGTACCAGATCGCCGCCCAGACAATGCCCGCCGCGCCAGTGGCGACGAACACCATGTGCCAGCCGAACTCATGTTGCAGCCACGCCAGCACCGGGGTCAGAAACGCCAGCCCGACAAATTGCCCGGAGGTGTAGAAACCAATCGCCGTGGCCCGCTCGCGCTCGGGAAACCAGGTGGTCACCACGCGGCTGTTGATCGGATAGGCTGGGGCTTCCAGCGCGCCGACCGCCATGCGCAGCACGAACAGTGCAATGAAACTCGCGGCAAAACCGAGCATCACCGTGGCCAGCGACCACAGCAGCAGCGCGACGCTGTAGAGAATGCGCGGTGGCACCCGGTCCACCAGCCAGCCGCCGGGGATCTGCATCGCGGCGTAGGTCCAGCCGAACGCGGAGAAAATCAGCCCGACGTGAACCGGATCGATGCCCAGTTCGCTGGTCAGCGCGGGTGCGGCAATCGACAGGTTGCTGCGGTCGAGGTAGTTGATGACCACGGTGATGAACAACAACACCATGATGAAGAACCGCTTGCGGCTGGGCGTGACTAAAGACGCCTGCCCGGTGAGGGTTTGCGGTGGCATGAGAGATACCTCTTCTTATGTTTATTGAGGTCGGCCTGAGGCCTTGCACTAATCCCTGTAGGAGTGAGCCTGCTCGCGATAGCGTCCTGTCAGTCATAGACATGCCGGATGTAAAAACCGAATCGCGAGCAGGCTCACTCCTACATTTGAATTGTGTTGAATCAGTAAGCACTCACCACTCGGCAAAACTGCCATCGGCATGGCGCCAGATCGGGTTGCGCCAGCGGTGGCCGACGGCGGCGCGCTCGATCACGTATTCCTCGTTGATCTCGATGCCCAGCCCCGGCCCGTTCGGAATCTTCACGAAGCCCTGGTCGTAGTCGAACACCCGTGGATCCTTCACGTAGTCGAGCAAGTCGTTGCTCTCGTTGTAATGGATGCCCAGGCTCTGCTCCTGGATAAACGCGTTGTAACAAGCCGCGTCGAGTTGCAAACACGCCGCCAGCGCAATCGGCCCGAGCGGGCAATGCAGCGCCAGCGCCACGTCGTAGGCTTCGGCCATGTTGGCGATCTTGCGGGTTTCGGTGATGCCGCCGGCGTGGGAGGCATCCGGCTGGATGATGTCGACGTAGCCTTCGCTCAACACGCGTTTAAAGTCCCAACGCGAGAACAGCCGCTCACCGAGGGCAATCGGCGTGCTGGTCAGCGGCGCCAGCTCTTTCAGCGCTTCGTAGTTTTCACTGAGCACCGGTTCTTCGATGAACATCAGTTTGTATGGGTCGAGTTCTTTCATCAGCACCTTGGCCATCGGCTTGTGCACCCGACCATGGAAGTCGACGCCGATACCGACGTTCGGCCCGACCGCATCACGCACCGCAGCCACGTTGGCCAGGGCCAGATCGACTTTCTCAAAGGAGTCGAGGAACTGCAGCTCTTCGGTGCCGTTCATTTTCACCGCGGTAAAACCACGACTCACCGCCTCTTTCGCCGCCCGTGCCGTATCGGCCGGACGGTCGCCACCGATCCACGAATACACACGGATCTTGTCACGCACCTGGCCGCCAAGCAGATCGCTGACCGACACACCGAGGGCCTTGCCCTTGATGTCCCACAGCGCCTGATCGATACCGGCCAGCGCGCTCATGTGGATCGCACCGCCACGGTAGAAGCCGCCGCGGTACAACACGGTCCAGATGTCCTCGATGTTGCGTGGGTCTTTGCCGATCAGGTAGTCGGACAATTCCTCGACCGCAGCGGCGACGGTGTGGGCGCGGCCTTCGACCACAGGCTCGCCCCAACCGGTGACGCCCTCGTCGGTTTCGACCTTGAGGAAACACCAGCGCGGCGGGACGATGAAGGTGGTGAGTTTGGTGATTTTCATCTCTGCTCTCTTTTTGTAAATGCAGCTCTTATTAGATGCAGCGCACGCGGCGCCAAAAAGTCTTAGCGAAGCGCCTTCCAGGCGGCCACGTAGGCCTTGGCGTTCACCGCCACTTGCTCCGGCGTCATGCCCGGCTTGAACAGACCGGAACCGAGCCCGAAACCTTTGACCCCGGCATCGATGAACACCTGCATGTTGTCCGGGGTGATGCCGCCGACCGGCGCCAGCACCGTCCCCGCTGGCAACACCGCGAGCCAGGCTTTGACGACCGCCGGGCCCATCTGCTCGGCCGGGAACAGCTTGAGAATGTCCGCGCCCTCCTCCAGCGCCGCGAAGGCTTCGGTCGGCGTGGCGACACCCGGCGACAGGTACAGCCCCGCCGCTTTCGCTGCGCGCAGCACTTTGGCATCGCTGTGCGGCATGACAATCACCTGGCCGCCAGCCGCTTTCACCTGCTCGACCTGTTCCGGGGTCAGCACCGTGCCGGCACCGATCAGGCAATCGGCGGGCAAGGTCTGGCGCAGGATGCGGATACTTTCGTACGGTGAAGGGGAATTGAGCGGTACTTCGATGACGCGAAATCCGGCGGCATACAGGACTTCTCCGATAGCGGCGGCTTCCTGCGGATGCAGGCCACGCAGAATCGCGATCAGACCGTTTTGTGCCAGTGCTTGCTTGAGCATGTCAGGCCTCCAGTCAGGGTTAACGGGATGAGGAATCGAGCAGTCCGGCGGCCAGCGCCAGTTGCCACAGGCCACGCTCGGTGGCCTGCTCGGCCAGCGTCACGTTGGCGAAACCACAGGCCTCCAGCGCGCGGCTGTAGCGGGCGCAGAGTTGCGCGTTGCCGATGAGGATGATTGAGGGCAGATGCACGCTGTGGTGCCGTCGCCGCTGCACGGTGGCGAGCGCCGCCAGTTCATGGCCGATCATCAGCCCGGACAGGTAATCCGCTTGCGCCGTCGGGGCCAGTTCGCCGGTCAGGCCCAAGGTGCGCGCACTGAACAGCGTGGAAAGCACACCGAGTTCGCCGTCCGCCGACAGCGCCACTTGCACGCCACGGTCAAACGCCAGGCCATCGAACGCCGCCCCCGGTTGCTGGGTACGTCCAAGAATGCTGTGTTCACTGAGCACGGCGAACACTTCGCCGGTCATGAAGGTATCGAAATGAGTGATGCGGCCATCGACCACTTCCACCCATTTGGAATGGCTGCCCGGCAAGCCGATCAACAGGTCGCCGCCCGCCTCGGCCGGCAGGTTCTGCAGCACGCCGAGGACCTGGGTTTCTTCACCGCGCATCACGTTCGGCAGGCGTGAACGCTGGATCACGCCCGGCACGATATGCACCCGCGTGCCGCGCAGACTGACCAGTGTTTGTAGGGAATTTCCGAGATTGGCGACGTTCGCCGGTGTTTCGCAGTAGGCCGCTTCGCGCCAGCCCTGGGCGCTGCCGACCATGCCGCAGGCGATCACCGGCAGATCCGGCTGCGCATCGAGCCAGTCGCCACACGCGTCTTCGAAGGCCAGTTCAAAACCGTCGGCGCATTCACGACCGTTGATGACTCGCGAGGTCTTGGGCAACTGCATGATCCCGGACGACAGCGCACGCTGCTCCAGCACCACCCCGCCCGCCGCGAGTTTGTAAGCACGTAATGAGGTCGTCCCCCAATCGAGCGCGATCAATTGCACCTGCATCGCTTCACCTGTTTTGTTTTTGGCAGTGAGTGCGACGGACTATAGACCTCTCAGACCGGAAATCTCAATATGTAATTTTGCATCCCATATTATGGGATAAAACAATCTCGCCCTACCTCGAACAGGTTCAGCCATCACCGCCATCAGAATGCCTGCTTATGCTGTATCGCCTGGATAAAAGCGCTGGCAGGAACATCCATCGACTCTGAGTAATAAGGACCATAGGAATAAGCGGCAGTCTTGAACTTACAAACGACAACTTTACGCAGCTTCAAAATGGCCAGCACTTGCTCTTTACTGATATATGTACTCAGCGTTCCACCATCCGGTGTGTACACGGCAAACACCTCGGCTGAATAAACGTGCGAGGACGCTGAACCTTCATCTTTCGCCGCTACGACTTCGCCCTCGAAATACCTGACCAGGTCCTGCTTCGTTTCGAAGACACCGGCTTCATCCAATGAACAGATCAAGCTGTTACCCACCTGATTCTGACCGGCATGTATTTCAAAAAAACGCAACACGTCAGTCTTTGAACTGAATCGAACATCTAAAAAAGCGTTCTTTCCCTGTCTGGTGACGGAAACAAAATCAATCCCGGATTCCGGCAAGGGCACTCTTTTTGCGCACGAGGCACACAAAACAAGTGAAACAATTGCGAGCAAGATTCTCATCTCAAGACTCCAGATATTTGATCATTCTCTCAGCGATAAGATCACGTGCCGATTGCTCGCCAAGAGCCACTGCCTTGAACATTTTGCCTGCGTCTTCGTGATTGGCATCTACGGACAGGTTGATATCCGGACCGGAACTCATTTTCCATCGTTCGCCCATGTCGGCCACATCATCGGATTGATTGGGTTTCGAGGGAGCCGCCAGTATGTTTATCCAGTACTCCGCCCCAGGTTTAGGGGTGGTAGCGTAAATGTCAGAAATCAGCCAGACCCCCAATCCACCACCAACAGGATCAAGTGTGACCAGCGACTTTACCGTGTAACCCTGTTCCTTGAGTATGGCTGCCAGGTGGGCACCATTCCACCCACCAAGACTATGACCGACGATACTGATGTAAATTGATTTATCGCCTTTCAAGTGGCGATGTACATACTTGTCAATGTCCTTCTTGCCGCGAACATCCTTATAACTCAGATACACCGACTGCAATTTCGTTAATTGGGCGTCGCTGAATTTTTTAGGCAACAGAACCTGCGCGGCGGTCACATTATGGTGAGGCGGCTGGTCTTGGTAGTACTGCTCTTTATCCCCAGCGCCGCCAATAAAAAACACCACTATCTTTTTGACACTCACCGCAACTGTCTTGACGCTCTGATCGGATTTGCAAGTCAATTCATGACTCGCCGCCAGTTTATTGCAAGCCTGAGAAGCAGGACTTTCAGCTTCCATTTCAATCACTCTACAAACAGTTTTATGGATTCGGGTAAGTGGGAGCTGACCGTGTGGGTAAAGCCCTGTTCATTGGTAATGCCGTGCTCAATACGTCCATCACCTCGTTCGATTGCATAAGGATGGTTCGGGACAGGCTCGCCAGTCGCTTCATTTACCACTTGCAACTTGTCCGTAAAATGCACCGGCATCGGCAACAACCCGCTAAACGCCGCGCCTCCACCACTCTGGCCGATAATCACCGTCCCCGACCCACCGACCACGACATTGCCGTGACCTCCGGTGCTGTCGAGCGTGGCGGCGTTCAGGCCGTTAATGAATACGGTGCCGGAAACGGCGCCGGTGATCGGGCTGCCACAGGCCGATTTATCGGTCATGCGCGCGGCGGCGAGGCCGTCGAAGAAGACGTCGGGCGAGCCGGAAACAATCGGGTTGGTGCCATGCCCTGGCAATGGGCAGTCGGTCGGGTCGGTGACGCGTGCAGCGGGTTTACCACTCAATTCAAAGCTCCTTGCTTCGGGGGTTCCGGGTGTGGCTGATGAATATCGATGTCGGTTGCGGCGAAGCGCCAGCGGTTGTCGACGGGGTCAAACAGGGCGTGGCAATGCTCACGGCTGTCGGGCGATGTGGCGGTTTGCAGGTGTCGCCAGGCTTCGTCGGTTTGCCACGCCAGTTCGGCCGGCGAGGCGTCGTCGAGGTCGTTGAGCCAGGCGTTGTAATTACGCAGGTGATTGCGCTCGTAGGTCGATTGCAGCAGATCGGCCATTTGCACGCCGAGGTCCAGATGATGCTCGGCAGTCCATCGGCCCACCTCGGAATAGACGTACCAGCCCATCGGGATCAGCGCGCCGTCCTTGAGCAACGAATCGCCGGCCGGGGCGACGAAACCGCAGCAGATGTGCAACGTCAGCCAGCCCTGATGCGCGTCGATAAACGCATTCGGCTCAAACTGGCGTAACGGGATCACACGGTAGTCATCAAGGCCGGCGCTGCGCGCCATGAGCTCGGCGTCAAGCCGCGACACAAACGCGCGAATGGCTTTGCCGCCCGTGCGATTGACGATGCACAGGATGTCTACCGGTTGCCGCTGAGGGTTGTCAGTGGAGCCTGAGTTTTTCACCAGGCCGTACAGACGCATTGACGCCCGCAGTCCGCTCATCGCCGGTCACTCATTGACGCAGCGAAGGCTCCACGGGCGTGGAGAAATAGTGCCAGAGGCATTGCAGTTGTCGTCCGTGAGCGCGCAAAAATGGCGCGTAGAATGCCGGACTAGAGCGCTGGCGACAATCGAATTAGCATTGAATGGCCATCATTGTGATCAGCCTTCGGCAAACTCGCGTAAAACCTTGCCATCCATGCGATAGCGCACCCACTCTTCCTGCGGCTGCGCGCCGAGGGATTTGTAGAATTCGATGGCCGGGGTGTTCCAGTCCAGCACGCTCCATTCGAAGCGCCCGCAATCATTGTCACAGGCGATTTTCGCCAGATGCCGCAGCAGGGTTTTGCCGGCACCGCCACCGCGTTGCTCGGGGGTGATGTAGAGGTCTTCGAGGTACAGGCAGTTGCTGCCGAGCCATGTCGAATAGCTGAAGAAGAACACCGCAAAACCGATCGGCACACCGTCACGCAGACAGATCAGGCCGTGGGCGGTGGCGCCTTCGCTGAACAGACTGCGCTCGATGTCGGTGACGCTGGCGATGACTTCGTGGCGAGCCTTTTCGAAATCTGCCAGTTCGGTGATGAAGGCGAGGATTTGCGGAGCATCGCTGGGGGTCGCCGGGCGGATGTCGATCGTCATGGACGGGCCTTGTCGGAAAAGGGAAAGCGCCATAGTAAGGCCGGACGCGGCGCTCGTCATATGGCAACACAGAGAATATCCTGCTCCGCTCCCACAGGGAATTTCGACAGCCTGAAAGGACGCTCATGAACACTGAGATTTTTATGCCCATGGAGGCGCTCGCGGTGGTGCTGCTGCCCCACGCCCTCGAACCGTCAGACGACGGCGCTCACGACCTCGCCCACCTGCACCGGGTCTGGCACAACGTGCGCACCTTGCAGGCCGAGGAAGGTGGCGACCTTGAAGTGTTGCTCGCCGCCGTGCTGCTGCACGATTGCGTGGCTGTCGAAAAGAACTCGCCCCTGCGCTCGCAGGCCTCGCGTCTCGCGGCAGAGAAAGCCGCAAACGTGCTGGCTGAATTGGATTGGCCCGAAAGCAAAATCGCCGCCGTCGCCCACGCCATCGAAGCCCACAGCTTTTCCGCCAATCTCACCCCGCTGACCCTCGAAGCGAAAATCGTCCAGGACGCCGACCGTCTCGACTCGCTGGGCATGCTCGGTGTTGCCCGCACCTTCTACGTCGCCGGACGCATGGGCGCGGCGCTGTACGACCCGCAGGATCCCGAAGCGAAACAACGCGAGTACGACGACACACGTTTTTGCCTCGATCATTTCCAGACCAAACTGCTGCACCTCGCCGACGGTTTCCAGACCGTTGCCGGGCAAGGTCTGGCGCAGATCCGCCATCAACGCTTGAAGGGTTTCATGGAGCAGTTCAAGGAAGAAATCGGCATCGCCTGACGTTATTACTCCGGCGCGCAGCGATCCAGGCTTCGACGACGTCGCGCCGTGCAGGCAATCAGAACCGTTCGTCGATCATCAGGCACCAATCCAGTCCGGGGGCAGACCAACGACAGGTAAGGATTCCAATCACTGGAGATGCCCTATGATCCCGTCAAGGTTGACTGCCCTCGTTTTCAGCGCCCTGCTCTGCCCCGCGGTGTTCGCCGCCACCACCACTGCAGCGGGCACAGGCCCCACCGATCCGGTTCCACCGCCACGCGCGCCCGCCATCAATAGTGCGCCTGGCATGAACACCGATGGTTCCGGGGTTCCATTGATCAATCAGCCGCCCGCCACTGGCACTGATCCGCGCACCCAAGGCAGTGATCCCGGTCGCCAGGGTGGCATGAACACGCCTGACTCCCCTGCAACACCCGACAACGCCGGCCCCGGCGTTGGCTCGAAAACCACCACCGGTGGCTCGGGCTCCGAAGGTACCGGTCAGTAGTTCGCCGACGCGAGCGTCCTATTCAACCCAATGAAGAGGTAACCATGAACGTCGATAAAAACCTGGAAAAAGAAGTCCTCACCCGCCTGCTGCACGCCCATCCGAGCGGACTGGGCAAAGAGGTGCTGGACAACTATCGCGGTGAGAAAGTCGTGGCCAGCACCCTCGCCGCCCTGCAGGATCGCGGGCTGATCCACCATGGTCATGTGACCTGCAACGAGGCCGGCGAACACTCGTTGAACCTGCCGATCAAGCTTAGTGCGGCCGGCGTCGAAGCAGCGCGAAAGCTCGATAGCTGACGGTAGATCCGCAAGCAGTTGAGTCCTGTAGGAGCTGCAGCAGGCCGCGATCTTTCAAGATCAAAAGATCGCAGCCTACGGCAACTCCTACAGGGGTTTTGTAAGCGACGCGATTCCCTTGTGGGACCCAGCCTGCTGGCGATGACGATTGTTCAGTCGCCGCGTATCAATGCATCCACCTCGGCAGCCCCCGGCGATGTCGCCGGCCCCCAGCGCGTCACCGCCAAAGCCGCTGCCGCATTCGACCGCCGCGCCGCCTCATGCGCATTCAAACCCTGCGCCAACCCGGCGACAAATACCCCGGCATGCGCATCACCGGCACCATTGCTGTCCACCGCCTTCACGGCAAACCCCGGCACATGCCGACGCTCGCCAGCCTGATGAATCCAGCACCCCTGTGGCCCGTCGCGCACCACGATCAGCGCGTCGTTGCGCAGATGCCCGGCGAGCCGATCCAGCGCCTCAGCGATATCCGCCGCCCCGGTAAAGCGCAACGCCTCGACGCTGTTGCTGGTCCACACATCGATGCGCGGCAGCAGGGCTTGCATCAACGCCGAGTCCGGCGACTCGACCAACGGGCCCGGATCGAACATCACGTTGATCGTATCCGGCAGCGCCAGCGTCCAGTCCAGTAGCGCCTGCGCCTTGCCTTCATGCAGCAGGCTGTAACCGCTCACATAGACGTAATCGCCCGCCTCGGCGGCCACGCTGTTCAAGTCCTCCTCGGTCACCTCGCCTTCGGCGCCGATGTAGGAAATGAAACTGCGCTCGGCCGACGCATCGGTCAGCGCCACGCAAATCCCGGTGTCGCGTTGCGCAGGCGTTTTGATGCCGATACGGATGCCTTCAGCGTTCATCGCCTGACGCGCCAGATCGCCGAAGCGCCCGCTGCCGTGGCGACCGAGATAAACCACTGGCAAGCCATTGCGTACGGCAGCGGCCATCACGTTGAAACCGCCGCCGGCCTCGAAAGCGGCAGACTGCGCCAGCACATCGCCGCCGACTTGCGGCAGCTGATCCACAGCCATCACCAGGTCGATGATGACCTGACCGGTGTGCAACATCTTAGGCATGAGCATTCTCGACTTGCGCGGCACGGCGATCTTTCGCCCCGCCGAGGACGAAGTAAATGCCACCGGCCACCACGAAGGTCACGATCCAGCCCAAACCGTTGTGGCCCAGCCACGAGTCGGACAAAAAGCCCTTGAACCAGACGTTCTCGTCGGTGGTGCCAATGGTGGTGAAACTGAAGCCGAGCACGATGGCAATCGCCCACGCGCCGAACGCGCGCCATTCGATGCCGCCGCGATACCAGTAGGCGCTGCTCGGACTGACGTCGAGCAGGTCTTTGGGGCTGTAGTAGTGACGATGAATCAGGTCGACCACGAAGATCCCGACCCACGCGGTGATCGGCACCGCCAGCAGGGAAATGAAGGTGATGAACGGGCCATAGAAGCTGTCGGCGATCAGCATGAAGTAAATCGAGCCGGCGAAGATCGCGACGATATCCACCACCACCGCGTAGACCCGTTTGACCTTCAGGCCCAAGGTCAGCGTGGTCAAACCGGCGGAGTACACCGAGAGGTTGTTCGACAGCAGCAGGCCGCCGAACGCGGTGATCAGGTAGGGCACGGCCATCCAGGTCGGCAGCATGTCGCGGATCGCCACGATCGGGTCAGTCGCCGACGCCAGATCGTTGTTGCCCACCGACAACAGACCACCGAGGGTGATCAGCAGCACCAGCGGAATCCCCGCGCCGAACGCGGCGGACGCGACCAGGCGCACGGCTTTGACGCTGCGGTGCTGGTAGCGCGACATGTCGGCACCGGCGTTGGCCCAGCCGATCCCGGTGCCGGCGGCCATGGTGCCGATGCCGATGATCATTGCGCTCAGCGGTGCGGGCGTGGCGTTGAACACGGCGCTCCAGTCGATGGTCGCGCAAAGGAAGCCGCCGACCAGAATATTCAGCGCGCCGAACACGTAGGTCGCCCACTTCTGGATCACCAGCAGGGTGGCGTGACCGAGGCCGGAGACCGACAGGGTCAGCAGAACGAAGATCGCGATGAAGATCAGCGTCAGCACCGGTGCGCTTTTCGCTTCAACCGGCGAGCCGAACAGGATCGAGCACAGCGACAGCAGCACGAATGCCGCCGTGGTGGTGTTGACGGTTTCCCAGCCCAGACGCGACATCAGCGAAACCAGGGTCGGGCCGATGTTGCCGCGTACGCCGAAAATTGCGCGCGACAAGGTCAGGCTCGGCGCACGGCCACGGCGGCCGGCAATCGAGATGATCCCCACCACCGCGAACGATCCGGCAGCACCGACAATCGCGACGATGATCGCCTGCCAGATCGCCAATCCGCGAAACGCAACCAGCGTGGCGCCCAGCGGCAGACCGAGAATGGAAATGTTGGCGGCGAACCAGACCCAGAACAGTTGCAGCGGATGACCGTTGCACTCGGCTTCCGGCACCGGCTCGATACCGCGGGTTTCCAACTGCCCGGCGCTTTGCGCGGCGTTTGATGAACTCATGAACAGTGCTCCTGTTTGCCTTTATTGTGGTTGTGGGCAATTCAATAAACTGTGCACCTCCTGTAGGAGCTGCCGCAGGCTGCGATCTTTTGATCTTGATTTTCCGGCTGCCTGAAGACTGCTGAAGATCAAAAGATCGCAGCCTTCGGCAGCTCCTACACAGGTTCCTCAGCGTAAGGTGAGGAGTCCTTTCACGAGGGGTTCAAGCTCCAGATGATTGACCGCTTTGACCGTGGCAATCATCGGTGCCGGCCAGCTCTCAAGACCCAGGCAGGCCCCAAGCATGGCGCCAAGGATGGCCGCGATGGTGTCGGTGTCACCGCCCAGGCTGGCGGCCATGCACAACGCCTCGAACGCACTCATCTCGCCGACGGCCACTTGCTGCGCCAGGGCGAACGACACCACCACCGATTCCTGCGATGCCACCGAAGTGCCGATCACGTCGTACAGCAGATCGGCCAGCAGTGCCTTGTCGCTGTCGACGCTGATGCTGCGCGCCCAACTGATGCGCGAAGCGATGCGCCCACCGGCGACCCAATGCCCGTGCGCTTCAGCCTGTTGCGCAATCTGCTGGCCGAGGTTCAGCGCCTCGCCCAGATCCATGCCATTGACCCCGGCCGAGACCACCGCCGCCACCGCTGCCGCACTGGAAATGCCCAGTGTGGTGTTGTGGGTGACCTGACAGGCCTGCACCACCGCAGCGATGAACCGCTGAGGATCGGCAACGTCCGCCGCTATGCCCACCGGGGTGATGCGCATCGCCGCGCCGTTGGTGGTGCCATAACGCCCGGCCTCCTCCGGCGAGTGGCCGGCGAGGATCATCTCAATGGCGCGTTTGGTCGACGGGCCGAGCAGGTCCTGCGAACCCTTGGCCTGCATCTCGGCTTCCCACTCGATCAGCCGTTGGGCGAGCACTGCCGGCTCGATCCGGCCCTTGCCTTCAACCAGCAATTGGCCGACCAGAATTGCCTGTTCAGTGTCGTCGGTGATCGAGCCCTTGGGCATGTTGGCAGCGATCGGTTGCAGGGGACCGGCGTCCTGCAGCTCGGTGATCCGGCCGAAGCGGGTCTTGATCGTTTCGCGGTTCAGCGATTGCGTCGGCATGCCCAGCGCATCACCCAGAGCCAGGCCATAAAACGCACCCAGGGCACGGTTGAGCGCGGTCATTTCGATTCTCCAAATTGCAGGTGCAGGCGAAAATGCACCGGGTCGAGCAGGCTTTCGACCTGCTCCATGAAGCGGTTCTGCCGGTCGTAGGTGGTGCGCAGGGCCTTGAGAAAAACGCTACCCACCGGGCGGCCGAGCAGTTCGGCGTCTACGGCATTCAGCGGCTCGGCGCCGATCCACTGATCGCCGCGCTCGCCGATGTAGCCGTAGGCAGCCAGGGTGATGGTCAGCGAGTTGTCGATCAGACCGACGCGCGGCAGGCTTTCCAGGCCGCCGGTGGCCGGCATCAACGAGCGTTCGAGGGACACCAGCGTGCCGTCGTTGGCGCGCCGGCGACGGTCGAGGGTGATGAATTGGTCGGTGCCGAACCGCGAGAGCAGGTCGGGCCGGGTCACGGCCTCCAGACGCAGCACTTCGGTGTTGATCAGCGCCCCGCTGTCGGCCAGTGCCTGCGCCCAGCCGCTGCGCTGGTCGAGCGCCACGCCGTCGAACGTGACGATCGAGCCGACACCGCTTTGCGTGGCGATGTAATTGCGCCGCTTCAGTTCGGCCAGCGCTTCGCGCAACGTGCCACGGCTGACCTTGAATTCCTGAGCCAACTGATGCTCACCGGGCAACAGAAAGCCGTCCTCCATGAGGCCGCTTTCGATGCGCCGGACGAGTTCGTCGACCACCCGTTGTTTCTTGTCAAATCGTACCTGTCTAATCATGTACAAATTGATACCCGAAACGGGCGTGGGCGGGCAAGGAATATTTGGGGAAGATGACGAGAGGCCGGAGACTGGCGCGGTCTACTGTAGGAGTGAGCCTGCTCGCGATGACGTCGACACATCCAGCATCGATGTGACTGAAAGAACGCTATCGCGAGCAGGCTCACCCCTACAGGGGATGCGGGTTACCGTTGTTTCAGGCGATCGATGACCACCGCCAACAGCAGAATCGAACCGCGAATCACATACTGGTAGAACGTATCGATATTCTTCAGGTTCATCGCATTCTCGATGATCGCCAGTATCAACACCCCGGCAATCACGTGCCGGATCATGCCGATCCCGCCGCTCAGCGACACCCCGCCCAGCACACACGCCGAGATCACGGTCAGTTCGAAACCCTGGCCGATCATCGGCTGCCCGGAGGTCATGCGCGAGGCGAGAATCACCCCGGCCAGTGCGCCGATCACGCCATGCACGGCGAAGATGATGATCTTGGTCCGGTCAACGTTGACCCCGGCGAGCAACGCCGCTTCCTGGTTGCCACCGATGGCCATGGTGTTGCGCCCGTAGGTGGTGTAGTTCAGCAGCCAGCCGAAGAACAAGAAACAGACGATGGTGATCAGGATCGGCACCGGCACGCCGAACAACTGGCCATTGCCAAAGACGAAGAACGATTCCTGCGACACGCCCACCGCTTTGCCGTTGGCAAAGATGTAGGCCAGGCCACGGACGATCTGCATCGTCGCCAGCGTGGTGATCAGCGCATTGACCCGCAGCTTGGCGATCACGATGCCGTTGATCAGCCCGACAATCAGACCCATCACCAGCGCCGCGCTGACGCCGAGGAACACGCTGTTGGTGTCGCGCATCACCACCGCTGCGACCACCCCGGCGCAGGCGATCACCGAGCCCACCGACAAGTCGAAATGCCCCGACGCCAGGCAGTACAGCATGGTGCACGCGGCGATGCCGGTGGTGGAAATTGCCAGCCCCAGCCCGCGCATGTTCAGCGGCGAAAGGAAGTTGTCGATCAGCAAGGTGCAGGCGACGAAGATGCCAATGGCCGCCAGCAGCATGACCCAGTCGTCGAGGAAGCGCCGCAGGTCCAGCGGTTTGCGGGGAGTCGGCAGCGCCTTGTTTTGGATGGTCATCATAGTCACCTCTCAGTTCGCCACGCCGTCAGCGCGATGGCGCGGCAAAGCCAGTTGCAGCAGGTTGGATTCATTGGCCTGGTCGCGGCTGACTTCGCCGCGCAGCGCGCCTTCGCAGAGCACCAGAATGCGGTCGGAAATGCCCATGACCTCCATGAGGTCGCTGGACACCACGATCACCGAAATGCCGTCGGCCGCCAGGTTATGGATGATCTGGTAGATCTCGGCCTTGGCACCGATGTCGATGCCACGGGTGGGTTCGTCGAGCAGCAGGACCTTCATCGGCATCGACAGCCAGCGACCGAGAATGGCCTTCTGCTGGTTGCCGCCGGAAAGGAATTTGATCTGTTGCCCGGCGTGCGGTGTTTTGACTTTCAGCGCCTTGATCTGCTTGTCGGCGTTGCCCTTCTCCCACAGCCCGCGCAGCAGACAACCGAAGCCGGAATGGGCGCCACGGGCACTGATGTTGATGTTTTCGGCGACGCTGGCCAGCGGAATGATCCCCTCCTTTTTGCGGTCCTCGGGGCACAGCAGAATCCCGGCGGCAATCGCGTCACGCGGTGAGCGCAACTTCAGTTCATGGCCACGCAATTCCAGGCGTCCGGCGGTGTTGCGCTCAAGCCCGCTGAGCAGCCGGAACAACTCGGTGCGCCCGGCCCCGACCAGGCCGAACAGGCCGAGAATCTCGCCCTTGTGCGCCTCGAAACTCACCGGCTCGCGCAGGCCCGGGCCGAGCAAACCGTCGACCTTCAGCGCCACCGCGCCACGCGGGCGACTGCGGTAATCGTAGATGTCCTGGATGTCGCGCCCGACCATGCAGGTCACCAGTTGATCGTGGGTCAGCTGGCTCATGTCGTCGAAGGTGCGCACGTAACGGCCATCCTTGAACACCGTCACCGCGTCGCAGATACGGAACACTTCTTCCATGCGATGGGAAACGTAGAGCACCACTTTGCCCTCATCACGCAAGCGACTGATGATCGCCATCAAGCGATCGATCTCGCGGGCCGAGAGGCTGCTGGTCGGCTCATCAAAGGCGATCACATGCGCGCCACGGGACAGCGCCTTGGCGATTTCCACCAGTTGCCGCTGGCCGAGCGACAGGCGCCCGACCTTGGTCTGCGGATCGATTTCATCGGCCAGCCCCTTGAGGCAAGCCAAGGCGTTCTGGCGCAGGGTGCCGCGATTGATCAGGCCGAAACTGGCCGGCAGATGGCCGAGAAACAGGTTCTCGGCCACGCTCATTTCCGGCACCAGATGCAGCTCCTGGTGAATCACCGCGACGCCGCTGCCGATGCTGTCGGCCGTCGACTTGAAGGCCATGGTCTGCTCGCCGATCTGCAACTCGCCGCTGCTCGGGATGTAGGCCCCGCCAAGGATTTTCAGCAGGGTCGATTTGCCGGCGCCGTTCTCGCCCATCAGGGCGTGGACCTGCCCCGGATGGGCGACGAAGCTGATGGCGTCCAGCGCCTTCACCCCGGGAAAGGTCTTGCCGATCCCGTTGAAGCGCAGGCTGCCGCCGCTGTTTTCATGTGTCTGTACTTGCGCGTGCATCTGAGTCACCTCTTCACACCGATCGAGCAGCCATCAATTCCACAGGCCGATTTTTTCCAGCTCTTGCTTGAAGTTCTCGCGGGTGATCAGGGTGACGTCGTCCATCGCCGTGTACTTCGGCGGCTCTTTGCCGGTAGTGACCCACTCGTACATCATCTCGGCCGTCTTATAGCCTTCGATGTGCGGGCTCGGCAGCATCGAACCGAAGAAGCCGCTGTTGGGCTTTTTCAGCTCGCCGATGGCGTCGGTGCCGTTGATGCCGATACCGATCACGTTGGCCGCCGCGAATCCGGCGGCTTCGGTGGCGCGTACGCCGCCGAGCACGGTGTTGTCGTTCATGCCGCCGATGATCAGGTTTTTCGCCGCACTCGGCAGCTTGACCAGCGCCGAGTTGGTGGCGTCCATGCTGCCCGGTACGTCCAGGGTTTTCAGTGCAGCGAAGAGGATGTGATCCTTCGGCAGGCCGGCGTCTTCCAGGGATTTGACCGAACCGTCGGTGCGCTTCTTGCCGGTGTCGAGTTCGTTGTAGGTGTTGACGACCGCGTAGGTGTCTTTCCAGTCCCAGTTGCGTTTCTTCGCTTCGGCGACCATGGCGTTGCCCTGCTTCTGGCCGACTTCGAACGCAGCCATGCCGAGGTACGGCACGTCTTCCATGAACTTGCCGTTGGCGTCGACGAAGCGGTCGTCCACGGCAATCACTTTGAGGTCATTGAGTTTGGCCTTGGCCATGATGGCCGGGCCGAGGGACACGTCTGGCGGGCAGATCACGAAGCCCTTGGCACCGTTGGCGGCGAGGCTGTCGATGGCCGAGAGGGTTTTCTCCCCGTCCGGCACGGCGATCTTGATCAGTTCGAAGCCTTTGTCCTTGGCGGCTTTTTCAGCGAAAGCCCACTCGGTCTGGAACCACGGCTCTTCAGCCTGTTTGACCAGAAAACCGATTTTCACGGTGTCGGCAGCCAGCAGCGAGCTGCTCAGACTGAACGCGGTGACCGCCAGCGCGGCACTGCACAGGGTACGAATCCCGAAACGACGTTTCATAAGCTGACTCCTTGTTATTTTTCTTGAGCGTTATTTGAAAAGCGTTGAAGCGTGGTCCTGCGATCTGGAGCAAAAATAGTCATATCGTATGATGATTGGATTTCAGGCGAATTCATCCACCGCAAATCTCATCTGCTCAGTCGTGGTACATCACCGAGCGGCCACCATCGATGGTGATGCACGAGGCGTTGATGAACGGCGCTTCATCACTGGCCAGGAACACTGCGGTCATCGCCACTTCGATCGGCTGGCCGATGCGTTTTGGCGGGTGCAGGTCAAACGCGCGCTGGCGCTCGGCGTGCGGGTCGGCAAAGCCGTTCCAGTAATCGACGTTCAGCTGCGTCTCGATGTAGCCCGGAGCGATGGCGTTGACCCGAATGCCCTTGGGCGCGTACTCGATGCCCAGCGCCCGGGTCAGTCCGAGCAGGCCGTGTTTGGCCACCGGATACGGGAAGCAGCCGGGAATGATGTGGCTGGAATGGGTCGAGGCGATGTTGATGATGCTGCCGATACCTTGCTCGATCATCTGCGGCAGCACGGCTTTGCAGCCATACCAGGCGCCGTCCAGGTCGATGGCGAAGCAGCGGCGCCAATCTTCTTCGGTCATTTGCAGCGGGTCGCGGAACACGTTGACCCCCGCGCAGTTGACCAGCACGTCGATCCGCCCGTGCAACTCGATCGCCAGTTTGGCCATGGCGTGCAGGTCTTGTTGACGCGACACGTCGGCCTTGATCGCCTGTACGTCGGCGCCCTGCTCGCGCCAGTGGGCGGCGACCTTCTCGACTTTCTCCGCCTGAATATCGCTGATCACCAATTTGGCCTGCTGCGAGGCGAAGGAGGCGACGATGGCCTCGCCGATGCCCTGGGCGGCGCCGGTCAGCAGCACGACTTTGTTTTTCAGACGCTCGCCCTTCGGCGGTGCGGGCACCGGCGGCAAGGAAAGAGGTTCAGCCATGGGTCAGGACTCCTGTTCGTAAGCACAAAAAAACCGGGCATCTGACGATGTCCGGTCTGGAAGACTGTGAAAGCAAAACAGGCAGGCACGGCGAGCGACGCCGGGCCGTTGCGAGACGCTGACTCCGCTGGGGAGTGCGATAGAGATTCGCTGCATCACTTCACCTGTTTTGTTCTTTTTAAGTGTGAGTGCGTGTTACTGCTGGAGCCGACTATAAACCCGACCGCCAAATAATCTCAATATATAATTTTGCATCCCATATTTTGGGATTCAACCCGCAAACCGAGTGCAGAGCTTGCCCGGCACATCGACCCGCATCGACAGCACCGCACCATCCAGTGGATGGTGGTGCGGACTCTGCGCGCTGGTGATGTACAGGGTTTTCAAATCGTCACCGCCGAACACGCAACTGGTCGGGCGGCTGACTGGCAGATCGATCTTGCGCTCGACCTTGCCGTCCGGTGTCAGACGCAGCAGGCAACTGCCGTCCCAACGGGCGTTCCACACATAACCTTCGGCGTCCATCGCCGAACCATCAGGCCCGCCGTTCTGATCAGGGCCATACCAGGGGCTGGCCACATCAAGGTTGCCGTCGGCGTGAATAAAATAGCGATACAGCGTGTCGTCGAGACTGTCGCCGAACAGGACCGTGGTGCCGTCATCACTCCACAACAGCGTATTGGGAATCCCCAGGCCGCGCAGCAAGGGTGTGACGCGCTGGTCTGGATCAACGCGGAACAAGCCACCGGAACGGCGCACGATCGGCAGGTCTTCGCCGTTGTCGCCGATGTTGTTTTGCATGGTGCCGAGCCACAGTCGCCCTTGGGCGTCGCAGCGTGCTTCGTTGGGTCGATTGCCCGGTTGCGGGTCGGCGATGCAGAACAACTTCAAACGTGGCTCAAGGCCCGGGGAATCGAGGTTCAGTCGATAGACGCCGCTGCTCAGGGTCACCAGTGCATCGCCACTGGCGCACGGAATGAACGCGGAAACGTGCTCGGGCATCTGCCAGATCTGCACGTTGTTGCCGATCAGCCGCAGCGCCTGTCTGCCGGCGATATCGACCCAATACAGCGCTTGGGTGGGGGCGTCCCAGAAAGGGCCTTCACCGAGTTTGGCGCGGTGTTGGGTTACGGCGGTCCACGTCATGTTGAATCCTTCATGTTGTTGTTTTAACTGTAGGCGTGAGCTTGCTCGCGATGGCGGTGGTTCAGTCAGCGTTGCTTTTTCCGGTACGACGCCATCGCGAGCAGGCTCACGCCTACAGGGGGATCTGTGTTGTCAGCTGGCTTTCTTGTCGGCCATCACCTGCGGGTAAAAGCGTTTGATTGCCAGGTCGGCATTGTCGATCAGGGTCACGCACGCCCACACCCCACGCGCAGCATCCCGGGCAGCGATGGCGTCGGCCATGTCTTTGTGAATCGGCAAGGTGCGGCGCAATTCGTCGGGGTCGGCGGCGGAGACTTCAAACGACACCGCGAGCAAGGCACCGAGGGCCGGGACCATTTGCTCGATGAACTGATTGTGGCTGGCCGCCAGAATGCATTCGTGGAAGGTCTGGTCGGCGCGGTTGTAATCGATGCCGCTGTCGACGGCCCGCTCCAGCGCGTTGTAGGCCAGCTGCACGGCCTCGATCTGCTCCAGGCTGGCGCGTTCGCAGGCCCAGCGCACGGCCATCGGTTCGATGGTACGCCGCAGGTCGAGCAGGTCGTCGACGAAGTTTTCCGGCAGACCGTTGCGCGACAGCCAGCCCACGACTTGCGGATCGAACAGATTCCAGCGCCGCACTGGCAACACCCGGGTACCGACTTTCGGCCCGACTTCGAGCATGCCTTTGGCGACGAGGGTCTTGATCGCTTCGCGGATCACGGTACGGCTGACGCCGAGCTGCTGGCCCAGATCCGCCTCGACCTTGATCGCCTGCCCCGGCTTGACCTGCCCGGCAGCAATCCAGCTGCCCAGCCAATCGACCGTTGACGCATGAAAGCTGCTGGACATGAAGACCTCAAAGCGGTTCGCGATGGGTGTTCACGCTAATGATCATATGATTAACAGTCAACACAAAATCAATGCAGGAGCGAGCCTGCTCGCGATAGCGGTGTGTCAGTCGACATTAATGCTACTGAACCATCGTGATCACGAGCAGCCTCACTCCTGCAGTTTTTTGTTTTGGATCAGGGTTCGAGGCCGATGCGAAAGAACTCCCCACCACTCCACACACCCAGCCAGCGCTGCCCATCGATTTCGCGGCTGACCGCCAGTTCCACCAGTTGGTAGAACACGTTGCGGTGAATCAGCGCTTCGAGGTTGGTGCGCACGTGCACATAAGGCGCGGGCTCCTGGGTCGTCGGGTCGATCTCGACGCGGATCGGATGTTCCGGCCCGGCCTCGGCCGTCTCCTCGACATTGGTGGTGAAACGCAGCACCTGCGTCTCGCCCTCGCCTTCGACTTCCACGGCAATCGCCACAAACGGCGCGTCGTCGACCTTGATCCCGACCTTTTCGACCGGGGTAATCAGGAAGTAATCATCGCCGTCGCGGCGGATGATGGTGGAGAACAGCTTGACCATCGGCTTGCGCCCGATCGGCGTGCCCAGGTAATACCAGGTGCCGTCGCGGGCGATGCGCATGTCGATATCGCCGCAGAAGTCCGGGTTCCACAAGTGCACCGGCGGCAGGCCTTTGGTTTTGGGGATCTGTCCCAACAGGTCATTGGCTTTTTGCGGGCCACTCATGGCGTACTCCTTGGTTTATTGGTCGCCGACTCCCAGCAGGCTGCGCGCGTATTGCGCCAGTGGCGGGCCGATCAGGTCTTCAGGCTTGTTGTCGTGGAACGTCAGTAAACCGCCACGACTCTTGATCCGTGCAGTATCAATCAAATACTGGGTGCTGGTCTCGATCAACATGATCTGAATCACGCCGCCGTCGATGCCCAAACGATCCACGGCTTCCTGATCGAGCCACTCGTCGGAGTTGCCGATACGGTCGTCAGCCTTGGCGAAACGCGTGTACAGCAGGTAGTGAGCGCCGGCATCGCGGGCTTCGCCCATGGCTTGATCAAGGCCTTCCGGGGCACGGGCACGGCGGACCATCGGGAAGTATTCGACAAACCCCTTGAAGGCTTCTTCGGCGACCACGTTCGGCCGTGGGTAGGAACCACCCGGCGGCGCAAATGCGCCCTGAGCGATGTAGATGAACGAGTCCGGCTGAATGCGGAAGTTGTTCACCCGGCGGCTGTCACTGTGATCCAGCAGCCCCGCGTCGCTCATCTGATCGCGAGTGCCTTCGGCCATATCGCTGACAGTCATACAGCCGCCAAGCGCCAAAACGGCCAGCAGCAAAACCAGGCTACGCATCCTCATCCTCCAGAAGCCGGTGACGGAAAACCGGCGAATGGCCGTTGAATGCAGCTTTTGCGCCAGCTCAGGATCTTTGTCGAATGATGGATTGCTTTCGCGAGCAGGCTCGCTCCCACAGGATTGCGAAAAACCATGTGGGAGCGAGCCTGCTCGCGAAAAAGAGGTATCAGCCGCCGATAATCTTCATGATCGTCGCGCCACCGGAGAACGCCACTTCCTGTTTGTCACCCAAGGCCTTGACCAGCAAGCGCTGCAACGCCGGTAGCGCTTGATGGCGCGGCTTGTCGAGCAGATCGCCGACATAGTGGCGGTTGCTCGACGACAGGCAACCATGCAGCCAACCGGTCGACGACAGGCGCAGGCGCGAGCAGGTTCTGCAGAACGGCACGCTTTCGTTGGCGATCACGCCGAAGTGACCGAGGCCCGGAATCGCATAACGCACGGCCGTGGCGTCCACCGGCGCATCGGCCTGGGCGTACTCGTAGCGCTCGCCGATCAGGCTCAGCAGTTGCTGCAGGCTGACGAACTGTTGCAGGAAGGCGTTGGAGTCGGTGGCGAGGTGGCCCATGCGCATCAGCTCGATGAAGCGCAGCTCATAACCACGCTCCAGGCAGTAATCGAGCAGCGGCATTACCTGATCCAGGTTCTGCCCACGCAACGGCACCATGTTGACCTTGATCTTCAGCCCCGCCGCTTTCGCCTGGTCCATGCCATCGAGCACGGTCGCCAGATCGCCGCCGCGGGCGATGCTGCGGAACGCACCGGCGTCGAGGGTATCGAGGGACACGTTGATCCGGCGCAGACCGGCGTCCACCAGCAGCGGCAGTTTTTTCGCCAGGAGTTGACCGTTGGTGGTCAGGCTGATGTCGTCCAGGCCCATCTTGCCGA
Organism: Pseudomonas sp. MG-9; assembly: GCF_018729515.1. Classification (NCBI taxonomy): domain Bacteria; kingdom Pseudomonadati; phylum Pseudomonadota; class Gammaproteobacteria; order Pseudomonadales; family Pseudomonadaceae; genus Pseudomonas; species Pseudomonas sp. MG-9. The sequence goes on from NZ_JAHHZH010000007.1 coordinate 247,026, forward strand.
CAGCGCTCATGAACGATTCGAGTTTGGGGCTAACCAGCGGCTCACCGCCGGTGATGCGCAGGCGCTCGATGCCGGCGGCTTCGATCAGATAAGCCACGCCGCGTGCCATGGCTTCGGCCGACAGTTCATCCTGCGCAGCCACCAGCCGCTTGCCGTTGGGCACGCAGTAGGTACAGGCGTAATTGCAGGCTGAAGTCAGGCTGATGCGCAAATTGCGAAAACGCCTGCCTTGACGGTCAACGATCATGATCACTCCGGCGATAGAATTTCGAGCCACTAAAACTTGACTTACAAATCAAGTTTTAGCAAGCCCTATGCCTGAGTATATTCCTGCGGTACTGCGTCATGTAGCGAAATCATGGCGCAATAAGGCCGCTGAATGATTCAGCTGCTCGGAGTTTCCGGATCACGCTTGCGCTTGTTGCCCATGCGCACGCCGATGTCCATCAGGAACTGGAAGAAACCTTCCTGATCTTCCAGCACATTGCTCCAGAACGGCGAGTGATACAGCGCCACCGCGCCGTGTACCAGCGCCCAGGACGCGCAGTAGTGGAAGTACGGCGGCACGTCTTCGAGCTTGCCCTCGCTGATCCGGCCCTTGATGAGCAAGGTCAGGCGTTCGAAGTTCGAAGCACGGATCTTGTGCAGCTCCTCGACCATTTCCGGCACCTGATTGCCTTTAACAACCTTCTCTTCGAGACGGTCGAACAGGCGATAGCGCTGCGGGTCACGCATGCGGAATTCGAAGTAGGCACGGGACAGCGCTTCCTTGTCCTTGTCGACATCGGCCGAATGCAGCAGCTCGTTCAAATCGCGCTCGTAATCGAGCATCAGCCGCAGATAGATCTCGGCCTTGGATTTGAAGTGCTTGTAGATCGTGCCTTTGCCGATACCCACGGCATCAGCAATCATCTCGACGGTGACACTGTCTTCACCTTGTTCGAGGAACAGCTTGAGCGCGGTATCGAGAATTTCTTGCTCGCGGCGACGAAACTCACGGACCTTACGAGGTTCTTTGTGCATAAGAAAAGGTCTGTAGGGGTCAAAATTCGAAGCCGCGTATTATGCCTAACTTGCACAAAAATGCACGGATCATCCGACCATATCTGTGTTTCTTGTTCATTTTGCGAACGCTGGGAGTGTAATGAGAACTCAACTGAAGCGCACGTATTCCAAATTTGTTTAAAAACCCCGACCGCTCAACTGGACTGAACGCCAGACTGATCAATACTTGAACTGTCGGGCGGCATCTCCCCCAAGTGTCGCGCCGATAAAGGTACCAAGGGACCGCGTGCCTTTGTTTTACTCCTAATGGTCTTAACCCGGATTCACCCCCCAGAACCCGGGTTTTTTTTGCCTGCGATTTGATCGGCGCTCGCTGTCCTTTTGCGCACCACACACCTGTAGGAGCTGCCACAGGCTGCGATCCTTTGATTTTGATGCTTAGAAAAACAACATCAAAAGATCGCAGCCTGCGGCAGCTCCTACAAGGTCAGGTTTTTACATGGGCCAACGGGAACAGACGCTTGAAGTTTTCCGTGGTCTGCTCGGCAAACCGCTCGTAGTTCTCACCCCGCAGCATCGCCAGGAACTCCGCCACTTCACGCACATATTGCGGCAGGTTCGGCTTGCCGCGATAAGGGATCGGCGCCAGGTACGGCGAGTCGGTCTCCACCAGCAGCCGGTCGGCCGGCACTTTGCTCGCCACATCGCGCAGGGCGTCGGCATTGCGGAAGGTGACGATACCCGACAGAGAAATGTAATAACCCATGTCCAGCGCGGCTTTGGCCATGTCCCAGTCTTCGGTGAAGCAATGCAGCACACCGGCCTGGGGCAGCGCAGCCTCGCGCAACAATTCAAGGGTGTCGGCGCGGGCGCCACGGGTATGGATGATCACCGGTTTGCCGGTCTGCTGAGCGGCTTGCAGGTGCAGACGGAACGACGCCTGCTGCAGCTCGGCGGCCTCCGGCTCGTAGTGGTAATCCAGACCGGTTTCACCGATCGCCACCACTTTCGGGTGATTGAGCTCGTGCAGCAACCAGTCCAGCGCAGGCGCGGCGCCCGGCTGCACATCCAGCGGATGCACACCGACCGAGCAATCGACGTCGGCATAACGCTCGGCGAGGGCTTTGACGTCGGCGGCGTTGTCGGCACTGACGCCGATGCACAGGAAGTGCCCTACCCCGCGTTGCCGGGCGGCATCGAGTGCAGCATCCAGCGAGCCGTCATGGGCGGCGAGGTCAAGGCGATCAAGGTGACAATGAGAATCTACGAGCATAAAAGGACTGCAACTTACATCGTATGAGTGGGACGGTCGGACTTCAGGGCTCCGACCAGATGGGTTTCGATGCGACTGCGGGCGGTGTTGTCGCCTTCATTGAATTGCACGCCGACACCGGCGGCACGATTGCCCTGCGCGCCTTTGGGGGTGATCCAGGCGACCTTGCCGGCCACCGGAATCTTCTCCGCCTCGTCCATCAGGTTCAGCAGCATGAACACCTCGTCGCCCAACTTGTAGCTCTTGTTGGTCGGGATGAACAGGCCGCCGTTCTTGATGAATGGCATATAGGCCGCGTACAGCACCGACTTGTCCTTGATGGTCAGGGACAGGATGCCGTTGCGCGGCCCCGGGCTCATGGGTTCATTCATGTTGACCTCCACTGCTGATGTTCAGAGTCTAGGCGCACACAGTCGTTTCGGGGGCAATTACCGTTGGCCCGGCAAACTCACCCATTGCACCAACAACGCCTCCAGCAGCAAGGCCGGATTGAGGTTGGCTTTGCTCAGGACTTTCTGCCGCTGAGCGAGAATCCAGTCCTGAATGTCGAGGACCTTGCCCTGCGCGCTCTTCTGCGCCAGGTATTGCACCACTTTGCGCATGTCGTTCAGACCGAGACCGTTTTCATCCTGGGTCAATTGATAACGCAGGATCAGGCTCGACCAGTCGCAGAACCAGTCGAACAGGCGCAGCATCGGAATGTTTTTCCATTCTTCGGCCAGTTGCGTCGGCGACTGCTGTTGCTTGAGCAGCTTCTTCACCCCTTCGACCACCTGCGCGCGCTGTTCGCGCACGCCCTGGGACTGCAGGCTGACCGCCGCCAGTGGCGAACCGGCCGCCAGCGTCAGCAATTCGACGCGCTCTTCTTCGGAACACTCCGACAGCGCCTGTGCCAGCCATTGCAGGCTCATGGCCTCACCCGGCAGTGGACACGCCTGCTGCACGCAGCGGCTCTTGATCGTCGGCAGCAAACGGCTCGGCTGGTGGCTGACCAGCAACAGCACGGTATCGCCGGAAGGCTCTTCGAGGCTCTTGAGCAAGGCGTTGGCGGCGTTGATGTTCATCGATTCCACCGGCTCGATCAACACCACCTTGCGCCCGCCCAGTTGCGCGGTCTGCACCACGAAACTGACCAGATCGCGCACCTGATCGACCTTGATCGCCTTGTCCGCTTCTTCCGGCTCAAGAATGTAGTTGTCCGGATGGCTGCCGGCCTTGAGCAGCAGACAGGATTTGCACTCGCCGCACGCCTCGGGCGTCGGGCGCTGACACAACAGGCTGGCCATCAACCGCTCGGCCAGCGCACGCTTGCCGATCCCGACCGGGCCGTGCAGCAAATACGCGTGAGCGTGCTGACTACGGCCGGCCAGTTGCTGCCAGAGGCTGTCCTGCCATGGATAGGCCTCAGCCACGGGTCAACTCCAGCAAACGCGGCAGCAATGTATCCAGCGAACGCTGAACGTCGACCAGTGGCTGGCCGGCGTCGATCCGCACATAACGTGCAGGCTCGGCTTCAGCACGCTTGAGAAACGCACCGCGCACCGCTTCGAAGAACGCCCGGCCTTCCAGCTCGAAGCGATCCAGTCGTCCGCGAGCGCTGGCGCGGGCCAGGCCGATTTCCACCGGCAGATCGAAAATCAGCGTCAGGTCCGGGCGCAGATCGCCTTGAACGAAAGTCTCCAGCGCGGCGATGCGCTCCAGCGACAAACCGCGACCGCCGCCCTGATAGGCGTACGTCGAGTCGGTGAAACGATCGCACAGCACCACGGCGCCACGGGCCAGTGCCGGGCGAATGACCTCGGCCAGATGCTGGGCGCGGGCGGCGAACACCAGCAACAGCTCGGTGTCGGGGTTCATGACTTCGTCGGCGGGGGCCAGCAGCACATCGCGAATGCGTTCGGCCAGCGGCGTGCCGCCGGGTTCACGGGTCAGCACCACTTCGATACCTTCCGCGCGCAGACGCTCGGCGAGGTACTCGCGGTTGGTGCTCTTGCCGGCGCCTTCCGGGCCTTCCAGGGTAATAAACAAGCCAGTCACAGGCAGTCCTTAATCAAAGTCATTGCGCGTTTTGCGGTGCCGACGGCCCAGGCTCGGCAGCAGGTGCCGGGACCGGCGCAGGGTCCTGAGCTGGAACCTGCGGCAGTGCCTCAGGAGCGGTATCCGGGGATGCTGCGGGGATCGCCTCGTCAGTGACCGGAGCGGCCGGCGCATTCGCCGGGGCCGGGCTGGAGCGGTAATCGGCACGGCGCTTGAGCTGGAACTCACGCACCGCACTGTTGTGCGCCTCCAGGTCATCGGAGAACACATGGCTACCGTCGCCACGGGCGACAAAATACAGGCTGTTGCCTTCCACGGGATTGAGCGCGGCATGAATCGCCTCGCGGCCGACCATGGCAATCGGCGTTGGCGGCAATCCCGGAATCACATAGGTGTTGTACGGCGTCGGCTCTTTGAGATGCGCGCGGGTCAACTTGCCGGTGTAGCGATCACCCAGGCCGTAGATCACGGTCGGGTCGGTCTGCAACTGCATGCCCAGCGCCATGCGGCGCACGAACACGCCGGCAATCTGCCCGCGCTCCTGTGGCACGCCGGTTTCCTTCTCCACCAGCGAAGCCATGATCAGCGCCTGATAAGGCTCACTGTACGGCGCGTCGGCCGAGCGGTTTTCCCACTCTTTGGCCAGCACCTCATCGAGGCGATCGAAGGCTTTCTTCAGCAACTCGACGTCGGAGACGCCACGCACGAAGCGGTAGGTATCGGGAAAGAATCGCCCTTCCGGGAACAGTCCGCGATGGCCGATTTTCTCCATCACTTCGCTGTCGCTCAAGCCCTTGAGGGTCTGCTCGATCTTGTCATCTTTCGCCAGTGCGGCGCGGACCTGATGGAAGTTCCAGCCTTCGACCAGCGTCAGGCTGTACTGCACCACTTCGCCTCGTTTCCACAGGTCGATCAGACCGTTGACGGTCATGCCCGGCTGCATGCGGTATTCGCCGGTATGGATCGGCGTGCCGGCCAGATTGAAGCGCCAATAGATGCGCAACCAGAAGGCATCCTTGATAACCCCATCGGTTTCGAGTTCAAGGAAGGTACGGGTAGGCGTCGAGCCTTTCGGCACATCCAGCAGTTCTTCCTGCGTGATGTTCAGGGGCTGTTCCAGCGCCGAATGAATTTTCCAGGCGCTGGCGCCCATCAGCAGCCCTGCCAGAACCAGTCCGGTTTCCAGCAGCAGCAGCAAGAGTTTACGTCTCACGAATCAGGCATCCAGTAGCGCGCGGGCAATGGTTTGCAGTTTACGGGTGAGCGGGCCAACCGGCCAGCTCAGTGCAGCGTAGGCACGTACCGGCCAGACGCCATACACGCTGTTGCAAATAAAGACTTCATCAGCCCATTGCAGCTGTTCGAGGCTGATGTCGGTGATTTGAGTGGGGATGGCCAATGACTCGGCCTGAAACAATATTTCGGCACGCATCACACCGGCCACGCCGCAGCGCTTCAGATCCGGGGTGATCAGTACCCCGTCGCGCGCCAGGAACACATTGCTGAACACGCCTTCGATGACGCGCCCGGCCTGATCGAGCATCAAGCCTTCGGCATGCTCGTTGTCACGCCACTCGGCACGGGCGAGCACTTGCTCCAGACGATTCAGATGCTTGAGCCCGGCCAGCAAGGGCTGGATGGACAGTCGTGTGACGCAGGGAAACAGGCGCACGCCTTGCTCGCCATGCGCCACAGGATACGCCGCCGCAGGATTGCCTTGCAGAATGCGCCGGCCCTGCGCCGCAGGATCCGGCGCGTAGCCACGTAAACCGTCGCCCCGGGTGAGAATGAGCTTGAGCACACCCTCGCCCATTGCCGCGGCATACGCCAGCAATTCGCTGCGAACCCGTTCGATGTCGGCCGTGATGGCCAGGCGCGCACAGCCCTCGGCCAAACGCGTCAGATGACGATCCAGCAACACGGGCTGGCCGCCGTGCACGGCAATGGTCTCGAACAGACCATCGCCGTAGGCCAGGCCGCGATCTTTCAGCGACAGAGCGTCAGCCGGCTGACCGTCGACCCAGCTGTCCATCAGCCGGCGAACCGGCGGAACGCCAACGTACCGTTGGTGCCGCCAAACCCGAAGGAGTTGGACAGTACGACGTCGATATCCATGTTGCGCGCCGTGTGCGGCACGAAATCGAGATCGCAGCCTTCGTCCGGCTCATCGAGGTTGATGGTCGGCGGTGCCACCTGGCTGTTGATCGCCAGTACGCTGAAGATCGCCTCGACCGCGCCCGCCGCACCCAACAGGTGGCCGGTCATGGACTTGGTGGAGCTGATCGCCAGGTTGTAGGCGTGATCACCGAACACGGTCTTGATCGCGTTGGCTTCGGCGAGGTCACCGGCCGGCGTCGAGGTGCCGTGGGCGTTGATGTACTGCACCTGGTCGATGTTGATTTTCGCATCGCGCAGGGTATTGGTGATGCAGCGAGCTGCACCGGCGCCATCGGCAGGTGGCGAAGTCATGTGGAACGCATCGCCGCTGGTGCCGAAGCCGATCAACTCGGCATAGATGGTCGCGCCGCGAGCCTTGGCGTGCTCGAGCTCTTCGAGTACCAGGGCACCGGCACCGTCGGACAGCACGAAGCCATCACGGCCCTTGTCCCAGGGACGACTGGCGCGGGCTGGCTCGTCGTTGCGGGTCGACAGCGCACGGGACGCGCCGAAGCCGCCCATGCCCAGGCCGCACGCGGCCATTTCAGCACCGCCGGCGATCATCACGTCGGCTTCGTCGTACATGATGTTGCGTGCCGCCATGCCAATGCAGTGCGTACCGGTGGTACAGGCCGTGGCAATGGCGTAGTTCGGTCCCTGTGCACCCAGGTGGATGGACAGAAAACCGGAAATCATATTGATGATCGAGCCTGGCACGAAGAATGGCGAGATTCGACGCGGGCCCGTCTCATGCAGAGTACGGCTGGTTTCTTCGATGTTGGTCAGACCGCCGATCCCCGAACCCATGGCCACGCCAATGCGCTCACGGTTGGCATCGGTGACTTCCAGACCTGCGTTGCGAACAGCCTGAAAACCCGCCGCCAGACCGTACTGAATGAACAGGTCGAGCTTGCGTGCTTCCTTGACCGACAGGTATTCCTCGACATTGAAGCCCTTTACCGAGCCGCCAAAACGGGTGGAATAGGCAGAAAGGTCGGTGTGTTCGATCAGACCAATGCCACTTCGGCCAGCCAGAATGCCCTGCCAACTGCTCGGCACATCCGTGCCCAGTGGCGACAACATACCCATACCGGTGACTACGACGCGTCTACGCGACACAGCACTCTCCTTTTTCAAATGACGACTTTGCATCAGGCCTAAAGAAAAAACCGCACGCCATGATGGCAGTGCGGTTTTTCCATGACAGCAGACAACGATTACAAACTATTACGCCTGGTGGCTAGTAACGTAGTCGATTGCAGCTTGTACAGTAGTGATCTTCTCAGCTTCTTCGTCAGGGATTTCGGTCTCGAATTCCTCTTCCAGAGCCATCACCAGCTCAACGGTGTCAAGGGAGTCGGCACCCAGGTCTTCAACGAAGGAAGCAGTGTTGACCACTTCTTCTTCTTTAACACCCAGTTGCTCGGCAACGATTTTCTTGACGCGCTCTTCGATGGTGCTCATACCTTGTTTTCACTCCTAATGGACAAATTCAGGCAGCTGGCCGGTGGGTAAGTGTATAGAAAGACTTTTCAGCTTTTCAACTGAAAGCTTCACTCCTCGAACCCTGCGACCCTCTGTCTATAAATAGATTGCAGCTTTATAACGGATTTTAGACAGCTCGTATGACATTTTTTTGAAGCAATCCGTCACATTTTACTTACATGTACATCCCACCGTTCACCGGGATTGTAGCCCCAGTGACGTATGCCGCACCGTCGGATGCAAGAAAAGCGACCACGGAGGCGATCTCTTGAGCTTGTCCCAGACGACCCAGCGGAATCTGCGTCTGCAAGGCTTCACGCTGTGCTTCAGGCAGTTCGCGGGTCATATCGGTGTCGATGAACCCTGGGGTTACCGAGTTGACCGTAATCGAACGCGAACCGACTTCACGCGCCATCGCACGGCTGAAACCTTCCAGACCGGCCTTGGCGGCTGCATAGTTTACTTGGCCTGCGTTGCCCATGGCACCCACCACCGAGCCAATACTGATAATTCGACCCCAGCGCGCCTTGGTCATGCCACGCAAAACGCCCTTGGACAGGCGATACAGACTGTTCAGATTGGTATCGATCACGTCGTACCATTCATCGTCTTTCATGCGCATCATCAGGTTATCGCGGGTGATACCGGCATTATTGACCAGGATCGCCGGTGCACCGAACTGCTCCTGAATGCTCGCCAGCACTGCGCTGACCGATTCGTCGCTGGTAACGTTCAGTTCCAGACCAGTACCCTGAATCCCGTGCTCTTTCAGCGTAGCGGCAATTGCCTCGGCGCCTTTGGCGGAAGTCGCGGTGCCGATAACGATGGCGCCCTGACGACCCAGCTCCAGGGCGATAGCCTGGCCGATGCCACGGCTTGCACCGGTGACCAGTGCAACTTTACCTTGCAGACTCATGCAAGTTTCTCCTGATTCAGGCCAGCGCTGCACGGGCGGCAGCGAAAGCGTCTGGGGTATTGAGGTTGGAAGTCGAAACGCCTTCGGCGCAACGTTTGTTCAGACCGGCCAGCACCTTGCCCGGGCCGCATTCGACCAGACTGGTCGCGCCTTTGGCAGCGAGGGTCTGGACCGATTCAACCCAGCGAACTGGCTTGTACAGTTGTTCGAGCAGGTCACGCTTGAGGGTTTCCAGATCGGCCGGCACTTGCGCGCTGACGTTCTGTACCACCGGGATCTGCGGCGCCTGCCAGTTGATGGCGGCGATGGATTCGGCAAAGCGCTCGGCAGCCGGACGCATCAGCTCGCAGTGCGACGGCACGCTCACCGGCAACGGCATGGCGCGCTTGGCACCACGGGCCTTGCAGCCTTCGATGGCGCGCTCGACGGCAGCCTTGGCACCGGCAATGACCACCTGGCCTGGCGAGTTGAAGTTGACGGCGCTGACCACTTCGCCCTGCGCCGCTTCAGCACAGGCTGCCAGCACATCAGCGTCTTCCAGACCGAGGATCGCAGCCATGCCGCCCTGCCCGGCCGGAACGGCTTCCTGCATCAGCTGCCCACGGCGCTCGACGAGCTTCACCGCGTCAGCCAGGCTCAGGCTGCCAGCAGCAACCAGTGCGCTGTATTCACCCAGGCTGTGACCGGCAACGAATGCCGGACGCGCGCCGCCTTCATCCAGCCACAGACGCCACAGGGCGATCGAAGCGGTCAGAATGGCCGGTTGGGTTTTATCGGTTTGATTGAGCAGCTCTTCCGGGCCCTGCTGTGTCAGCGCCCACAGGTCATAGCCCAGAGCCTCAGAGGCTTCTTTGAATGTTTCGAGGATCAGCGGATGTTCCGCGCCCAGCTCGGCCAGCATGCCGAGGGACTGCGAACCCTGTCCTGGAAAGACGAATGCGAGGGAAGCAGACATGTAACAAGCCCCTAATGATCTTGTCGTCGAAAAATGACGCCCCACCAGGGGACGCAAGAAACTGACAGTTGGATGGCCCTTTGAACCGGGCGGTCACATTTAAGCATTGTCCGACGAAAACGCCTAAGACAACAAATCCTCCAGACGACCGTGGAGACGCTCGGGCAGATTCTCCTGAATCTCGATCAGCGCACGCTGAATCGCACTCTGAAAGCCCTGAACCCCGGCCGAACCGTGACTTTTCACGACAATACCCTGCAAACCGAGAAAGCTTGCGCCGTTATGTCGCGCCGGCGCCAGATCAGCCTGCAAACGCTTCATCAATGGCAACGCCAACGCCCCCACAGCACGGGACGCAAGGTTTTTCTTGAACAAGGCCTCGATGCGCGCCGCGATCATCGTCGCCAGACCTTCGCTGGACTTGAGCAGGATATTGCCGACAAAACCGTCACACACCACCACGTCCGCTTCGCCGCGATACAGACCATCGCCTTCGACGAAGCCGATGTAGTTGATACCGCGCGCCGCCTGCAGCAAGGTCGCCGCCAGCTTGACCTGCTGATTACCCTTGATGTCTTCAGTGCCGATATTGAGCAACGCCACCCGTGGCCGGGCGATGCCCAGCGTCTGTGCGGCCACCGACCCCATCACCGCGAACTGCAACAGATGCTCGGCACTGCAATCGACGTTGGCGCCCAGGTCGAGCAACTGGCAATAGCCCTTCTGCGTCGGGATCGCCGCCACCATCGCCGGCCGATCAATGCCCGGCAACGTCTTGAGCACGAATCGCGACAGCGCCATCAGCGCACCGGTATTGCCGGCACTGACACAGGCCTGAGCCTTGCCGTCACGCACCAGTTCAAGGGCGACACGCATCGACGAATCCGGCTTGCCACGCAAGGCCTGGGTCGGCTTTTCGTCCATGGTGATGACTTCAGACGCCGGGACAATCGTCAGGCGCGCACGATCGGCAGCCGACTGGCCGTTGATCAATTCTTCAAGAAGGGAGGGTTGACCGACGAGGGTCAGGTGCAGCGAGGGCGTAGCAGAAAGGCAAGCAAGGCTGGCCTGAACAATGCTGCGGGGACCGAAGTCCCCGCCCATTGCGTCAATCGCGATGACTTGAGCGGACAAGTGATTACTCGTCAGCGCCCTTGTCGATCACTTTACGGCCACGGTATACGCCTTCTGGCGATACGTGGTGACGCAGGTGAACTTCACCAGTGGTTTTTTCTACAGACAGGGTGCTAGCCTCGAGAGCGTCGTGCGAACGGCGCATGTCACGGGCAGAGCGGGATTTTTTGTTCTGCTGAACAGCCATAATTGATTAACTCCTAAACGTTTGGGTCACGCTTTAACTGCGCCAATACACTGAACGGGTTGGACCGCGTTACCTCGTCCTCGCTCGGTTCGGGTTCATCTGCTCCCGCCGGCTGCTGGCATTCTTCCGGATGATGAGCAGGCACAATGGGCAAGGCGAGCAGAAGCTCCTCCTCGATCAGTGACTGCAGATCCAATGGATCTTCGCCCAGTTCCAGCACGTCATAACCTTTCGGTAACGACTGGGTATTCGCACCCTCCTTCACTACAGCGTAACTGCATTCGCTGTGGATCGGCAGGGTGACCAGCTCAAGACAACGCTGGCAAACCATTTTGACTTCGGTGTCGATAAAGCTGTGGATCACCACAGATTTACGTTCATCTCGTTCAAAAACGAATTTGGCCTGCACCGTACCGACATCGTCGGAAAGCGGGTCGCAGAGTCTCTTCAAATCGGCCAGCAGCAGTTCACCTTGAAGGGTGGTGCCACGGTCAGCCAATTTGCGCGGGTCAACGTGAGGTGGAATCGGGTCATTCAACATAGGCGCAGCATTATAGGGATGCCCCCACCCATGTCAAAGGAAATTGTGCCCTGTCCGTCACTTGCGTGCCTCCGCTAGAATTCGCACCTGCCTCAGGAGACGCCAATGCTGCCTTTATTACTTGCTTCCAGCTCGACTTATCGTCGGGAATTGCTCGCCCGCCTGCACCTGCCGTTCGTCTGCAGCTCGCCGGATATCGACGAAAGCCACCAACCGGGTGAGTCAGCCATCGAACTGGTCAAGCGCCTCGCCGAACAGAAAGCCCGGGCACTGGCCACCAGCCACCCGGCTCATCTGATTATCGGCTCGGACCAGGTTGCCGTGCTCGGCGAGCGCATCATCGGCAAACCACATACCTTCGACAAGGCCCGCGAGCAGCTGCTGGCCGCCAGCGGCACCAGTGTGACATTCCTTACCGGCCTGGCGCTGCTCAACAGCCAGACCGGTCACTGTCAGGTCGACTGCGTGCCGTTCACCGTGCACATGCGCCAACTCGACGAGGCGCGCATCGAGCGCTACCTGCGCCTGGAGCAGCCCTACGACTGCGCCGGCAGCTTCAAGGCCGAAGGCTTGGGCGTGAGCCTGTTTCAGTCCACCGAAGGACCTGACGCCACCAGCCTAATCGGCCTGCCGCTGATTCGCCTGATCGACATGCTGCTGGCCGAAGGCGTACAGATCCCTTAAAGCAAAAGATCGCAGCCTGCGGCAACTCCTACACCGATCTCTGTAGGAGCTGCCGCAGGCTGCGATCTTTTGACTTGAAACGAATTAACGCAACGAGGGCCCGTGGAAACCCATCCACATCGCCAACTGCTCAGCCACACTGGCGCCGAGCTTCTTCGAGAAGCGATCAAACGGCGATTCCTGAACGGTGAAGTCCACCAGTTCTTTCTCGCCGATCACATCACGCGCCACCGAACTGGCGTTACCCAGACCATCGATCAGCCCCAGCGGCAGCGCCTGCTCGCCGGACCAGACCAGCCCGGAGTACAGCTCTGGATGCTCCTTGTCCTTCAGGCGATCGCCACGACCCTGCTTGACGCTGTTGATGAACTGCTTGTGCGTGGTGTCCAGCACGGTCTGCCAGAACGCGGTTTCGTCAGGCTTCTGCGGCTGGAACGGATCCAGGAACGACTTGTGCTCACCCGAAGTGTAAGTGCGACGCTCGACACCCAGCTTGTCCATGGTGCCGACAAAGCCGTAACCCGCCGCCGTTACACCGATGGAGCCAACCAGACTGGCCTTGTCGGCATAGATCTGATCCGCCGCACTGGCGATGTAATAGGCACCGGACGCGCCGAGATCAGAGATCACTGCGTACACCTTGGTATCCGGATGCAGGCCACGCAGACGCTTGATCTCGTCATACACGTAACCCGACTGCACCGGACTGCCGCCCGGGCTGTTGATCCGCAGGATCACGCCCTTGACCTTCTTGTCTTCAAAGGCCGCTCGCAGACTGCCCACAATATTGTCGGCGCTGGCAGGCTCCTTGTCGGCGATCACACCGGTGACATCGATCAGCGCGGTGTAATTCGGACCCCGGGTGGCGCTCTTTTCCATGTCCATCAACGGAGTAAACAGGATCAGCGCAACAAACAGATAAACAAACGTCAGCAGCTTGAAGAAAATCCCCCAACGCCGCGAGCGACGCTGCTCCTGCACACTGGCCAGCAACGTCTTCTCCAACAGCTTCCAGCTTTTCTCGTCACCGTCGTCGGCACTTGCCTTGGCCGGTGCTTTCCATTCGTCGGTCATGCGCTGTACCCCAGCAAAAACGTATTAAGCCTGCTGCCCCAGCCAGGCATGCAATTCACTAAACCGGTCGATCGACAGGCGCGGCTCGAACTGCTGCAGCGATTCAATGGACTGCGCGCCATAACTGACCGCCACAGACGCCATGCCCGCATTGCGCGCCATCAGCAGATCGAAGGACGAATCCCCCACCATCAACGCCTGCTCGGGCCGAACACCGCAATGCGCGAGAATCTGCTCCAGCATCAGCGGATGCGGCTTGCTCGCGGTCTCGTCGGCGGCGCGAGTGATATCGAAGTAATCTTCCCAGCCATTGGCTTTGAGCACCCGATCCAGTCCGCGACGATTCTTGCCGGTTGCCACCGCCAGGTGATAACCCTGCTCGCGAAAAGACGCCATCGACTCGACTACACCCTCGAACAGCGGCGAAGGTACGGTTTCTGCCGCAATGTAGTGATCGGCGTAATACTCGCGAAACAAGGTCATCTCGGCATCACTGATTTCCGGATACAAAGTGCGGATCGCCTCGGGCAAGCCCAGGCCGATGATGCCTTTGACGGCAAAATCATCACGCAATTCGAAACCGGAACGCCCGGACGCAGAATGCATCGCCTCGACAATCCGACCAATGGAATCGGCGAGGGTGCCGTCCCAATCGAAAATCAGCAGCTTGTAATCAGATGGGCACACTCAATCGCTCCACGGTCTTGGCCCACATTTCGTCGACCGGCGCCTGCAGCTTGAGCTCACCGCCATCGGGCAGCGGCACGGTCAGCATGTAGGCGTGGAGGAACAGGCGCTTGCCGCCCAGATCACGGATTTCCTTACTGAAGCCGTCATCGCCGTACTTGGTGTCACCGGCAATGCAGTGCCCGGCGTGCAACGTGTGGACGCGGATCTGGTGCGTGCGGCCGGTGATCGGCTTGGCTTCGATCAGGGTGGCAAAGTCGCCAAAGCGACGCAGGACCTTGAACACGGTCACAGACTCCTTGCCCTCCTCCTCGTCGACCTCGACCATGCGCTCGCCGGAGCGCAGATTGCTCTTGCCGAGCGCCGCACGGACTTGCTTGATCGAGGTCGCCCAGTTGCCGCGAACCAACGCCATGTAACGCTTGTCGACACCATCACCGCGCAATGCGGCGTGCAAGTGACGCAACATGCTGCGCTTTTTGGCGATCATCAGCAGGCCGGAGGTATCACGGTCGAGACGGTGAACCAGCTCCAGCTCCTTGGTATCGGGACGCAACTGACGAAAGGCTTCGATGACGCCGTAATTCAAGCCGCTGCCACCGTGAACCGCAATGCCGGCGGGCTTGTTGATCACGATCAGGGCTTTGTCTTCGTAGACAATCGAGGCTTCCAGACGCTGCAACAACCCTTGAGCCAGAGGCACAGGTTCGTCGCGCTCAGGCACCCGAACGGGCGGCACGCGCACGATATCGCCGGCCTGCAGCTTGTATTCGGGCTTGATCCGCCCCTTGTTCACACGCACTTCGCCTTTACGCAAAATGCGGTAAATCAAGGTCTTGGGCACGCCTTTGAGCCGGGCAAGCAGGAAATTGTCGATTCGTTGGCCGGCATACTCCGGCGAGACTTCAAGCAGTTGAACGCCTGGAGTCGAAGGGGCAGTAGTTGTCATGCCGCGGATGATAACAATTTTTATGGAATTGAAGCACTTAATCATTGCTGCTATAGTCGCGAACGCCGCCAAAAGCGGCCTGGACAGCGGAACCACGGTCAAAAACCGGCCCTGACCAACGCAATTCACCAGGACGCGAGGCCGTCCTACGGGGCTTTCGCTACGTAACGGTGGAGTTTGCAGTTGTAACAAGCGCAGGTGACATGAGGCCTGAATTACACCGTCGAGCAGAGTTTTCACTCGCCTGACAGGCAAATATTCGAGGCCAGTTCACAAAGTGCAGTCAGCTGCAGATGACCCCGAGCGAAGGCTTCGGAAACATCGCCTGAATTAGCCATGATGCGTGACCTCCCCTTTCGGAGCTCACGGTAAATGCCAACCCGCTGCGGATTCTGCGCGCGGCAGCACCCGAATTATCAGGGATACGTGTAGGGTGGAGATGCACAACCGCTGGACTGTGTAGCAATAGGCTTTATCAAGACGCTTCATCTCGTCCACAGCCGCTGGTTGATTCCTCCTCCTGACTGAGTGCTTAAGTAGCCACAGCAAGCAGGACGCGTACGTCGCGATATCGGCCCAATTGGCCTGACATCGCTGGACACGGGAATGGCCAACCACTCCCGACGCACCTGACACCGACCGTGAGAAGTCGTGTGTGCCGAACGCCGTTTCCGGCAGCCCGGAAACCGACGGTACTACATGAAAAGAATGCTGATTAACGCAACTCAACCCGAAGAGTTGCGTGTTGCACTGGTAGATGGCCAACGCCTCTACGACCTGGACATCGAATCCGGTGCACGCGAGCAGAAAAAGGCCAACATCTACAAAGGCCGTATCACTCGCATCGAACCAAGCCTTGAGGCTGCCTTTGTCGATTTCGGCTCCGAGCGCCACGGCTTCCTGCCCCTCAAAGAAATCTCCCGCGAATACTTCAAGAAAGCCCCTGAAGGCCGCGTCAACATCAAGGACGTCCTGAGCGAAGGCCAGGAAGTCATCGTTCAGGTCGAAAAAGAAGAACGTGGCAACAAGGGCGCCGCCCTGACCACCTTCATCAGCCTGGCCGGTCGTTACCTCGTGCTGATGCCGAACAACCCGCGTGCCGGCGGCATCTCCCGTCGCATCGAAGGCGAAGAGCGCAACGAACTGCGTGAAGCGCTGAACGGCCTGGTTGCACCGGCCGACATGGGTCTGATCGTGCGCACTGCCGGCCTGGGCCGCAGCAGCGAAGAAATGCAGTGGGACCTCGACTACCTGCTGCAACTGTGGACCGCCATCAAAGAAGCCTCGCTGGATCGCTCCGCACCCTTCCTGATCTATCAGGAAAGCAACGTGATCATCCGCGCCATCCGCGATTACCTGCGCCAGGACATCGGCGAAGTGCTGATCGACAGCGTTGAAGCCCAGGACGAAGCCCTGACTTTCATCCGCCAGGTGATGCCGCAGTACGCCAGCAAGATCAAGCTGTACGAAGACAGCGTTCCGCTGTTCAACCGTTTCCAGATCGAAAGCCAGATCGAGACCGCTTTCCAGCGCGTCGTTGAACTGCCTTCCGGCGGCTCCATCGTCATCGATCCGACCGAAGCCCTGGTGTCCATAGACATCAACTCGGCGCGCGCCACCAAAGGCAGCGACATCGAAGAAACCGCTCTGCAGACCAACCTTGAAGCTGCCGAAGAAATTGCCCGTCAGTTGCGACTGCGCGACATCGGCGGCCTGATCGTCATCGACTTCATCGACATGACCCCTGCCAAGAACCAGCGCGCCGTGGAAGAGAAAGTCCGCGAATGCCTGGAAGCCGACCGCGCTCGCGTGCAGATCGGCCGCATCTCGCGCTTCGGCCTGCTGGAAATGTCCCGTCAGCGCCTGCGTCCATCTCTGGGCGAAAGCAGCGGCATCGTCTGCCCACGCTGCAACGGCACCGGCATCATCCGTGATGTTGAATCGCTGTCGCTGGCGATCCTGCGCCTGATCGAAGAAGAAGCCCTGAAAGACCGCACTGCCGAAGTGCGCGCTCAGGTGCCGATCCCGGTCGCCGCGTTCCTGCTCAACGAAAAACGCAACTCGATCACCAAGATCGAACTGCGCACCCGTGCCCGTATCGTCATTCTGCCGAACGATCACCTCGAAACCCCGCATTTCGAAGTTCAGCGCCTGCGTGACGACAGCCCGGAAGCTGCGACCAACCAGTCCAGCTACGAAATCGCTGCTGCCGCTGCCGAAGTCGAAGAAGTCCAGCCAGCCGCCGCGACCCGCACCCTGGTTCGCCAGGAAGCAGCCGTTAAAACTGCACCGGCCCGTGCCAACGCTCCGGTTCCGACCGAAGTCGCCGCGCCTGCCGCTCCAGCACCGGCTCCGGTTGCCGCACCAGAGCCAAGCCTGTTCAAGGGTCTGGTGAAATCGCTGGTCAGCCTGTTCGCCACCAAAGAAGAGCCAGTCGCTCCGGTCGTGGTTGAAAAACCGGCCACCGAGCGCCCAGCCCGCAACGAAGAGCGTCGCAACGGTCGTCAGCAGAGCCGCAACCGTAACGGTCGCCGCGATGAAGAACGCAAGCCGCGCGAAGAACGTGCACCGCGTGAAGAGCGCGCCCCACGCGAGCCGCGTGAAGAGCGTCAGCCACGCGAAGCCCGTGAAGTTCGCGAGCCTCGTGAAGCCCGCACCGAAGCGCCAGCCGCCCGCGAAGAACGCGCTCCACGCGCCCCGCGTGAAGAACGTGCACCGCGTGCTCCACGCGAAGACCGCAAGCCACGTGGCGAGCGCGAAGAGCGTGTACGTGAACTGCGCGAACCTCTGGACGCTGCCCCGGCCGCTCCAGTTGCTGCCGCAGCTGCTGTGGTTGCCGAAGAACGTCCGGCTCGTCAGCCACGCGAAGAACGCGCACCGCGTCCGCCGCGTGAAGAGCGTCAACCGCGCGCCGAACAGGCCGCTGCTGCCGTCGCTGAGGAAGAAGTCAACACTAACGAAGAGCAACTGCCGGAAGACGGTCAGGACAACGCCGAAGGCGATCGTCCACGTCGTCGCTCCCGTGGTCAGCGTCGTCGCAGCAACCGTCGCGAGCGTCAGCGTGATGCCAACGGCAACGTGATCGAAGGTTCGGAAGAATCCGAGTCCGGCGAAAACGCTGCACCGAGCGCTACCGATCTGGCTGCCGGCCTGGCCGTGACCGCCGCTGTTGCCAGCAGCGTGATCAGCGCGCCAGCCGAAGCACAGGCGCACGAGCAAGCCGAACGCGCCACCGCTGCCACCCTGGAAACTACTCCAGTGGAAGCGCCGGTTGTCGAAGCAACTACCCCAGTGGAAGTTGTTGCTGCTCCGGAAGTCGAAGTCGCCCCGGTTCGCGAAGCTCAGCCTCAGGTTGAAGCGGCTGCAGAACCTGTAGTCGAAGCGCCCGTCGTGGCCGCAGAGCCGGTTGTTGAAACCGTCGCTGAAACCGTGACCGAAACCGTGCGTGAAGTTCGCGAAGAACAGACCGCTTTCAACTGGGTTGCCGAGCCTGCCGTCGCTGAAACTCCAGCGCCAGTCGTTGAGGCCCCAGTGGTTGAAGAAGCCAAGGCTGCCGAACCAGTGGTTGAAGCAGTTGAACCTGCTCCAGCACCAGTGGTTGAAGCAACGGTCGTCGAAGCGCCAGTGGTTGCCGAAGAGCCTGCTCCAGTGGTTGAAGCCACTCCGGTCAGCGCCCTGACGCCAAACGGCCGTGCACCGAACGACCCACGTGAAGTGCGTCGCCGCAAGCGTGAAGCCGAGCGCCTGCAGAAGGAAGCCGAACTGGCTGCCGCTGCTGCTCCGGCGGCTGAAGTGGTCGAGGTTGCTTCCGCGACTGAAGAAGCCGTGGTTGAGTCGGTCATCGCCGAAGCACCACGCTCCGTTCAGGACGCGGTCGAACATCACCAAGAGGCCGAGGAAAAAGAACACGAGCCTAAACCGCTCGTGTAATTCCCGAAGCCGTTAAAAAGCCCCGCCCGGTGAAAACCTGGCGGGGCTTTTTTATTCCATTCAGAAGATCAAAAGATCGCTGCCTGCGGCGATCCCCTGTAAGAGCTGCCGCAGGCTGCGATCTTTTAATTCCCGGTAAACACCAACGCTTCAGGCACATCGATATCCCACACCACCCCGGGATCATCCACCGCCACCTCCACTACCCGCCCCTGCTTGAACAACAGCCTGGCGCCACGATCACCGCTCAAGGCCTGCAGCCCCGGTCCGAACGAACGCCCGAACCCCACCGGATGCCCGAACTCGCCCTCCTGTACCGGCACACTCACGGCGTCCTCAGCCATCGCCGTCACTACCCGTTCAATACTCGACGGCAAGATAAACGGCATATCGCCCAGCACAATCAACCAGCCATCCGCCTCCGGGCACGCCGCAACGCCAGCCGCAATGCTGTCGCCCATCCCGGTCGATTCAATCGACACCACGTCATAGCCATAAGCCTGCGCCATGCGCATCACCTGCGGTCGCGCTTCTGTGGTCACCAGCACCCGCTTGTCGAGATTGGCCGGAAGGTTCAGCAACACCTGCTCGATCACCGAACGCACCGCGCCATCGCGCCCGGTGCAATCGGCCAGCAGCTTGTCTTTATCGGCACCGGCAACCTGGCGAAAACGACTACCCTCGCCCGCCGCCAGTACAATCACTGCGATGGATCGACTCATGCTCCCTCCACGGCTTTCTTCTGTTTCAACTCGACGCCGTTCTTGATCGCGACAATCTCCGCCAACAACGACAGGGCAATCTCCGCTGGCGAATGGCTGCCGATGTGCAAGCCTATCGGCCCGTGCAGACGGTTGATCGCCTCAGGTGACAAGCCTAGCTGAGCCAGATTGTTCCGGCGCTTCTGGCTGTTGACCCGCGACCCGAGCGCACCGACATAGAACGCCGGCGAATCGAGTGCGGTGAGCAACGCCATGTCGTCCAGGCGTGGATCGTGGGTCAGCGCAACGATGGCCGTGCGCTCGTCGGTCTGAATGCTCAACACGGCATCATCCGGCATGCCCGGGACAAAACGGCCGTGGTGCTCTTCCCAGCCGTAGACGAACTCCGTGCGCGGATCGCAGATCAGCACTTCGAAATCCAGCAGCCGGGCCATGTCGGCCACGTAACGCGACAGCTGTCCGGCGCCGATCAACAGCAGACGCCAGCGCGGGCCATAAATGGCGCGCAGGGTTTTGCCGTCGAATGCCAGCGCATCGGATTTGCTCGCCGCCGACAGCAGCACCTCACCGGTTTCGATGTTCAGCTCACGCGCAACAATCTCGTGGGCCTCACAACGGGCGAGCAACTCGGCAACCCACGCTGGATCACCGACCCGCTCTTCGGTCAGGCGCAACGTGCCGCCACAGGGCAAGCCGAACCGCGCGGCCTCCTCCCGGGTGACGCCGTAGGTAATCAGCTGCACCGGTGGCCCGTCGCTGGCGATGCGCCCGTCGTGCAGACGCGCGATCAGGTCATCCTCGACACAGCCGCCCGACACCGAGCCGATCACCACGCCGTCCTCGCGCAATGCCAGCATCGCCCCCGGCGCCCGCGGCGCTGTGCCCCAGGTCTGCACCACGCTGAACAGCACCACCCGCTGCCCGGCACGGCGCCATTCGAGCACGCTGCGCAGGACGTTGAGATCGGCGCTGTCCATTACGCCTGCGCCTTCTGCCAGCCCTGCAACTGATAGCGCACCGGCAGATTGCGGATGCGCTGGCCGGTGGCGGCGAAGATCGCATTGCACAGCGCTGGCGCAATCGGTGGCACGCCCGGCTCACCGACGCCGCCCAACGGCACATCGCCCGGCGGCGTCACCAGATGCACGGCGACTTCCTTCGGCGCCAGCGACATGCGCGCCACTTCGTACATATGGAAGTTGTCCTGCTGGACCTTGCCATCCTTGAAACTGATTTCACCCAGCACCGCGTTGCCCAGGCCCATCACACAGGCGCCTTCGAACTGCGAGCGGATGCGTTCAGGGTTGATCTGCGGCCCGCAATCGACGGCGATGTCAGCCTTGTGCACGATCAGCGTGCCGTCGTCCTTGACCTCGACTTCGATCACCGCTGCCACATAAGTGACGAAACTGTAGTGCACCGCCAGCCCCAAGCCTCGACCCTTGGGCAATGTGCGCCCCCAACCGGCAGCCTTGGCTGCGGTTTCCAGCACGGTGCGCATGCGCCCAGTGTCGATCGGATAGCGCTCGGGGGACTCTCCGTAGTTCCACTCCTCGCTCAGGGTGCGCGGATCGATCTGCCGATCGGGGCCGAGCAACTTGATCTGATACTTGAGCGGATCCACACCCGCCTTGTGCGCCAGTTCATCGACGAAACTCTGGATCGCGAAACCGTGCGGAATGTTCGACACCGAGCGATACCAGCCGACGCGGGTGTGCACCGCGGCTTCAGGGTTTTCCAGACGCACATTGGGAATCGCGTAGGCCATGTTGGTGAAGCCCATGCCCAGTTCGAAGGCTGCTTCATGGTTCATGCCCGGCGCGAACAGCGCGGTGATGCTCGGCGCCACGGTGCGATGCAACCAGCCGGACGGCATGCCGTCCTTGCCGACAGCGGCCTTCAGGTACTCGGCAGACACCGTGTGGAAATACGAGTTGTGGATGTCATCCTCGCGCGTCCATTGCACCCGCACGGCTTTGCCGGGGAACTCCTTGGCGAGGATCGCGGCTTCGACGACGAAATCCGGTTTCGATTTGCGGCCGAAACCACCACCCAGCAGCGTGACGTTGAAGGTAACGTTATCGAACGGCAGCCCCAGGCGTTCGGCGATGCGTTCGCGGGTCACCTGTGGCGCCTGACTCGGCGCCCAGGCCTCACACACGCCGTCGTTGTATCGCGCGATGGCGACCATCGGCTCCATCGGCGCCTGAGCCAGATGCGGCAAATAGTAGGAGGCTTCGAGGCTGCTGGCGGCGCCGCTCAAGGCCTTGTCGATATCGCCGGTGTTGCGCACCACTTTGCCGGGTTTACGCGACGCGGCTTCCAGTTTCTGGCGGTAAGCGACCGAGTCGTAACTGGCATTCGGGCCGTCGTCCCATTCGATTTTCAGCGCCTCGCGGCCCTTGATCGCCGCCCAGGTATTGCTGGCCACCACCGCCACGCCGCCCAGCGGCTGGAATTCCGAAGGCAGTGGACGGCTTTCGATCTGCAGCACTTTGAGCACGCCCGGAACCTTCAGCGCCGCGCTGTCATCCAGCGACTTGACCTTGCCGCCGTACACCGCCGGACGGGCGATGGTGGCGTAGAGCATGCCGTCAAAATGCACGTCAGCACCGTACACCGCGCGGCCATTGACGATGTCGGCACCGTCGATAGCCTTGGTGCCTTCCTTGCCGATGTAGCGGAATTCCGACGGCTGCTTGAGGCGCAGGCTGTCACGCGCCGGCACCGCCAGCGCACTGGCGGCAGCGGCGAGTTCGCCATAGCCCAGCTCACGGCCGGACGGTTTGTGAATGACCTTGTGCAACTGCGCCTGGCACTCGCCCACCGGCACCTTCCACTGCGCGGCGGCGGCTTGCTCCAGCATGGTCCGGGCGGCTGCGCCGCAACGGCGCATCGGTTCATACCAGTGGCGCATGCTGCGCGAACCGTCGGTGTCCTGGTTGCCGAACCGCACTTCATCGCCCGGTGCCTGTTGCACTTTGACCTTGGCCCAATCGGCGTCCAGTTCGTCGGCGACCACCATGGTCAGGCTGGTGCGCACACCCTGGCCCATTTCCGAGCGGTTGCAGACCACGGTGACCGTACCGTCCGCGGCAATGCTGACGTAGACCTTCGGATCGTCGATCCAGCCGTTGGGCATGCCGTCGGCGCCAAATTTCTTCGGTGCGTCTTCAGCCAACGCGTCCTGCCAGCCCCAACTGGCGGCCAGCACCAACGCACCGGTCGCGCCGACGCCTTTGAGAAAGCCACGGCGGCTGAGGTTGCTCAGGGCGAAATCATTCGGCAAGCGGCTCATGCCTTGGCCTCCTTGAGGTGAGTGGAGGCCTGGCGGATAGCGGTCTTGATCCGGTTGTAGGTGCCGCAACGGCAAATGTTGCCGACCATCGCCTCTTCAATCTGCTCGTCGCTCGGATTGGGGTTGGTCTTGAGCAACGCGGTGGCAGACATGATCTGCCCACCCTGACAGAAACCGCACTGCGCCACGGCGCTGTCGAGCCAGGCTTGCTGCACGACCTGGCCAACCGGATCGGCATGCAGGTTGTCGATGGTGCTGACGTTCTGCCCGATCACCGAGCCGATCGGCGTGATGCAGCTACGAGCCGGCAAGCCGTCGATATGAATGGTGCAGGCGCCGCACAGGCCCATGCCGCAGCCGAATTTGGTGCCGTTGTAACCGGCGACATCACGGATAGCCCACAGCAGCGGCATGTCTTCGGTGACATCCAGTTGGTGATCCTGGCCATTGAGTTTCAGGGTAATCATGGGCACGCCCGCATATTTTTGGTGGTTATGGGGTCGAGCAATCTGCCGCCAGAGGCTGGCACTGGTTCACGCAGATCGACTCAGGCTAATCGGCTCTCTTGTGCCGACGCGAACGTCTGCACCGGGCCTTTGGTGAAGCAAATGACGGTTATCGTTAGCTGGCTAAGTTAACCCACCGTTAACAAAAAAGCCCTGCTGAGACAGGGCTTTTCAGTTGCAAGTTTCTAGCTACAAGCTGCAAGCAAAAGCAGGAGCTGGCTCACGATCAAGATTGTAGCTCGCCGCTAAAAACTTGAGGCTCGTAGCTGCATTAATAGCGGTTGGGCTCCATTTCCAGCTCGACATTGAAACGTTCGGCAATATCTTTCTGGATGCGTTGCGCCAGATCCAGCAGTTGCAGGCCGGTGGCCGCGCCGTAGTTGACCAGCACCAGCGCCTGCAATTTATGCACACCGGCATCGGCCTCGCGAAAGCCCTTCCAGCCAGCGCGCTCGATCAGCCAGCCGGCGGCCAGCTTCATCTGCCCGTCCGGTTGCGCGTAGGCCACCAGATCCGGGTGCTGCTGCTTGATCTGCGCCACCAGCGCCGCCGAGACCAGCGGGTTCTTGAAGAAGCTGCCGGCATTGCCGAGCACCGCCGGGTCCGGCAGTTTTTCGCTACGGATGCTGCAGATCGCGCGGCTGACGTCGGTAGGCGTCGGTTGCTCGATGCCCTGCTCGGTCAGGCGCTGACGCACCGGGCCGTACTCCAGATGCAGGTGGGCGATGCGATCGAGCTTGAAGCGCACACGCAGGATCAGCCAGCGCCCCGGCTGCTGCTTGAACAGGCTGTCGCGGTAGGCGAAGTTGCATTCTTCCAGGCTGAAGTCG
The DNA here is from genome assembly GCF_018729515.1 of Pseudomonas sp. MG-9. Taxonomy (NCBI): domain Bacteria; kingdom Pseudomonadati; phylum Pseudomonadota; class Gammaproteobacteria; order Pseudomonadales; family Pseudomonadaceae; genus Pseudomonas; species Pseudomonas sp. MG-9. The sequence goes on from NZ_JAHHZH010000007.1 coordinate 271,396, forward strand.
CGCAGCTCGCCGGTCTGGCGATCCAGCGCGGTGAGGCCGGCGAACACGTCCTTGATCTCGACACCGTAGGCACCGATGTTCTGCATCGGCGCAGCGCCCACGGTGCCGGGGATCAGGCTGAGGTTTTCCAGACCGGAAAAACCCTGCGCCAGCGTGTGCTGCACGAACGGATGCCACGGTTCGCCGGCTTCGGCCTCGATCACCACGCGGCTGCCGTCATCGCTGATCAGCCGAATGCCACGGGTGCCCATGCGCAGCACCAGCGCCGGGATATCAGCGGTCAGCAACAGATTGCTGCCGCCACCGATCACCAGCAACGGCAGGTCATGGGCAGTCGCATAGGCCAGCGCCTCACGGACATCGTTGTCGCTGTGGGCCTCGGCAAACAACTGCGCGCGAACGTCCACGCCAAAACTGTTGAACGGTTTCAGCGAAACCTGTGGTTGCAGCTGCAAACTCATAACCGGCCCTTCACTTCGATCAACAGTTGGTCACACGCCGCCTCGATCAGATCCAGTACCTGCTCGAAGCCTTGATCGCCGTCGTAATACGGATCCGGCACTTCATCGACCACACCGGCATAACGGCGCAGGAACAGGTCCAGCTCGGCTTTGCCGGTGGACGGTCGCAGCGCCTTGAGGTTGCGCAGGTTGCTGTTGTCCATGGCCAGAATCAGGTCGTAACTGGCGAAATCGGCGCGGCTGACCTGCTGCGCGCGCTGCGCCGACAGGTCATACCCACGCACCTTGGCCGCCGCCTGGCTGCGCTTGTCCGGCGGGTTGCCGACGTGCCAGTCACCGGTACCGGCAGAGGCCACTTCGACCTGATCGGCCAGCCCGGCTTCGCGCAGTTTGTGGCGCAACACGCCTTCAGCGGTGGGCGAACGGCAGATGTTGCCCAGGCACACGAACAGAACGCGCATCAGGCCCCCAGCAGGCGACGAACGCGCTCGAGGTCTTCAACGGTGTCGACGCCGGTTGGCGGCGCGATCAGCGCATCGGCCACATGAATCCGCACGCCATGCCACAGCGCACGCAGTTGCTCGAGGGATTCGGTGTTTTCCAGCCAGCACGGGCCCCAGTTCACGAAGTCCTGGAGGAACCCGGCGCGGTAGGCATAAATGCCGATGTGCCGACGGTATGGCACGCCTTCAGGCAACTGCTCGCGGCTCTTGGCGAAGGCATCGCGCGCCCACGGCAAGGTTGCGCGACTGAAGGTCAGCGCCAGACCGTTGATGTCGCTGACGACCTTGACCACGTTCGGGTTGAACAAGGTGTCCACGTCTTCGATCGGCTCGGCCAGCGTGGCCATGCGCGCTTCGGTGTGGGCCGCGAGGTTGGCCGCAACCTGATCGATCACGCTCGGCGGGATCAATGGCTCGTCGCCCTGCACATTGACCACGATCGCGTCAGGCGCCAGGCCCAGTTTTGCCGCGACCTCAGCCAGACGGTCGGTCCCGGAATTGTGATCTTCACGGGTCAGCACCACTTCAGCGCCGAACCCCTGGCACGCCTCGACGATGCGTGCATCGTCAGTCGCCACCACCACACGGGTGGCGCTGCTTTTACTCGCCTGTTCCCAGACATGCTGGATCATCGGCTTGCCGGCGATGTCCAGCAACGGCTTGCCCGGCAGGCGGGTCGAGGCGTAGCGCGACGGGATGACAACGGTGAAAGCAGTGGTCATTTATCCAGACGCTCGTCGGTGGTCAGGGTGCGCGCTTCGCTTTCGAGCATCACCGGGATGCCGTCGCGAATCGGATAGGCCAGACCTGCGCCCTTGCTGATCAGTTCGGTCTTGTCGGCGCTGAGCTTGAGCGGGCCTTTGCAGATCGGGCACGCGAGGATGTCGAGCAATTTGGTGTCCATGAACATTCCCTGGATAAAGAGTTAAGGCAAAAGACGATCAGGCAACAGGCGCATCAGTTGGGTGTCGAACCAGGCCACGAAGGCCGGTGACGGCTCAGCATCGACCGCCAGATACCACCAGTCGTCAGCAGCGAAGGCACGGCACTTCACCGCGTCCTTTTCGGTCATCACCAACGGCAATGACGGTGTGAAATTCAAGGCCTGCACGCTGTATTCGGCGTGGTCGGCAAACGCATGGGGGATTGCCCGCCAGTCTAGCGCTTCGAGGGTATTGAAGAAACGTTGCGGATTGCCGATCCCGGCCACCGCGTGTACAGATTGACCGGGCGCAAAATGATCCAGCGGCTTGCGCTCGCCGCTGCGCAGATTGACCAGTGCGCTCGGTTGCAGGCGAAACGCGAAGCCATCGTCGCGGTCGGCCGTGGCGCCGTTGAACAGCACGCCGTCGACGCTTTGCAAGCGCTCTATTGGCTCGCGCAACGGACCTGCCGGCAGGCAACGCTTGTTACCAAGGCCACGGGCGGCATCAATCAGCACCAGTTCCAGATCCCGGGCCAGACGGTAATGCTGCATGCCGTCATCGGACAGGATCAGATCCAGCGGTTCACTGGCGAGCAAGGCTTTGACTGCTGCGCTGCGATCAGGGTCGATCATCAGCGGCACGCCGGTGCGCTGCACGATCAACAGCGGTTCGTCGCCCGCGATATCGGCGCCTTGATCAGCCTCGACCCGCCACGGCAGCTGCGGCGGTTTGGCGCCATAACCACGGCTGACCACGCCGACGCGCAAACCGCTGCGCCGGCAGTGTTCGATCAGCCACAGGATCATCGGCGTCTTGCCGGTGCCGCCGACGGTAATGTTACCGACCACGATCAGCGGCACCGATGGCTGGTAGATCTGGCCTTCGCCGTCGAGAAAGCGCTGGCGCTTGTTGATCACCACGCGGCGATAGAGCATTTCCAGCGGCCGCAGCAGCGTCAGGGCCGGATGCCCCTGATACCACGCGGCGAGCAAACGATCGGACAGGCTCATCAGGATTTGGGCGCCGCCTCGACCGTGGTCATGCGCAGATGGCTGAAACCGAGCTTGCCGGCCGCGTCCATGGCGGTGATCACCGATTGGTGCTGAGTCTTGCCGTCGGCACTGATCGACAACGGCATGTTGGTGTCACCGTTGGCTTCTTTCTGCATGGCTTCCATCAGCGTCGCCAGATCGTTCTTCGGCAGAATCTTGTTGTTCACCGAGAACACGCCTTCGGCGCTGATCGCGACATCCAGTTGCTTGAGCTGCTGGTCTTCGGCGGGCGACCCGCTGACTGACTCTGGCAGATCGACACGCAATTGGGTCTCGCGGGTGAAGGTGGTGGTCACGACGAAAAACAGCAGCAGGATGAACACCACGTCAATCAGCGACGCGAGGTTGATGTCCACCGTTTCCCGAGGTTTGCGACGGAATTTCACGCTTTGCCTCCGGCCAGATCGACATCACGGTCGCCCTGCACCACTTCGACCAGTTTGATCGCTTCCTGCTCCATGCCCACCACCAACTCGTCGATGCGGCGTTGCAGGAAACGGTGGAAGAACACCGACGGAATACCGACCATCAGGCCCGCCGCCGTGGTGATCAGCGCCTTGGAAATACCGCCGGCCAGCACCGATGCATTGGTGGTCATACCGGAGCCGGTGAAGGCACTGAAAATGTCGATCATGCCCAGCACCGTACCCAGCAGGCCGAGCAGCGGCGCCATGGCAGCAATGGTGCCCAGCGCGTTGACGTAGCGTTCCAGCTCGTGGATCACCCGCCCGGCGGCTTCTTCGATGCATTCCTTCATGATCTCGCGACCATGTTTGGAATTGGCCAGGCCCGCGGCGAGGATTTCACCCAGCGGCGAATTGGCGCGCAGTTCCTTGAGTTTTTCTTTATTGAGCTGCTTGTCCTTGATCCAGACCCAGACCTGGCCCAGCAGATGCTCGGGGGTGACGCGACTGGCGCGCAGGGTCCACAGGCGCTCGGCGACAATCGCCATGGCCGCGATGGAACTCAGAATGATCGGCAACATCATCCAGCCGCCGGATTTGACCAATTCCCACACAGTGACAGTCCCCTCGAAAAAGTGCGCCACTTTACCATACCGGTTCGCGATTAAGACCCGCTGCCCCGACGACCGTGATGTCGCAACCGTGCCTGTGCCGATCAACGGGCCGACGCGGGTGGATCACGCCAGAAACGCCGCTGCTGGCGCATTGTCCATGGCGCGCTGAAGGTCCCCAGTTGCAGATGAATGGCGCCGTGCTCGGCGCTGTCGTAAATGCGCAGCCGCTGTTTGCGATAACGCGCAAGTACGGTGGGGTGCGGGTGGCCGAATGAATTGCCCTGACCTCGGGAAATCAGCACCGCATCGGGCTGCAGCGTTTTGAGCAACGCCATGGACGAGGAGCTGCGGCTGCCATGATGCGGCGCCTGCAGCCATTGCGTGGGAACCGCCAGCGGGCTGTCGAGCAGGACCTGCTCGGCGTGGGTGTCGATATCTCCCGTTAGTAGCAGGCGCTCGCCATTGGCCTCGATCTGCAATACACAGGAACGCTGGTTGCTGTCGTGGGCGGCCGACCACTGCCAGAGCTGGAACCGCACGCCGTCCCATTGCCATTGCCGGCCACTGTCACACGTCCCGGCGTTCAGCTCGGCGGGCAATCCCGGCGGGTCGCCGCTGATGACCTGCGCGACCGGCAAGCGACGCGCCACCGCCAAAGCGCCACCGGCATGATCGGCATCGGCATGGCTGAGCAACATCAGATCCAGATGTTCGACGCCGAGCTTGCGCAGCGCCGGCAACACCACCCGCTCGCCGAGATCGAAATCGCCGAAACGCGGCCCGGCGTCGTACAGCACGGCGTGATTGCGGGTGCGGATCAGAATCGCCAGGCCCTGGCCAACATCGAGTTGCCAGATATCGGCCACACGCTCCGGCAGTCGCTCACGGGGTGGCACCACCAGCATCAAGAGCAACGGCCAGTCCAACGGCCGCATCGGCACGCCACGTGGCAACAGCAACAGCAGCGCGCCGAGGCTGCCCAGTGTCCAGACCCACCACGAAACCGCGGCTGGAATCCACGCCGGCCATTGTCCGGCAATCAGCGCCAGCCCGCGAAACAGCGCATCGATCATTCCACCCGCCAGCCACAGCAGACCTTCGCCGACATAGGGCACCGGCAACAACGCAGTGCCGAGCAGCGCCGGTGGCAACACTACGAAGCTGACCCACGGCACCGCCAGCAAATTCGCCAGCGGGCCACTGAGGCTGATCGGCAGGTTCAGCGCCAGCAACACCGGGCACAGGCCAAGCGCGATCAGCCATTGCGCGCGGGTCCAGGTCTGCCACCAGCGCCACGCGCCGAGGCGGCTGCCGAAGGTGAAAATCAACACCGCCACCGCCGCGAAAGACAGCCAGAAACCCGGGCGCAGACTGGCCAGCGGGTCAAGCAACAGCACCGCATTGAACGCCAGCAACAGCGGCCACCACGCGCCGAGATGACGCAAACGCAGACGCCACAGCAGCACCAGCCCGACCATCACGCAGGCCCGCTGCACCGGCACCTCAAATCCGGCCAGCAACCCGTAACCGACTGCCGCCGCAAACGCCAGACCGCAGGCCCAAGGCAGCCATGGCCAGCGCAACGGCCACAACCCAAAACGCGCCAGCCCGGCGACCAACAGATACATCACCGCCGCCAACAGTCCGATGTGCTGGCCGGAAATCACCAGCAAATGCACGGTGCCAGTGTCCTGCAGCGTCTGCCAATCCTCACGGCTGAGCCCGGAACCGTCGCCCAGCACCAGCGCCGCCAATGCACCGCTCCGGCCTTGGGCGTCCACCTCAAGCAAGCGCTGACGAATGTGGTCGCGCCATGCCCAACTCGCCTCGGCCAGGCGTTGACCGTCCTTGACCGTGCCGGTCGCGCCGATGCGTTGCGCCAGCAGCCAGGCTTCGTAATCGAAGGCATCGGGATTGAGCAAACCGCCGGGACGCTTGAGCTTCACCGCCAGGCGCCAGCGCTCGCCGCTGTTGACCGGCGGCCCGGCATACCACGCCAGACGCATCAACGACGGCAGTTTCTCGTGCCGCGAGCGGGCATCGGCCAACTCGAAACGCACCACCCCGTCGCTGGACTGCGGCAAGCCCACCACCCGCCCCTCGACCCAGCGTGTTTCGCCATCAAGTTGCCTGGGCAGCCGATCGTTCAGCGCCCACTGCGCGCTGACGCACGCCCAGGTGAAACCGAACAGGCAAAACGCCAGCGGGTAGCTGCGAAACGGCAGCAACATCAGCCCCACCACGGGCAACAACATCAGCAACCCGACCGGTGGTAAAACCGGCAAGAAAACCACCACCAGCAGACCGGCTGCCAGCGCCATCATCCCTGTGCGCATACGCCCGTCCTTGAGAGTCCCTCCTTAGGCGTAGCTGGCGCGGCGCATGCTCGTCGTCAACAATTGTCACAAAGTCTGAATGGGCGCTTCGTAGAATCCAGACATACTTGCCGCCTTAACCGACCGAGAAGCCTTATGCCCCGGCGCTTATTCAAACGTTACATGCCCGATCCGACGAGCATCAGGGAACACAAATCCTTACGCTTTCTCGGCAAGTTGCTGCATGACCCGAACCTCTGGCACCTCAATCGTCACTCGGTGGCCCGGGCGATGGCGGTCGGTCTGTTCGCCGCGTTCCTGCCGATTCCGGCGCAGATGCTGGTGGCGGCCGCGCTGGCGATCACCGTGCGGGGCAACATGCCGATTGCCGTCAGCCTGGTATGGCTGACCAATCCGATCACCATGCCGGCGGTGTTCTTCTGCACTTATCAGGCCGGGGCCTGGTTGATGGACGTCCCCGCCCGCACCTTGCCTGACTCGTTGACCTGGGAATGGATCAGCGGCGAACTCTCGACGTTGTGGCAGCCGTTCTTGCTCGGTTCGGTGGTGTGCGGCCTGGTGCTCGGCGCCCTCGCCTACTTCGTGGTGATGCTGTACTGGCGCTGGTGGGTGGCCCGGCAATGGGCGCGACGCAAGAAAAGCCGCAAGACATAAATGCAAAACGGCCTCCGCAAGGGAGGCCGTTTGGCTGTGTGCTGTCTGGTCTGACACGAGCGCTTGCAGACAAGCTCCCACAGGAAGATCGGTTTCACCTGTAGGAGCTGCCGCAGGCTGCGATCTTTTGATCTTGATTCCTAAAGTCAAAAGATCGCAGCCTGCGGCAGCTCCTACAGGGATATTGCGGTCGATCAGGTCCGCATCCCGCGCCCACTCACCAGCAACCGCGCACAACCGAGATACAACACCACGGTCGCCACCAGCATGAAGGTGATCGCAATGCCGATGCGGATATCCGACACCCCGAGAATGCCGTAGCGAAAGGCGTTGACCATGTGCAGTACCGGGTTGGCCAGCGACACGGTCTGCCAGAACGGCGGCAGCAAGGTGATCGAGTAGAACACCCCGCCCAGGTACGTCAGCGGCGTCAGCACAAACGTCGGGATGATCGAAATATCATCGAAGTTGCGCGCAAACACCGCGTTGATGAAGCCCAGCAGCGAGAAGATCGTCGCCGTCAGCACCACCACGAGGATGGTCACGCCGAGGTGATGCACCTGCAGATGCGTGAAGAACAGCGACAGAATCGTCACGATCACGCCAACCATCAGACCACGCAACACACCGCCGATGGTGAAGCCGATCAGAATCGTGTGCGGCGACACGGGCGACACCATCAGCTCTTCGATGGAGCGCTGGAACTTGCTGCCGAAGAAACTCGAGACCACGTTGCCGTAGGAGTTGGTGATCACCGACATCATGATCAGCCCCGGCACGATGTACTCCATGTAAGTGAAGCCCCCCATGTCGCCGATCTGTCGACCAATCAGGTTACCGAAGATCACGAAATACAGAACCATGGTGATCGCCGGCGGCAGCAGCGTCTGCGGCCAGATCCGCGTGAAGCGTTTGACCTCGCGGTAAACGATGGTCTGCAGGGCGACGAGGTTGGGACGGAATTCGGAACTCATACCGCCACCTTCGACAGATTTTTCTCCACCAGGGACACGAACAGCTCCTCGAGGCGATTGGTTTTGTTACGCAGGCTCAGCACTTCGATGTTCTGCTGCGCCAACTGAGTGAACAGCGCGGTGATGCCCATGGATTTGTCGACCTGGACTTCCAGGGTATGGCTGTCGATCAACCGGGCGGGATAGCCGATCAGTTGCGGCGCGGCGCTCAAGTCGTTTTTCAGGTCCAGCAGGAAGGTCTCGACGTGCAGCTGGCCCAGCAACTGTTTCATGCTGGTGTTCTCGACGATGGTGCCGTGGTCGATGATGGCGATGTTGCGGCACAGTTGTTCAGCCTCTTCCAGATAATGCGTGGTGAGGATGATGGTGATGCCTTTCTGGTTCAGTTCGGTGAGGAACGTCCACATCGAACGACGCAGCTCGATGTCGACGCCTGCGGTCGGCTCGTCGAGGATCAACAGGCGTGGCTCATGCACCAGCGCACGGGCAATCATCAGGCGCCGCTTCATGCCGCCGGACAGCGAACGCGACGGCACATCGCGTTTGTCCCACAGCCCGAGCTGGGTCAGGTACTGCTCGGCGCGTTCCTTGGCGATCTTCGCCGGAATGCCGTAGTAACCGGCCTGGGTCACGACGATGTCGAAGGTCTTTTCGAACTGGTTGAAGTTGAATTCCTGAGGCACCACGCCGATCGAGCGCTTGAGCGCTGCGGGGTTCTTGTCCAGGTCATGGCCGAAGATATTAACCGTGCCGCTGGTCTTGTTCACCAGGGTCGAGAGAATGCCGATGGTCGTGGACTTGCCGGCACCGTTAGGGCCGAGCAAGGCGAAAAAATCACCTTCGGCAACATCCAGATCGATACCACTCAAGGCCTGGAACCCGTTGCCGTAGGTTTTGGTTAGCTGCCGGATGGACAGAGCGGAACTCATATCTGATTTACGCACCAAGAAGGGAAAAAAAGGAAAGGTTAGGCCGGGCGGCGAACAAAACAACCACGGCACATGAGCGCAATGGTGCTTGCCGCCGCCACACAAGTACAGTCAAGTGTGTTGATAGTTATTATCAAGTCAACGCGGTCATAACCGCTTTCTGATAGGCCGGCCGCTGCTTCAAACGTGCGTACCAAGCCTCCAGGTGCGGCTGCGAGGTGCGCTCGATAGGCATTTCGAACCAGGCATAAATGAAACTGCCGAGGGGAATATCGCCCATGCCGATTTCGTTTCCGGACAAATACGGCTGGCTGGCGAGCGCCTGATCGGCCATGGCCAGCAGCGCCGTGCACTCCTTGATCGCGGCGTTGATCGCAGGCCAGTCCTGCTTGTCCGCCGGCGTGCGCAAGACACCCCAGAACACGGTGCGGAACGGCCCGGCAAAACTCGAGGTGGTCCAGTCCATCCATTTGTCAGCGATGGCTCGGCTCTGCGGGTCCGCCGAGTACCACGCACTGTTCGGCGCATGCTTGGCCAGCAGGTAACGCACGATGGCGTTGGACTCCCACAGCACAAAGCCGTCATCCTCGATCACCGGTACCCGGCCGTTCGGATTCATCGCCCGATACTCAGGCGTATCGACCACACCGAAGGCACCCCCGGCGTCAATCGCCTCGTAGGCCAGGCCAAGCTCCTCGGCGGCCCACAGTGGCTTCCTGACATTCGATGAATTTTTCCGTCCCCAGATCTTCAGCATGACCGCCTCTTTTCAAGTGAGTGGGCGAGCAGCATACGCCGGATCAGACACGGCTCAAATCCGTCTGCATATCACCCAGGGTCTTCGCTTGTTGTCCGCCGAACAGATGCGGGTAGCACTTTTCCAGGTGTTCGAAGAAGAACTGCTCCGGCACATCGCTGAACTGGCCGTGATCGACCAGGTACTCCATCAAATGCGCGCCGTCGCGGTTGTACGGGTGGAACACGCTGTCGTTGATCCCGTCGAACTCCAGCGGCGCGACGTTGAACAACTCGCAGAGTTGCTGGTTGAAGGCCGGCGTGGCTTTGACCCAGCGATCGTTGAGGAACAGCTCGGTGTAGCCGTGCATGGCGAACACGTCACTGCGCAGCAGCTCCAGCAGACGCGGAGTCGACAGGTGGTTCCTGACGTCAGCCAGACCGATGCGCGCGGGAATGCCGCAATGCCGCGCACACCCGGCGAGCAACGTGGCTTTGGGCACGCAATAGCTTTCCCCGGTCGCCAAGGCATGGCTGCCACACAGGGTTTGCGGGTCGAGGCTGAACGTATACGGGTTGTAGCGCACCGCTTCGCGCACGGCGTAATAGAGACTGATCGCCTGCGCGAGCGGGTCGCGACTGGCACCCCGATGTCGTTCGGCGAACTCCACCACCGCCGGGTGGTCACTATCGATGAAGCGGCCGGGGTTCAGATACTCGCGCATGACGTTTTTCTCCTGGGTGAGTCCCGAGTCTAGCGACAGCTCAAGCACAGAGATAACGACGTTTCGGCCAAACATGCACGCAAAGGCGCGGGATTAGCGAACGAATTCCTACAGGTGTTGCCCACCGAACCTACGAAAACCATCCGGGGTTTCCCACGATTTCAATCACCTTGCTCTGACCACCCGGTTTTACAGATGCCGTCTAAGCTCTGGAGGGTCGATTTGCCTTGGTTCACGGAGGACTGAATATGCTGTTGTTGTGGATACTGGTTTTGATCGTTGGCGTGGCGTATCTCGCCCACCGGCGCATCGCCCCGCTGCCCGCGTTGGGCATCGTTGCCGTCTACCTGCTGGCGATGGGTATTTTCAGTCATGCACCGGGCTGGTTGTTGCTGGTGTTCTGGGTCCTGCTGGCGGTGGTCGCCGCGCCGTTGCTGCTGCCTGACCTGCGCCGCAAGCACTTCACCGCGCCGCTGTTCAACTGGTTCCAGAAGACCCTGCCGCCGATGTCGCAGACCGAACGCGACGCGATCGATGCCGGCACCGTGTGGTGGGACGGTGAACTGTTCAGCGGTCGTCCGGACTGGGACAAACTGCTGTCGTATCCCAAGGTCCAGTTGACCGAGGAAGAACAGGCCTTCATCGACGGCCCGACCGAAGAACTCTGCGCAATGGTCACTGACTGGCAGATCGGCCAGTCGATGGACCTGCCGCCCGAAGCCTGGAGCCACATCAAGGAACACGGTTTCTTCGCCCTGATCATTCCCAAGGAATTCGGCGGCAAGGGCTTTTCCGCCTATGCCCACTCGCAAGTGGCGATGAAGCTCGCGACCCGCAGCGGCGACCTCGCCTCCACCGTGATGGTGCCCAACTCCCTCGGCCCGGCCGAACTGCTGCTGCATTACGGCACCGATGAACAACGCAATCACTACCTGCCACGGCTGGCCCGTGGCGACGACATTCCGTGCTTCGCCCTCACTGGTCCGCTGGCAGGCTCCGATGCAGGTGCCATGCCGGACACCGGGATCATCTGCAAGGGCCAGTGGGAGGGCCAGGAAGTCATCGGCCTGCGCCTGAACTGGGAAAAACGCTACATCACCCTCGGCCCGGTAGCGACCCTGCTCGGCCTGGCCTTCAAGGCTTATGACCCGGACCATCTGCTGGGCGACAAGAGCGATCTGGGAATCAGCCTGGCGCTGATTCCCACCGACACACCGGGCGTGGAAATCGGCCGTCGCCACCTGCCACTGGGTGCCGCGTTCATGAACGGCCCGAACTCGGGTAAAGACGTGTTCATCCCGCTGGACTACCTCATCGGCGGCCAGGAAATGCTCGGCAAGGGCTGGATGATGCTGATGAACTGCCTGTCGGTCGGGCGTTCGATTTCACTGCCGGCAGTGGGCACAGGTGCGGCCAAGTTCACCAGTCTGGTGACCGGTCAATACGCGCAGATTCGTGAGCAGTTCAACGTACCGCTGTCGGCCTTCGAAGGCATTCAGGAAGCCATGGCTCGCATCGGCGGCAATGCCTGGATGATGGACGCAGCGCGCATGCTCACCGCCAACGCGGTGGATCTGGGCGAGAAACCGTCGGTGCTGTCGGCGATCCTCAAGTATCACCTGACCGAACGCGGCCGCGAGTGCATCAGCCACGCCATGGACGTGCACGGCGGCAAGGCCATCATCATGGGCCCGAACAACTACCTCGGACGCAGCTGGAATGGCGCACCGATCTTCATCACCGTGGAAGGCGCGAACATCCTCTCGCGCAACCTGATGATCTTCGGTCAGGGCGCCATTCGCTGCCATCCGTTCGTCCTCAAGGAAATGGCCCTCGCCGGACGCGAGGACAAGGAACAGGCACTGAAAGAATTCGACGGCCTGCTGCTCAAGCACATCGGTTTTGCGGTGGGCAACGCGGCCAGCACGCTGGTGCTGAACCTGGGCTTCGGCCACTTCGAGCCTGCGCCCGGGGACAAGATCAGTCAGGGCTACTTCCGCGCACTCAACCGTCAGGCCGCAGCCTTCGCAATGCTGGCCGACTTCAGCATGATGCTGCTGGGCGGCGAACTGAAACGCCGCGAACGCCTGTCGGCGCGTCTCGGCGATGTATTGAGCAACCTGTACCTGGCCTCCGCCGCGCTCAAGCGTTATCACGATCTGGATTCGCCGGCGCATATGGAACCGCTGTTCCGCTGGGCCATGGAAGAAAGCCTCGGCCAGTCGGAGCGCGCGCTGGATGAGTTGCTGAGCAACTTCCCGAACAAGCTGTTCGGCTGCCTGTTGCGAGTGATCGTGTTCCCGTTCGGCCGTCGCCACAAAGGGCCGTCGGACAGGCTCGGCGCCGAAGTTGCCGCCGTGATCGGCCGCGCCAAAGGCGATCCGACCCTCGAAGAACTGCTCGCCGGCTGCTATCGCCCGCAGTCCGCTGACGACGCCGTCGGTGCCCTGCAACATGCCAGCGATCTGCTGAGCGCGGTACAGCCGCTGCACAAGAAACTGCACACTTCGCTCAAGAGCGGCCAGGTCAAACCGCTGGCGGGTGAACACGCTATCGATGCGGCGCTGGAGGCCGGGGTGTTGCAACCGCAGGAAGCACAGAGCCTGCGCGATGCCGAAGCGGCACGGCGCAAGGTGATCGACGTCGATGATTTCGACAAGGAAGAGCTGAAACAGGCAGAGGGCAAAGTCCGCTGATCCTGACAACCGTGTAGCTGTTTATTTGTGAAAAACGGGCGCGAGGGCTTTATACTCCCGCGCCCGTTTTGCTCTTGAGGACTTATCTCGTGTCCAACGTCGTCGCCGATCATCTTGTTTTGCTCGACCACCTGCGCAGTATCCTGGTCGCCGTAGGTGAGGCCGAACAGGTTCCCGAAGAAAGCCATGCCTTGTTCCTGGAGCGCTTCGACGAACTGCTGAAGTCACTGCCGATCGATCCGATCGAAAGCCAGTATCTGGGCCAGGACATCCTGACCCAAGTGATTACCCGTTACCCACAAATTGCCCACCTGATCCCGCGGGATCTGCTGTGGTTCTTCGCTGGCGACTGCCTGCACTACCTGTCCGATGAAGAAATCGACCTGTACCAGGCGCTGGAAGAACGTCGCTACGAAGCCGAACAGAACGACGAACCGTTCGACTGGAATCAGGAAAAACAGCTGCTGGCGATGTCTGCACAAGACAGCAAGCACTAAGCTTCCAAAGATCAAAAGATCGCAGCCTGCGGCAGCTCCTACAGGGGATTGTGTGCATCCGTTTCCACGGTCGTACACAGTCAATGCAGGAGCTGCCGCAGGCTGCGATCTTTTGCTTTAAAGAAGCCCTTCACTCTCCGGCAGCTCATACGCCATCGCCAGATTGTGCGACGCGCCCGCCTTGCCTGGCTTGCTCAATGTCGGCTCCTTCTCCAGACACTCCACCAGATAATCGATGAACACCCGCAGCTTCGGCGGCAGATAGCGCGTCGGCGAATGCAGTAACCACAGGCCGCCGTGGTAGGACGCCAGGAATGTCCACTCCGGCAACACCTGCACAATCAACTTCTGCTCCAGCGCATAACGCGCAGTGAAATACGGCAGGCTGCCGATACCGATGTGCTGCAACACGGCCCCCAGGCGCACGCCGGTATGGTTGGCGGCATAGCGGCCACGCACGCCGACCGTCACCGCCTTGCTGCCCTTCTTGAATTTCCAGCGTGCATCGCTCGGGGTTTCGCCCAGATAGATGCAGCTGTGATTGAGCAGGTCATGCGGATGCGTCGGGGTGCCGTGTTCGGCGAGGTATTGCGGGGTGGCGCAGAGCAAATGGTCGATAGTCAGCAACTGACGCCCGACCAGACCTGCCGGCGGACGATCAGTAATACGAATCGCCAGATCGACATGATCGTCGATCAGATCAACCTGGCGGTCCTCCAAGAGCAACTCGACATCGACCTTAGGATAACGCCGCAGAAACTCGGGCATGTGCGGATGAATCACGAAGCGCCCGACCGCTTTCGGCACGCTGACGCGCACCAGCCCTTCCGCCTCATGGGTGAACTGGCCACTGATCTCCATCACCGACTTGGCGGCGCTGACCATCTCCTGACAACGCTTGAACACTTCTTCGCCACCGTCACTCAAGCGCAGTTTGCGTGTGGTGCGCTGCAGCAAACGCGTGGCCAAGGCTTTTTCCAGGCGGGAAATGCTGCGACTGATCGCCGACGGCGACGACCCCAGTTGGCGGGCCGCCTCGGAGAAGCTGCCGGTCTCCACGACCTTGACGAAGATCGCCATTTCACCGAGCAGTGGCAGCGGAAGATTGATGCTCACAGCGCACAAGTCCTTTGATGTTTGAACGGATTATCACGTTATTGCACGATTCATATAATAAAAATAGAAACTTTAATAAGGGCATGGAATATGACGCTTCGCCTCTTTTTCCATAGTGATGACCTCAAGGCTAATGTGGAAGTCCTCGACTGCACGCCCCACGAGAACGAATTTGCCGTGGTGCTGCGCGCCACGCTGTTTCATCCGCAGGGTGGTGGTCAGCCTTGCGACACCGGCATGATCGGCGAAAGCCAGGTGCTGCGCGTGGTCCAGGAACCGGACCGGATCGTGCATTACGTCGACCGCCCGGTGCCCCCCGGGATGACCTGCATCCACGTTGATGAGCAACGTCGCCGCTATAACACGCGCATGCATTCGGCCGGGCACCTGATCGGGCACTTCGTGCAGGCCATGGGCTGGACGCCGATCAAGGCGCACCACTGGCCAGACGAAGGCCGGGTACAGTTCAAACCGGGTGATACGGCACAAGAAGTCGACGCGCCAACCGTTCAATACGGTATCAATCAGTGGATTGAACACGATTTGCCACGCCTGACCTCGCTGCGTGAAGGCGCGCGGGAAATCGGCTTTGGCGAACTGCCAGCCTATGGCTGCGGCGGTACCCATGTACGTAGCCTGAAGGATTTGGGCACAGTCACGATCGCCTCCCTTTCGCAGAAGAAAGGCACGTTATCCGTCCACTACAGCGTGGATTAAGCATTTCGGGCGCTGCCCCGTGCAGCGTTCGACGCCGGGGGAACCGCACTCGCAGGTTCCGTTGACTATCGATAGATGGACCTAAAAACAATGATGCTAGACGTCGAGCGTCTCGATGAGACGTGCATAAAAAAACTGGCCAACGAAGAAGTCCTCGCCATTCGCGTCAAAGGCTTTTTGCCCGAGCCGCTGGCGATCCAGATTGGCGACAAGATTCTTGCTCCGGGCTTCGACGGCTACATCAACGCGCCGAGCATCGGCCGGATCGGCATGGCGTTTTACGAGGCGGAAAACCAGCCGTTGCTGATCGAGGACTACTTCGAACGCGCCACCAGCAACATCGCCGAACTGCGCGAGCGTTGTGCGCCCTACTCCTCACCAGTCGATACCCTGCGCTGCATGCTCGATGAGTCATGGCCGGCCGGTGCGCACCTGGAAAACCTCTACGGCCGCAAGATGTATGTCGGCCTGTCGCGGGTGGTCAAACCCGGCGTGTGCTTCCTCGCCCATCACGACATTTTCGCCAAGGACGCGCCGGACAGCTTTCAGGCCCGCAGCCTGGAGGCGCAGTTCGCCTGCAACGTGTACCTGAACATGCCGACCGAGGGCGGTGCGTTGCAGATGTGGGACGACGACATCACCCCGGATCAGTTCGACGAGATGCGCGGCGACAGCTACGGCATCGACCCGGCGCTACTCGGCCCGCCATCCCTTGAGGTGCGGCCGGAGCCGGGCGATTTCATCATGTTCAATTCGCGCTGCATGCACTCGGTCACCCCGGGTGTGGCGGATCCGCGGCTGAGCCTTTCCTTCTTTGTCGGCTATCGCGGCAATGCTTCACCCCTGACCTTCTGGAGCTGAGATGCTATCGAACTACCTGGGCGAGTTTCTGGCACTGGCCACCATCCACTTTCTGGCCGTGGTTGCTCCCGGCCCGGACTTCGCCGTGACCATCCGCCAGAGCGTGCGCTTCGGCCGGCTGGTGGGCATTTGTACGGCACTGGGCATCGGCGCAGGCATTTCCGTGCACGTTCTTTACACCTTGCTCGGCGTTGGTGCTCTCATGCACACCACCCCGTGGTTGCTGACGGTAGCCAAGGTCGTCGGCGGCGCCTACATCTTTTACCTCGGCATTTGCCTGATTCGCAGCAAGCCGAAAACCACACTCGAGGGCGAAAAGAACACGGAGGAACCGCTGGTCGAGCAGTCGCTGTTCAAGGCGTTCAGCACCGGTTTTCTGACCAATGCCACGAACCCCAAGGCCACGCTGTTTTTCCTGGCGATCTTCACCACGATCATCAGCGCCAGCACGCCGCTTGAAATCCAGGCGCTGTATGGGGTGTGGATGTGTTTCGTCAACGCGCTGTGGTTCGTGATCGTCGCGCTGTTCTTTTCCAGCAGCCGGGTGCGCAACCTGTTCATGCGCATGGGCCATTGGTTCGAACGCAGCATGGGCGTGATCCTGATTCTGTTCGCCGGCAGGCTGGTGCTGTCGATGTAAATGCTGCGCTCAAACAAAAGGCCCGATCAGTTGAACACCGGTCGGGCCTTTTTCGTTTGTGCGCCGCTTTTGCATTTCTGTGCGACGGATCCCACTTCCGGGACTCCCCTTCAACACCTTGGCGGTGTTAGTTTGGAAAAGATTTGTTTCAACTTTCAAACACTTCCCACTCAACTGCCTGCAAAGGAATGCCCACTGCAATGAATTTTTCTCTCAAGCGCCTCGCCGCTACCAGCCTGATCCTGGCCAGCTTTTCTGCGTTCACCTTGCCTGCGCAGGCCAACATCACCTCGCAACAGAGCGCAGCCATTCTCAAGAGTTTCGATGAGGCGAGCGTCACCGACTTCCGCCAGTTTCTGGGTGCTGTAGGCAAGAGCGATCTGGGTAAAACCGACAACCTCGGCCCGGCGATCAATGCCTTTCTCGACAACAAGACCCCGACCGCCGAACAACAGAACGAGATCTACCGCCTGTTGGGCATTTACACCCGTGTGAAGTACGGCAAGGTCGCCCCCGAAACCCTGCGCGAACTGGTGGAAATTCCGACCTACCGCAAAGAAGGCGTGGCCCAGCACGACAATCCCGAGTTCATCAAGATCGCCGAAAAGATCAAGACTCTGGCCGAATCGTTCAACCTCAAATTCCGCAACGTCGACAACCGCGTCTATGAAATCACCCTCGACGGCAGTGGCGACGAAGTCGTGGGCATTCACGCGCATGCCGACGTGGTGCCGGTCACCCCGGAAAACTGGGTACTGAAAGACGGCACCAAACTCGACCCGTTCAAGGTGACGCTGATCGGCGATCGCATGTACGGCCGTGGCACCGAAGACGACAAGAACGGCATCGTCGTCGCGCTGTATGCGATGAAGGTGATCAAGGAAGAAAAGCTGCCACTGGCGCGCAATTTCAAACTGCTGGTGGACACCACCGAAGAAACCACCGGTGACGCGATCCCGTACTACTTCGAACACAACCCGACGCCGAACTACAACATGGCGCTGGACGGCGGCTACCCGGTGGTCATTGCCGAGAAAGGCTACGGCACGATCATGGCGAAATTCGCCAAACGCAAAGCCGAGGGCAAAGGGGCGGAAATCACCTCGATGACCGGCGGCATGGCGGCAAACCAGATTCCTTCGGCTTCAGTCGTCACCCTGGTTACCGACAAGCCTGCCGAGCTGGCGACCCGTCTGCAAAAGGCTGGCAATGAATACGTCAAACAGCAGGGTGGCGACTTCCAGGTGACGGCCAAAGTGGATGGCAAGCATGTCAAACTGACGGTGACCGGCGTTTCCGCGCACTCTTCCGAACCCGAGTCCGGCGTCAACCCGGTCGCGCGGATGCTGAGTTTCATTAACGGCCTGGACGGCAAGATCGCCCTCAAACACAACCAGTTTACCGACGCTGCCCGTTACGCCGCCGATAACTGGGGCCTGGATTACCTGGGCAATAAACTCGGGGTCGGCTTCTCCGATGCGTTCATGGGCCCGCTGACCACGTCCCTGACCTATGTGGGCGAAGATGACCAAGCGTTCAAACTGGCCGTCAACCTGCGGGTGCCGAAGGGCAAGTCGCCAGACGTCCTGAAAAAGCAAATCTCCGACAAACTGAGCGCCTGGAGCAGCAAGAACCACGTTGCGGTGACTTTCGATTATTCGATCGCCGAACCGATGTACCGCAACCCGGAAGGCGAATGGGTGAAAGCGCTGCTGGCGGTGGCCAGTGAAAACCTGGGCATGAAGCACGAGTTCGGTACTTCGGCCGGTGCGACATCGGTACATGAACTGCCGAATGGCGTGCAATTCGGCCTCGCCCGACCTGAAGTCAAATACACCGGTCACACCGACGGTGAGTTCAAGACGGTTGACCAGTTCCTGCTGGACCTGCAGATCGTCACCGAAATGATGGGGCGTGTCGGCCAACTGCCGAAGCTCTGATGAGCGCGGGCTCGCTGATACAGCGGGCCTGACGCGAAAACAAAAAAGGACCCGAAGGTCCTTTTTTGTTGCGCGACAAATGCTGCACAAACAAAAACGCCGATCATCACTGATCGGCGTTTTTGTGAAATTGGAGCGGGAAACGAGACTCGAACTCGCGACCCCGACCTTGGCAAGGTCGTGCTCTACCAACTGAGCTATTCCCGCAATGGCGTCCCCTAGGGGACTCGAACCCCTGTTACCGCCGTGAAAGGGCGGTGTCCTAGGCCACTAGACGAAGGGGACACGCTACCCGGAACACATGGTGTGTGTTTCGGTGCCCAGCGCCCTGTCCGAAGACCGGGTTCTGGTTTCACTCAGCCCCGCCCGAAAGCAGCGCTGTTTAAAACTGAATCTGGAAACAAAACGCCGCTCATCACTGAGCGGCGTTTTATTTGAATTTGGAGCGGGAAACGAGACTCGAACTCGCGACCCCGACCTTGGCAAGGTCGTGCTCTACCAACTGAGCTATTCCCGCAAATGGCGTCCCCTAGGGGACTCGAACCCCTGTTACCGCCGTGAAAGGGCGGTGTCCTAGGCCACTAGACGAAGGGGACACGCTACCCGGAACACATGGTGTGTGTTTCGGTGTCCAGCGCCCTGTCCGAAGACCGGGTTCTGGTTTCACTCAGCCCCGCCCGAAAGCAGCGCTGTTTAAAACTGAATCTGGAAACAAAACGCCGCTCATCACTGAGCGGCGTTTTGTTTGAATTTGGAGCGGGAAACGAGACTCGAACTCGCGACCCCGACCTTGGCAAGGTCGTGCTCTACCAACTGAGCTATTCCCGCAAATGGCGTCCCCTAGGGGACTCGAACCCCTGTTACCGCCGTGAAAGGGCGGTGTCCTAGGCCACTAGACGAAGGGGACACGCTACCCGGAACACATGGTGTGTGTTTCGGTGCCCAGATCCATGCCCGAAGACTTGGCTCTGGTTTCACTCAGCACCGCCCGAAAGCAGTGCTGTTTAAAATTGGAGCGGGAAACGAGACTCGAACTCGCGACCCCGACCTTGGCAAGGTCGTGCTCTACCAACTGAGCTATTCCCGCATTGGCGTCCCCTAGGGGACTCGAACCCCTGTTACCGCCGTGAAAGGGCGGTGTCCTAGGCCACTAGACGAAGGGGACACGCTACAACATTCACTCCCTGCCGCGTTTCGCTGTGTGCTTTACGCTGCAAGTGGCGCGCATTCTATGGATGGATTGAGGGGTCGTCAACCCCCAGATATAAATTTATTTAAATCAATGACTTCGACCTGCTTTCAGGCCCCACACAGGCTTTTCCGTCGTCTGAGGTTTGACGCCTATATTCCGCCACTCGCCAAGACGCTATAGTCCGCAACACGGTGATGGCAATCTGCACCCCAAGCGCCAGCATTCATATAAGCAGCGCCCGGCCGATATAGATTGCATCTGCCGAACCAACTCGTCGAGTGGCGCTAGGCGCAAAAATGCCAAGCCACTACACTCGCATGCGAACCCTATAAAGAGGTCTTACCGGTGACACCACTCATGATCACCCTGCTAGTCATAGCCGGGATCGCAATTCTGATCGCCATTGGCTACATGAACCATGTGGTGGAAAACAACAAACTGGAGAAGGCCCGCACCAAAGTCGAACTCAACGACCGCCTGCGCCGCTGCGGCGAACTGACCGAAACCTTCCCCGGCCAGTTCATGACCCCGGCGCTCAAGCTGCTGCTGACACGCCTGGAACTGAACGTATGCCAGCGCCTGCTGAACCTGGAAAAAACCAGCGCCACCACCAAGGCACGCATCACCGAACTGAGCGCACTGGTAGCCCAGGGCGAATCGATCCCGGTCAACAACCCACCGGCACCGATCCTGACCGAAGTCAAAGCCAAGGACGTACGCTTCCTGCTCGAAGCCCTGCACGGCCAGATCACCCGCGCCGCCCATGACGGCTTCCTGGCACCGAACGAAGCCAAACACTGGATCAAGGAAGTCCGGCATATTCTGGTATTGCTGCACATCGAATTCTTCAACAACCTCGGCCAACAATCCCTGCAACAAAACCAACCCGGCCAGGCCCGCCTCGCCTTCGAACGCGGCGTGCAATACCTGCGCAAACAGCAGGACCCGCAGATGTACTCGGAACAACTGCAATACCTGGAAAAACTCCTGGCCCGCGCCAACGCCCAGGTCATGGACAAGATTGCCCCGGTCGAAGGCGAAGTGAACCAATTGACCGAAGGCCTCAAAGAAGTCGAAGCCGATGCGGACTGGAAAAAGAAAGTGATCTACGACTGATGGTCAAAAGTTAAAGAGAAGCCACCGAGAGGTGGCTTTTTTGTTGGTGGCTGGCTGGCGTCCAGTGAGTACACTCAATTAGATATTGGTCGGCTGTCAGGCAGCCTTCGCGAGCAAGCTCGCTCCCACAATTGGATTGGGTGCGGTCAGTCAGAGATTGGTCGGCTGTCAGGCCGCCATCGCGAGCAGGCTCGCTCCTACAATTGGATCGGGTGCGGTCAGTTAGAGATTGGTCGGCTGTCAGACCGCCTTCGCGAGCAGGCTCGCTCCTACAGTGACCGCGTACCCCCAAATAGGCCGAGTGTCAGCTCGCCTCGCTTTTGATCTGCAGGCCCCGTCGGCAGGCTGAGTGGAGGGATTCATCCGGGGATGGGAGCGCAGCGACCGTTCGACGAAGTCGAACACATCGAGAGGAGGTGCAGCGAAGCAAACCGTAGGCGATACCCCCGGATGGATCCCGGAGCGAAGGGACCCGAGCCACGGCGAGGGCCGAACGTTGGGGCAAGCCTTTTGGGTTATTTTTTCGCTGGGCCGGCATTCCGGCGTCTGGAAAAAGTGACTCGCCGTAAGGGCGAAACCGCCAGCCGCCACACCCAAAGAAACGGTTATTCACACAACCCAACCAAGAACATGGTCGGCCCAAAGGCCGCCAAGTCAAAGCCGAAAATGCCCAACCATCCCCTTCAGCTCACTCCCCAACCGCGCAAGCTCAATACTCGAAGTAGCATTCCCGCGCATCGCAATCGAAGACTGATCCGCACTCGCACGAATACTCGTCACACTGCGATTAATCTCCTCAGCCACCGAACTCTGCTCCTCGGCCGCCGCCGCAATCTGCTGATTCATCTGCTGAATCAACGACACCGCCGCCGCAATACTCCCCAACGCACTCTCCGTCTGCAGCGCATCACTGACGGCAAGCTTCACCAATTCACCGCTGCTCTGAATCTGCTGCACCGACGAATGCGCCGCCGAGCGCAACGCACTGACCAGCCGCTCGATCTCCTCGGTCGATTGCTGGGTACGCCGAGCCAACGCGCGAACCTCATCGGCCACCACCGCAAAACCCCTGCCCTGCTCCCCGGCCCGCGCCGCCTCGATCGCCGCATTGAGCGCCAGCAGATTGGTCTGCTCGGCCACGCTTTTGATCACATCGAGCACCGTGCCGATATTCTGGATTTGTGCACTGAGGCTTTCGATGCTCGAACTGGCCGACGTCGCTGAATCCGCCAGTTGCTCGATCCGCGCCATGCTCTGGCGCACCACCTGCTGCCCGCTCTCGACCTTGTCATCCGCCGTTTGCGCAGCCAGTGCGGCTTCTTCGGCGTTACGCGCCACGTCATGCACGGTGGCGCTCATCTGGTTCATGGCCGTGGCCACCTGTTCGGTTTCTTCCTTCTGGCTGCTGACTTCCAGATTGGTCTGCTCGGTCACCGCCGACAGCGATTGCGCAGAACTGGCCAACTGCTCGATACCCGCCTGCAAGCCGCTGACGATCGTGCTCAGCCCGGTACCCATCTGCTGCATCGCCAGCATCAGTTGACCGATTTCGTCGCGGCGAGTCACCTCGACCCGCGCACTCAAGTCCCCGGCGGCAATCTGCTGCGCGACCCGCATCACACTGCGCAACGGCGCAACGATCAACCGGGTAATGACCCACGCGGCAATCAGCCCGACCAGCAACGCCAGCGCTGAAGAACCAATGATCAACACCGAGTTCTTCTTCAGTTCCGCCTGCATCGCACCGTCCTCGGCGACATACGCCTGATCGACGCGCTCCATGACCTGCGCCGCACGCTGGTGCAATTGTTCGTAGACGGTTTTTTCCTGGGCCAGCAGGCCGGTGTATTCGGCCAACTTGTCGTTGAAACCGGTGATATGCCCGGACACTTCATTGAGCACTGTCAGGTAGCCCTCATCCTTGACCGTGGTCTTCAACTGCTCAGCCTGAGCCTGGGCCTGAGCGGCCTGCTCGATGTTGCCCTTGCCGGCACTGTCGGCATCGCCCTTGCGGCTCTGGTCGAGACGAATCCGCGCTTCGTTCATCGCTTGCAGCATCAGCTGCGACACCTGGCTGACCTGACTGGCCTGTTCGATGAACTGCGCGCCGTCCTTGCCTTCGGTGTCCTTCAAGGTATACGCGCCATCATCGGCCAACCCGGCTTGCAGCACGTCCAGGTTGTTGGCCACGCTGGACACCGACCAACTGGCCATTTCCAGCGCCAGATCCTTGGCCTGAGTCAACGAAACGAACTCGTCGAACGCCTTGCGATAGGCGCCCAATGACTGCTCGACATCGCTCATCACCGCCACGTTCGCTGGCGACTGCGCCTTGAGTTGCCCGGCCTGAGCCAGCAAGCCGTCCACGCCCTCACGCAAGGCATCGACGGTTTTCGGGTTGCTGTGCAGCGCATAATCCTGTTCCAGAAGCCGCACCTTGAGCAACGCGCTGTTGAGCGCCGACATCTGTTTCAGCCCGTCGAAACGCTGACTGATGGCCTGCAGGGACCAGACACCGATGGCGGCGACCAGCGCGGTCAACAGCAGCACCAGGACAAACCCGATACCCAGTTTTTTCGCCATACCGAGGTTGGCAAAACGTCCTTGCACGGCCGAAATCATTGCGCGTAGTCCCCTGCCAAAGTCTGTTGACGAAGATTCGCAACGGCCATGGAGCAGCACAAGTCTCTGGCGTCGGAATAATGGCAAAAAGCTACGCCCGCGTCGTTTTCAGAACGTTTGAGGTCGATTAACGTGGGTACTGCGAAAAAACTGCCGGGCCCGCGGATCACAAGCATAGGCCACATTGATCCGTTGCCACTCGTCGGCTTCACCATTCGGGCTGAAAGCCCCCGGGGCGCACAGACGCACGCCACTGCTCTGGGCCTGACGGTGCAATCGGGCCGGATCGCTCAGCAGTGAACGGGCCCAGATGAACAGTCCGCCACAGGGTTTGCCGAACACTTCCCAGTCGGCATCTTCCAGCGCCTGCAGCGCGGCTGCCCGATCGGTATTCAGGCGCTGACGCTGGCGCTGGACCATTTTGCGATACGCGCCACTCGCCAGAAGGCTGGCCAGCACCGCCTCATTGAAACCCGACGCGCCCATGCTGCTGATCATCTTGACCCGGGCCAGACGCGCAATCAGCGGCTGCTCGGCGCAGATGAAACCGACGCGCAACGAACTGCTCAGCGTCTTGGAAAAACTGCCGACGTAGATCACCCGTTCATCAAGTGCCGCCAAACGAATACCGTTGCCATTGTGCAGGTCGGCGTAGACATCGTCTTCGATCAACTGCACTGCGTGAGCGTTGCACAACTGCAGGATCTGTTGCGCCACACCCGGAGCCAGACAGGAGCCGGTGGGATTGTGGTGATGACTGTTGATGAACATCGCGACCGGCCGAAACTGCTGCAACAGCGCCTCCAGCGCCTGCGGATCCGGGCCGCTCGGTGTGCGGCGCACTTCCAGCAGCTGCACGCCGTGCAGGCGCAACAACTCGAACAGCGGCGCGTAGCCCGGATTTTCAACCACCACGCAGTCGCCTGCCTTGAGCAGGGTGCGCACCAACAGATCCAGCGCGTGGCTGGCACCGGCGGTGGTCAACACCTGCTCATCACGGGCCTGGATATCGATCAGCCTGAGGCGTTTGACAATCTGCTCGCGCAACGTCGGCAGCCCCAGCGGGCTGCTGTAATTGAACAGACTCGCCATGTCGGTACGGGCGACCTGACGGATCGCGTAGCTCAGGTCATCGGACTCACGCCAGCTTTGCGGCAAGCCCCCCTCGCCGAGTTGCAGCCCGCCCTTTGCCAGCCCGCCGTCGATTGCCGCCAATCCCCTGCAGCACCCGGCGTCTGGCCGCGCCGCAGCCACCATGAATCCCGCACCCTGACGCGCGGACAGAAGCCCCTGGGCTACAAGCCGCTCACAGGCCTCGACCACGCATGACTGGCTGAGCAGATTGGAGCGCGCAATTTGCCTGACGGAGGGCAGCCGCGTGCTCGGCGCCACGCCACTTCGCAAGATCCAGTCGGTCATTCCATCAACAATCTGCTGTACGACCGGCACCATTGCCTGTCGGTCAATTCTCAATTCCATGAGCACGCAAACTCCTGTCCGTTTTGCTGGCGGCAGTAAATCACAGCCACGCCGTACAGGCTGTGCGACAACGCCGTCAAAAGCGACCGTTCTAACCCTTTGATACACATTGTTTAACGGATTCACGGAACTGACGGCCCGCCATCAAAAAACCCGCACGAAGGCGGGTTTCTCAGGTCGTCCAGTACAGCTTCAGAAAGCGGTGACGCCGCCATCCACGGCCAGGGAATGACCGGTGGTAAACGCCGCGCCATCACTGCACAGATAGAGCACGGCGCTGGCAATTTCCTCGACCTTGCCGATGCGCCCGACCGGGTGCATCGCGTTGGCGAACTCGCCTTTTTTCGGATCGGCCTCGTAGGCGCGGCGGAACATGTCGGTGTCGATCACCGCCGGGCACACGGCGTTGACGCGGATTTTCTTCTTCGCATATTCGATCGCCGCCGATTTGGTCAGGCCGATCACCGCGTGCTTGGACGCCGCATAAATGCTCATCTTCGGTGCCGCCCCAAGCCCCGCCACCGAGGCGGTGTTGACGATCGCCCCGCCGCCCTGAGCCAGCAGCAATGGCAATTGGTACTTCATGCACAGCCAGACGCCTTTGACGTTGACGCCCATGATCGCGTCGAACTCATCCATCGAACCGTCGGCCAACTTGCCCTGCTCGATTTCGATCCCGGCATTGTTGAAGGCGTAGTCGAGACGACCGTAGGTATTGATCACATCGTCCATCAGATTTTTCACTTCGCTTTCAACGGTAACGTCGCAGCGCACGAAGGTCGCTTCGCCACCGGCGGTACGAATCAGCGCCACCGTGCCCTCGCCCCCCGCCGCGTCCAGATCGGCCACCACCACTTTCAGGCCTTCGGCGGCGAACGCCTGGGCGGTCGCCCGGCCAATGCCGTTGGCCGCACCCGTGACTACGGCAACCTGACCGGAAAACGTCATGCTCATTGTTATGTCCTCGAAGGAGAGATGCAGGAGGGTTTTGCAGATTCGCAGCATAGCCACCGGCGCCCGCGCCGCGTCAGCACTATCAGAAGGCTGTTTATGGCTTCATCCGTGGCAGTGATAAAACCCGGCGGGGGACTATCACTGCACTGGATCATTGCGCATTCGCCGCATCAGCCAACCTTGCAGCATTGGCCTGGAGGGTCTATCAACAAGGCTTCATTCAGTTCGAGTGCCTGCCATGACCTCCCAGACCAATCGCCAGTTCCTGCTCGCCAAACGCCCGGTTGGCGCCGCCACCCGTGAGACCTTCACTTACCAGGAAGTACCGGTCGGCGAACCTGCGACAGGGCAGATCCTGGTCAAGAACGAATACCTGTCCCTCGACCCGGCCATGCGCGGCTGGATGAACGAGGGCAAGTCCTACATCCCGCCGGTCGAAATCGGTGAAGTCATGCGAGCCTTGGGCGTCGGCAAAGTCATCGCCTCAAACAATCCGGGCTTTGCTGTCGGCGACTACGTCAACGGTGCGCTGGGTGTGCAGGATTATTTCCTCGGTGAGCCCAGAGGTTTCTACAAGGTCGATCCGAAACTGGCACCACTGCCGGTGTATCTGTCCGCGCTGGGCATGACCGGCATGACCGCCTACTTTGCGCTGCTCGATGTGGGCGCACCAAAGGCCGGCGATACCGTGGTTCTTTCAGGTGCTGCCGGTGCGGTGGGCAGCATTGCCGGGCAGATCGCGAAAATCAAAGGGTGCCGGGTCGTCGGCATCGCCGGCGGTGCCGACAAATGCAAATACCTGATCGATGAACTGGGCTTCGACGGCGCCATCGACTACAAGCACGAAGACGTGCTGGCCGGGCTCAAGCGCGAATGCCCGAAAGGGGTCGACGTGTACTTCGATAACGTGGGCGGCGAGATCCTCGACGCGGTGCTCAGCCGCCTGGCGCCGAAAGCCCGGGTGGTGATCTGCGGCGCCATCAGCCAGTACAACAACAAGGAAGCAGTCAAAGGCCCGGCCAACTACCTGTCACTGCTGGTCAACCGTGCGCGCATGGAAGGTTTTGTAGTGATGGACTACGCCGCCCAGTACGCCAGTGCCGCTCAGGAAATGGCAGGCTGGATGGCCAAGGGGCAGCTCAAGAGCAAGGAAGACATCGTCGAAGGTCTGCAGACCTTTCCGGAGACGCTGATGAAATTGTTCAGCGGGGAGAACTTCGGCAAGTTGGTGCTGAAAGTTTAGTTTCACCACAAACCAATTGTAGGAGTGAGCCTGCTCGCGATAGCGGTGTATCAGTCACAGTAAATGTCACTGATACACCGCTATCGCGAGCAGGCTCACTCCTACAGGGGTTACTTAGGCGATTTCGGCCACGACCGACGCGAGCGCCTTGGCCGGATCCGCCGCCTGGCTGATCGGACGGCCGATCACCAGGTAATCGGAACCGGCATCCAGCGCCTGACGCGGGGTCAGGATACGACGCTGATCGTCCTGCGCACTGCCCGCCGGACGAATCCCCGGGGTCACCAGTTGCAGCGACGGATGCGCCGACTTCAGTGCGGTGGCTTCCAGTGCCGAGCACACCAGACCGTCCATCCCGGCCTTCTCGGCCAGCGCGGCCAGACGCAGCACCTGTTCCTGCGGCTCGATGTCCAGACCGATACCCGCCAGATCCTCGCGCTCCATGCTGGTCAGCACGGTCACACCGATCAGCAACGGCTGCGGACCGCTGCGCTTGGAAAGCTCTTCACGGCAGGCCGCCATCATGCGCAGGCCACCGGAGCAATGCACGTTGACCATCCACACACCCATCTCGGCAGCGGCTTTCACGGCCATCGCGGTGGTGTTGGGAATGTCATGGAATTTCAGGTCGAGGAACACCTCGAAGCCTTTGTCACGCAGGGTGCCGACGATTTCCGAGGCGCAACTGGTGAACAGTTCCTTGCCCACTTTGACCCGGCACAGTTTCGGGTCCAACTGGTCGGCCAGCTTCAGTGCGGCGTCACGGGTGGGGAAATCCAGGGCGACGATGATAGGAGTCTGGCAGGCGGACATGGATAGGCTCTCAGGCAAGTCGAAATCGGCGCGCATTGTAGCGGAAGCGGCGGCGGCGCGGCACCCGATGATCGGTAAAATCGTCGCCGCAACCGTGATCAGCATAGCGCTCGCTGCTATTGTGTCGAACCCGATACACAACCGACACGCCGCCAACAAGCGCCCACGCTAGCCTCGCCAGCCGCAACACGTCCTTACATCAGCACTTCCCGCCTCACGGCGAGACGCCTATGCTGAAACCACCACCTCGCAGCCCATCTTTGTGGTTGGCGGCCTACTGGCAGATGAACAGCCCCATGCACAACACCCAAACGACCGTGACTGATGAGCATAAAGACGACAAGCGCTGGAGCATCCGCGCGCTGATCGTCGACGATGACGTGCCGATCCGCGAGCTGATGATCGACTACCTGGCCCGCTTCAACATCCACGCCAGCGGCGTCACCGACGGGGCGGCCATGCGTCAGGCGATGCAGGCCGAGCATTTCGACGTGGTGGTCCTCGACCTGATGCTGCCCGGCGAAGACGGCCTGTCGCTGTGCCGCTGGCTGCGCGCCGAATCGGACATCCCGATCCTCATGCTCACCGCCCGCTGTGAACCCACCGACCGCATCATCGGCCTGGAACTGGGCGCCGACGACTACATGGCCAAACCGTTCGAGCCGCGAGAACTGGTGGCGCGGATCCAGACCATTCTGCGCCGGGTGCGCGATGATCGTACCGAGCAGCGCGCCAACATTCGCTTCGACAACTGGCGCCTGAACAGCGTTCTACGCCAACTGATCGCCGACGATGGCCTCGTGGTGCCGTTGTCCAATGCCGAATTCCGCCTGCTCTGGGTCTTCATCGAACGCCCGCGCCGGGTACTCAGCCGCGAACAACTGCTGGACGCCGCCCGCGGCCGTTCGATCGAAGCCTTCGACCGCAGCATCGACCTGCTGGTGTCGCGTCTGCGGCAAAAACTCGGCGACGACCCGAAAGCCCCGCAGTTGATCAAAACCGTGCGCGGCGAAGGTTACCTGTTCGACGCGCGAGACATCGGCTGATGCGAGTGCGCTTCGACACGCTGTTCGGCCGCCTGTTTGGCATGCTGTTCGTGGCGATCGTCCTGGCGCACTTGCTGGCCTTTGCCTGGTTCCACCATTACGGCCCGCCTCCGCCGCCACCCCCGCCAGAATTTGCCGAGGGCGTCGACGGCCAACGGCCACCGCCGGACCCACGTTTCGCCCACCGCCCGCCACGCCCGTGGTTCGGCGGGCCGCTGGTGCCGCTGACCTTCCAGTTCATCTCGCTGATGATCGCCGCTTGGTACGGCGCCAAACTGCTCAGTCGGCCGATCCAGCGCCTGAGCGACGCCGCCGAACGCCTGAGCGAAAACCTCGACAGCCCACCGCTGGACGAATCCGGCCCGCGTGAGGCGCGGCAAGCGGCATACACCTTCAACCTGATGCAACAACGCATTCGCGAACAGGTGCAGCAACGGGCACGCATGCTCGGCGCCGTCTCCCACGACCTGCGCACCCCGCTGTCGCGGCTGAAACTGCGGCTGGAAAAGATCGACGACGACAAACTGCAAGGCCAGATGCGCCAAGACCTGAACGACATGATCAGCATGCTCGACGCCACCCTCACCTACCTGCACGAACAGCGCACCAGCGAAGCCCTGCAGTTGATGGACGTGCAGGCGCTGGTCGAATCGCTGTGCGAAAACGCCCAGGACCAAGGCGCAGACGTGCAGGTCAGCGGCCATTGTGCACCGCTGCAGGTGCAACCGATGGCGCTGCGTTCCTGCATCAACAACCTCATGGACAACGCCCTGCGCTATGCCGGGCAGGCGCGCATCGAACTGCAGGATCAACGCGAGCAACTGCTGATCCGCGTGATCGACCACGGCCCCGGCATTGCCGAAGACAAACGCGAGGCGGTGTTCGAACCGTTCTATCGCCTGGAAGGCTCACGCAACCGCAACTCCGGCGGCGTCGGCCTGGGCATGACCATTGCCCGCGAAGCCGCTCAGCGACTGGGCGGCCAATTGAACCTGGACGAAACACCCGGCGGCGGCCTGACCGCAATTATTCGCCTGCCGCGCACCTGAGAACACACAACTCCCTTTGGGAGCGGGCTTGCTCCCACAGTTGGATTGGGTATTTTCAGCTGGAGATTGGTCGGCTGTCAGGCCGCCTTCGCGAGCAGGCTCGCTCCTACAGTTTGATTTGTGTGTAACCGGTTAGAGATTGGTCGGCTGTCAGGCCGCCATCGCGAGCAGGCTCGCTCCTACAGTGACCGCGTACCCCCAAATAGGCCGAGTGTCAGCTCGCCTCGCTTTTGATCTGCAGGCCCCGTCGGCAGGCTGAGTGGAGGGATTCATCCGGGGGTGGGAGCGCCGCGACCGTTCGACGAAGTCGAACACATCGAGAGGAGGTGCAGCGAAGCAAACCGTAGGCGATGCCCCCGGATGGATCCCGGAGCGAAGGGACCCGAGCCACGGCGAGGGCCGAACGTTGGGGCAAGCCTTTTGGGTTATTTTTTCGCTGGGCCGGCATTCCGGCGTCTGGAAAAAGTGACTCGCCGTAAGGGCGAAACCGCCAGCCGCAACACCCGAAACAACGGATATTCACCCCAAACCCAAGAACATGGTCGGCCCAAAGGCCGCCAAGTCAAAGCATCCCCGCCCAACCTAAACCCGAGCCTGACTCTTGCTCCAATCCGTCAACAAACTATAAGCCACCGCCAACAGCGTAGGCCCAATAAACAACCCGATAAACCCAAACGCAATCAACCCGCCAAACACCCCAAGCAACACAATCACCAACGGCAGATTCCCGCCCCGACTGATCAGATAAGGCTTCAACACGTTATCCACGCCACTGATGATGAACGTCCCCCAGATCCCGAGAAACACCGCCATCCCATACTCACCCTTCCACGCCAGCCAGGCCGTGGCCGGAATCCACACCAACGGTGGCCCCATCGGAATCAGGCTCAACAGGAAGGTCACGATCCCCAGCACCAAAGCCCCCGGCACCCCGGCAATCAAAAACCCGATCAATGCCAGAATCGCCTGCGCCGCTGCGGTCCCGATCACCCCGTTGACCACCCGCTGCACGGTGCCGGCCACCAGCTCGATGTAATACCCGGCACGCTCGCCGATCAGCCGCTGCAGCAGACCGTGCACGAACGCCGCCAGGCGCGGCCCGTCGCGATAGAAAAAGAACACGAAGACAATGCTCAGGGTCAGCTCGAGAATGCCGCCGCCGATCTGCGCACTGCGCGCCAGCAACCAGTTCCCGACCTGTCCCAGATACGGCTTGATCGACACCATCAGCGCCGCGCCCTGCTGATCGATGCTGTTCCAGATGCCGACCAGCCGCTCACCCACCAACGGCAAGCTGCCGAGCCAGACCGGCGCTTCCGGCAGACCGTCGACCTGCACATCCTTGATGAACGCCGTGGCATCGCGCACATGATCGGCCAGATTGAACCCCAGCCACACCAGCGGCGCCGCCACCAGCAACATCCAGCCCAAGGTCAAAATGCCTGCGGCCAGTGATTCGCGCCCATTGAGCCAACGGGTCAGCAGACGCATCAGCGGCCAGCTGGCAAACGCCAGCACCGCGCCCCAGAACAGCGCCGACCAGAACGGCGCCATCACCCACAGGCTGGCACCAAACAGCACCAGCAGGAGGATTTGCACCAACAGCCGATCGTTATTGAGCATGTAAGGTCTCGAAAAAGTCAGTCCGTCAAAGAGTAGGCGAACGCGCCACGCGTGCTCGCCCGATACAGCTTATCGCAACAGATCGATGCGCAGGCCCGCGCTGTCGGCACTCCCCGCCTCCATCCGCGCCGCACGCACGCCTTGCCCGATCAGTGCCTGGCGCCAGGCCTCAGCCTTCGGCCCGGAAATCGTCACCCGCAAGGTGGTATCGAGGTTCAAGCCGCGGGAAATCAACCGCAGCCAGGTGTCATCCGGGTCGCCATTCAGTTTCGGCAGGTTCAGCTCGCCAGTGCTCTTGAGCTGACGCAACAGTGTGGCCGAGGTCGGCAGCAGCTCACCCAGTGGCGCGGTCGCCTCGAATTGCTCGACATGCAGATAGGCTTTGCGATTGCCTCGGGTGATGCTGTAGAGCGCCACCAGGGTGTTGTCCTTGGGGGCGGCCAGGCGCAACAGCAGATAGGCCTGTTGCTCGTCGGCACCGTACAGCTTGGAATTGCCGAACACCTCGTTGGCCCACAGGCTGCTTTCGCCGCAGTCGCGGGCCTGACACCAGAACAGTAACTCGGCGCCCTGTTTTTGCAGGGCTTCACGGGCAGCCGTGAAGGCTTCGGTGGCGGCGTGCTCCGGTGGCAACTCGTAAGTTACCGAGGTGGTCTGGCCGCGCGCGGTGACCTGGCCGTCGAAGCGTAACTGGCCGCTGATCTTGCGGATCGAACCCAGCGGGTAGATTCGTTCAAGCTCGACGGGAGGCCGATAGTCGACGATCTGCGCATCGGCCAGACGCGGCACGATCTGCAGATCCTGGCTGCCCGGCACATCGGCAGCGAATAGAACGGGACTGAAACAGCACAGCGCCAACAGACTGAGTGACCGCATAGTCAGGCTCATCGGATCGGCATGGCTTGGCGGGTCGGGGTCGCAGCGGTATAGAAATCCATCGTGTTTGTCTCCCATTTCAACCCGCCCAGCCTCGACAGTTGCCCGGTGCAAGTCAAGGAATGGCGAAGAAGCGATTGAAACAGTCTGCGACAAGGTCGGCACCGGACTCATCGTTCAGGTGCAAATGGTGCCCGCCCGCCAGCTGTTCCTGGCTAAAGGGTAGACGCTCCAGCAACTCCGGATGCTTGGCCAGCATGCCGTCGGCAGCGACCACCAGTTGCGCCGGGCAGGTGATGCGCTGGACGAAGGCCATGGCCTGTTCCTGCGTCAGGCGCAGCGGCGATGGCAGGGTCAGGCGATTGTCGGTGCGCCAGGTATAACCGCCGGGCACCGGCATCAGCCCGCGTTGCGCCAACAGTTCGGCGGCTTCGCGACTGACCGCCACCAGGCCTTTCATCCGCGCTTCGATGGCGCGGTCGAGGGTGTTGTAGACCGGTTTGCGCTTCTCGCGCAGGTCCAGTTGCGCCTGCAGGGCCATGCCCATGCGCTCGGCGGCGTTTTCGCCTTTGTCCGTAGGCGGAATCACCCCGTCGATCAACGCCAGATGGCTGATGCGCTCCGGCAACGAACCGGCCAGCACCAGCGAAACGATGGCGCCCATCGAATGCCCAAGCAGGCCGAAGCGCTTCCAGCCCAGTTGTTCGGCGACCTGCAACACGTCGTGGGCGTAGTCCCACAACGCATAGCCGGCACCATTCGGGCGATGCCCGGAGTGACCGTGCCCGGCCATGTCCAGGGCAATGATGCGCAAGCCTTTGAGCTTGGGCGCCAGCCGCGCAAAGCTGTTGGCGTTGTCGAGCCAGCCATGCAGGGCAATCACCGGCAGACCGTCCTCGGGACCGAACAAATGCGCCGCCAGTTCGATATGCGGCAGGCTCAGACGCACTTCTTCGAAGGTCGGGTTCATGCGCAGTCCTTGTCCTGACGACCTTCCCAGCGGATGAACAGATTCTTCAACAGGCGCGCGGTGTCCTGCGGACGCTCCAGGGGAAACATGTGCCCGCCCGGCATGCTCAGCAATTCACCCTGCGGCAAGCGCGAAACGAAACTGCCGTGATGACGCATCACCACGCGGCTCTTGTGCCCGCGCACCACCGCCAGCGGCACTTTCAGTTGGCGGGTGCGGCCCGGGCTGGTGTGCGGCACGCCGCGATAGATGCTGATTTCGGTGGCCGGATCGAAGCGCAGTCGCAACTTGTCGCCGACCTGGTGCAAACCGTGCTGCAGGTAGGCGTCGAAGCACTCCGGATCGAAACCGCGAAACAGGCTCTTGCCGGCAAAGTAGCGGCGCGCACTGTCGAGGTCGGCAAACTCTTCGCGGCGGCCGAGTGTGCGGCCGGCGGGGGTCAGCTTGTCGATGAACCCGAAACGCTTGGCCGCGCGGATCACCCATCGGTCAGTACGGGTCAGTACCGGCGAATCGAGCATCACCACACCGCGATACAGCTCAGGGCAACGCAGTGCTGCGTGCAGGTGCAATACGCCGCCAAAAGAGTGGCCGACGCCCCACACCGGTTGATCCTGTTGCTGCAAATGGTGGATCAGTTCGTCGACGAGGTTGTACCAGTTGTCGTCCGCCGGGAAACGCGGGTCATGGGCATGCACTTCCAGATGCGCGACCCGGTACTCGGGCGCCAGCGCCGCGAACAACTTGCCATAGGTGCCCGAGGGAAACCCGTTGGCGTGGGTGAAAAAGATCGGTTGCGACATGCCGGTAAATCCATGAGCGGAAAACATGCCGCTGATTGTCCGCAAGAGCGGCGGTCTCAGCAATGACCATAACTGCCAGAAAGGGTGGTGGAGATGTCGCGAAAAGCAAAAGATCGCAGCCTGTGGCAGCTCCTGCATTGGGATGTGTACCCTGTAGGCGTCTGCCGCAGGCTGCGATCTTATGATCTTATGGATCCTCAACGTGCCGGCGGCTGCTCGCCCAGTGGCACCACCGCCATGGTCAGGCGCGAGACGCAGCTGGCCTTGCCTTCATCGCTGGTCAGGCGGATATCCCAGACATGCGTGGTGCGGCCGATATGAATCGGTTTGGCCACCGCCGTCACCCGTCCGCTGCGCAAGCCGCGCAAGTGGTTGGCGTTGATCTCCAGTCCCACGCAATAGAATTTGCTGGCATCGATGCACAGGTAACTGGCCATCGAGCCGACAGTTTCCGCCAGCACCACCGAGGCGCCGCCATGCAGCAGGCCGTAAGGCTGGTGGGTGCGGTGGTCGATGACCATGCTCGCCATCAGCGACTCTTCGTCGAAGGCTTCAAAGCGGATATCCAGCACTTCACCGATGGTGTTTTTCTGGATTGCGTTCAACTGCTCGATGTTCGGAGTGGTGCGCCACAAGGTCATCGCAGGCTTCCTTTGTTGTTTTGATCGTCACTCAATCCTGCCACAGCACCGCCTCGCTGCGCGCGCTCCATTCTTCAAAGCGCGCGCCGTAGGTGTCTTCGATGACGTTGCGCTTGATCTTCAATGTCGGCGTGAGAAAGCCGTTTTCCACCGCCCAACTGTCCTTGACCACCACCAGCCGTCGCAGGCGTTCATGCTTGTCGAGCACGGCGTTGACCTCTTCCAGCAGCTTCTCCAGGCTCGAATGCAGACTCGCCCGCGCCTCCTCCTGATTGACGTTCGAGAGCACACACAAGCCCAGCGGCGCACTCAGACCATCGCCCACCACACAGACCTGCTCGATCCGCGAATGCACCGCCAGGCGGTTTTCAATCGGCGCCGGGGCCACGTATTTGCCTTTACTGGTCTTGAAGATTTCCTTGAGCCGCCCGGTCAGGCGCAAGCGCCCCTCCGCGTCCTGTTCGCCCTTGTCGCCGGTACGCAGGAAGCCATCTTCGGTCAGGGTTTCGGCGGTTTTCTGCGGTTCCTTGAAATAGCCGAGCATGTTCGCCTGACTGCGCACCTGCACCTCGCCGGACTCGTCGATACGCACCTCGACCTCCGGGCACGGCTTGCCGATCCAGCCCTGTTTGTATTGGCCCGGCAGGCAGATGTGCGAATAGCCACAACTCTCGGTCATGCCATAGACTTCCAGCACATCGAGGCCGAGCTTCTGATACCAGCTGAGCAAGGTCTGTGGCACTGGCGCGGCACCAGACAGGGCGACGCGCAGCGCATCGAGCCCCAACCCGGCCAACACCTTGTGCCCGACCCGCTTGCCAATCCACGGCAGGCCCAACAGGAAATCCAGGCGTTTGGCCGGGATCTTGCTGTACACGCCCATCTGGAATTTGGTCCAGATTCGCGGCACGCCGAACATCGCGGTGGGCCGCGCCCGTTGCAGATCGGTGATGAAGGTGTCGAGGCTTTCGGCAAAGAACACGGTTTGCCCGGTATAGATTGAGGCCAGTTCAACGAACATTCGTTCGGCGACATGGCACAGCGGCAGGTACGACAGCAGCCGGTCGTTCTCGTTGAGGCCGAACAACTGCGTGCCATGCGTCGTGGCAAACCCCAGATTGGCAAAGCTGTGCATCACGCCCTTGGGCAACCCGGTGGTGCCGGAGGTGTAGATGATGGTTGCCAATTGCTCGCCCGCCGGGCGCGGGTCGTCCTGGATCGGCGAGCGCTTCTGCAGGTCGTCCCAACTGAAATCGAACGTGCCGGGCGGATGCAACGGCAAGCTGATGGTTGGCAAGTCCGTCGGCACACCGGCCGACATCCCGGGCCAGTCATCGAGCTTGCCGATGAACGCCAGCACGCTATCCGAATGCGTGAGGACCTGATTAACGGAGTCTGCCGTGAGGTTGGGATACAGCGGCACCGACACGTGCCCGGCCATCCAGATCGCCAGATCGGCGATGATCCAGTGCGCGCAGTTTTTCGAGATCAGCGCGATGTGGCTGCCTTGCGGCAATTCCCGGGCGCGCAGCCAGTGCGCGGCGCAACGGGCCTGGTGGCCGACATCGGCCCAGGTCAGGGTCTCGACCTGCCCGTCGCCGATGGGCTGCACGAGAAAACGCTGGCGCGGGTGCCGGGCCTCACGTTCGTAAAACACGTCCAGCGGTAAACGGAAGGCGGCAGACATGCGACTCGCTCCTGTTTTTTGGGTCTGGAGCAAGCGTAGTCAACCAAGCAAGTGCTTGGTTGGATTTTTTACCAAAAGAAACAAGATCAAAAGATCGCAGTCTTCGGCAGCTCCTACAGGGGGAACGCATTCCCATGTAGGAGCTGCCGAAGGCTGCGATCTTTTGTTTTTAAGGGTGCTTGAGGCTGTTGAGTTTCATAGAGCCGATCAGCAGCTCAGGGCTTTCCAGCTCGGCCAGGCCCGCCGTGCTGACCTTCTCCGGCGGATACCCGGCGCCATGTTGCAGATAGCTCAGCAGATTGCCCACCAGCGGGTTGTGGCTGACCAGCAACACATTGCTCACCGACACCAGTTGATCGGTGACCTTGTCCGGATCGGTCTCCGGGGTCAGCCATTCGACGGTGCGAATCTCCGGCTCGAACCCCAATGCCTCGCGGACAATCTGCGCGGTCTGTTGCGCACGCAGATAAGGGCTGGCGTAGATCGCCGTCAACGGTTTGCCCATCAACCGGGCGGCGCTGCTCAAGGCTTCCTTGCGGCCGTGTTCGGTCAGCTCCCGCTCGGAGTCGGGGCGCGAGCCATAGGGCTCGGCCTCACCGTGACGCAATACCCAGAGTTTCATAGCTTGGGTTCCTCATCTCGGGCCGGATGCGGTGCCGGGGGCACGGCGTGCGGCGCTTCCCCTTCCGGGGCACGCGGGGTTGGCCAGTCGGCGAACGGCCACGGTTTCTGGTCGCTGTGAAAACTGCCGAAACGGCCGATCTGCGCCAGGAACTGGCTCAGGCTGTCGCCGAAATTCATCAGGCTGGCGCTCGGGGCGCCATAAATCAAACGATAGATCAGTTGCACCAGCACCACCGCGCCAAGGATGAACTGCGCCACTTGCCAGACCAGCACGTAGACGATCATCCACAGCACCCGCAGGAGAATGGATTCGTACTTGGCTTCGGTTTTCGGATCGTTCATGGCTCGCTTCCTGTTGAATCAGTTGAAACCGCTGGTGGAAATAAAGTCGACGTCGGTTTTCGGCTCGGCACGCATCAGTAGACCGATCACCTGCTCCAGCGTGCGTCCTTCGAACAGAATCGCGTGCAGCCCGGCGACCAGCGGCATGTACACGCCGGCCTCCTGGGACTTGGCCTTGAGCACTTTCAGGGTGTTCACCCCTTCGGCGACTTCGCCCAGACGCGACACCGCCTCATCAAGGCTCAAGCCCTGACCGAGGGCAAACCCGACCTGATAGTTGCGGCTCTTCGGTGACGAGCAGGTGACGATCAAATCACCGACCCCGGCCAGACCGAGGAAGGTCATGGGATTGGCGCCCTGATTCACCGCAAAGCGGGTCATCTCGGCCAAGGCGCGAGTGATCAGCATGCTCTTGGTGTTTTCGCCCATGTTCAGCGCCACCGCCATGCCGGCGATGATCGCGTAGACGTTTTTCAGTGCGCCGCCCAGTTCGACACCGAAACGATCGGCGCTGGCATAAACGCGGAAGGTGCGACCATGCAGCGCAGCCTGCACCTGTTTACAGAGGTCTTCGTCCTCGCTGGCGACCACGGTGGCGGTCAGCGCGTGCTCGGCGATCTCCCGCGCCAGGTTCGGCCCGGACAGCACGCCGATGCGCGCCTGCGGGGCGATTTCTTCGAGGATCTGGCTCATCAGTTTGAACGTGTGGGCTTCGATGCCCTTGGTCAGGCTGACCAGCATCTTGCCGCTCAGACGCTCGGCGTGGGCGGCCAGCACCGCGCGCAGGGCGCTCGATGGCAGCGCGACGAAGCACAGCTCGCAAGCGTCGAGGGTCGCTTGCAGGTCAGTGACGGCGGTCACCCCCGGCAGAATCTTGATGCCTTTGAGGTAACGCGGGTTCTCGCGATTGACCCGGATAGCCTCGGCCTGCTCGGGGTCACGCATCCACTGCCGGACTTGATGGCCGTTCTCGGCCAATAGATTGGCCACGGCGGTACCAAAACTTCCGCCTCCCAGGACCGCAATCGGGCGCTGTTCAGTCATATGCAATCCGTTAATCCATACCAGTGGCGATGCCGGCATTATACGGGGCGACCGGGTCGCGGCCAGCCCCTGCGTCAATTACCGGCACTTGTAGGAAGAAGACCGATAAAACCGAGGAAAATGCCCGCATCGTGACTGGAAAAGTCGCTGTCCTCGGTTAACATGCGCGCCAAATCTTTGTGATCAAGGCTGTGTCGTGTCTTTTGCTTCTCCCCCCTTGCGTTCGTCCCTGTTGCTGGCGCTGCTGTTCAGCCCGGTGTTGCAGGCGGACGACCTGTTTGTCGACAGCGAAACGCTGCCGCAGGTGCTGACGGCCACGCGCCTGAAACAGACACCGGCGGAAGTGCCGGGGAGCATGACCGTACTCGACAGTGAACTGATCAACGCCAGCGGCGCCCGGGATATCAGCGAACTGCTGCGCCTGGTGCCGGGGATGATGGTCGGCAACATCAACGGCAATCAGGCGGCGGTCAATTATCACGGGACCAATGCCAGCCAGGCGCGGCGCATGCAGGTGCTGATCGATGGCCGTTCGGTGTACCGCGCGGGTCTCGCCACGGTGGACTGGAGCGACATTCCGGTGGCCATGGAAGACATCGAGCGGATCGAGGTTTTCCGTGGGCCGAACACTGTCAGCTATGGCGCCAACGCGCTGATGGCAGTGGTCAACATCATCACCCGCAACCCGGCAGACAGCCACGGCACGCGGCTGAAGTACACCCGTGGCCAGCGCGGCATCAACGACTTCTATGCCAGCCAGGGCACCGGCTGGAATGGCGGCGATCTGCGCCTGTCGCTGTCCGGCCAGGAAGATGATGGCTTCGACAGCGACCGCACCGGCGCCGATTATCGCGACAGCCGCCGCTTGAACCGCTTCAGCCTCGCCGTCAGCCAGACCCTGAGCGACAACCAGAGCCTCGACTGGCAGGTCAACGCGAAGGACGGCACCAATCAGCGGCCCTACACCTACCACCCGGTGTTCTCGGGGATTACCGCTGCCGGGAACAATTCCGACGTGGTCGCCAAGGATTACGCCGGCTCGGTGCGCTGGAACCTCGACATCAATCCGCAACACAGCCTTTATGTACAAGGCTCGGCCCAGCACTGGGATCGCCAGCAGGTGTGGCGCGCCTGCGATGCCGAAGTGTCGTTCAGCCCACAGCTGACGCAGCTGTGGCAGCTCAACCCGAACTACACCGAACGCCTGGCGCGCAACATCACCCGCTTCACCGGCCCCGGCCCGGAGGATGGCACGCCACAGGAAATGGCCTTGGCCAATCAGGTGCTGGATCAGTGGCGCAACGGTGCCAGCCAGACCCTGTGCGGCGACATCGACCAGAGCGCCCGGGAGTCGCGCTACGACCTCGAACTGCAGGACACTCTCAGCCTGTCCGACAGTCTGCGGCTGGTCAGCGGCATGAACTATCGTTACGACCGGGCCGATTCCGAGACCTACTTCAACGGCACGCTGGACGACACCACCTGGCGTGCGTTCGGCCAACTGGAGTGGCGCGCCAGTGAACACTGGCTGCTGCAGGGCGGCGCAATGTTCGAAAACACCCAATTGATCGGCAGTTCGCTGACGCCGCGCTTCGCGGTCAACTACCTGATCAACCCGCGCCACGGCCTGCGCGCGGTGTACTCGGAGGCGATCCGCTCGCCGGACATGTTCGAGAACAACGTCAACTGGAGCTATCAGGTGAGCAACCTGCGGCCCTCGGCCTACGGTCAGTCCTCGGCCCGCTACTTCGTCAAGACCCGTGGCCCGGGCGATCTCGATCAGGAGCACATGCGCTCACGCGAGCTGGGCTACAACGGCTATTTCGCCGAGCTGGGCCTGGCGGTCGATGTAAAACTGTTCTACGACGAAATCACCGGGATGATCAGCGAGCCGCTGCGCAACAACCAATACATCGCCAGCAACGCCAACAGCTCGCGCTTTCGCGGCACCGAAACCCAGCTCGACTGGCGCGTGAGCATGCGTGATCGCCTGCGCTTCACCTACGCCTTCGTCGACGCCGAGGCGAGCAATCCGCTGGACCAGCAATTCACCTC
Organism: Pseudomonas sp. MG-9; assembly: GCF_018729515.1. Classification (NCBI taxonomy): domain Bacteria; kingdom Pseudomonadati; phylum Pseudomonadota; class Gammaproteobacteria; order Pseudomonadales; family Pseudomonadaceae; genus Pseudomonas; species Pseudomonas sp. MG-9. Next base: position 312,355 of record NZ_JAHHZH010000007.1, read on the forward strand.
GCGCAACAGCGGCTCCGCCGGTTGGCTGCGCGATTGGGGTCACGGCTGGAACAACGCCCTCTTCTATTACGGCGACAACGCCCTCAACGGTTACCGTTTCGAACGGGTCGACACGCGCATCGCCAAACGCATCGTTCTGGGCAAGGCCCAACTGCAATTGGCCGGCGTGCTGCAACAGCGGCTCGACAACGAGCCGACCACCTTCGCCGACAACAATTACGACGAACGCCGGGTGATGTACTTCAGCGCCGAGCTGGAGTTCTAAGGTGCGCTACGGCACGACAAACAAGACGCCAACCCTTGGCCACTGGCTGGCCGGTGCCTGTCTGTTTTTGACCGCGTGGCTGCACGGCGTGGCGGTGCAGGCCGCCGATATTCTGTTGACCGGCGCCGAAGAAAGTCCCGGGGTGCAGGCATTCGTCCAGGCCCTGAGCGAACTGCGCCCCACCGACAATGTGCGCTTCCAGCCTCTGGCCAGCCTGCCGGCACCGGGCAAGTTACCGAGCAATCTGCGGATGATTCTGCTCGACCTGCCCAGTCTCGACTGGCGTCTTAAGGAACCTCAGGGGCCGGCAACGCTGGTGCTGCGCATCAGCCGCCTGCAAGCCCGGCAGCGCTTGGGCGCCGCGCAACCGGCGCACCTGAGTCTGCTGTGGAGCGATCCACCGCTGGGGCGGCAGCTGAAATTGATTCAGCGGATTCTGCCGCAGGCGCGGCGAGTCGGCGTGCTGTTCGATCAACACAGCGAGTTCCTGCTCAAGGAGCTGCAACTGGCCGCCGCGCCGTTGCACCTGCAAATCGTCAGCCAGCGCTGGGACAACACCCAGGACAGCCGCCCGTTGCAGGCAGTGCTGAAAAACAGTGACGTGCTGCTGGGCCTCGACGACCCCGACCTGTACAACCCGAAAACCGCGAAGAACCTGCTGCTCAGCAGCTACTCCCGGCAGATCGCACTGGTCGGGCCGAACGCGGCGTTTGTCCGTGCCGGTAGCCTGGCCAGCACGTACAGCGATCAGCCCGATTGGCTGGCCATCCTCGACGAATTGCTCGACCGCCAGCCAGCCACTTGGCCGCGAACGCTCTATCCCGAACGTTTTAAAGTTTCAAGTAATGCGCAGGTCGCTCGTTCCCTGGGTATCGAGCCAATCGATGAAACGTCTGTTGCCCGCCAGTTGGCTGAAGGAGAAAGCCATCCATGAATCTGCGTCGTCGCTGGGACATCAATACCCGCACGCAATTGATCAGCCTGGGCCCTGCACTGCTGCTCACGCTGTTGCTGATCAGTTTCTTTACCTTCGTGCGGATCCAGGATTTGCGCCAGGAGCTCAATCACACCGGGCAACTGATCGCCAATCAACTGGCCCCGGCCACCGAGTACGGGGTGATTTCCGGCAACAACGACGTGCTGGAAAGCCTGCTCAAAGCCACCCTGGCTACACCGAACGTGCGCTTTATCGAGGTACAGGACAGCGCCAACCGGATCCTGGCCTACGTTGAACAGGCTGCCGACGCGCACAACCGACCGCATCAGGTCGAGGTGTTCCAGGCCCCGGTGCGCCTGCAGCGGATCGCCCTCAACAGCGATTTTTTCCACGACGCCAAAGCCAGCAACAACGTGACCAGCGAGGATTATCTGGGCCGGGTGATCGTCGGTCTGTCCAACGATGCCTTCAGTCAGCGCCAGCAGGAAATTCTGTTCAAGGCCGGGATTCTGGCGTTGTTCGCCCTGCTCTTCACTTTTGTTCTGGCGCGGCGCCTGGCCGGCAGTCTGTCGGCGCCGATCCGCGATATCGGCAACGCGGTCAAAGCGATTCAGCAAGGCGACTACAAGACTCCGCTGCCGATCGTCGATGACACGGAATTGGGCGCTCTGTCGCAACACATCAACAACCTCGCCCAGGCCCTGGAGCAAGCCAGCCGCGAACAGCATCAGGCGATGGCGCAACTGATCCAGACCCGCGAGGAAGCAGAGAAGGCCAACAACGCCAAATCCGATTTCCTCGCGATGATGAGCCACGAACTGCGCACGCCCATGAACGGCGTGCTGGGCATGTTGCAGTTGCTGGAAACCACGGACATGACCGAGGAGCAGATCGAGTACGCAGCGCTCGCCTCGGAGTCCACCGAGCATCTGCTGAAAGTCATCAACGATATTCTCGACTTCTCGCGGATCGAGCGCTCGGAGCTGGAACTGGAGCACATCCCGTTCAACCTCGCCGACCTGATCGGCGCTTGCGCCCAGTCGTTCCAGCACAGTGCGGTGCAGCGTGGACTGGCCCTGAACCTGCGGATTCCCGAGGACATGCGCGGCTTGCAGGTGCAAGGCGACCCGACGCGGATCCGGCAGATTCTGGTCAACCTGGTGGGCAACGCCTTGAAGTTCACCGAGCGCGGCCGGGTCAGCATCGAGGCGCAATGGCAGTCGCTGGATCACGAACTGCTGTGGTTCACCTGTTCGGTGCGCGACAGCGGCATCGGGATTTCGTCGGAAAGTCTGGAGTTGATGTTCAACGCTTTCCAGCAAGCTGACAGTTCGATTTCCCGGCGCTATGGCGGCACCGGCCTCGGCTTGCCGATCGCCCGCACCCTGGCCGAACGCATGGGCGGGACGTTGCGTGCGCAAAGTGAAGAAGGTCTGGGATCGGTGTTCACCCTGGAAATCCCGCTGGCTTTATATAAGCAGACGTTGCCGCAACTGGCAGCACCGCGCGCAGCCAGCGGCAACGGGCATGGCGAGGGGCGCAAGGTGCTGCTGGTGGAGGACAACCCGGTCAACCAGACCGTCATCGAAGCGATGTTGCGCAGCCTGGGCTTTACGGTCAGCGTCGCCACCGATGGCGCGCAGGCCATACGCAGCGCCGAAGGCAATGATTTCGAAGTGATTCTGATGGACTGCCGTCTGCCGATCATTGACGGTTACGAGGCGACCCGGCAGATCCGGCTGCTGCCCGGACGCGCTGATGTGCCGATCATCGCGCTGACCGCCAACGCGCTACAGGGCGACCGCGAAACTTGCCTGTCGGCAGGCATGAACGATTATCTGGCGAAGCCGTTCAAACGCAATGACCTACAACAGATTCTGCAGCGCTGGGTGCAGTAGTGACGGTTTTTCGACCATCTGCGACTGGCGTGAAAAGCGAAAGTGCGGCAGTCTTAGGCACCCGAACAAGCCTCAAAAGAGGCTTGAATAAAAATTTCAGTGCACAAGTGTACATTCATGTCCTTGGTGCTGTGACTTTCACCACAACGCAATAGTCTATGAGTAGGCTGCCGGTACGAGGCATGAACGCGTCGATCGGCCGGGAAGATTTGCCCCACCTGCCGCATGGGATTATTGAGGAGCTCGCATGACCAAACAAAACGCCTTTACTCGGGAAGACCTGCTGCGCTGCAGTCGCGGTGAGCTGTTCGGCCCAGGTAACGCGCAACTGCCCGCCCCGAACATGCTGATGGTGGATCGCATCACCCTGATCAGCGAAGAAGGCGGCAAGTACGGCAAAGGTGAATTGGTCGCCGAGCTGGATATCAACCCTGACCTGTGGTTCTTCGCGTGCCACTTCGAAGGCGATCCGGTGATGCCGGGCTGCCTGGGTCTGGACGCCATGTGGCAACTGGTCGGCTTCTTCCTGGGCTGGCAAGGCTTGCCGGGCCGCGGCCGTGCGCTGGGTTCGGGCGAAGTGAAATTCTTCGGCCAGGTCCTGCCGACCGCCAAGAAAGTCACCTACAACATTCATATCAAACGCGTCCTCAAGGGCAAGCTGAACCTGGCCATTGCCGATGGTTCGGTGACTGTCGACGGTCGCGAAATCTACACCGCCGAAGGCCTTCGCGTCGGCGTGTTCACCTCCACTGACAACTTCTAAGGGTTATTCGCATGCGCCGCGTCGTTATCACTGGTCTGGGCATTGTTTCGTGCCTGGGCAATGACAAAGAGACCGTCTCCGCTAACCTGCGTGCAAGCCGCCCTGGCATCCGGTTCAACCCGGAATATGCTGAAATGGGTCTGCGTAGCCAGGTTTCCGGCTCCATCGACCTCAACCTTGAAGAACTGATCGATCGCAAGATCTATCGTTTCGTCGGCCACGCAGCGGCTTACGCCTACCTGGCCATGAAAGACGCCATCGCTGACTCCGGCCTGACCGAAGAGCAAGTGTCCAACCCGCGTACCGGCCTGATCGCCGGCTCGGGCGGCGCGTCGACCCTGAATCAGATGGAAGCGCTGGACATCCTGCGCGAGAAAGGCGTGAAGCGCGTTGGCCCATACCGCGTCACGCGGACCATGAGCAGCACCGTTTCCGCGTGCCTGGCCACTCCGTTCAAGATCAAGGGCCTGAACTACTCCATCGCTTCTGCCTGCGCCACCAGTGCTCACTGCATCGGTACCGCCATGGAACAGATCCAGATGGGCAAGCAGGACATCGTCTTCGCCGGTGGCGGTGAAGAAGAGCACTGGAGCCAGTCGTTCCTGTTCGACGCCATGGGCGCCCTGTCCAGCAAGCGCAACGACACCCCGGAACAAGCCTCCCGCGCCTACGACGCCGACCGTGACGGTTTCGTCATCGCTGGCGGTGGCGGCATGGTCGTGGTTGAAGAGCTGGAACACGCTCTGGCCCGTGGCGCCAAGATCTACGCCGAAATCGTTGGCTACGGCGCAACGTCCGACGGCTACGACATGGTTGCCCCGAGTGGCGAAGGCGCGATCCGCTGCATGCAGATGGCAATGTCCACCGTCGACACCCCGATCGACTACCTGAACACCCACGGCACCTCGACTCCGGTCGGCGACGTCGCGGAAATGAAAGGTGTGCGTGAAGTGTTCGGTGACAAGGCGCCAGCGATCAGCTCGACCAAGAGCCTGTCCGGTCACTCCCTGGGCGCCGCCGGCGTTCACGAAGCGATCTACTGCATGCTGATGATGGAAGGCAACTTCATTGCCGGTTCCGCCAACATCGACGAGCTGGACCCTGAAGTGGCCGATCTGCCGGTGCTGACCAAGACCCGCGAGAACGCCACCATCAACACCGTGATGAGCAACAGCTTCGGCTTCGGCGGCACCAACGCCACGCTGGTACTGAAGCGCTGGGAAGGCAAGTAATTCTCCCCGCTTGAGCCGCACATGAAAACGCCCCGACTGGTTCGGGGCGTTTTTTTTGGCCTGCAGAAAGCACAAATCCCTGTAGGAGCTGCCGAAGGCTGCGATCTTTTGACCTTGATCTTGAACAACAGGGTCAAAAGATCGCAGCCTTCGGCAGCTCCTACACAGGATATCCGAGGCGTTCGAAAATGAAACTTCTGTCATGAAACTTTGCCCCCTGCGACCGAATGTCGCGGATTTAGCGGGCTGCAGCACTGTTGCAAAATACGCAACAACACCTTGCACAAATAATCCGTTTACTTAGCAAGCTAACAAATCATATAAAAGAGTCCTGCACACGCCTTGCTGCAGATAACTTGAGATTTGGAGCTAGCAGATGACTGTAAAAGTAACTGAACGCGACGATTCACACATGTCCCATGAAGGCGTAGCCGCCGGTGTACGGATCTGGGATGTGCATCAACAAGACTTGCTGGTCGGCATGTTCCACAACGAGATCGACGCCCACAACTACAAGGCCGAACTGGAGCTGCAAGAGCGACAGCGGGATCTGAAATCCGCCTGATCACCAGCACGCGAACATTCATATGTGGCGAGGGAGCTTGCTCCCTCGCCACAGTTTGTCGTTGTTACCGCTTTATCGATTTACCACATCAGGTCGTCAGGGATCTGATAGGCCGCATACGGATCGTCCTCGGCATTGACCTCTTCGGTCTGCACGTTGAGCTGGACGATACGCTGTGGGTCGCGCTCCTGGATCTTCAGGGCCGCTTCACGGGGGATCACTTCGTAGCCGCCGGCATGGTGCACGATGGCCAGCGAGCCGCTGCTGAGCTTGTTGCGCATCAGCGTGTTGACCGAGATGCGCTTGACCTTCTTGTCGTCGACGAAGTTGTAGTAGTCCTCGGTGGTCAGCTTCGGCAGACGCGAGACTTCGATCAACTGCTTGACCTGCGCGGCACGGGCCTTGGCCTCGGCTTTCTCTTGCTGCTGACGGTTCAGCTCCTGGTCGCGCTTGACCTTCTCGGCCATGGCTTCCTGGGCGGCGCGCTGCTGCGAATCATCCAGCTCGGCCTGCCCCTTGTGGGCCAGACGCTGTTGCTTCTGCTTGTCTTTGCTGACCTGCTTGGCCTGCTTTTGGTTGACCAGGCCTGCTTTGAGCAACTGGTCGCGAAGGGAAAGGCTCATTAATGCTTACTCACTTGGGCAACGGCTCAGCCGCAGCTGGGCACATTCTTTTCCTGGCGTTTGGCTTCACCCCACAGGGCGTCCAACTCTTCGAGGGTGCAATCTTCCATGGGACGACGGGTGTCGCGCAATGCCTGTTCGATAAATCGGAAACGTCTTTCGAACTTGGCGTTGGCGCCCCGTAGCGTGGTTTCCGGATCGACCTTCAGGTGCCGGGCCAGGTTGACCACGGAAAACAGCAGATCGCCGATCTCGTCGGCCACCGCTTGCGGATCGTTTTCGGACATGGCTTCGAGCACTTCATCGAGCTCTTCACGCACCTTGTCCAGCACCGGCAGCGCATCCGGCCAGTCGAAACCGACCTGCGCTGCGCGCTTCTGCAACTTGGCCGAACGCGACAGCGCCGGCAACGCGGCAGGCACATCATCGAGCAGTGACAGTTGCTGCGGCGCGGCGGATTTCTCGGCGCGTTCCTCGGCCTTGATCTCCTCCCAGCGCTGCTTGACCTGTTCTTCATTCAGGCGCGGCACATCCAGCGGCGCATACAGATCACCGGTAGGGAATACGTGCGGATGGCGGCGGATCAGCTTGCGGGTGATGCTGTCGATCACCCCGGCAAATTCGAAGCGCCCTTCTTCCCGGGCCAGTTGACTGTAATAGACGACCTGAAACAACAGATCGCCCAACTCGCCCTGCAAGTGATCGAAGTCGCCGCGCTCGATGGCATCGGCCACTTCGTAGGCTTCTTCGAGGGTGTGCGGGACGATGGTCGCGTAAGTTTGCTTGATGTCCCACGGGCAACCGTACTGCGGGTCGCGCAGGCGGTTCATCAGGTGGAGCAGGTCTTCAAGGCTGTACATACAAAATCTCACTCAACCGTGTAGGAGCTGCCGCAGGCTGCGATCTTTTGATCTTAAAAACTAAAGTCAAAAGATCGCAGCCTGCGGCAGCTCCTACAGGGGACCGCGTTATGGGGTACGGTTACGCCGCGTCTCGATGATGTTCGGCAACTGCGAAATCCGCCCCAGCAAGCGCCCCAGCGCATCCAGTCCCGGGATCTCGATGGTCAGGGACATCAGCGCGGTGTTGTCCTCTTTGTTCGAGCGGGTGTTGACCGCCAGCACGTTGATGCGCTCGTTGAGCAGCACCTGCGAGACGTCGCGCAGCAGACCGGAACGGTCGTAGGCGCGGATGACGATGTCCACCGGATAGGTGAGCACCGGCACCGGGCCCCAGCTGACCTGGATGATCCGCTCCGGCTCGCGCCCGGCCAGTTGCAGCACCGAGGCGCAGTCCTGACGGTGGATGCTCACGCCGCGGCCCTGGGTGATGTAACCGACAATCGCGTCGCCCGGCAGCGGCTGGCAGCAGCCAGCCATCTGCGTCATCAGGTTGCCGACGCCCTGGATCTGGATATCGCCGCGCTTGCCCGGCTTGTAGCCGGTGGCCTTGCGCGGGATCAACTCCAGCTGTTCGTTGCCGCGTTCCGGTTCGACCAGTTGCTGCGCCAGGTTGACCAGTTGCGCCAGACGCAAATCGCCGGCACCGAGGGCGGCGAACATGTCTTCGGCGGTTTTCATGTTGGCCTTATCGGCCAGCTTTTCGAAATCCACCGCCGGCAGACCGAGGCGATTGAGTTCGCGTTCGATCAGGGTTTTACCGGCCGCCACGTTCTGGTCACGGGCCTGCAGCTTGAACCAGTGAACGATCTTCGCCCGCGCCCGCGACGTCGTGACATAACCCAGGTTCGGGTTCAGCCAGTCGCGGCTCGGCGTACCGTGCTTGCTGGTGATGATCTCGACCTGTTCACCCGTCTGCAGGCTGTAGTTGAGCGGCACGATCCGGCCGTTGATCTTCGCGCCACGGCAGTTGTGACCGATTTCGGTGTGCACGCGGTAGGCGAAGTCCAGCGGCGTTGCGCCTTTGGGCAAGTCGATGGCGTGGCCGTCGGGGGTGAAGATGTAGACCCGGTCCGGTTCGATATCGACCCGCAGCTGTTCGGCCAGGCCGCCGATATCGCCCAGCTCTTCGTGCCACTCGAGCACCTGCCGCAGCCAGGAGATTTTCTCTTCGTAGTGGTTGGAGCCGGACTTGACGTCGGTGCCCTTGTAGCGCCAGTGCGCGCACACGCCGAGCTCGGCTTCCTCGTGCATGGCGTGGGTGCGGATCTGCACCTCCAGCACCTTGCCCTCCGGACCGATCACGGCGGTGTGCAGCGAGCGGTAGCCGTTCTCTTTCGGGTTGGCAATGTAGTCGTCGAATTCTTTCGGAATGTGCCGCCACAGGGTGTGGACGATGCCGAGCGCGGTGTAGCAATCGCGCATTTCCGGCACCAGCACGCGCACGGCGCGCACGTCGTAGATCTGACTGAATTCCAGACCCTTGCGCTGCATTTTGCGCCAGATCGAATAGATGTGTTTGGCCCGGCCGCTGATGTCGGCGTCGACGCCGGTGGCCTGCAATTCGTCCTTGAGCTGGGTCATCACGTCGCTGATGAATCGCTCACGGTCCAGCCGCCGCTCGTGGAGCAGTTTGGCGATCTGTTTGTATTGATCCGGTTCCAGGTAACGGAAGGACAAATCCTCCAGTTCCCACTTGATATGACCGATGCCGAGGCGGTGCGCGAGCGGCGCATAGATGTCGAAGACTTCCCGGGCGACGCGGTTGCGCTTCTCGTCGTCGGCGGTTTTCACCGCGCGGATCGCACAGGTGCGCTCGGCAAGCTTGATCAGTGCGACGCGTACGTCATCGACCATCGCCACCAGCATCTTGCGCAGGTTTTCCACCTGGCCCTGCGTCCCCATCACCATCGACTGACGCGGGCTGAGACTGGCACTGATCGCCGCCATGCGCTGCACGCCGTCGATCAGCTTGGCCACCACCGGGCCGAAACGCTGACTGACCGCCGCGAGCTCGATCTGGCCTTCGCGGACGCCACGGTACAACACCGCAGCGACCAGTGAGTCCTGATCGAGCTTGAGGTCGGCGAGGATCTCGGCGATCTCAAGACCGGTACTGAAACTGCCGCTGCCCTCGGCCCACAGATTCTTCGCGGCGTTGGACTGCTGTTCGGCCTCGCGAGCGAACTCGCAGGCTTCTTTCAAGGCTTCGCGATCCAGTGCCATGTCGACACTGACCGCATGATCGAGCCAAGCCTCGAGATTGATACTGCCGTCAGTGTTGATCGGCTGGTGTGCTCTCACCTGTACCATCTTGCTTTACCTTCCCTACGACGCAGATTCAATGCGTCAAATCGCTGGCCTTCATTGCCCGTTTGCACTCGCGGGGCTAAAGCGAGCGCTATGCGGACAGACCAGACGGATCAGACGAGCCATCCTGGCTCGCTTCAAATAACGCCATGGCTTCGACATGCGCCGTCTGAGGAAACATATCGAGAATCCCGGCACGTTTTAACCGGTAGCCCTGCTTGATCAATTCGACCGTATCGCGCGCCAGAGTTGCAGGGTTGCACGACACATAAACCAACCGCTCGGCACCCAGGGTCGCGAGCTTGCGCACCACCTCGAAAGCACCGTCACGCGGTGGGTCCAAGAGTACCGCAGAAAAGCCGTTTCCGATCCACTGAGCATCGGTCAAAGGCTGGGATAAATCGGCTTGAAAAAACTTTGTGTTATGCAAATTGTTGCTAGCGGCGTTCGCGGCGGCGCGGTCGACCATGGTCTGCACGCCCTCCACCGCCACCACTTCGCGCACGCTTTTGGCCAGCGGCAAGGCGAAGTTACCCAGGCCGCAGAACAGATCCAGCACGCGCTCGTCGGCGCGCGGTTTCAGCCAGTCCAGCGCCTGCGCCACCATCGCCTCGTTGACCCCGGCGTTGACCTGAATGAAATCCCCCGGCCGCCAGGCCAGGTCCAGATCCCACTGTTCCAGGCGATAGCCCAGCGACTGCGTGGCATCGACCGGTTGCGGTTCGCCTTCGCCATGCAGCCACAACTGCGCTTCATGGAACTGGCAGAACTCCTTGAGAATCGTCAGATCCGCTTCAGACAACGGCGCCATGTGCCGCAACAGCACGGCCAGCGATGAACCGCTGAACAACTCGACATGGCCCAGCGCCTGCGGCTTGCTCAAACGGCGGAGCATCTCCGGCAAACGGGTCATGATCGGTTGCAAAGGCTGTACCAGCACCGGGCATTCGCTGATCGCGACGATGTCCTGGCTGCCGGCAGCACGGAACCCGACTTCGAGTTTTTTCGCCTTCATGTCCCAGCGCACGGCGATCCGCGCGCGACGGCGATAGCCGAACTCCGGACCGCTCAATGGCGCGGCCCATTCGTCTGGCGCGACGCCTGCGACCTTCAATAACTGCTCGGCGAGCATGCGCTGTTTCAGGGCAAGCTGTTCGTTGTGGGGCAAGTGTTGCACGCTGCAACCGCCGCAGCGGCCGGCGTGCTGACAGGCTGCCGGACGGCGCAGTTCGCTGGCCTTAAACACGCGCTCGGTGCGCGCCTCGACCACTTTGCCGTGGGTGCCGAGCACCCGCGCCTCGACCTCTTCACCCGCCAGGGCGCCGAGGACGAACCAGGTACGGCCTTCGAAAAACGCGATGCCACGACCGTCATTGGCCAGACGCTCGATGTTCAAGCGCTGCTTTTTGCCGGTCGGGATTTGCGCGGCCTTGCTGCCGCCGGTGGGCTGGAAGCGCAGGCCTCTCTCGTGCTTGGCCATCAGTTGGGCGCGTCGAAAATGCCGGTCGACAGGTAACGGTCGCCACGGTCACAGATGATCGCAACGATCACCGCGTTTTCAACTTCGTTGGACAGGCGCAGCATCGCTGCCACCGCACCGCCCGAGGACACGCCACAGAAGATGCCTTCTTCGCGAGCCAGACGCCGGGTGACGTCCTCGGCTTCGCTTTGCGCCATGTCGACGATGCGGTCGACGCGGTCGGCCTGATAGATCTTCGGCAGGTATTCCTGCGGCCAGCGACGGATGCCGGGAATGGCCGAGCCTTCCATCGGTTGCAGGCCGACGATCTGCACGCTGTCGCTCTGCTCTTTCAAGTAGCGCGACACGCCCATGATGGTGCCGGTGGTGCCCATCGAACTGACGAAATGGGTGATGGTGCCCTGGGTCTGACGCCAGATTTCCGGGCCGGTGGTGGTGTAGTGCGCTTCAGGATTGTCGCCGTTGGCGAACTGATCGAGCACCTTGCCACGGCCTTCGGCTTCCATCCGCTGAGCGAGATCGCGAGCGCCTTCCATGCCCTCTTCCTGGCTGACCAGAATCAGCTCGGCACCATAGGCGGTCATCGCCGCCTTGCGTTCGGCGCTGGAGTTGTCCGGCATGATCAGGATCATCTTGTAACCCTTGATCGCGGCGGCCATGGCCAGCGCAATGCCGGTGTTGCCCGAGGTCGCTTCGATCAGCGTATCGCCGGCGTGGATCTGCCCACGCAGTTCGGCACGGGTGATCATCGACAGCGCCGGACGGTCCTTGACCGAACCCGCCGGGTTGTTCCCTTCGAGCTTGAGCAATAGGGTGTTGCTGGTGGCACCGGGCAGGCGCTGCAAACGCACCAGCGGAGTGTTGCCGACGCAATCGGCGATGGTTGGGTACTGCAGGGTCATGGCGTATTCGCAATCCAGACGTGCGGGGGCGCCTATCATACCGGCAAACCTGCGCAGGCCATATCACGCAAAGTGCGGTGCTTATGGTTTCTGGGAATAAGCAGCCATTAGTCGCTATTTTCTGTGTGTGCCGTATCCAGTGCATAAAACTCATGCAACTTGGCCTGCAGCAATTGCTTATCCGGCAGACAGGTTTGATATTCCGCTATCAATGCGGGCGAAAGACTGCGATTGAGTGCGTACTCGACGACCTCATCTTCCTTGCTTGCACACAGCAGGACACCGATGGCCGGGCTTTCGTGAGGCTTGCGGACATTGCGATCCAGCGCCTCCAAATAGAAATCCAGCTTGCCTAGGTATTCCGGCTCAAAACGGCCGACCTTGAGTTCAATGGCTACCAGGCAGTTAAGCCCTCGGTGGAAAAACAGAAGATCAAGAGAGAAATCCCGACCGCCGACCTGCAATGGATATTCGGAACCGACAAAGCAGAAGTCGCGACCAAGTTCGATCAGGAATTCCTTGAGGCGAGATAGCAGACCTTGGTGCAGATCGGTTTCAGAATGAGCGCCGGGCAGATCGAGAAATTCGACCATGTAGGAATCACGGAATATCTCGAGAGCTTCGGGGTGTGTTTGCTGCAATGCCGCGGAGGCTCTTGCCGGGTCGGTGACGCTTCGCTCAAACAAAGCTGCTTTGAGCTGCCGCTCCAGCTCACGTCTCGACCATTGCTCTCGAACGGCCATTCGTACGTAGAACTCGCGCTCCTCTGGTCGTTTGCATTGGCTGAAAATGGTCAAATTGTGCGACTAGGACAATTGTCGCACCAGTGGTGCGACTTTTTCTTCGGCGTGATAAAGCTCATAAAACTGGCGCATACGAAACAAGTTCGAACGAGTAAAACCTCGCAATCCCGGTTGTGTCAGAGCCAAATGTTCGGCCAATTGGCCCACCACGGAATCCCCCCACTCCGCCTGCTCAATCTTTCGACTGATGTGCGCCCCCACCTGCCAATAAAGCTCAATCAGTTGAGTATTGACCGCCTGCATGGCCTGATGTCTGGAACGGTGAATCAGCGCGAGCACTTCGTTGAAGCGTTCGCCATCGGGGCTGCTGATAAGGCTGGATACAGTCATGCACAATTCCTTGAAGATCAGGGGGAAGCACGAGCCTAACCCCTTCAGGAAGCTTGAAATGACCGCCGATGCAGCTTGGGAAATGTCGTACAAAAAAAGGCGAGTGCTCCGGCAAGCCATCAGGATTGGCCACCCGAATGGACTACATCGCGAGCAGGCTCACTCCTACAGGAGATCTGTGTTGTTCACACAATCTGCGGCGAACACGATTCCAATGCAGGAGTGAGCCTGCTCGCGATGGCGTCAGCCGGAGCGACACCGTCATCGGCAATCAGTCGCAAATTCAAGCGCAACCCCGCCCCGCCATTCTCCGCCCACAACATCCCGCCCTGACGCTGCACCGCATTGCGCGCAATGCTTAAACCCAGGCCAAACCCGCCATCGCCCGGGCGCGAGCCGTCGAGTCGGGTGAATGGCGAGAAGATCCGTTGCAGATCACCCTCGGCCACGCCGCCGCCCTGATCTTCCAGCCACAAATGCCAGTCATCGCCATCACGTCGTCCATCGAGGCGAACAATGCCGCCCTCGGGCGAATGACGAATGGCATTGCGCAAAATGTTTTCCAGCGCCTGCGCCAAGGTGTTGAGGTTGCCGCGCACCCAGCACGACGACGGCACGGCGCACTGCAATTGCAGGCTCGGCCAGCCGCTTTCATAGCAGGCATTGTCGGTGAGCATTTCCCACAGCGCCTGAATCTGGATCGCTTCGTCCGCCAGGGGCGCGCGCTCGGTGTCGAGCCAGGCCAGTTGCAGAGTGTCTTCGACCAGCCGTTGCATGCCGTCGACTTCACGGCCGATGCGCTCGCGCAGTTGCACCAGATCCTGTTCACTTTCACTGGCCACCCGCAGCCGGCTCAGCGGCGTGCGCAGTTCATGGGACAGGTCGCGCAGCAACTGCTGTTGCAGGGCGACGGTGGATTGCAGGCGCTCGGACATCGAGTCGAAGGCCCGCGCCAGCTCACCGAGTTCATCCGGGCGCTGGGTGATGCCACTCGACAGGCGCACATTCAATTGATCGGCGCGCCAGGCGTTGGCCTGCTCACGCAAGTTGTTCAGCGGCACCACCAGCAAGCGATACAGGCCGACGCACAGCAACAAGGTGAACAGCCCCGGAATCACGCCGTTGGTGATCACCCGCCAGAACACCCGGTATTTCCCCGGCAGGAAGCGCTCCGGCAGCTCGATCACCAGACTGCCGGAGGACGGGTCATTGGGAAACGGCACGCGCAGCCACGGTCGGCTTTTCTTGTGAATCGGCCAGTCGAGGCCGCGCAGAAAGGTCAGGTGCTGAATTTCCTGTTCATTCAGCGGATCACTGCTCAACGACTGCAAATTGCGGTCGATCACCCCGACCCACCCTGCCTCGCGCAGCTCCATGCTCTGTAGCCAGTGATCGACCCCGTCGCGTGCGCTGCGCTGCCACGCTCGCTCGGCTTCGGCGGCATAACGGCTCAGGGTGCCGCGCGCCTCATCGGAGAGGAACTGATTGCGCTCCTCCATGTAGCGCCCCCACGACCAGCTCAGCCAGATCATCAGCAGACAGAACGCCACCAGCAGGCACGCCAGCTTCCAGAACAGCGAATGCCGCCCCGGCAGATCAGAGACTTTCATCGGCCGCACTCAGCACATAGCCCTTGCCCCACACTGTGCGCACTTCCCGCTCGGTGTAACCGATGGCCTTGAGTTTGCGGCGGATCTGGCTGATGTGCATGTCGAGGCTGCGGTCGTGGGCCGCGTAGCCCCGTTGCAGCACGTGCTGATAAAGGAAGGCCTTGCTCAGCACTTCCTCGTCATTGCGATTGAGGGTTTCCAGCAAGCGGTATTCGCTGCGGGTCAGGCCGGCAGCCTGCTGGTTATAGAAGACGTCGCACTGTTCATCGTCGAAACGCAGCGCGCCGCTGATCGCGGGCGGCGCAATCGCTGCCGGGCTCCGATCCAGTGCCACCCGCCGCAGGATCGCCTCGATCCGCACATGCAGTTCGGCCATGCTGAACGGCTTGGGCAGGTAATCGTCGGCCCCCAGGCGGAAGCCGCTGATGCGGTCCGCCTCGGCGCCCAGGGCCGACATCAGCAGCACCGGCGTCGAATGGCTCTGGCGTAATTGGGTCAGCACCTTCAGGCCATCGAGCCCCGGCAACAGAATGTCCATCAGCACCACGTCGAACGGCTGGTGGCGGGCGATGTTCAGACCGTCCTGCCCGTTCTGGCACCAGGTCACCGCAAAGCCGCTGCGGCCCAGATGCTCGTGAACGTAGGCGCCCAGGACCGGGTCGTCCTCGATGGCAAGAATGCGTGGCGGGTCGGCGGAGACAAGCGTCATGAGTATCTGCAAATAATTCTCAGTTGAGCGATTATTCAAGATTGCCCGCCATCGGGCAACCCAAGGTTGACCCGCCGGACAAACGCGCCCGCCGCCGCCGACCGATGCCGAGATGATTTTTCCGGAGATTGCCTGCCTGCAAATCGCTACACTGCGCCAATGTCGCGTGCCGGACGCACGTGCGAGTCAACAGTTCAGCGGGATGCAGGAGATGGGTGTGCTCAAGAAACTGGGAATCAAAGGTCGCGTATTGTTGCTGACCCTGTTGCCGACCAGCCTGATGGCGTTGGTGCTCGGTGGCTATTTCACCTGGATGCAACAGTCCGACCTGCAGACCCAGTTGATGCAGCGCGGCGAGATGATCGCCGAACAACTGGCCCCGCTGGTGGCGCCCGCCATGGGCCATGGCAACACCGATCTGCTGGAGCGCATCGCCACCCAGTCCCTCGAACAGCCCGACGTGCGCGCCGTCACCTTCCTCGCCCCCGACCACACACCCCTGGCGCACGCCGGCCCGACCATGCTCAATCAGGCGCCCAGCGGCGACAGTGCGCAATTGCAACGGCGCAGTGGCAATGACGCCACCCGCTACCTGATGCCGGTGTTCGGCAAGCATCGCAATCTCGCCGGCGACCTGATCCCGGAAGAATCCGACCGTTTGCTCGGCTGGGTCGAACTGGAACTGTCGCACAACGGCATGCTGCTGCGCGGTTACCGCAGTCTGTTTGCCAGCCTGCTGTTGATTGCCGCTGGCCTTGCCGGCGCCGCCCTGCTCGCGTTGCGCATGGGCCGCACGATCAACCGCCCGCTGAGCCAGATCAAACACGCCGTCGCCCAGCTCAAGGACGGTCATCTGGAAACCCGTCTGCCACCCCTCGGCAGTCAGGAGCTGGACGAGTTGGCCTCCGGTATCAACCGCATGGCCGGCACCCTGCAGAACGCCCGCGAAGAACTGCAACACAGCGTCGATCAGGCCACCGAAGACGTGCGCCAGAACCTGGAAACCATCGAAATCCAGAACATCGAGCTGGACCTGGCGCGCAAAGAAGCGCTGGAGGCGAGTCGGATCAAATCCGAGTTCCTCGCCAACATGAGCCACGAGATCCGCACACCGCTCAACGGCATTCTCGGTTTCACGCACCTGTTGCAGAAAAGCGAACTGACCCCGCGCCAGCTCGACTATCTGGGCACCATCGAAAAGTCCGCCGACAGCCTGCTGGGGATCATCAACGAGATCCTCGATTTCTCGAAGATCGAGGCCGGCAAACTGGTGCTCGACCATATTCCATTCAACCTGCGCGACCTGTTGCAGGACACCCTGACGATTCTGGCGCCGGCGGCCCATGCCAAGCAATTGGAGCTGGTGAGTCTGGTGTACCGCGACACGCCGCTGTCGCTGGTCGGCGATCCGCTGCGCCTGAAGCAGATCCTCACCAACCTGGTCAGCAATGCGATCAAGTTCACCCGCGAAGGCACCATCGTCGCCCGCGCGATGCTCGAGGAAGAACACGAAGACAGCGTGCAACTGCGCATCAGCATTCAGGACACCGGCATCGGCTTGTCGAGTCAGGATGTGCGCGCGTTGTTCCAGGCCTTCAGTCAGGCCGACAACTCGCTGTCGCGCCAGCCCGGCGGCACCGGTCTGGGCCTGGTGATTTCCAAGCGTCTGATCGAACAGATGGGCGGCGAGATCGGCGTCGACAGCACCCCGGGCGAAGGTTCGGAATTCTGGATCAGCCTGAGCCTGCCGAAAGCCCGCGACGACACCGAAGACCTGCCGGGCCCGCCGCTGCTCGGACGTCGGGTGGCGGTGCTGGAAAATCACGAACTGGCGCGTCAGGCGCTGCAGCATCAACTGGAAGACTGTGGCCTCGACGTCACACCGTTCAACACCCTGGAAAGCCTGACCAATGGCGTCACCGGCGCGCACCAGACCGATCAGGCAATCGACCTCGCCGTGCTCGGCATCACCAGCAACGACATGCTCCCGGAACGCCTGAACCAGCACATCTGGGACCTGGAACACCTCGGCTGCAAAGTGCTGGTGTTGTGCCCGACCACTGAACAGACGTTGTTCCATCTCTCGGTGCCCAACCCGCACAGTCAGTTGCAGGCGAAACCGGCCTGCACGCGCAAACTGCGTCGGGCCCTGGCGGATCTGGCCAACCCGCGCCAGCCACGCAACGAACCGGGCGAACCGCTATCGAGCCGCGCGCCGAAAGTGCTGTGTGTCGACGACAACCCGGCCAACCTGTTGCTGGTGCAGACCCTGCTCGAAGACATGGGCGCCAAGGTTTTGGCCGTGGAAAGCGGCTATGCGGCGGTCAAAGCGGTGCAGAGCGAATCTTTCGATCTGGTGCTGATGGACGTGCAGATGCCCGGCATGGACGGGCGCCAGACCACGGAAACCATCCGCCAGTGGGAAAGCGAACGGCATTGCACGCCGCTGCCGATCGTCGCCCTCACCGCCCACGCCATGGCCAACGAGAAACGCGCCTTGCTGCAAAGCGGTATGGACGACTACCTGACCAAGCCGATCAGCGAGCGGCAACTGGCGCAAGTGGTGCTGAAGTGGACCGGTCTGGCGCTGCGCAATCAAGGTCCGGAGCGGGTCAATGACAGCGCGACCGGCAACAATGAGCTGCCGGTACTCGACCACGAAGAAGGCCTGCGCCTGGCCGCCGGCAAGGCCGATCTGGCGGCAGACATGCTGGCGATGCTGCTCGCTTCGCTGGAGGCCGACCGCGAAGCGATTCGCGCCGCTTGTGAAAGCCGTGACCAGAATGCGCTGATCGAGCGCGTGCATCGCCTGCACGGTGCGACCCGGTATTGCGGCGTACCGCAATTGCGCGCGGCCTGTCAGCGCAGTGAAACCCTGCTCAAACAGGGTGACCCGAAAGCGGTAGCGGCGCTGGAAGAACTGGAGCGGGCCATCAATCGCCTCGCGGCACAGGCCAGGATCAGCGCCTGATCCACGGCAATGTCGCCCTCGCTGTCCCACGCTACAGTGAGGACGGGTCAACACTGACTCGTCACCCTGCGCCAAGGAGGAATGCATGCGCACGATCGTTTTCAGCAGCCAGACCTACGACCGCGACAGTTTCCTCGCCGCCGACTGCCCGGCCGCTATCGAGCTGCACTTTCAGCCGGCCCGGCTCAGCCTCGATACGGCCGCTTTGGCCGAGCAGCACGAGGTGGTCTGCGCCTTCATCAACGATGACCTCAGTGCGCCGGTGCTGGAGCGCCTCGCCGCCGGCGGTACACGGCTGATCGCCCTGCGCTCGGCGGGCTACAACCATGTCGATCTGGTCGCGGCAAAACGCCTCGGGCTGGCCGTGGTGCGGGTCCCGGCCTATTCGCCGCATGCCGTGGCCGAACATGCCGTGGCGCTGATTCTGGCGCTCAACCGGCGCCTGCACCGTGCCTACAACCGCACCCGCGAAGGTGATTTCAGCCTGCACGGCCTGACCGGTTTCGATCTGGTGGGCAAGACCGTCGGCATCGTCGGCACCGGACAGATCGGCGCCACGTTCGCGAAAATCATGCACGGTTTCGGTTGTGAGTTGCTGGCCTGCGACCCGTATCCAAACCCTGAGGTCGTGGCGTTGGGCGCGCGCTATCTGAGCCTGCCGGAGCTGCTCGCGCAGTCGCGGATCATCAGCCTGCACTGCCCGCTCAACGCGCAGAGCAAACACTTGATCAACCGTGAATCACTGGCGCTTCTGCAACCGGGGGCGATGCTGATCAACACCGGTCGCGGCGGTCTGGTGGACACGCCAGCGCTGATCGACGCCTTGAAGGACGGTCAACTGGGTTATCTGGGACTGGATGTCTATGAAGAAGAGGCGCAGCTGTTTTTCGAGGATCGCTCCGACCTGCCGTTGCAGGACGATGTGCTGGCGCGGTTGCTGACGTTCCCGAACGTGATCATCACCGCGCATCAGGCATTTCTGACCCATGAAGCCTTGGGCGCGATTGCCGCGACCACCCTGCACAACATCGCGACCTGGGCCGCAGGCGCGCCGCAGAACCAGGTCGAAGGTTGAAGAATTGCCGGTTTACTTCGGCGACAACGAAGACGCCAGGATCAGCAACGCGAGCCAGCCAAAACCGAAAAAGCGCTGCTTCATCGAGTGACCATTACGCAACAGGAACCAGACGAAGACCATCGGCAACAGAAACACCATGATCTTCAACCAGCCTTCCACCGGACGCGAGCCGTCGGCGTTGGGCTGAAGGTGAGGGGCTGGCGCGGCTTGCCGACGGCGGCGACCGACCGCGGCCGGTGACACTCTCGGCGCCGGTTCGGCAGCCGGTGGCGGGACAAAAGCCTCGGGCACGGATTTGTTACGCGGCAGGCTGCCGAACGAAATCGTTGTAGCTGCTGGCGCCGGGCTGTGCTCGTGCTGCTGCGCCATCGGAGCACCACAATGAATGCACGCCTTTACTTCAGAGCTGATGCTCCGCTTGCATTCATAACATTCAATCAGCGCCATGTTCCGTTCCCTCAGAGTGAAGGGCGGCAGTTTGCCATGAGCGCCGGCCGATTTGAACCGGATCGAAGGTCGCACGCGTACGCCATCCTGCAATCAAGCCCGTGCTAGCATGTCGCGCATATTTGGAGGACCCATGGTCGAACACGATTTCCGCTACACCCTGATGAACCCGCAACACACCCTCACCGAATGCCGCGCCCTCGTACCGGGCCGCTATCAGGTCACCGGCAATGGTGGCTCGATTCGCAACGGTGACGTCCTGTTGGTCACCCTCAAGGGCAGCAAGGACTTGTCCATGCGCCTGACCGTCGACACCGTGCGCCACCTGATCAATCCGCCAGGCCAATGGACCGCGATGACCACCGGCCCGGTATTCGGCGAACTGGCGATCCACACCTGGCAGGTCAACTGCGACAGCTGCGCCAAAGAGCTGAACTTCGAGTTCGCGGTCGATGCCAAGCTGGGCAAGACCGCCGAGAAACCGGCCGCCACGGCGCGCATCGCCGAGCTGGGCTGGAAAGCCGTCGGCGACAAGCACCTGTGCCCGAAATGCCAGGAGCCTGCGTGATGAAACGCCTTGCCCTGCCACTGTTGGTCGGTGCCGCTCTGGTGGGCTGCGCCGCAGAGCCTGTGCAATTGCAGCAGAACCGCAGCTACATTCTGGAATGGATCGGCGAGCGGCCATTGATGGATTACAGCCACCTGACCGTGACCCTCGGCGACGATGGTCGCGCTTACGGCAATGGCGGCTGCAACCACTGGTTCGCGCCGTACACCCTCGAGGGCGACAAGCTGAGCTTCGGCCCGATCGGCAAGACCCGCAAGCTCTGCGCACCGGCGCTGATGGAGCAGGAACAACGCTTCCTGCAGGCGCTGCAAGGCGTCGAACGCTGGGACATCTCGCCGATCGAGCAGATGCGCTTCTGGCCGGCTGAAGGCAAGCCGCTACGCTGGTGGCTGGAAGAGGGCTGATCGTTCAGCCGCAAAAAAGATCGCCGCCTCCGGCAGCTCCTAAAAGGTTATGTGTACACCTGTAGGAGCTGCCGAAGGCTGCGATCTTTTTTCATCCTCGACTCACTTTGTAGCCTGCAATGCCTCCAGCTTCGCCATCACCCCCGCCGCCGTCTGCTCGCCCATCAACTGTTCGCGCACCTTGCCCTTGTTGTCGATGATGTAGGTCACCGGCAAGGCCTCACTGCGCGGCAGGTCGAACAGGTCGGCCGGATCCTGCGCCAGCACGGTGAATTTGATGCCCAGTTTCTCGCTGGCAGATTTCAGATCCTCGCCTTGCACGTTGTCGAAGTTGACCCCGAACACGCCGATGTTCTTGCCTTTCAACTCGTCCGCCAGATGATTGAGTTCCGGAATTTCCGTGCGGCACGGGCCGCACCATTCGGCCCAGTAATTGAGCACTACCCACTGTTTGTCCAGGCGCTCGGACGCGACTTTCTGACCGTTCTGGTCAATGCCGTAGTCGTTCCCGCAGCCCCCCAGCATCAACGCCCCGATTATCGTCAATGCCGCTGCCAATCGCCGTGTCATGTCATGTTCCCTGGTCATAAATTGAATGCGCCTGCGACCCATCGCCTCTGAAGGTTCTGGATTGCGCGCTGCACAGTTAGAATAGCCGCCACTTTACGCCAGAAGCGACCCGCCATGACCGATCTGACGCTTTATCACAATCCGCGCTGCTCGAAATCCCGCGGTGCGCTGGAACTTCTTGAAGCCCGCGGCCTGTCCCCGACCGTGGTGCGCTACCTGGAAACCCCGCTGGACGCCGCGCAGATCAAGGCCTTGCTCGGCAAGCTGAACATCAGCGCGCGGCAATTGCTGCGCACCGGAGAAGATGAATACAAAATGCTTCAGCTGGCCGACCCGAGCCTCAACGAAGCACAGCTGATCGCCGCCATCGCCGAGCACCCGAAACTGATGGAACGGCCGATTCTCGAAGTCGGCGACAAGGCCGTGATCGGTCGTCCGCCGGAGCAGATTCTGGAGTTGCTGCCGTGAGCGCGCCGTACATTCTGGTGCTGTATTACAGCCGCAGCGGCTCGACCAACGAGATGGCCCGGCAGATTGCCCGCGGTGTCGAACAGGCCGGCCTCGAAGCGCGTCTGCGCACCGTGCCGGCGATCTCCACCGAGTGTGAGGCCGTGGCCCCGGACATCCCCGAAGAAGGCGCGCTCTACGCCACCCTCGATGACCTGAAGAACTGCGCCGGCCTGGCCCTCGGCAGCCCGACCCGTTTCGGCAACATGGCCGCGCCGCTCAAGTATTTCCTCGACGGCACCAGCAACCTGTGGCTGACCGGAGCTCTGGTCGGCAAACCGGCCGGCGTGTTCACCTCCACCGCCAGCCTGCACGGCGGCCAGGAAACCACCCTGCTGTCGATGATGCTGCCGCTGCTGCACCACGGCATGCTGATCACGGGCCTGCCGTACAGCGAGTCGGCGCTGCTGGAAACCCAGGGCGGCGGTACGCCTTATGGCGCCAGCCACCACGCCGGGGCTGACGGCAAGAGCGGCCTGGACGCCCACGAAGTGGCGCTGTGTCGCGCACTCGGCCTGCGTCTGGCCAAGACCGCGCAAAAACTGGAGGGCTGAGGGTGGCGAAGAAGCCGAAAGTCCTGCCCTCCGTCGAGTGGCTCGAACCCCGCGTCAAGGCGATGCGGATCATCAGCCTGCTGTGCTTCTTCGGCCTAGCCGGGCTGCTCGCCGCTTACTACCTGGTGTTCGCCGACCTGCACGGCGCCCGACCGTGGGTGATTCTGCTGGTCGAACTGATCCCGTGGATCGTTCTCGCGCCAGCGATGATCATGGGCAGCGCCCGCGGGCACTCGTGGATGTGCTTTGTGGTGAACCTGTATTTCATCAAGGGCGCACTGGCGGCCTATGACCCGAGCCGGCAGCTGTTTGGCGTATTGGAGATGGTCGCGAGCCTGGCGCTGTTCTGCTCGGCGCTGCTGTATGTGCGGTGGCGGTATCAGTTGAATCGCAAGCTGGCGGGTGAAGGCGAAGTCTCCGTCGCCTGATAGAAAAAGATCGCAGCCTTAGGTGCGCCTACAGTTGGAATGCGTTCCCTGTAGGCGCTGCCGAAGGCTGCGATCTTTTAGCTATTCAATGATTGACGGTATAAGCCAGCATCATCGAAATCTGGCTCATCGGCCGGCCGCCGCTCTGTTCATGCCACTGGTTGAACGCATTCTGCACAATCGCCAGATCACGCAGGCTGGTCGGTGCCTTGTCGACGATCTTCTGTGCATTCAGCGCCGCGACCACGTCATAGCTCGGCACGAACGTGTCCTTGCCGACCATGCGCAGAAAGCGTGGCGCCGATAGACCGCCCAACTGATGCCCGTGCTTTTTCAGGTAGGTCCACAGACCGACGATGTCAGTCACCGGCCAGTCGGCGATCAGCGCGCCGAAACTGCCCTTCTCTTTCTCGACATCGAGGATGAACTGCGCATTGCGCGGCACGCTCTTGAGCTTGCCCAGGTGCCGGATGATCCGCGCGTCCTGCATCAGGCGTTCAAGGTGTTCGGCGCTCATCAGCACGACTTTTTCCGGGTCGAACTTGAAGAACACTTCTTCGAAGGCCGGCCACTTGGCGTCCACCAGACTGTGCTTGAGCCCGGCGCGGAAGACGCGCAGAGCCATGGTCGAGAGGTAACGATCGTCGCTGATCTTGCGCAATTGTGCCGGGGTCTTGGGAACGGGCAGATGGGCTTCCAGTTCAGCCGCCGAACCGAAGCGGTTCAGACAGTATTCGTGCAGCCACTTGTAATCGCGCATGCCCTCTCCCGGGAATTGAAACGAAGAAACTATTGTAGGAGTGAGCCTGCTCGCGATTGCGGTGTGTCATCCAACAATGATGCTGATAGACACACCGCAATCGCGAGCAGGCTCACTCCTACAGGTGGTGATTAGAGGTTTACGACGTTAACGAAGCGCGAAGCCGCCGTCTCGTCGATCTTCAGGCTGGTGAAATCGAACAGGTTGCGGTCGGCCAGTTGTGACGGCACCACGTTCTGCAGGCTGCGGAAGATGCTTTCGGTACGCCCCGGGGTCTTGCGCTCCCAGTCCTGAAGCATTTCCTTGACCACCTGACGCTGCAGGTTTTCCTGCGAACCGCAGAGGTTGCACGGGATGATCGGGAACTCCTTGAAGTCCGAGTAGGCCTGGATGTCTTTCTCGTTGCAGTAGGCCAGCGGGCGGATCACCACGTTGCGCCCGTCATCGGCGCGCAGCTTCGGCGGCATCGCCTTGAGCGTGCCGTTGAAGAATATGTTGAGGAAGAACGTCTCGACGATGTCGTCGCGGTGATGACCGAGGGCCATTTTGGTCGCGCCGATTTCGTCGGCGAAGGTGTACAGCGTGCCGCGACGCAGGCGCGAGCACAGCGAGCAGGTGGTCTTGCCTTCCGGCACCAGCTCTTTGACCACCGAGTAGGTGTCCTTTTCGACGATGTGGTACTCGACGCCCAGCTCTTTGAGGTAGGCCGGCAGCACGTGCTCGGGGAAGCCCGGCTGCTTCTGGTCCATGTTCACGGCGACGATCTCGAACTTGATCGGTGCAACCTTCTGCAGGTGCATCAGCACGTCGAGCATGGTGTAGCTGTCCTTGCCCCCGGACAGGCAGACCATGACCTTGTCGCCGTCTTCAATCATGTTGAAATCGGCGACCGCTTCGCCGGCCAGGCGGCGCAGGCGCTTTTGCAGTTTGTTCTGGTTGACCGTAAGAGTGCCCATGAAGCGAAATCCGTGAGGTGTGACGAAAGGTCGGCATTTTACGCAAAAACCTGGCGTGGGCGAAGCATACCGAACGGTCGCATTCTGAAATGCATATTCATGTAGGAGCTGCCGAAGGCTGCGATCTTTTGATTGTGATTTTTTAAAACAAGATCAAAAGATCGCAGCCTTCGGCAGCTCCTACAGGATCGGAAGTCCGATCACTCAAGACTGTACGGCGATTAAGTCTTGTGTTTACAGCGCGATTTGCTCTAAGCCCCTATCACCTGTGTGGTCTAGTCCTTTCTATACTGCGACATAAGGTCGCACACATCTGAAGACCTGTATTTGCTCGGCCACCTTGGCCCGTAGGCGCTCCGTTGGGGGGCGATGGCAATAACAAGAGGAGTGACTGGCATGATCCATCACGTAGTGGGACTTTTTACCCACCCCGATCAGGAATGGAAGGAAATCCGTGGCGACCAAGAGGAAAGCATCAGCCACATGTACCTGACGCACACGCTGATCCTGGCGGCGATTCCGGCCGTTTCGGCGTTTATCGGCACCACGCAGGTCGGCTGGGTGATCGGCAACCGCGCACCGGTGATGCTGACCTTTGAAAGCGCACTGTGGATGACCGTCATGTCGTACCTGGCGATGCTCGGTGGGGTCGCGGTCATGGGCGCCTTCGTGCACTGGATGGCGCGCACCTATGACGCCAACCCGAGCCTGGCCCGTTGCGTGGCGTTCGCCACCTACACCGCGACGCCGTTGTTCGTCGGCGGGCTGGCAGCGCTGTATCCGCACATGTGGCTGGGGATGATCGTCGGCACGGCGGCCATCTGCTACACGGTGTATCTGCTGTACGTGGGGCTGCCGACGTTCATGAACATTCCGTCGGACGAAGGTTTTCTGTTTTCCAGCTCAGTGCTCGCGGTCGGTCTGGTGGTGCTGGTGGCCATCATGGCGTTCACCGTGATTGTCTGGGGCCTCGGCGTGGGGCCGGTGTATACCAACTGACATGATTCCCCCCCGAGAAAAACAAGATCTGCCAACACAGGCCGCCGCAAGGCGGCCTTCTCGTTTGGCGGATGACCATTCGGCAGGTCAGCGATTCGCAAGTCCGGGAGGTTGCGGCATACTCGACGTCTCTGGAGATCCATCAAGCATGCCCGAGCAACTCAATACCCGCGTCGAAGACTGTTACCAACTCGCTGAAGCCTTTTTCAAACGTCATTTCCAACGCCCCGTCGTCAGCCTCAAGCTGCGCGGGCAAAAAGCCGGTGTCGCGCATCTGCACGAGAACCTGCTGCGCTTCAACCCGCAGCTGTACCGGGAAAACACCGAACACTTCCTCAAACAGACCGTGGCCCACGAAGTCGCGCACCTGATCGCCCATCAACTGTTCGGCGACCGCATCCAGCCGCACGGCGAGGAGTGGCAACTGATCATGCGCGGGGTCTATGAGCTGCCGCCGGATCGCTGCCACACCTACGCCATCAAACGCCGCAGCGTGACACGCTACATCTACAAATGCCCGTGCGCCGACAGTGACTTTCCGTTTTCGGCGCAGCGCCACAGCCTGGTGCGCCAGGGGCGACGGTATTTGTGCCGCCGATGCCGCAATACCTTGGTGTTCAGTGGTGAGATGCGGGTGGAATAGCCGGTTTTTGTGTGGCCCCGACTGGCCCCATCGCGAGCAGGCTCACTCCTACAGGTGGAACGCATTTCAATTGCAGGAGTGGACCTGCTCGCGATGAGGCCCAGTCAGACGCTAGAGAATCACCTTGCCTGCACGCAGTTGAGCAATCCGCTGCGCACTAAACCCCAACGCCGCCAACACCTCATCCGTATGCTGCCCCAACGCCGCGCCAACATGCCGCGGCGCCGGCAGCGCCTCGGAGAACTTCAACGGACAGGCGATCTGCGCCTGACTCGTACCGTTCCCGCGCGGCACCTGTGTCACCAGCTCGCGCGCCTGCAACTGCGGATGCTGCACCGCCTCGCTCAGGTTCAATACCGGTTCGACACAGGCGTCGACCCCGGCGAACAATTCACACAGCTGGGCAAAGTCGTGTTTCTCGAATTCAACTTTCAACGCATCCTTCAATAACCTTTGCTGCTCGGGTTTCGGTGACAAGCCCTGCGCCGCCAGCTCCGGCCGGCCCAACGCCGTACACAATTGCTGCATGAACCCCGGCTCGAGACTGCCCACCGACAGCCAGCGCCCGTCGCGCGAACGGTAGTAGTCATAGAAGCTGCCGCCATTGAGCATCTGGTCTTCCCAGTGCGGTTCTTCACCACAGGCCAGGTAACCGGCACCGGCCATGGCGTTCAGACTGAACGCGCAATCGGTCATGCTCACGTCCAGGTGGGTGCCCTTCCCGGTCTGCTGACGGGCGATCACGGCCGCCAGCAGGCCGATGACCCCGTGCAGCGAACCGCCCGCCACATCCGCCACCTGCATACCCAGCGGCAGCGGACCGCTGTCGGCGCGGCCGGTGTAGCTGGCCAGCCCGGCCAGGGCGAGGTAGTTGATGTCATGCCCGGCGCGATCCCTGTAAGGCCCGGTCTGACCGTACCCGGTGATCGACACGTAAATCAGCTTCGGATTGATCGCCTTCAGCGCCTCATACCCCAGGCCCAGACGCTCCATCACACCGGGACGGAACTGCTCGAGGACGATGTCGTAATCGGTCAGCAGCTGCTTGACCACTTCCAGCGCCTCGGGTTGTTTCAGGTCCAGCGCCAGGCTGCGCTTGTTGCGGTTGAGGTAGGCGTGACTGGCCGATACTCCGCCATCATGCGGCGGCAATACCCGCAACAGATCCATGCGTGTCGGCGATTCGATGCGCAGCACCTCGGCGCCCATGTCCGCCAGCAATAGCGAGGCGAACGGCCCGGGCAGCAAGGTCGAGAAATCCAGAATCTTCAGTGAGGCCAGCGGCGCAGACATGGGCGATCTCCTTGAGCGATGCACCCAGCCTAGGCAGCGATGCCGCGTACGGCAATCACCGGATGCATCAGCGGCAGTGACCGTAATGCTCAAATCGCAGGCAATAAAAAACCTGCCGAAGCAGGTTTTCTATTGCCTGTGTGGCGAGGGAGCGAGCTCTCGCTGGGGCGCGAAGCGGCCCCGCTCTTCAAAGAGAGGCCTGTTGCGCAGTCCAGCGGGAGCGAGCTCCCTCGCCACAAGGTATTACCAAATTTCAGTTACTTGACGTTGCTCGGGGCTGGGCCTTCAGCCACACCCAGGTCATCTTCAGGACGGGTATCAGCGATACCGCGACCACCCGAGGCCAGCTCGGTTTGCAGCACGTCGGTGTCCAGCTCTTTGACCCACTTGGCGACAACGATGGTCGCTACGGCGTTGCCGACCAGGTTGGTCAGGGCGCGGGCTTCGGACATGAAGCGGTCGATACCCAGAATCAGCGCCAGACCGGCCACCGGCAAGTGACCTACCGCCGACAGCGTGGCGGCCAGCACGATGAAGCCCGAACCGGTCACACCGGCTGCGCCTTTGGAGGACAGCAGCAACACCACCAGCAGGGTGATCTGATGGGTGATGTCCATGTGCGTGTCGGTGGCCTGAGCAATGAACACTGCAGCCATGGTCAGGTAGATCGCAGTACCGTCGAGGTTGAACGAGTAACCGGTCGGGATCACCAGACCCACTACCGATTTCTTCGCGCCCAGACGCTCCATCTTGATCAGCATGCGTGGCAGTACCGATTCCGACGAGGACGTACCCAGTACGATCAGCAGCTCTTCACGGATGTAGCGGATCATCTTCAGTACGCTGAAGCCGTGCATGCGGGCGATACCACCGAGCACGATCAGGATGAACAGCACGCAAGTGATGTAGAAGCAGGCCATCAGTTGACCCAGCTGCACCAGCGAGCCGACACCGTAGGCACCGATGGTGAACGCCATCGCACCGAAGGCACCGATTGGCGCGAGCTTCATGATCATGTTGATGATGTTGAACATCACGTGGGCGAAGCGATCGATGAAGTCGAGGATCGGACGGCCGTAGTCACCCAGGCGATGCAGGGCGAAACCGAAGATCACCGAGAACATCAGCACTTGCAGGATGTCGCCAGTGGCGAACGCGCCGACGATGGTGGACGGGATCACGTTGAGCAGGAAGCCGACAACGCTCTGGTCAGCACCCTGGGCTACATAGGTGGCGACTTTCGAAGCGTCGAGGGTGCTGACGTCGATGTGCATGCCGTTGCCCGGCTGCACGATGTTGACCACGATCAGGCCCACCAGCAGGGCGATGGTCGATACGATTTCGAAGTACAGCAGTGCGTAACCGCCGGTCTTGCCGACCGACTTCATGCTTTGCATGCCAGCGATACCGCTGACCACGGTGCAGAAGATGATCGGGGCGATGATCATTTTGATCAGCTTGATGAACCCGTCACCCAGTGGCTTTACCGCGACACCGAACTGCGGGTAGTAGTGACCAAGGGCAATACCGATGATGATCGCGACGATCACCTGGAAATACAGGGATTTGTACAGTGGCTGACGAGTCGTCATTGCAAGTTTCCTCAAGCGTTCTGCAGGCAACATCCATCTGTTGAGCGCAGAACCTGAATTGCGAACCCTCCTGCACTGGAGGGATTTGTTGTTCGAGCGGCGCCTTTCCGGGCGGGATCAACGCACGCTTCTGTCGCTCTTATCGCAAACGCCGTGCCACTTTGGTGCAATTCGCTGCAAGCCTTTTGATATCAGGACTTACGGGCTTTTCTGTGTCACTGTTCGGTGACTCAAGTGTGGCGGATTTCCGCCAACTCGCCGGATCTCGTCCTACAATTTGGCGGAAATCCGCCTTGTTGCCCTGTGCACGCCCCGGCTACCATCCGGCGCCTGAGGAAGGATCTGCCGCTTATGCGCGAACGTACCATCGCCAGTCATTTCGCCCGGGCCGCCCTCGGTGGCGCACGCCGTTCGGGGTTCGATTATTTGCCGCTGCTGCAACAGCTGGGCATCAGCCCCGAGTTGCTGGATGAGCCGCGCGCGCGCATCGCCCCGGAGCAATTCACCCAACTGCTACAGAGCCTGTGGCTGGCCCTGGACGACGAATACCTGGGCTTTGGCAACGCACCGAGCAAACCCGGTAGCTTCGCGATGATGTGCCATGCCCTGATTCACTGCCGTAACCTGGAGAAGGCACTGCAACGCGGTTTATTGTTTTATAGCCTATTCCCCGAGGCCCCGCGCCTGAGCCTGCACCGCGAAGACGAATGGGTGCGCCTGAGCCTCGATGACTCGCAGTTATGGGACCCGGATCACTTTCTCAGCGAGAGCCTGCTGGTGATCTGGCATCGCCTCGGCAGTTGGCTGATCGGCCAGCGCATTCGTCTGGAACAGGCCACGTTCAGTTATCCGAAACCGGCGCATGGCGCCGAGTACGATCTGCTGTTCCCCTGCCCGCTGGTGTTTTCAGCCGATCAAAGCAGCCTGCTGTTCCACAGCCGCTATCTACACATGCCGCTGTTACAGGACGAACGCACCCTCAAGCACTTTCTCGAACGCTCCCCCGCCGACCTGCTGTCGCGCCCGGACGACGGCGACAGCCTCAGTAGTCGCCTGCGCCGCTTGCTCAGCCGCGACAGCGCGCACTGGCCGGACCTGGAAGCGGTGGCCGCGCAGCTGCACATCAGCCCGCAAACCCTGCGTCGGCATTTGCGCGAGGAAGGCACCAGTTTTCAGGAATTGAAGGATCAGTTGCGGCGGGATATCGCCATTTACCACTTGGGCCGGGCGGATCTGTCGTTGCAACAGATCGCCGAGCAACTGGGGTTTTCCGAGCCGTCGGCGTTTCACCGGGCGTTCAAGAAGTGGACCGGGCTGACGCCGGGGGCTTATCGGGCGCAGGAGCAGTGACACCCCGCAGTGAACCGACTGGCGCCTTCGCGAGCAGGCTCACTCCGACATTTGAAATGCATTCCCCTGTAGGAGTGAGCCTGCTCGCGATGACGTCAGAACGGCCAACACCTAAGCCGCCGGAAAATGAATCCTGAACGCCGCCCCGCCCATCGGCGAATCACCCAGCATCAACTTGGCGTTGTAGCTTTCGATGATGTCCTTGACCACTGCCAACCCGATCCCCTGCCCCGGATGCTGGCGGTCGAGGCGTTCACCGCGCTCGAGGATGCGCGCACGCTGATTCGGCGGTACGCCGGGGCCGTCGTCTTCGATGCACAGTTCGATGCCGGCCAGGCTCTCGCGCACGCTGATGCGCACTTCGCCCAGGCACAGACGATAGGCGTTCTCCAACAGGTTGCCCATCATCTCCAGCAGCGCGCCCTGCTCGATCGGCACGTAGCAATGTTCCGGCAGATCGAAGGCCACCCGCACGTGTTTGTCGCGGTAGACCTTGTCCAGCGTGTCGCACAGGCTTTTGAGCACGGGTTGCAGACGCACCTGATGGCGTACCAGACCGCTTTTGCGCAGGCTGGCCCGTTGCAATTGATAGCTGATCTGCTGGCTCATGCGCTCGATCTGGGTCTGCAGCACCCAGGCCTGATCACGATCCTCGGGGCGCTGGGCCATGTCTTCACTGACCCCCTGCAACACCGCCAGCGGGGTTTTCAGGCTGTGCGCCAGGTCATCGAGGGAATCGCGGTAACGGCTGCGCTGCTGGCGCTCGCTGTGCAGCAAACGGTTGAGCGAGCCGGTCAGGCGCAGCAGTTCGCGCGGGTGCTGTTCGGTGAGACTTTCGCGGGTGCCGCTTTCGATTTCGTCGAGTTCCTGACTGAGGCGGCGCAGCGCCTTGAGGCCCCAGGTCAAGCCGATCCACAGCAACGCCAGCAACACCAGCAATGCGGCGCCGAAGCCCAGATAGAGATTCTCGCGCAGGCCTTCGAGGGTGTTTTCGTATTCACGCACCGGTTGCAGGGCGACGATACTGAAGGCGGCACTTTTACCGCCGAGCAGTTTGACTTCGACGTCGTAGACGAAGAACTCCTGGCCGTTGCTCTCGCGGATCCGCGCGAACTCGTTACCCAGCCCGTCGTAGCGCGGCGTGTAGTTGATCTGCTCTTCCTGCGTGCCTTTGGAGCGCCAGACCAGTTTGCCGTCGCGGTCGTAGATGTAGCCGAGCAAGCGGTTGTCGGTGAGGTTGAAACGCTCATCCGGCAACTGCGTCGGCATCACCAGATGGCCGCTGTCGATGCGTGCCGCCGAGATCAGCGTGGTGACATCCGAGGCCAGGCGCTGCTCGATCGAGTCCTGCAACGCCAGGCTGAACGCGCCCTGCATGGCTGGCAGCAAGCCGAGCATGAACAACACCGCCAACGTGGTGGCGGCGAGCATCAAGCGAACGCGAAGAGAACGAATCAAGTGCAGCGCTCATTGAACAGGTAGCCGAGACCGCGCACGGTGTCGATCGGCTTGAACCCGCCCGGGCCTTCGAGCTTGCGGCGCAGGCGGCCGACCAGCACTTCGATCACGTTCGGATCGCGCTCGTCGTCGTCCGGGTAGAGCTGCTCCATCAGGCGATCCTTGGGCACCACTTGCTGATGGTGGCGCATCAGGTATTCGAGGATGCGGTATTCGTAGGCGGTCAGCGCCAACGGTTCTTCATCCAGCGACGCCTGTTTGCGATTGAGGTCCAGCAGCAACGGCCCGGCGACGATGGTCGACTGAGTGAAGCCGCTGGAGCGGCGCAGCAAGGCGTTGAGCCGCGCATCGAGTTCTTCGAACTGGAACGGCTTGACCACGTAGTCGTCGGCACCGGCAGCGAGGCCTTCGACCTTGTCCTGCCAGTTGCCGCGCGCGGTGAGGATCAGGATAGGAAACGTCTTGCCGTTCGAACGCAACTGGCGGATCAGGTCCAACCCCCCCATACCGGGCAGGCCGAGGTCGATCACCGCCAGATCGAAGTTGAACTGTCCGGTCTGGTACAGCGCCTCTTCGGCATTGGCCACGGACTCGACCACGTGACCGCTCTCCGTCAGGCGGGTTTGCAGGTGATGGCGCAACAGCGCTTCATCTTCGACGACCAACAGTTTCATGACCTTCTCCTAATCACTTGAAATCTCCACAACCACCTGTGGGAGCGAGCTTGCTCGCGAAGGCGGTTATTCAGTCAACGATAATGTTGAATGAAACATCGCTTTCGCGAGCAAGCTCGCTCCCACAGGGTTTCAAGGCGATTCGCTCCTTAGAAATTGTAGTTGGCCGACAGGTAAGTCTGCGCGCTGCTGGTCAAGTCCAGCGAGCCTTGCTTGCTGCCGCCGCTCTCTTTCATTTCAGTGCTGGCGTTGCTCATCAGGTAACGGTAACCGAGTTCGACCGAAACGTTTTGCGCCACTTGCTGCAACACACCGAACTGACCGCCCACGGCGTAACCGATGTCGCTGTCACGGCTGTAGCCTGGCGAATCCTGGGTCAGCTTGGTCAAACCCGCCGTCGCGCCACCGAACAGCTTGGTGCTGCCGCCCACTGGATAGAACAGATCGTAGCTGCCCAGCAGGTTTTCCTGGCGCAGTTTAATGCCATTGTGCGAACCGGACACGTTGTCGTAAGTGGCGTAGTAGCGACCTTGCGAGTTTTGCTGGCCGAGACGCACGCCGTAAGTGTTGTTGCCATCGATCGCGCCGCTGGCGTCCGGGTGGCCGAGGTTGTCGTTCAGCGCGTGGGACTTTTTGACCTTGTCACTGGTCTGACCGAACGTCAGGCCGGCGAAGTTAGTGGTGTCATCGGCATGCGCCGCAAGGCTGGAGCCCAACAAGGTAAAAGCCAGCAGCAGTTTGTTTAGATGATTCATCGAGTTTCCTCTTTCACAGTGCTGTTTGGGTATGGCGCAAGGTTACTGACCTGCCCCTGTACCTCCCCTGAACGCTCTCTGAACCTGCGCTGAATCAAATCGGCTAGGCTGTCCTGACCACTTTTCGATAAGGAGACCGACCATGCGCCTGTTCCTCGCCCTCACCCTGCTCGCCGCCAGCAGTCTGGCCAACGCCGCGATCAAGACTCAGGAGATTCCCTACCAGAGCGCCGACGGTACAAAACTGATCGGCTACTACGCCTATGACGACGCGATCAAGGGCAAGCGCCCGGGCGTGGTGGTGGTGCATGAATGGTGGGGCCTGAACGATTACGCCAAGCGCCGCGCCCGTGACCTCGCCGAGCTGGGTTACAGCGCACTGGCGATCGACATGTACGGCGAAGGCAAGAACACCGAGCACCCGAAAGATGCGATGGCGTTCATGCAGGCCGCGACCCAGGATGCCGCAGCGTCCAGCAAGCGCTTCGAGGCCGGGCTGAACCTGCTGAAAAAGCAGCCGCAGACCGACGTGAATAAAATCGCCGCCATCGGCTATTGCTTCGGCGGTGGCGTGGTGCTCAACGCGGCGCGTCAAGGTGAGCCACTGGCGGGCGTGGTGAGTTTCCACGGCGCACTGGCAACCACCACCCCAGCCACGCCCGGCAGTGTGAAGGCGAAAATACTGGTCGAGCACGGCGCACTGGACAGCATGGTCACCGCCGACAACGTCACCGCATTCAAGGCGGAAATGGACAAGGCTGGCGCCGACTATAAGTTCGTCAGCCTCGACGGCGCCAAACACGGCTTCACCAATCCCGACGCTGATCGCTTGAGCCACGGCGATCACGGTGGCCCGGATATCGGTTACAACAAAGCGGCCGATGAAAAATCGTGGGCGGACATGAAGGCGTTCTTCCAGAAGATCTTTGGCTGATCCACATCCACCCTGTAGGAGCTGCCGGAGGCTGCGATCTTTTGATCTTGATCTTTAAACAGCAAAGATCGCAGCCTCCGGCAGCTCCTACAGGTTATGCATTACCGCCAGGTAAAGGATTTGGCTCTACCCAGCATCCGCGCCAACCGGCAAAATGCCCGCCATGAATTCCAGCCCGATCCTCCCCGCCTGCTGCACCCCGCTCGACGCCCATTGGCCGTTGCCGAACGTGTTGCCCGACACCGTCCTGCTGAGCACCCGCTTCGACCCGAAGCAACTGCTGGGCGATGACTTCCAGCGCAGTGCCATCGAGCCGCCGCCGAGCATTCAGCGTTCGGTGGCCAAGCGTCAGGCAGAGTTTCTCGCCGGGCGGATCTGCGCCCGGGCCGCGTTGCAGCAACTGGAAGGCTCAAGCGTGATCCCGGCGATTGGCGAAGACCGCGCGCCGGTGTGGCCGGCGCACATCTGCGGCTCGATCACCCACAGCACCGGGCGTGCGGCAGCGATTGTCGCCAATAAACAGCACTGGCGCGGCTTGGGCATGGACCTGGAAAACCTGCTCGACAGCGACCGCGCCGAACGTCTGGCCGGGGAGATCCTGACGCCGGCGGAACTACAGCGCATGACCGCCGGTGCGCGCGAGCAACTGGGGTTGTGCGTAACGCTGACGTTTTCGGTGAAAGAAAGCCTGTTCAAGGCGCTGTACCCGATTGTGCAAAAGCGCTTCTACTTCGAACACGCCGAGGTGCTGGAATGGACGGAACAGGGTCAGGTGCGCTTGCGCCTGCTGACCGATCTGTCCGCTGAATGGCGCCATGGCCGTGAGCTGGAGGCGCAGTTCGGGGTGCAGGAGGGGCAGTTGTTGAGTCTGGTGAGCATTTCTGCCTGAAGAGCTGCGATGCTGGCACCGGCCCTATCGCGAGCAGGCTCACTCCTACAAGGGAACGCATTCCAACGGTAGGAGTGAGCCTGCTCGCGATGAGGCCAGCCTGGCCAACATCGATATCAGCGTCGCTCCTGATTCCTCGGCCAACTCAAGCTGAAGCAAGCCCCACCCAGACTCTTGCTCTTGTTGATCAGCGCCCGGCCGTCATGCCAGTGGATGATCCGCCGCACAATCGACAGGCCCAAACCATGCCCGCCCGACGCCCGGGTGCGGCTGTCATCCAGACGCAGGAACGGCGTAAAGATGCGCTCCCACGCCGACTCCGGCACACCCGGCCCATCATCTTCGACGTCGACCCGGCAGCGCAACTGCCCGACCTGATAACTCACCGTCACTTTCGAGCGCGCATGGCGCATCGCGTTGCTCACCAGGTTCTGCAACGCGCGGTGCAGGAAGCGCGGCTCGGCCTCGACCCAGGCGCCGTCGTTATCCGCCGCCGACAGGCATAACCCGCGCTGTACCGTGACCTCGGCGCGCAATGGCGCCAGCTCTTCGATCACCTGATTGACCAGCGCATCGAGGTCGATGCGTTGAAAGGTCAGCGCTGGCGAACCCTGTTCCAGCCGCGCGTAAGTGAGCATTTCATCGACCAGCTTATCGAGGTCCTCGATGTCGTGGTCCATGCCCTCACGGTACTTTTCCAGCGCCTGCGGGGTGGTGGCCGAACCGATCATCTCCAGCCCGAAACGCAGACGCGCCACTGGCGTGCGCAATTCATGGGACACCGCCCGCACCAGTTCGCGCTGGATCGCCAGCAACTGTTGCAAGTGCTCGGCCATGCCGTTGAACGCCGCCGCCAGACGCCCGACCGAGTCGGCGCCCCGGGCCGGCACTCGGGTTTCCAGGCTGCCCTTGGCAATGCGCGTGGCCGCCGCTTCGAGGCCGCGCAAGCGTCGTTCGAGCTGACGCACCAGCAGATAAACGATCAGACCGATCAGGCTCAAGCCAAGGGCGGCGATCAGCACCAGCCATTGCGGCGGGTAGGGGTTCATCTGATACAACGGGCCGATCTCCAGCACCCAAGGGGTGCCGACCATGCCGGCAAACACCCGGATCGAGTCGCCGCCCTTGCCCAGCGCCATCACCGTATCGCCCTCGGACACACGACGGCTCTGGTCTTCGTCCATGTCGGCCTCGTTCACCGTGACCAGCCGCAAATCGAAACCGAAGCCCTTCTCTTCCTTTAACTGCGCCAGCCGCTTGGGCTGTTCGCCCACGGGGAAACGCACCAACTCATCGGCCAACAGGTAAATAGTCGCCCGCGCCAATTGCTCGCTGATCTGCTGCACGTCGCCAGTGAGCACCAGTTGCTCTTTATCGCTGACCATTTTGTAGACCCGCGCCGCATGCGGGCCGGTCTGCTCCACCAGCGCCTGACCATGCTGCACTCGGGTGCGCTGGGACAGATCCAGGCCGGTCTCGGAAAATTTCTTCAGCGCCAGCGGAATCCCCAACAGACGCTCCCACACCAGCAGCGCCCGATGACGCTCGGTTTCGTTCATCGGTTGCAGGTTGTCGGCCATCAGCGAGAACGTGCCGTGGGCCAGGCGCTCGCGGTATTGCTCGCTGCGCACCTGATTGAGCAGGTGCAATGCCAGTACGCCAAGCACCGCCACCAGAATCAGCGCCGCGCACATACCGCCGTAGATGCGCAGGAAGATCGAGTTCACAGGGCCAGATCCACGCAGGCTTCAGGGACGAACAAATAGCCTTTGCTGCGGATGGTCTTGATCAGGCGCGGGTGGTCGGGGTCGTCGCCGATTTTCGGGCGGATGCGCGAGATGCGCACATCGATCGAGCGGTCCTGGCCGTCGTAGCCGATGCCGCGCAGCGCAGTGAAGATCTCTTCGCGGGACAGGATCCGCCCGGCATTCGACACCAGCAGCCAGAGCAGGTCGAATTCGGCGCTGGTCAGTTCGATACCGCTGTCGCTGAGCCAGGCTTCGCGCAACGCGTTGTCCACCACCAATGGGCCGAACTGCAGGCGGCGGCTTTTTTCCGCGACAGGCTCGGCGCTGTCACTGCGTCGCAGCAAGGCCTGGATACGCGCCAGCAACAGCCGTGGACGCACGGGCTTGCACACGTAATCGTCGGCGCCGAGGTCGAGGCCCTGAATCTGGTCGGCATCGTCAGTGCGGGCGGTGAGCATCAGGATCGGCCCGTCATAGCGATCGCGAACCTTGCGGCAGATGCTCAGGCCGTCTTCACCGGGCAGCATCAGGTCGAGGATCACCAGGTCCGGCTGCTCCTTGATGATCCGCGCTGCCGCCAGCGCGCCGTTACCTTCGATCTCCACGCGCAATCCATTGGCTTGCAGGTATTCGCGGGTGAGTTCGGCCAGACGCTGGTCGTCCTCGACTATCAATACCTGCCACGCTTCTTGCTCCACCGGTGACCTCTGCTTGCTGTTTTTATTAATTAAGGCAGAAACGCATTGCTCCCTGTAGGAGCTGCCGCAGGCTGTGATCTTTTGACCTTGCTTTTTAAAATCAAAAGATCGCAGCCTTCGGCAGCTCCTGCACAGGTGTGCGGTTGCCCACAGATTCGGATCCTCCCGTCTTTTTGTCATCTTTTGGGAGGATAAGAATGGGTAAACACCGCTCGATTGTATAAACGGCGTACAGCCAGAACACAAGTCGCCAAATGCGTTCGGACAAGGCGGTTTTTTGTGATAGGGTTCGCGCCCTTAAAAATCCGCTGAAGCGTTTTTCCCGAGTGAAAAACAGTGACAAACGGTCTAGCTCAGCAGGTTCGCGGCCTACACGGGAATTCCTGGTTTCTTACACAATTTACGCACAGGTTTATCCACAGCTAGTACGTTGCAAGCCCCCTCGAAACGCATTATCTTGTAGCACGGCGCAAGGAGAGACCCTACATATAGGGTTTTCCAATCAAACGCCCAACCACATTTCGGACCTGAAACTCAAGCGCTTTATTGCCAGTTTCCGGTTGAACCAAGCAGGTTTTTCAAAGCCCAAACCGCACTGGCGGATGGCACCGTTTTTTAGGTTGGAAACGACCGGAACGGTACGGGTGTTGCAGTCATTACTGTCACCCTGGAAGGAATCCGGCTCGAGCCCTGGCTCGCAGCCAAAAACTTCGGCAAGGATGCGGCGTCATTAGCCTTTTTCCTACTGGTCCGAAGTTGTTATGCCCGACGCCCGTCGGTTGTAGTGCTTCGGACCAGAACGGTGAGCACCATGATGGTGCCCAAACAAACATAGAGAATGTGGAGATCACCCCCCATGCAAACCGACACAACTCGCGAGAACCCGCAGGGCACCTTGCCGCAGGCCGCCGATTCGAATTCGGATCTGGCAGCTACCGCGCCTGGTCAACTGCGCGTGATCAAGCGTAATGGCACTGTCGTTCCTTACACCGATGACAAGATCACCGTCGCTATCACCAAAGCGTTTCTCGCAGTTGAGGGCGGCACCGCTGCCGCTTCGTCGCGAATCCACGACACCGTTGCCCGCCTGACCGAACAAGTCACCGCGACCTTCAAGCGTCGCATGCCTTCGGGCGGCACCATCCACATCGAAGAGATCCAGGACCAGGTCGAACTGGCCCTGATGCGTGCCGGCGAGCAGAAAGTCGCTCGTGACTACGTGATCTACCGTGACGGTCGTTCCAAAGAACGCGCTGCCCACGCCCCGGTCGAAGCCGCCGTCAACGCGCACCCGTCGATCCGTATCACCCGTGCCGACGGCAGCCTCGCGCCGCTGGACATGGGCCGCCTGAACACCATCGTCACCGAGGCCTGCGAAGGTCTGGAAGAAGTCGATGGCGACCTGATCCAGCGCGAAACCCTGAAGAACCTGTACGACGGCGTGGCCCTGAACGACGTCAACACCGCTCTGGTGATGACCGCGCGTACTCTGGTTGAACGTGAGCCGAACTACTCGTTCGTCACCGCCCGCCTGCTGATGGACACCCTGCGTGCCGAAGGCCTGGGCTTCCTCGAAGTGGCCGAAAGCGCCACTCACCACGAGATGGCCGACCTGTACGCCAAGGCGCTGCCGGCTTACATCGCCAAAGGTATCGAGTTCGAACTGCTGAACCCTGTGCTGGCCTCCTTCGACCTGGAAAAACTGGGCAAGGCGATCAACCACGAGCGCGACCAGCAATTCACCTACCTGGGCCTGCAGACCCTGTACGACCGTTACTTCATCCACAAGGATGGCGTGCGTTTCGAACTGCCGCAGATTTTCTTCATGCGTGTGGCCATGGGCCTGGCAATCGAAGAGAAGCAGAAAGAAGACCGTGCGATCGAGTTCTACAACCTGCTGTCGTCCTTCGACTACATGGCTTCGACCCCGACCCTGTTCAACGCCGGCACTCTGCGTCCACAGCTGTCTAGCTGCTACCTGACCACCGTTCCGGACGACCTGTCGGGCATCTACCACGCGATCCACGACAACGCCATGTTGTCCAAATTCGCGGGCGGCCTGGGCAACGACTGGACCCCTGTTCGTGCACTGGGTTCGTATATCAAGGGCACCAACGGCAAGTCGCAAGGCGTGGTTCCGTTCCTGAAAGTGGTGAACGACACCGCGGTAGCCGTTAACCAGGGTGGCAAGCGCAAAGGCGCTGTCTGTGCCTACCTGGAAACCTGGCACATGGACATCGAAGAGTTCATCGAGCTGCGCAAGAACACCGGTGATGATCGTCGTCGTACCCACGACATGAACACCGCCAACTGGATCCCTGACCTGTTCATGAAGCGCGTCTTCGATGACGGCAAGTGGACCCTGTTCTCGCCATCCGAAGTACCGGACCTGCACGACCTGACCGGTAAAGCCTTCGAAGAGCGCTACGAGTACTACGAAGCCCTGACCGAGTACCCGGGCAAGGTCAAGCTGTTCAAGACCATCCAGGCCAAAGACCTGTGGCGCAAAATGCTGTCCATGCTGTTCGAAACCGGCCACCCATGGCTGACGTTCA
The DNA here is from genome assembly GCF_018729515.1 of Pseudomonas sp. MG-9. Lineage (NCBI taxonomy): Bacteria > Pseudomonadati > Pseudomonadota > Gammaproteobacteria > Pseudomonadales > Pseudomonadaceae > Pseudomonas > Pseudomonas sp. MG-9. The sequence continues at coordinate 352,512 of NZ_JAHHZH010000007.1, forward strand.
AAGACCCGTGCAACCTGCGCAGCCCGCAGCAGCACGTCGGCGTGGTTCACAGCTCGAACCTGTGCACCGAGATCACCTTGAACACCAACAAGGACGAGATCGCTGTTTGCAACCTGGGCTCGATCAACCTGCCGAACCACATCGTGGATGGCAAGCTGGACACCGCCAAGCTGCAACGCACCGTGAACACTGCCGTGCGCATGCTCGACAACGTGATCGACATCAACTACTACTCGGTGCCGCAAGCGAAGAACTCCAACTTCAAGCACCGTCCGGTCGGTCTGGGCATCATGGGCTTCCAGGACGCGCTGTACCTGCAGCACATCCCTTACGGTTCCGACGCTGCCGTCGAGTTCGCCGACAAGTCGATGGAAGCGGTCAGCTACTACGCGATCCAGGCGTCCTGCGACCTGGCTGACGAGCGCGGCTCGTACGAGACCTTCAACGGTTCGCTGTGGTCCAAAGGTATCCTGCCGCTGGATTCGCAACAGATCCTGATCGAGGCTCGCGGCCAGAAGTACATCGACGTCGACCTGAACGAAACCCTGGACTGGGCACCGGTTCGCGCCCGTGTACAGAAAGGCATTCGTAACTCCAACATCATGGCCATCGCACCGACCGCGACCATCGCCAACATCACTGGCGTCTCGCAGTCGATCGAACCGACCTACCAGAACCTGTATGTGAAATCGAACCTGTCGGGCGAATTCACCGTGATCAACCCGTACCTGGTTCGCGACCTCAAGGCTCGCGGTCTGTGGGACTCGGTCATGATCAACGACCTGAAGTACTACGACGGTTCGGTTCAGCAGATCGAGCGCATCCCGCAAGAACTCAAAGAGCTCTACGCGACCGCGTTCGAAGTGGACACCAAGTGGATCGTTGACGCCGCCAGCCGTCGTCAGAAGTGGATCGACCAGGCCCAGTCGCTGAACCTGTACATCGCTGGCGCATCGGGCAAGAAGCTCGACGTGACCTACCGCATGGCCTGGTACCGTGGCCTGAAAACCACTTACTACCTCCGTGCCCTGGCCGCGACCAGCACCGAGAAGTCGACCATCAACACCGGCAAGCTGAACGCTGTTTCCAGCGGCGGCAACCACGGCGACGATTCGGTTCTGGCAGCTCCTGCCGGCCCGGCTCCAGTGCCAAAGGCTTGCGCGATCGACGAGCCGGATTGCGAAGCTTGCCAATAAGCTGAGCTGAATCAGGCGTTACGAGACGCCTGATACTTCCCGGACAAAAGAAACCCCCGACAGACTTCTGGTTTGTCGGGGGTTTTCTTTTGCCTGCAAAACACCAAAGCTCTAACGAACAGGTTTTAGCAGACACAAAAAAGGCCCCTTCACAGAAGGAGCCTCTCGTCAGTGCTTACCGACGGCAGCCGCCGTTATTGTAAGGACCGGCAACACGAACCCAGCCGCTGGCTTGCGGAACATTGCTGCACATAGTGCGGCCAGTCGAAGCCGACTCATAAAGCCACCAGGACGCTGGCGCAGCCTGAACAACGACAGCACCCAGCAGCAAACTTGCGGCCAAAGTCAGACCAAAACCCATACGCAGCGACATAACGATCTCCATTTCAAATAAACGTCCCAAGTTGCCGTCGGCACAATGAATGCTTAGCGTTCATCACACTTCTCGACTCAACCAGAGCGTGCAATAAAAGTACTGCAAGCGAGTACCCAATCAATCATCAAGAGCCCTGATGAAAGAGCGCGCACCTTACATTACGAAACAACTAAAAACAATAAATAAAACCTGGAAAGAACCGACTCTTTATTAATTAAATAGAAAAGAACACAAATAACAAACAAGCAAAACCCTACAAGATTAATTGCATACAAATACAATGACCTACATCAATTAAACTAACTAAATCAATTCAGAGACGCAGCACAATCTTCCTTAATCACTGACAAGCTTCAAATCCTTTAACGTCTGCGTGCGCAATAACCTAATGCACGAAGCCCCCACCCAGCGCCAGATACAACCCCATTCGCGCCTGCAGTCGCTCGAAGCGATTCTGTGCCAGCGAAATTTGCGCGGCACGCCGGCTCTCTTGCAGATCCAGCCACTCCTTGATACCCGTCTGCCCGCTGCGATAGCGGATCTCCGCCAACCCTTCTGCTTTCAGTGCGGCGGCCAGTGCCTGCTCACGACGCAAACCCTGCTGGGTAAACTGCACTTGTGCTGACAACGCATCTTCAACTTCCGACAGCGCGATATAAAGCCCTTGGCGGAACTCAATGATCGCCGCCTCGTAGTCAACGGCGGATATTCCAACTGTATATTTGCGAACATTCCACTGCACAAACGGCAGGTTTATACCGACCCCCAACAGACCGACTGGATTATTGAGCACTTGACTCAACTCCCGACTACCGCCTGTTGTCAGACTGCCCGTCAGCGTAAACGTGGGATAGAAACTGGCTCGCGTTGCGTCATAGTTCGACAATGCCTGACGCAATCGCCATTCAGCCGCCTGCAGATCCGGACGTCGGGCAACCAGATCGGCGGGCAAGCCTGCCGGGACACTCGCCAATGTTACCGAAGGCAGTTGTTCCAGTTCTGTAAAGCGGTGCTCGGGTGCCTGATCGAAAATAATCGCCAGTGCGTTGCGCGCCGCTTCAAGTTGCTGCTGATAATCGCTGAGTACCGCACGTTGCGTAGCCAGCACCTGCTCGGCTTGCGCCTCTTCGAGCCCAGTCGCCGCGCCAGCCAGACGCTGGGACTGCACCAGCTGCAACGTCCGCTCGGCGTACCGGATACTGTCCCGGGCCGACCGGACCAGTTCGTTGAACAGGCCGATTTGCCAATACAGGCGCGCCGTCGTGCCGACCAGGCTCAGTGCACTGGCGCGCCGATCAAAGTCAGTCGCCACTAACGCCCACTGCGCAGCATCGCGCGTACTCGCCAGCCGCCCCCACAAGTCGACTTCGTAACGCATCGACGAGGTCGTGGAGAACCGGCGCTGGGTTGAACCGTCACGACGCAGGTTCCTGCTCCACTCCGCCCCCGTACCCACGTCCAGATCAGGCGTGATAGTGGTGCCGGTGAGCCCTGCCTGAAGCGCTGCCCGGCGCACTCTGAGGGCAGCCACAGCGAGATCGTTGTTACGCATCAGGGCGTCATCGACCAACGCATTCAGACGCGGATCACCAAATGTTTCCCACCATCGCTGCCCTGCACGTAATGAGCGGTCGTGCGTCGTGTCACCCAACCAGAAGGCCGGTGCGTGCACCTCGGGTTGACGGTACTCGCTGTGCAGCAGAGCGCCACATCCACTCAAGCACAAAGGCAGCAGCAATGCCCAAGTCCACTTGCCATTCATGCACTTCATTCTCGGGACAACGCCTGAATTGGATCAAGCCGGGCGGCATTGCGCGCCGGGATATAACCGAACAACACGCCGACCAGAAGCGAACACAAACAGGCTGAAATCATTGCCAACGCCGTGAACTCCATGACGATCATCTGCACGAAGTAGCCAAACACCTGGCTGACCAGCAACGACAACAGGACGCCCAGTAAGCCACCCAACAGACAGACCAACATCGCCTCGATCAGGAATTGCTGCAAGATGTCTGCACGTCGAGCGCCGACGGCCATGCGGATACCAATCTCCCGGGTACGCTCAGTGACCGATACCAGCATGATATTCATCACCCCGATACCACCGACCAAGAGTGAAATGAACGCCACGGCAGAGATCAGCAGCGTCAGGGTATCCGTGGTTTTCTGCACGATTTTCAGGATGCTGTCGCTGGAACTGAGGAAAAAATCTGCGCGCCCATGACGTGCCACCAACAATGTTTGCAGCGCTTGCTCTGCTGCAGCGCTGGCCACCTGGTCCTTGAGCCGAACCTTGATCGAATTGAAATGGCTCTGCCCCAACAAGCGCCCCATCACCGTTGTATAAGGCAAATAGACTTGCAGGCTCGGCCCTGAAAAACCGTCATCGCGATTTTCCATGACCCCCACCACCGTGCAAGGCAGGCCGCCCACCAGGATCACTTTGCCCAGTGGTTGCTCCCAGTCCTTGAACAGCCGTTGTCGGGTATTGTGATCAATGATCAGGGTCTGGCCACGGCGCATCACATCGCTGGCACTGAACACCGCGCCCTTGCTCATGCGGATGCCCATCACCTGGAAGTAATCGTGGCCGACACCATTGACGGTGGCACTGACATGCAGATTGCGATAGCGAATCGTTCGGCTGCCATTGACCATCGCCGAGACGCTGTCGACCCAGGACTGCCCCTGGATGATCCGCAAATCCACAGGTTGCAAAGTCCGGATCGAGGCGGCCTGCTCATCTCCCCAGTCCTTGCCGGGATAAACATCGATGGTATTGGTGCCCATGGCGCTGATATCGCGCAGGACTCGGGTCTGCGCCCCCTGCCCCAGCGCGACCACCGACACCACTGAGGCGATGCCGATGATGATCCCCAGCATGGTCAGCAATGTACGCATACGATGGCTGCACAGGGAAACCCAGGCCATCTTGAAAGCCTCGCTGAAGCGACGCCAATGCACTGCCGCCGCTTCGCGCCCCTGATCTAGCGTACTTTCACCCTCCTGAGCGAGCTGCGCCGCAGGCACTTTTCGGCTGGCATTCGATTGATCCGCAACGATCCCTCCGTCATGAATCTCGATAATCCGGTCAGCGTGCTGCGCCACCCGCAAGTCATGGGTCACGATAATAATGGTGTGGCCGCTACGGTGCAGTTCACGCAGGATGGCCATTACCTCTTCACCACTGCGTGAGTCCAACGAGCCGGTGGGTTCGTCGGCCAGGATCACCGCGCCACCATTGATCAGCGCACGGGCAATACTGACCCGCTGCTGCTGACCACCGGAAAGCTGCCCCGGTCGATGCTGCATGCGCTGCCCCAGCCCCAGGCGTTGCAACAATGCCCTAGCCTTTTGCTGACACTCGATAAACGACTGGTCGGCGTAAATGGCCGGCACCTGGACGTTGGCCTCGGCGCTCAAATGCGACAGCAAATGAAAGCGCTGGAAAATGAACCCGAAATGCTCACGACGTAATGTCGCCAGTTCATCGCTGCTCATACCGGCCATATCGACACCGTTGATACAGTAGCGACCGGCAGAGGGACGATCCAGGCAGCCGAGGATATTCATCAGGCTGGATTTTCCGGAGCCGGACGGCCCGATAATCGCCACCATTTCACCAGCGGCAATGGTCAGATTCACGTCGCGCAGCACATGAGTCCTGGCCTCGCCATCGGCGAACCAGCGCTGCACGCCCTCAAGGGTTAGCAACTGCGTAACCGGCAGAGCCTCTTGCGCGGGTTTTGGTGTCAAGTCGCAAAGATCATTGGCGCTGCTCATTGAGCCTCCGGCTCTTCGCCGAGGACAACTTCGTCATGCTCCTTGAGACCATCCAACACCTGAACGTTAAGGTCATTGCGCAAACCGGTCTTGACCAGCACCGTCTGCAACTGACCACCAACCAGTCGACGCACTTCATAGCGGCCATCAGCGACGCGCTTGCCCAACGCGGCCACCGACACCGTTGTGGCTTTTGGCGCCGAATCGAGCAGCACGCTGACCTGCGCCGTCATTGAAGTGCGCAACGAACGATCGTCATTGGGCACGTCAAACAGCGCGTTGTAGTACACCGCTGCGTCGGCACCGCCAGCAGTCGAGCCACCACCACCCTGCATTGTGTCCTGCCGGGTAATGGACTCTGGCGCCGGTTCTACCGCCCGAATATGACTTTCAAAGCGCCGATCCGGATCGCCCAGGATACTGAAGGATACCGCTTGGCCTGGCTTGACTCGAACCACGTCAGCTTCAGATATCCGCGCCTCGACCGTCATCCGGTCCAGCCGGGCCAGGATCAGCAAGGTCGGGACACTCTGCGCGGAAACGACGGTCTGCCCCTGCTTAGTCACCACGGCAATGACTTCTCCGTCCATCGGCGCACTGATACGCGTGTAGCCAAGGTTGACTTCGGCGATGCGGATTTCTATCTCCGCCTGGGAAATCTGCGCAGCCAGGGATGCCAGTTCGGCACGAGAGCTTTGCAATTGCGCTTCGGCAATCTCCAGATCGGCCCGCGATCCGGCCTCACTGGCAACCAGACTTTGCTTGCGACGGAAATCAAGTTCGTACTGGCGAATCATCGCCTGTCGAGCCTTATATTGTGCCCGGACACTGAGCAACGCTGCCCGTGACTTAAGCAGTTCGTTCTGTGGCAACAGCGGGTCAATCTCGGCCAGTAGCTGACCTTGGCGCACCGTATCGCCCAACCCGGCCTTCAAGCTTTTGAGTTGCCCGTTGACCTGTGCGCCAACACTGACTTGCTGGAAAGGCTTGACCGTACCACTGGCCAATACTGTTTCTTCAAGATCTTCAACGGTGACGGTCGTGGTCAGATATTTCCTTGGCGTGGCGCCCCAGCCCTGCCCCCCTATAAACCAGACCAGCAATGCACTAACGAACAGCGTCCCGAAGACGATTCGGGAGCGAGAGAAAAAAACCATGGAGTGATCGTTACATCCCTGTCTGTGGTTGGACGAACCGTTCATTGGCGCCCGGGTGTTGCCTGAGCAAGCGCGTGAATACGCCCGCAAAAATACGATTGCCGCAGACGAGTAGCCCCCGGCGCGCGCATTAAACAAGAAAGCCCCTCAAAGAGGGGCTTTCCGTTACAGCTTTTTACAAAACATCGATATCAGGTCATCTGAATGATGGTCTGCATGATGGTGCTCTGCGTCGAAATGGTCTTGGCGTTCGCCTGATAGTTGCTCTGGCCCTTGATCAGGTCTACCAGCTCGTTGGTCAGGTTAACGTTCGATTCTTCCAGCGAGTTGGACTGGATGGAACCCAGGGTACCGGTTTGCGGAGCGTCATAACCCGGGATACCCGAAGCGAACGTTTCCTTCCAGCTCGTTCCGCCGATCGCTTGCAGGCCTTGCTCGTTAGTGAAGCTGGCCAGCGCAACCTGGCCGATGGCCTTGTTCTGGTTGTTGCTGAAGTTGGCGAACAGGGTACCGGTACCGTCGATGGTCAGGTTGGTGATCTGGCCAGTGGCATAACCGTCCTGAGTCGGGATCGAGCGGGCGGTATCCGCGTTGTACTGGGTGGTCTGAGCCATCGAAATGGTGATACCTGCCGGGTTCGCGGCCGCACCATTAGGCTTGAAGGTACCGTTGACGACGTTACCCGGGACCCAACCAGCGAGCTTCAGATCACTGCTGATCACCGGGCCAGGCAGGGTGCTGACCTGAGTCAGTTTGCCAGCGGAGTCAAAGGTCATGGTAGAAGGTGTCGGCGCAGTGACCTTCGGATCGCTACCGGTAGCGTCCGGGTTACGACCGTCCACCAGGGTGTAGACCTTCCAGGTATTCGCACCGGTCTTGACCACATACTGATCCATCGGGTGCATGTTGCCCTGGCTGTCATAGATCGGGGTACTGAAGGACTTGGTGTAGGTCGCGAGGTTGTTCGGGTCGAACTTGCCAGCGGCCACTGTGTCATCGATCACTGGAGCGGTCGAGTCCAGGTTGATAGTCGACGTCACCAGCGAGGTGGACTTTGGCGCCAGGTTCGAAGTGTCGATCTTCAGGTCGGTCAGTACGCCGTTGATGACCTTGCCGTTGGCATCCACACCGTAGCCTTGCAGACGCGAGGTGTAGTCGGTGTTGGTGATGTAACCTTTATCGTCGACCTTGAACGTACCGGCCCGGGTGTAGGAGATCGAGCCGTTGTTGCTCATGGTGAAGAAACCCGAGCCGTTGATGCCCATGTCCAGCACGTTGCCGGTGTTGTTGATGTCACCCTGGGTGAACTGCTGAGAAACGTTGGCCAGACGTACACCGTTACCGATGACCTTGCTGCCGGTACCCAGGCGAGTGGCCGAGTAGACGTCTGCGAATTCTGCACGGGACGATTTGAAACCGGCGGTCGCGACGTTGGCGATGTTGTTGCCGGTCACGTCCAGTTGTTTGTTGGCTGCATAGAGACCGCTAAGGCCGATATTGAAAGACATATTCCACTCCTTTGTGCCGGTTAGTCGGCTCTATATACCAATGGTTTGTACTTTGGACAGGGCGACGGTGCCCTTGCCGGACAGGTTGAGCATCAGCTCGCCACCGGTCTGGCTGATGGTCACGCTGTTGACCGTGGCCGGCAGGTAGGTTGCCAGGTCGGTCGAGGTGCCATTGATCGATGCGTTGGCTTTGACGGTATAGGTACCGGCCTTCACCAGGTTGCCGTCCTTGTCCTTGCCGTCCCAGGTGAAGCTCGCGCTGCCTGCGGCGCGACTGCCCAGATCGATGGTGCGAACGACCGTGCCGCTGCTGTCGGTAATGCTGACGGTGCCACCGGCAATCGACGACGGAACGGTGGCCGAACCGGTCATGCCCTTGCTCGGGTCGTCCATCTGAACGCTGTTGGTCTGCACGATCACGTTGCGACCCACCAGCGACGACGCCTGCAGTGCCTGCGACGAGTTGTAGTTGCCGGCCAGCGAGCTGACGGTGCTGTTGAGGGTGGTGATGCCCTCAAGGCTGCTGAACTGCGCCAACTGCGCAACGAAGGCGCTGTTGTCCTGCGGATCGAGCGGGTTCTGGTTCTTCAGCTGGGTCACCAGCAATTGCAGGAACGCGTCCTTGCCCAGTGCCTGGCCGCCGGTGGCGCTGTTGGTCGCCGAAGCAATGCCACCGGTGGTCGAACTGGTCTTTTTCGACGAGTTCGCCAGGATGTCATTCATGCTCAGGCTGCTGGTGGTATCGGTAACGCTCATGGCAGTCGCCCCTTATTACTGACCGAGGGTCAGTACCTTCTGCATCATGGTTTTGGCGGTGTTCATCATTTCGGCGTTGGTCTGGAACGACCGGCTCGCGGAAATCATGTCAGCCATTTCTTCCACCACGTTGACGTTCGGGTAGTAGACGTAGCCCTTGGCGTCGGCCGCCGGATGGTTCGGCTCGTAACGCGCTTCGAGGTTGCTCTGGTCTTCGACCACACCGAGCACCTGCACGCCCTGCCCGGCTGCGTCCTGGCTCTGGAACAGCGAGTTGCTGCCGCTGTTCTGGCCGCCCTGGAACATGGTGGCGAATACCGGGTGACGGGCGCGGTAGGTCTGGTCGATGCTCGACGAGACGGTTTCGGCGTTGGCGATGTTCGAAGCCACGGTGTTCAGACGCGTGGTTTGTGCGCTCATGCCGCTGCCGGCAATGTTGAAAACGCTGGACAGGGACATGGATTACTCTCCGCGCAGGGCTGACACCAGCCCTTTGAATTTGCTGTTGAGCAGGGTGAAGCTGGCCTGGAAGCCGACCGCGTTTTCCGCGTAATTCGACTGCTCAAGCTGGGCGTCCACGGTGTTCTGGTCGATCGAAGGCTGCATCGGCGTGCGATACATCAGCGACTCGTCGCCATTGCCCAGGCCTTCAGCTTCGATGTGACGGCTGTTGGTCATGTTCAGGGCGATGGTGCCGTTGGCGTTCTTCTGGGTCTGTGCCTCAAGCACTTTGGAGAAGTCCAGATCCCGAGCCTTGTAGTTCGGGGTATCGGCGTTGGCGATGTTGTTGGCCAGCACTTCGGCACGCTGGGCGCGGAAGCCCAATGCCTTTTCGTGAATGCCGAGCGCTTTATCGAAGCTGATGCTCATGTCGGGAACCTTCGGGTGACCGGTTTTTCGTACCTGAGCTTTAGCAAGCCCCGTGCCAAACAGAAAAACCCCCGTAAACCGGGGCTTTGCGAGAAGTCGGCAACGCGGCAATGCCAGAAAAGCGGCAACCGGTTTCCGCTGGCTGCCGCTTTTCTGCCGCTTCGTCCTGTTAACACCTCCCCCTGCAGGAGCTGCCGAAGGCTGCGATCTTTTGATCTTGATCTTGAAAAACAAAATCAAAAGATCGCAGCCTTCGGCAGCTCCTACGTGAAGCATGCGGCAAAAAAAAGGAGCCCCTGAGGGCTCCCTTCTTTTGCCACATGCTTCACTTGGCCTGGTAAATGATCCCCGGGCTGCACTGGACCATCTGGTAATGATCCGGCAAACCGTTCAGCGCTTCGGAGGCGCCCAGGAACAGATACCCGCCCGGCTTCAGCGTGCTGTGAATGCGCAACAGGATGTCCTTCTTCACCTCGGCGGAGAAGTAGATCAGTACGTTGCGGCAGAACACGATGTCGAACTTGCCCAGGCTCGCGTAGCTGTCGAGCAGGTTGAACGAACGGAATTCCACCCGGTTCTTGATCGGCGCCTTGATCACCCAGCGCCCCGGCCCTTTCGGGTCGAAGTAACGCTGCAGACGGTCGGCGGACAAACCGCGACCGATCGCCAGGCTGTCGTACTCGCCGGTCTTGCAGTTGGTCAGCATGCTGCCGGACAAGTCCGTGGCAACGATCTGCACGCCCATCTTCAACTGGCCGAGATTGCTGCGCTCGAACTCATCGATCGACATCGACAGCGAATACGGTTCCTGACCCGACGAGCACGCCGCCGACCAGATCCGCAGACGCTGGTTGGGACTGGCCTTGATCGCCTCGGGCAGCACCTTGTTCTTCAAGACCTCAAACGGATAGGTGTCACGAAACCACAGGGTTTCGTTGGTCGTCATGGCATCGACCACCTGCTCGCGCAAACCGCTGCGCGGCTGGGTCTGGATGCGCTGTACCAGCTCACCCAGGGACTTGATGCCTTGCTGCTCCATCAGTTTGTTGAGACGGCTCGAGACCAGGTACTGCTTGTTTTCACCGAGCAAAATGCCACAGGCTTTTTCCAGGAAGACCCGGAACTGTTCGAAATCCAAATTACCCGTAGACAATGATGCCGCCTCTTAAATCGTGTTGACCGCCAGGGACAGAAGGTCCCTAGCTGATATCTGCTGCTTTGATCCGGTCGACTACCCGGGATGCCAGGTCATCAGGACGGAATTTGGCCAGGAAGTCATCGGCACCGACTTTCTTGACCATCGCCTGATTGAAGACCCCCGACAACGAAGTATGCAGGATGATATGAAGTTTTTGCATGCGCGGGTCGCTGCGGATCTCCGCCGTCAGGGTGTACCCGTCCATCTCCGGCATCTCGATGTCGGAAATCATCATCAGGAACTCTTCTTCCGGCTTCTTGCCCTCATCGACCAGCTTGCGCAGGTAATCCAGCGCCTGCTTGCCATCGTTCAGCGCCACCACTTCGACACCGACCGTCTGCAGGCAACGCGTGACCTGCTTGCGCGCCACCGACGAGTCATCGACCGTCAGCACCCGCAGCGACAACGCCTTGCTCTGGGTCTCGACATCGACCACACCGACCGAAATCGCCTCCGGTGTCGGCGCGACTTCCGCCAGCACCTTCTCGACATCGATGATTTCGACCAACTGATTGTCGACCCGAGTCACAGCGGTCAGGTAGTGGTCGCGCCCCGTGCCCTTGGGCGGCGGATGAATCTCTTCCCAGTTCATGTTGACGATGCGCTCCACCGAGCGGACCAGGAAACCCTGGGTCTTGGTGTTGTACTCCGTGATGATCACGAACGGACTGTTCTTGTCTTTCAACGCCCCGGAGCCGGTCGCCATTGCCAGATCAAGGATCGGAATGGTCGCCCCCCGAATATTCGCCACCCCGCACACGACAGGACTGGACTTGGGCATCAACGTCAGCGACGGGCACTGCAGCACTTCCCGTACCTTGAACACGTTGATTCCGTAGAGCTGCTGACCGTCGAGACGGAACAACAACAGCTCCAGGCGATTCTGCCCTACCAGTTGCGTGCGCTGGTTCACCGAATCCATTACACCAGCCATGCCCAGACTCCTACACCAACGCCAAGTGTTGTTGCGACGCACATTCATTGCTAAACGGCACGGCGCTTGCTTTTTAACTCGTATGAACGCTCAAACGACATTTTTTCGACGCCTGACCTCCCGCACCCGCAAAGCGCTGTGCGCGACGTCCGCCGTCTGCTTGTTTTTCGCTGGCAGCCCTGCCGGTGCCGATACGGTTACCTTGCCTGACATGCTTATCGGCGTCACTCAGGGCTTTCTTGAGTTCACCGTAGAAGACTATCTGGCTACCAGTCAAACGGAAGGCCGCTACGAAATCGAGGTCAACCAGCTCGACCCACGTATGCGCATGCCTATGTGCGACAAGGAATTGACAGCGTCGCTGGAGAGCCCGGCACGTCCGCTGGGCCGGGTAACGGTCAAGGTCCGGTGCGAGGGAAGCTCGCCGTGGACGGTGTTCGTGCCCGCTCAAGTCCGCCTGTTTCGCGAGATTGTCACCACCACCCGGCCCCTCAAACGCGCCGGGATTATCGGGCCGCAGGACGTGACCCTGCGTGAACGCGACGTCAGCCAGATCAATCAGGGCTTCCTGACGTCGGTGGATGACGCCATCGGGCAGAAATTAACCCGACCAACGGTCGCCGATCAGGTCATTACCCTGGTGCATCTGGAACAGGCGGAAGTGGTGCGCAAGGGTGATCAGGTGGTCATCATCGCCCGCAGCGGTACGCTCGCCGTGCGTATGCCCGGTGAAGCCCTGGCCAATGGCGGTCTGAAAGAACAGATTCGGGTGAAAAACCTCAATTCCAACCGGGTCATCAAGGCGCAAGTCGTTGCGCCGGGCCAAGTGGAAGTGGCCATGTAAAACGCTCACGCAGAAAACTGGCGCGCGCCCCGACGCTTCCCTAAACTGTGCCGCAGCAGGACACGCTTCGGCACATGCAGCTCATTGCAAAGTGAGCCTAAAGTTTTTCAGGGAATGGCCGAAAACATGGCAAGCGTCCAAATTCCCAGAGGTTTTTAACATGGTCATCGATTTCAGCCGTTTGAACAGCTCCTCGTCACTTACGGGCAGTACACGTACCAGCAACGCCAAGGAAACCGCCGAAACCGGCACCTCCGCGCCGCTGAATACCCCGGCCGAAACGGCCAGTACCGCAAAAAGCGGGGAATCGGTACACCTCAGCAATGAGGCTCAACAGTTGCAGAAGGTCACTGACAAGCTGCGCGATCAGCCTGCCGTCGACAAAGCCCGCGTGGCCGAGTTGAAAGCAGCGATTGCCGATGGCAGCTACAAAGTCGACAGCAACCGTGTAGCCAGCAAACTGCTCAACTTCGAAGCCCAGCGCTAGGCTTTTGCCGGCGCCAGGCTTTTGGACGCTTAGAACCCAAGGCCAGCCATGCACGACACTAATTTATTGCAACTGATCACCGACGACTTTGCTCCAGCTCAACAATTGCTGGAGTTACTGCAAACCGAGTCCCTCGCCTTGCACGGTCGCGACATGCCTCTGCTGGAAGATATTCTGGCGCGCAAACAGGCATTGATCATTCTGCTTGAACAGCATGGCCGCAAGCGCAGCGAAATCCTTGCCAGCCTCAACCTGCCGCTCGACCGTCAGGGCCTGGAGCAACTGGCCAGCCACTCGAGCATTGGCGACCAGTTGCTGTCGCAGAGCGATGTGCTGACCGACCTGATTGCCCAGTGCCAGGCGGCCAACGTCAAAAACGGTCAGTCGATCCAGATTCAGCAGGCCGCCACGGCCAATCAGCTGAAAATCCTCACCGGGGGCGAGCCTCCAGCGCTGTATGACGCCTCCGGCACGTTCGCCAAACCTACCAAGCCGCGTACGCTCAGCCAGGCGTGAGCCATTCGATGTGCCTGCACTATCAACCCGCGAAACATGCTGGCAAAATGCTGGCTAGTCGTAGTCAAATTTTGTCTGGAGATTGAGAAAACGTGCCAAACGCCCTAAGCGCGGATGATAGTCCGCAGCCACCAAAGGTGCTGACCACGCCCCTGGAAATCTCCAGCAACCTGCGCCAGCTGCAAGAAAGCCACGATCCGCTGATCATCACCTTCCATGAACGCAGCCAGCGCTTCCAGAGCTACCTGATCAAGGTCGACCGTGAAACCGCGACCATCGCCCTGGACGAAATGATCCCGCGCGATGGCGAACGTTTTCTGCTGGCGGGCGAGCCGTTCAAGGTCGAAGGTTTCCACGAAGGCGTGCGCATCGCCTGGGAATGCACTGGCACGTTGAACATTGAAGAATCCGAGAGCGATCGCTTCTACACCGGCGAGCTGCCGACCGAAGTGGTTTACCACCAGCGCCGCAACGCCTTCCGCGCTGCGTTGAAGCTGACCGATCTGGTCAGCGTCGAACTCGGCGGCGAAAAGCTCAAGGCACCGATCAACGGCAAACTGCTGGATATTTCCGCCACCGGTTGCAAGCTGCGCTTTGAAGGCGACATCACTGATCGCCTGCAGCTGGGCCAGGTCTATGACCGCCTGATCGCCCCCCCGCTGTTCGGCAATCAGCCGACCTCGGTCGAACTGCGTTATCTGCATTTCGAAGAAAAGCTCAACATCACCTTCGCCGGTCTGCGCTTCCACAACATCAGTGGTCAGGCTGCGCGCAACGTCGAGCGCTTCGTCTATCAGCTGCAACGTGAAGCACGTCGCTTCGACAAAGACGATCTCTGAGTCGAACGCGCAAAAAAAAGGGCAGTCCTTGGCGGGACTGCCCTTTTTTATTGGCAAATAATCTGGCAGCGGTGAGTCCCTTGTGGCGAGGAAGCTTGCTCCCTCGCCACAGTTACAGCGTCACTGCTTGAATAGCTTTATCGTCACCGATTCAGGGTCTGGCACCACTGATGTCCGGTGTTGGTTTATCGTCCTCATCAGCGGGATCAGTTTCCGCCGGCGCTTCGGGCTGCTCTTCGGATTCTGGCTCCGGCTCCGGCGTGACCGTGGTCTGCATCTGCTCCTGCACCACCTGCTCATCGACACGCGGGTCGAGGGCGGCCACCAGCGGCGAGCTGGACATGCTGTCGGGCATTGCCACGTGGTGCAGCGGCGCGTCGTCGACCTGGTGCAGATTGGTCACCGCTTTCGGACGGATGCGCCACACCAGCACCAGCGCAAAGAAGCTGAAGAACGCGTACAGACTCTGGCTGCCGAACAGCTTCATCAGCACACCCGCCAGCAGCGGCCCGATACTGGCGCCGACACCGTAGGTCACCAGCAGCATCGCCGTCAGCGACACCCGGCGATCGCCTTCGACGTGGTCGTTGGAGAACGCGACCGCCAGCGGATACAGGCAGAACTGCACCAGCGAACAGAGGAAGCCGACCACGAACAGCACTTCCAGCGGCACCTGCGGCAGGATCGCCAACGGCAATGCCGCCACCGCCAGGAACCCGGCAAAGCAGCGGATCAGCAGCGCCCGATCATAACGGTCGGACAACCAGCCCAACGGCCACTGCACCAGCAACCCGGCAAAAATACAGCTACCCATGAACAGACCGACCTGCTCGGTCGACAGCCCCTGCTGCGAGGCATACAGCGGCGCCAGACCGTAGAACGAACCGATGATCAGACCGGCCCCCAGCACCGTGCTCAACGATTGCGGCACGCGTTTGATAAAGAAGCGCGGCTCCATCGGGGCCGGATGCAGCGGCGCCGGGTGAATCCGGCGGGTCAGCGCCACCGGCACCAGACACAGCGCGAAGCACAGCGCGACCAGCATCAGCAGTTCCAGGCCAAGGCCGGGGTGCATGACCAGAATCAGTTGACCGAGCACCAGCCCCAGGTACGAAGCGATCATGTAGCCGCTGAATACCAGGCCGCGCTGATTGGCGTCGGCCTGCTCGTTGAGCCAGCTCTCGATCACCATGTACTGGCACATCATGCCCAGACCGACGATGGTCCGCAGCACCAGCCACGCCGGCAACCAGTCGACCAGGCCGTGCCCGAGCACTGCCGCGCCAACAATCCCGGCACACGCCGAATACGCACGGATATGCCCGACCCGGGCAATCAATCGGTGACCGATCTTGCCGCCCAGCACCAGGCCGAAATAGTTGGCCGCCATCAGCGCACCAACCCACAACCCATCGACATGGTCAGCGGCCAGGCGCAAAGCCAGATAAGTAGATAAGAGGCCCGAGCCGATCAACATCATCAGCGAGGCGAAATACAGCGCTCGAAAGGATTTCCAGATTTGGCGCATCGGCGTTCCGAGCGGCTCCTTGCAGTAAGTATCGGGCTATCCAAACGATAGCCCGATGGCGACAGTTCGTCAGGCCTGGGCTGCTAGAACACGCCGTTCCCAGGGAGTGATTTCATCAAAGAAGCTGGTCAACTCCATGGTCTTCGAAGCGATGTAGCCTTCGATGAACTCCTGTCCGAACAGTTCCTTCGCCAATTGGCTACGTTTCAGACGCTCGAGAGCGGCATGCAAGGTACACGGCAGCGAAAGATTGTCCGGCACTTCGAATTCGCCTTGAATCGCTTCGGTCGGTTCCAGTTCATGCTCGATCCCATGCAAGCCAGCGGCCAGGCTCGCGGCAATCGCCAGATACGGATTGGCATCGGCACCGGGCAACCGGTTTTCCACGCGTCGAGCCACCGGCGAACTGGCCGGAATCCGCAGCCCAGCCGCACGGTTGTCGTGAGACCAGCAAGCATTGTTCGGTGACGCATACGGGTGGCACAGACGCTGATAAGAGTTCACGTTCGGCGCAAACAGCGCAGTGAAATCAGCCATGCCCGCCTGCTGCCCGCCGATGAAGTGACGGAACATCGCCGTCGGCTGACCGTTCTCGTCGTTGAACACATTCTTGCCGGTGGCGTTCTCGACGAGGCTCTGATGGATGTGCATCGAACTGCCCGGCGTGTGCGCCAGCGGCTTGGCCATGCACACTACCGTCAGGCCGTGCTTGAGCGCGACTTCCTTGAGCAGGTGCTTGAACAGGAAAGTCTGGTCGGCCAGCAACAGCGGATCACCGTGCAACAGGTTGATCTCGAACTGGCTGACGCCCATCTCATGCATAAAGGTATCGCGCGGCAGGCCGAGCGCCGCCATGCATTTATAGACTTCGTTGAAGAACGGCCGCAGACCGTTATTGGAACTGACGCTGAACGCCGATTGACCGTCTTCGCGACGTCCGTCGAGGCCGACTGGCGGACGGAACGGCTGGGTTGGATCGGTGTTCGGCGCGAAGACAAAAAATTCCAGCTCGGTCGCCACCACCGGCACCAGACCGCGCGCGGCGTAACGGGCGATGACTTTTTTGAGTTGGCCACGGGTCGACAGATTGGAGCTTTCGCCGCTCAGCTCGTCGGCATCGCAGATGGCCAGGGCCCGTGGCTCGTCGCTCCATGGCAGGGGGTGGATCATGCTCGGCTCGGCCACCAGCGCCAGGTCGCCGTCATCACTGCCGTAAAACCGCGCCGGCGGATAACCGCCCATGATGCATTGCAGCAGCACACCCCGCGCCATCTGCAAACGCCGCCCTTCGAGGAAACCCTCGGCGGTCATCACCTTGCCTCGCGGCACGCCATTCAAATCCGGCGTGACACATTCAATCTCATCAATGCCGGTCAGTCGCTGCGCGAGTGAACGCTGGCCATCGCTTGTCATGACGCAATCCCTTGTTGTTGTGCGAGCCGCGAACGGCGACCCGTACAAAATAGGCTCCGGCTGTTCGGAATATCAAGCAGCGTCAAACAAAAATCCAAACAACCTGAATACCCTCTGTAGGAGCTGCCGAAGGCTGCGATCTTTTGAACTTGAAAAACAAAGTCAAAAGATCGCAGCCTCCGGCAGCTCCTACACGGGTGCGCGTCAGATCAAGGCAGGTAGAGGCTGAAGATGCCGCCGCCCAACGGCCCGCCGTTGCGGATCTCGGTGTGCCCGACCACGCCATTGCGCTGATGCAACGCGGCAATGCGGTTGGCGAAATACAGACCCAACCCGGTGCTGCCGCTGCTGTGATTGATGCCCTGTACGTAGTCGGCCTGGCGTTCGAGCATTTCGGCCGGGTAACCGTCGCCGTCATCGTTGATGCTCAACACCAGTTGCCCGGCCTCGTCGCTGACGGTGATCAGCAGCGACTCGCGGGCATGGCGAATCGCGTTGTTGATGCAGTTGCCCAGCACTGAGGCAATCAGCTCACGATCGAAGAACCCCAGCGGGCTCAGCGGATCGACTTCATAGGTGGCGATAATCCCGCGACTGGCGAACACCTCTTGATGCGCCGCCAGTTGCGCCTCGATGAAGTCATCAAGCTCGTGATACGCCGGTTGCAGCGGCATCTGGTTGACACCGAGCTTGTACAGCCCGAGCAACTGCACCAGCATGCCGTTGAGGTGGGCGAACTCGAAGTCGATCACGCCCTGCTCCGCCCCCGTACGCTGTTCTTGAGGCAAGCGCGCCAGCCACTGGCTGTGGGCCTGCATCAGCATCGCCAGCGAGTTCTTCATGTCGTGAACGGTGGAGGCAATCACCGTGGAGAAATCCAGCGCCGGATCAAAGTGGTTCATTCGCCAAACGCCTTGCTTTTCAGCTTCTGATAACGCGCATAACGCGCGTCGGTGTCGGGCATCAGGCCGACCATTTTCAGGCAGGCCCGACATTCTTCCAGCTCCGCCGACGGCACGTTGGTGTCGGTGCCGTGCAGCAGCGACTGGGCCATGTTCAGCGCGATACTGATGTTCTTCGGTTGCATCTTCAGTGCCTTGCGGAACACCTCGCGGGCTTCCACCAGGTTGCCGGTCTTGTACACGCGCACGCCCTGCCGGTTGAGGTCGGCGGCGGCGTTGCTCGAGTTGAGAATAGTCGGGTCGTCAGTGAGCTTGGCGATGTCTTTCATCACCGCCGGATCATCGCCGTAGATCTCCGCGCAGCTCTTGAGCATCGAAGTACCCGCCTCGGCCTGTCCGAGCATCTGCAACTGCTTGGCGACCAGCAGCGCTGCCTCGGGACTCATGAACTGCTCCATGCCGTCGAGGCGCATCAGCGCTTGCTCGGTGAGCTTGTCGGCCGTCTCGGCATCGTTGAGCAGCAGACTGGTCGCCTTCATCAGGCGCGCTCGAATCTGCAGGCCCGGGTCCGTCGGGTTTTCCTTGGCCACGGCGCTGAGGGTGGTGTTGATCTCCAGCCGCGTGCGGGTGTCGAGACCGCGCTCGCTGCCTTTGCTGATCAATGCATGGGCCAGGCCGAGGTTGCTTTCCGGATCCTTGAAGCGCGACTGCGCGCCCTGCGCCACCGCCTGACGATAGGCGCGGGAGGCGGTGTCGAAATCCTCGTTGGCCATCGCCAGTTTGCCGAGCAACGCTTGCCGGCGCACCGCCAGCGGCGACAACCGAATCGCCTCCTCCAGCACCCGCTGCGCGCCTTTGGTGTCGCCCTCGGCAACCAGCACATCGGCCATGCCGTCGTACAACGCCGGCATCATCGGGAACACTTTCAGCGCTTTTTCGTAGACGCCTTTGGCCTGCGCCACTTGCCCACGCTTGAACAGCAACTTGCCCAACCCGGCAAACGCCCACGGCAGAGGCCGATCGGCAATGATGCTGTCGTAGAGGCGTTCAAGGGCTTCGTTCTGATTCATGTCGCGCAGTGCATCGGCGCGATAACGCAGGCACAGCGGCGAATAACGGATGTCCTGCTTGCACAGCGCAATGCAGGCATTGAGCACCTCGACCGGCTTACCGCGATCAAGGGCTTGCAGAATCGGTTTGAGCAATGTCTTGCGCTGCTCCAGACGCTCCAGACGCTGAGCCAGGCCGGAGCGGTTGAACGGCTTGGTCAGGTACGCATCCGGCTCATGCTCCAGGGCACTGAGCACCATCGCCTGACTGGTCTCGGCCGTCACCATGACGAATACCGCTTCATGGCTGATGAGCTTTTCCGACATCAGGTCTTCCAGCACCTGCTGGCCGTTCTTCTTGCCGTCGCCGAGATGGAAATCCTGCAGGATGAAATCGTAGGACTTCTGCGCACACATCTTCAGCGCCTGCTCGCCGGTGTCGGCGGTGTCCACATCCTTGACCCCCAGCTCGCGCAGCATCGAACGCACGGAACTGCGGAAATCCGAGAAATCATCGACGATCAGAAAACTCTTTTGGTGATACGACAGCATCGAGGATTTCCAGGCAATTGAAGTGAGGGCAATTTCAGGCGCGCAGATGATAGCTGCAGGCCAAATGCTATCAAGCGATTTCACGCGACTTTTAAGTCACCGAGTGGGTTATCGGCCACAAGTGACGTTCCCTGAAGCGGACACTTCAAGATTCCTCGTACAGCGATTACCCTGCGCACCGGCTTACCTTTCCACTACAAGGTTTATCTCGTGTACATCAAAGGACGTTACATCGTGTCCGCCTGTGCGCTGCTGTTTATCCAGCAAGCGATGGCGGCTGGAATGGATTGTGCGAAAGCTTCGAGCGCCGTCGAAAATACGATTTGTGCGAATAAAGGGTTGTATGACCTGGATGCGCAGATGGCTGCTGCATACAGCAAACTCATGAAGTCCACCTCAGATACAAAGGCCGAGCTGCAAATCGCTCAGCGCCTTTGGCTAAAGGCCCGCAACCAATGCGCTGAAGATGTCAGCTGCCTGAATCAGCGCTATCGCGAGCGACTGGAATTGTTGCAGACGCAATGGACCGATACGCTGGCATACGCACCCGACGAGATAGACAAACAGGTGATGATGGACCTGCAACAGCGCATCGAGGTGGCGAGCAAGGTTGATCCCGAATTTTCTCTGGAAAAGGCCCTTGGTGCATTCACGGTAAGCCTTGATAAAACGTCATTTGCCGGCATCCCCGATGATGATGAGCAAACGCACTTTCCCGAAACGATCCCTAATGGGGTGAGCCAGGATGAATGGAAGGCATTGATTGCGTCCAACATCACGGGAGCCGCCGACACAGGTCAAACAACTTATATCCTCACCGATCTGGATGGCGATGGACTGCGCGACCTGATCGTGGAAACTTATTCCGGTGGCACCGGGTTGTTCTGGTACACCGAAACCTGGCGCGGCACGGGCAGCCGATTCATCAGACGAGGTGCCGAAGCCGCTCCCGAAGCCAATGCCGAGACCACCCTGTTCTACACCAATGATCGCGGTGCTAACCAAGCGGTCAACTGGATCAAGGTTCGTGGAAAAATCTACGCCGCCTACCGAGACAGTGCATACGGTGTTGATAAGGTCTATCTGCTCAATCCCCTACGGATTAACCGCCAGGTCCCCACGATAACGGTGCAATACCGCTATCAACTGAACGTGCCTCGCACCCAGACGAATCAGGACAATCCGACAGCCTATGAATTGGAGCCAGCCGTGCAAAAGGCTCTCGCTAAAGGTTTGTCGCAGATAGACAAGAGCCAAACAACGAGTTCCAAACCGATCTGCCCGATCCCACCGTCAGGCCCCGGGGAAGACGACTATTACAGTTTCGGTGCAAGTTATTACGCAATTGAACCTGTCGCTGATGTTCCGGTAATCCTCGGCGACGACTGTTTTATCGCCAGACTGATCAATTGGTTTGGCAGCTACGATGAGAAAGTCGGGCTGTTTGCTCAACTGACATTGCGTAAGCCGGGATCTGAAGAGCAGGCACAAAGTTACACGGTCAATGGACGCCGCCAAATCAGCCAAGTCAGCACTTCGATAGGTAAGGCCGAGGGTGGCGCGGCAAACTAGCCAGCGGTAGACGGAACGAAAAAGCCCCGTCAGGTCATCCTGCACGGGGCTTTTTTGCGAACCTTGTCCCGTCCTGAATAAGGTTTACACCTTCTGACTTCTTTTCAGGAAGGTGCAATGGATACGGGCACGAAGCGCAGTCAGCGTGATTACACACTGGCTTTTAAATTATCGGTTGTTGACCAGGTCGAAAAAGGCGAGTTGAGTTATAAAGAGGCTCAGCGGCGCTATGGGATTCAGGGTCGGTCGACGGTGCTGGTTTGGTTACGCAAACACGGTCGCCAGGACTGGAGCCAAGGCGCCTCCATTCGCTCCCAGAGGATCAGACCTATGGACGAGCCAACCTTGCCACTGACTCCCGAGCAAAGAATCAAAGAACTCGAGGAACAACTGGCGCTGGCAACTCAGAAAGCCCAATTCT
>NZ_JAHHZH010000008.1:0-338124 GCF_018729515.1 Pseudomonas sp. MG-9
TGAACTGAAGCAAGTCACTGTCGAAAATCGTATAACTCATTGAATCTCAAGGAGTTTTCCGTTTCGACTGCGCCGGAAGTGGGGCGAATTATAGACCTCCAGAATCTGCCGTCAACCGTTAATTTCAGTTTTATTGCAAAACCTGCTTTTTAGCCACTAAACGCGGGATTCGACGAGCAATCGCAGGCACACGCAGCAGTAAAAGCACGGTACCTATAAAGGCATAGATCGCCCACTCTTTAAGGTCTGCCCGCACAATCCACAGCATATGCAGCAATCCCAGCCCCAGAATCACGTACACCAACCGATGCAGTTTCTTCCAGCGCGTACCCAGACGACGCTGACTGTAGCGATTGGACGTGATCGCCAACGCCAACAATCCGAGAAAACCCAGCGCACCGACAATAATGTACGGCCGCTTACGCAACTCCACGCCCAACTGAGACCAGTCGAAACCCAGAATGAATGCCATATAGCTGCACAAGTGCAACACCACATACGCAAAACACCACAGCCCCAATTGACGACGCACAGCAATCCACCCCGCCCACCCGGTCAATTTCTGCAAGGGCGTCATGGATAATGTGATCAACAGCAACACCAACGTTCCCAGCCCCAGCCGATCAACCAGCACTTTGCCAGGATCCGGACCGAGCAAATCCGCAAACGCCTGATAAAACCAAAGCAATGGCCATATCGCCACAGCAATGAAAACGCCTACACGCCAGTACGGATATCGCATCAGTAGTTCTTCCGCAGATCGAGCCCTGCATAGAGAGAAGCGACTTCATCGGCGTACCCGTTGAACATCTGCGTATCACGCACGTTCGGTTTGAACAGACTGTTGGGCAACCGTCGCTCCCGCGCCTGAGTCCAGCGCGGGTGATCCACGGCAGGGTTAACGTTGGCATAGAAGCCGTATTCATCTGCCGCAATGCTCTGCCAGGTAGTTTTCGGCTGCTCGCTGACCAGACTGATACGCACAATGGATTTGACGCTTTTGAAGCCATACTTCCACGGCACCACCAAGCGTAGCGGCGCGCCGTTCTGATTCGGCAGTTCACGGCCATACATGCCAACCGCCAGAATCGCCAACGGGTTCATTGCCTCATCCAGACGCAAGCCTTCTACATAAGGCCAGTCGATCAGGGCGAAACCCGAGCGCTGTCCGGGCATGCTTTTAGAATCCTGCAAGGTTTCAAACCGAATGTACTTGGCGTTAGAGGTCGGTTCGACCTGCTTGAGCAGTGCAGAGATCGGAAAACCGATCCACGGGATAACCATCGACCAGGCTTCAACGCAGCGAAGGCGATAGATGCGCTCCTCCAACTGGTAAGGTTTCATGAAGTCTTCCAGCGCATAGCGCACGGGCTTCCCCACCTCGCCATCCACGACCACGCTCCACGGTTCAGTTTTCAGCGAGCCAGCATTCGCCGCTGGATCGCCCTTGTCGGTACCGAACTCATAGAAGTTGTTGTAGTGGGTCGCGTCTTTATAAGGCGTGATGGCCTCATCCTTGACGTTGACCGCGCCCCATTTAGTAGACGGGAGCTTATCGGCAAACCAGGCGGGCGCCTTGCCCGGCTCGACATCGGCATAGCGCGCCGCTTCTTCTGCGACAGCCCAACGTGGCAAGCTGCTCACGGCGATGCCTGCCGCGGTGGCTCCGAGCAGCTGTCGACGAGAAAGATAAATGGATTCAGGCGTGACATCCGACTCATGGCAGTCGGACGCTTTGGGGATTTTGATCAGCATGGCAACTCCGCAGCTTTGGAGGACAGATGCACCCATAGACTGCGGAGTATGCGGGAAATTACATCACTCGGCGTTTTTGTGACGACGAAGACGCAACAGGTATTGCACCGGGCCGGAAGCGGCGTAAGCGAGGAACACCAGCAGCAGAATCCGCGGTGGATCACTGAAGACCACGGCGAACACCAGCACCACCGCAAGGATCGCCACGAACGGCACACGGCCCTTCAAATCCAGCTCCTTGAAGCTGTTGTACTTGATATTGCTGACCATCAGCATGCCGGCAGCCGCCACCATCAAGGCGACCAGGAACGACATCTTCGAACCCTGGATCCCGTAATCACTGAACGCCCAGACGATCCCCGCCACCACACCGGCAGCCGCCGGACTGGCCAGACCGATGAAGTAGCGTTTGTCTGCCGTACCGACCTGGGTATTGAAACGCGCCAGACGCAACGCGGCACCGGCGACATAGATGAAAGCGACCATCCAGCCGACCTTGCCCATGTCGCCCAGCGCCCAGCCGAAGGCCAGCAGCGCCGGCGCCACACCAAAGGCAACCATGTCGGACAGCGAGTCATACTCGGCACCGAACGCGCTTTGCGTATTGGTCATGCGCGCCACGCGGCCATCGAGGCCGTCGAGCACCATGGCGACGAAGATCGCGATCGCGGCGAAGGCGAAATACTTGCTCGCGTTCGCAGAGTCCCCGGCGCTCAAGGCAGCCTGGGCACTCATCGAGTTGATGATGGAGTAAAACCCTGCAAACAGGTTCGCAGTGGTGAACAGGTTCGGCAGCAGATAGATACCACGATGCCGGACTTTACGACCTTCTGCGTCGTGCCCTTCTTCGATGTGTTCATCGATGGGCAGCAGGCTTTCGGCGTCAGAAGCCTGGTTCGGCTCTTCGGGACGTTCGCTCATGGACATTACCTTGCAACGTATTTGGAAAGTTTCGACAGGTGTCTGGGACGACGGTTCGGCCACAAACGCTGCAGCTTTATACCAGAACCTCCGGTTCAAACGAAAAAACGCGGCCGAGGCCGCGTTTTTTCATACAAGGGACGACGACTTAGTTTTTGGCTTTGTCGACGATCTTGTTGGCACCGATCCACGGCATCATGGAGCGCAGTTGCTCGCCGATGATTTCGATACCGTGAGCGGCGTTGTTACGACGCTTGGCGGTCATCGAAGGGTAGCCGGTTGCGCCCTCGCTGATGAACATTTTGGCGTACTCGCCGTCCTGAATACGTTTCAGGGCATTGCGCATGGCCTGACGGGATTCGGCGTTGATCACTTCCGGACCGGTCACGTACTCGCCGTATTCAGCGTTGTTGGAGATCGAGTAGTTCATGTTGGCGATACCGCCTTCGTACATGAGGTCAACGATCAGTTTCAGTTCGTGCAGGCACTCGAAGTAGGCCATTTCCGGCGCGTAGCCAGCTTCAACCAGGGTTTCGAAACCGGCTTTTACCAGCTCAACGGTACCGCCGCACAGTACGGCTTGTTCGCCGAACAGGTCGGTTTCGGTCTCGTCCTTGAAGGTGGTTTCGATGATGCCGGTACGACCGCCACCCACGCCAGCAGCGTAGGACAGGGCTACGTTTTTGGCGTTGCCCGAAGCGTCCTGGTAGATCGCGATCAGGTCAGGGATACCGCCGCCCTTCACGAACTCGGAACGCACGGTGTGGCCCGGGGCTTTCGGCGCGATCATGATCACGTCGAGGTCGGCACGCGGAACAACCTGGTTGTAGTGAATCGCGAAGCCGTGGGAGAAGGCCAGGGTGGCGCCTTTCTTGATGTTCGGCTCGATTTCGTTCTTGTACAGCGAGGACTGGAACTCGTCCGGGGTCAGGATCATGACCAGGTCGGCAGCAGCAACAGCGGAAGCAACGTCGGTCACTTTCAGGCCGTGAGCTTCGGCTTTGGCAACAGTGGCCGAACCTTTACGCAGACCGACGGTAACGTCGACACCGGAGTCTTTCAGGTTGCATGCCTGGGCGTGGCCCTGGGAACCGTAACCGATGATGGCAACTTTCTTGCCCTGGATGATCGACAGGTCGCAGTCTTTATCGTAGAAAACTTTCATGAATTTCCCCTATATATCCAGGCCGTTCAGGCCATTCGCTAATTTGGTTTAGATGCTGAGTACTTTGTCGCCGCGGGCAATGCCGGTCACGCCGCTACGGACGGTTTCCAGAATCGATGCGGTGCCGATGGACTGAATGAAGCTGTCGAGCTTGTCGCTGGTACCGGTCAGTTGAACGGTATACACGCTGGCGCTGACATCGACGATCTGTCCACGGTAAATATCGGTGGTGCGTTTGATCTCGGCGCGCTGGGCGCCAGTGGCCTTGACCTTGACCAGCATCAGCTCGCGCTCGATATGAGCGCTTTCCGACAGGTCCACCAGCTTGACCACTTCGATCAGCTTGTTCAGGTTTTTGGTGATCTGCTCGATGATTTCATCATGGCCGACAGTGGTCAGCGTCAGACGCGACAGAGTCGGGTCTTCGGTCGGCGCCACGGTCAGGCTTTCGATGTTGTAGTTACGCTGCGAGAACAGGCCGACTACGCGAGACAAAGCGCCGGGTTCGTTTTCCAGAAGCAGGGAAATAATGTGCCGCATGATTAAGTACGCTCCGTCTTGCTCAGCCACATATCGCGCATCGAGCCGTCTTTGATCTGCATCGGATAGACGTGCTCGCTGGTATCGACCGAAATATCGATCACCACCAGACGATCTTTCATGGCGAACGCTTCTTCCATCTTCGACTTCAAATCTTTCGAATCGGTGATGCGCACGCCAACGTGACCGTAGGCTTCAGCCAGTTTGACGAAGTCAGGCAGCGACTCCATATAAGAGTGCGAGTGACGGCTACCGTAGCTCATGTCCTGCCACTGACGAACCATCCCCAGAACGCCGTTGTTCAGGATGACGATTTTCACCGGCAAGCCATATTGCAGGCAGGTCGACAGCTCCTGGATGTTCATCTGGATGCTGCCTTCGCCGGTGACGCAGGCAACGTCGTCATCCGGGAAGCTCAACTTGATGCCCATGGCCGCCGGGAAACCGAAGCCCATGGTGCCCAGACCACCGGAGTTGATCCAGCGGTTCGGCTTGTTAAACTTGTAGTACTGCGCAGCGAACATCTGGTGCTGGCCCACGTCGGAAGTGATGAAGGCATCGCCCTTGGTCACTTCGCACAGGGTCTCGATCACGGTCTGTGGCTTGATCAGGCTGCCGTCGCCCTTTTCATAAGGGAACAGGCCGCGATCACCACGCCATTCGTCGACTTGCTTC
This sequence comes from Pseudomonas sp. MG-9, assembly GCF_018729515.1. Lineage (NCBI taxonomy): Bacteria > Pseudomonadati > Pseudomonadota > Gammaproteobacteria > Pseudomonadales > Pseudomonadaceae > Pseudomonas > Pseudomonas sp. MG-9. Next base: position 5,057 of record NZ_JAHHZH010000008.1, read on the forward strand.
CACCAGCTGGCGACGGACTCCTTGTTCGGGGTCTCGCCGATTTCCTTGAGGATCGCGACCATTTCGGTCAGGACGCTCTCCACCGGACCAACGATTGGCACGTCGGCCTTGATGGTCTTGGAGATCGAAGCCGGGTCGATGTCGATGTGAATGATCTTGGCGTTCGGGCAGAACTTCGCCGCGCCGTTGATCACCCGGTCATCGAAACGTGCGCCAACGGCCAGGATCACATCGGCATGGTGCATCGCCAGGTTGGCGGTGTAGCTGCCGTGCATGCCGAGCATGCCTATGAACTGACGGTCAGTGCCTGGGAAACCGCCCAGGCCCATCAAGGTGTTGGTCACTGGCAGGTTGAGCATTTTCGCCAGTTCGGTCAGCGGCGCGGAGCCGTTGCCCAGAATCACGCCACCACCGGAATAGAGCACAGGGCGCTTGGCCGCCAGGAGCATTTCTGCCGCCTTGCGGATTTGCCCGGAGTGACCACGAACGGCCGGACTGTAGGAACGCAGCTTGGCTTTTTTCGGGAAGATGTATTCGAACTTCTCGGCCGGGTTGGTCATGTCTTTCGGGATATCGACCACGACCGGGCCCGGACGACCGGATTGCGCCAGGTAGAACGCCTTCTTCATGACTTCCGGGATTTCCGAGGCGTGCTTGATCATGAAGCTGTGCTTCACGATCGGCCGGGAGATACCGATCATGTCGGTTTCCTGGAACGCGTCGGTGCCGACCATGGTGCTTGGCACCTGACCGGAAATGATCACCATTGGAATCGAATCCATATAGGCGGTGGCGATACCGGTGATGGCGTTTGTGGCGCCTGGACCGGAAGTCACCAATACCACGCCGGCTTTACCGGTGGCACGGGCGTAGCCGTCAGCCATATGGGTAGCCGCTTGTTCGTGACGAACCAGGATGTGGGTCACTTCCGGTTCTTTGAACAGGGCATCGTAAACATGCAGGAGAGCACCACCCGGGTACCCGTAGATATATTTGACGCCTTCGTCACGCAAGAAGCGGACGAGCATCTCACCGCCAGATAAAAGCTCCACGTTGTTCACCTCTAAAACGCCAGAATACCGTCCACAAAAAAGGGGCGGGTCTTAATAGGTTTACTTCTCGGCAGAGCATGAGCGACGGTGGTCGCCGACTACGTCAGCACTGACTGAGCAAGTATTGGGATCGTCCCAAGTGTTGCGGGCCTTTCCCACCCAGCGCGAGGTAACGCGTTGCGGGTGTAACAGGTCGACGCGGATATGCGCCTCATGATCTACCGAGTGGGTCTGCTTCTGGCAGTCCCTCTACAGCGGACTTTGGATTCTTCTGTTTCGCCCTCTCCAAGTCAAGCCGTCAATGTGTTTAATTGTGGGTAAGCACATGAGAACGCAAGAAAAAACCTGAAAACCGCTACTCTGTTAGCGTCAATTGCGCAATTTTGCCAAGGAATCAGCATGCGAACGCTTCTGTTAACTCTGCTGATCGGCCTCAGCCCCTGGTGCTCGGCCGCTCAAATCTACAAATGGGTCGATGCCCAAGGCGTCACGCACTTCGATGCGCAGCCTCCACAAGGTCAGCCGGCCACCACTGTGCAAACGCCCTCCTCGCCCCCGCCGAAACCTGCAGTAATGCCTGGCAGCGGCGCGCTGGGCGATCAGAAAGCTATCGACGACAAGGTCAAGAAACAGGTAACCGAGCAGCAGGTGCAGCTCAAGGCGTTTTGCGAACAGGCACGGACGAACCTGGCGCAACTGCAGAACAATCCGCGCTTGAGGGAGGAAGTGGAGGGAGAAACGCGGCGCCTCGACGATGCACAACGGCAGGAGCGCATTGTCGAAGCACAGAAACAGATCGCGCAGAACTGCGAATAGCGACGTGTAGGAGCTGCCGCAGGCTGCGATCTTTTGATTCTGTTTTTAAAGCAAGATCAAAAGATCGCAGCCTGCGGCAGCTCCTACAGGGGATCGGCGCTAGCGAGAGGCGGTGATCAGCAGGTCGAACTCTTTGAGCAGCACCTGCAGCTGTCGATCCTTGCCCTGCAGATTGCGCTGGGCGAAGACCATCTCAGCCATTTCCTGAATGCCCGAGGCATTGGGCAGCGGCAGGTCCTGTTCGAGGATCATCTTCATTCGCGGCAGGAAGATCCATTGCAGCCATTGCTCGAAATCCAGCGTGTCGACCGAAAACGGTTCGACACTGCTCAGGGCTTCGACCGACGGCTGAACCTCATCCCACCATCCCTGCGTGCGCAGTTCGCGCTCGATCAGCAGTAACTGGTCGGCGATTTTCGGGAAGCGAGTATCCATCAGAGCGAAACCTTGGCCTTCTGACGGGCCAGCGCTGCACCGGCGGAATCGCCCTGCTTCTCACGGGACTGCGCGATGATTTCCCACAGATTGGCTTGCAGATCCGGGCGGCCGTTGGCCATGGTCAGCGCGCGACGGGCAAACTGCTCGGCCTGCGGCGCATCACCTTGCGCCATACGCACTTGCGCCAGACGATAAAGCACTTGCGGCTCACGCGGCGCGACGCGCTGGGCACGCTCCAGGCTGGAGGACGCACCATTGAGATCGCCGCCAGCCTGTTGCTGCTGCGCGGTGGTCAGCAAGGCGAGCACCGGACCATCCAGTTGCTCGTCCGCCGACAGACCGCCGCCGCTGTTGCTGGCCGAAGGAATGCCGCTTGGCGTCGACGGCATGCTGTAGCTACCAGAGTTGATCGGCGCCGACTCGACCGACGACGGGTTGTACGGCCCCGGGGTGATACCGCCGGAAGCCGGGCCCGGAACGATCGGCGACGTGCTGATCGGCGCCGATGTCGTGGCACCGCCACCTGGCACCATCACCACTACGCCGGTATCGCCTTGCGGGATGGCCTGGGATTGCGCCTGGCCCTGCACCGGGCGTTTGACTGTCGTTTTGCGGAAACCGCCGTTGGCCGACAGGCGCTCGCTATTGGACACCGTCGTGCCGGAGTCCACCACCGGGATCGAACCACGCTGTACGGTAGAGCAGCCGCTGAGCAAAGCCACGGCGGTCACCGCTGGAATCAACCACTTGTTCACTTGAAACCCTCTTTGCTTAATTCATCCAGCCCTTGACCCAATCCATCACCGACTCCGGCGAAGCAGGCGTCTCGCTTGCACACGCGGCGCCGGGTGGCGGTTCGCTGCCGCGAATATACGGCATCTGCACTGCCCCCGGACAGTTGGCGTCAGAGCCTTGTCCGGTACGCGAATCGACCCACGCCTGAACGATGTTGTCCGGCTGCGGCATGTCCAGCGGCAGCGGGTCGGCCTTGCGCATGAAACTGGTCCAGACCTGCAGCGCACCGGTCGCCCCGGTAAACGGGGTCTTGCCGTTGTCGTCACGTCCGAGCCAGACCACCGCCAGCAGATCCTGACTGAAACCGGCGAACCAGCTGTCGCGCGAATCGTTACTGGTACCGGTCTTGCCGGCCAGCGTCAGGGTTTTGGGCAGCACGTTATAGACCGAGCTGCCGGTACCTTCACGCATCACCCGCTGCATGGCGTTCTGGATCAGGTAGATGGACGCCGGATCGAAACGCTGCTCGATCTGGAACGGATAACGCTTGAGCGGCTCGCCCTCGGCAGTCAGTACGCTGCGAATCCCGCGCATCGGCGTATTGAAACCGCCGTTGGCGAGGGTCTGGTACATGGTCGCCACTTCGATCGGGGTCATGCCGCCAGCACCCAGCAACATCGACGGGAAGGCCGGGAATTCACGGGTCACACCCAGACGCGCAAGGGTCTTGAGCACATTCGGCACACCGACTTCCAGGCCCAGACGCGAGGTCGACAAGTTGTAGGAGTGCGCCAGCCCTTGATAGAGGAACACCGTGCCGTGGGAGCGTCGATCATAGTTCTGCGGCTTCCACACCTGGCCATCAGCGCCTTTGATCGACAACGGATCATCCGACAGCCAACTGGTCAGCGTGTAGTGGCTCGGTTTCTCCAGCGCGGTCAGATACACCGCGGGCTTGACCAGGGAGCCGATCGGCCGCACGGCGTCCAGCGCCCGGTTGAAACCGGCGTAACTGGCCTGACGGCTACCGATCATCGCCTGGACTTCGCCGGTTTCCGGGTTGGTCACAACCATCGCCGCTTCCACGTCATCAGAGCCCTTGCGTCCGGCCAGCCGCTTGAAGGTGTCGTTGACCGACGCTTCGGCCTTCATCTGCAGAATCGGGTCGAAACTGGTGAAGATCCGCAGGCCTTCTTCGGTCAAGTCTTCGTCGCGATAGTCTTCGCGCAATTGGCGTTTGACCAGATCGATGAAGCCCGGGAACGAGCTGTCGGCGAGCTTGCCGCGCGTCGTCACACCCAGCGGCATTTTCTTCGCCGCTTCGACCTGTTCGGCAGTCGCCACGCCTTGCTGTTCAAGCACGTCGAGCACCAGATTACGGCGCTCCAGCGCACGTTCCGGGTTGCGACGCGGGTTGTAGTAGGACGGGCCCTTGACCATGCCGACCAGCAGCGCGACCTGATGCAGCTTCAGCTCGGACAATGGCTGGCCGAAGAAGAACTGACTGGCCAGACCGAAGCCGTGCACTGCGCGCTGACCGTCTTGCCCGACAAAGACTTCGTTGAGGTACGCCTCAAGAATTTCCTTCTTGTCGTAATGCAGCTCCAGCAGCATCGCCATCATCGCTTCGGTGAGCTTGCGGCTCAGGCTGCGTTCGTTGGTGAGGTAGAAGTTCTTGACCAGTTGCTGGGTCAGCGTACTGCCGCCCTGGGTCATCTTGCCGCCAGAGGTGTTGACCCAGATGGCCCGGGCAATCGATTTCGGCGACACGCCCCAGTGGCTGTAATAGTCGCGATCTTCAACCGCGACCAGGGTTTCAAGCAGGTACGGCGGCACCTGATCGAGCTTGATCAGAATGCGGTCTTCAAGGTTTTTCGGGTAAATGCCGCCGATCATCAGCGGCTCCAGCCGCACCACGGACAATTTCGAACCATTGAGCCCCGAGAGCTCGGCCACATAGTCACCCGAGAAGCGCACGCGCACCGGCTGGGCTTTTTCCAGGCCTTCATAGAACTGGAAACCGCGGGTGTTCAGGTCGACGGTATTGCCGCTGACCGCCGCAGCGCCGGGGCCATTGCTCACGGCTTCGCGGCGATAGCCGAGGGCATCGAGTTCGGTCAGGAAATCGTCCTTGCTGAGCTTTTGTCCGACGAACAGCTCAAGCGGACGCGCGTATACCTTGGCCGGAATAGTCCAGCGCTTGCCGGAGAACTTCTCCTGCACCACGGCATCGAGGTAAACGGCGAAGCCGGCCAGCACCACAAGGCCGACCAGACTGAGTTTAATGGCCCAGCCCAACCATGGGCTCAAGCCCTTGGCAGGTGGTTTTTTCTTGGTACGGGGGGATCGAGTTCGAGTCATGGCGGCGGATTATACGCACTTTATTCATACTCAACAGGAGCGCTCCGAGGTTTGCGTCAGGCTGGCGAGCGGCCATAATGGCGACCTCGAATGTCCCAGTCTCTGAAGGATCGCCCGTGAGCCAGTCCCTGATCGCTGCCCTGCAAAACCCGGCCCTCTACCCGCACCCCGTCGAAGGGTTCCAGGTCATCGAAACCCACATCTCGTGGGTGATCCTCACTGGCCCCTTTGCCTATAAAGTGAAGAAACCGGTGAATTTCGGCTTCCTCGACTTCACCAGCCTCGAATCGCGCGAGCACTTCTGCGCTGAAGAACTGCGCCTGAACCAGCGCCTGACCGATGATTTGTATCTGGACGTGTTGCCGGTCACCGGCAGCGTCGAAACGCCACAACTGGGCGGCGACGGCCCGGTGATCGAATACGTGCTGAAGATGCGTCAGTTCCCGCAGACCGGCCTGCTCAGCACCTTGCAAGCCAATGGCGAACTGACCACTCGGCACATCGATGAAATGGCCGAGCAAATTGCTCACTTCCACCTCAGCGCGCCGAAAGTCCCGGCCGAACACGACGCCGGCACGCCGGACAGCGTGATGGCCCCGGTCTCGCAAAACTTCGAACAGATCCTGCCGTTCCTCAGCGACAAAAACGATCTGCTGCAACTCGAAGCGCTGAAAGCCTGGGCCGAAAGCAGCTTCGAACGCCTCAAGCCACTGTTCGCCCAGCGCAAGGCCGAGGGTTTCACCCGCGAATGCCACGGTGACATCCACTTGGGCAACGCCACCGTCATCGACGGCAAAGTGGTGATCTTCGACTGCATCGAGTTCAACGAACCGTTCCGCTTCACCGACGTCTGGGCCGACACCGGTTTCCTGGCGATGGACCTGGAAGACCGTGGCCTGAAATCCCTGGCCCGTCGCTTCATCAGCCAGTACCTGGAGCTGACCGGCGACTATCAGGGCCTGGAAGTGCTGAACTTCTACAAAGCCTACCGCGCGCTGGTTCGTGCCAAGGTTGCTCTGTTCAGCATGCCGGCGGACGCCACGCCGGTGCAGCGCGCCACCACCCTGCGCCAGTACCGCAACTACGCCAACCTGGCGGAAAGCTACAGCACCATTCCTTCGCGCTTCATGGCCATTACCCACGGCGTATCGGCAGTCGGCAAGAGCCACGTGGCGATGCGTCTGGTCGAAGCACTGGGCGCGATTCGCCTGCGTTCCGACGTCGAGCGCAAGCGCCTGTTCGGCGAGCAAACCGTGGCCAACGACGTGCAGGCCGGTATTTACAGTGCCGATGCCAGCGCTGCCACCTACGCCCGCCTGCATGAAATCGCTGAAGTTATCCTGCATGCCGGTTTCCCGGTGGTGATCGACGCGACTTACCTCAAGCGCGAACAACGCGACAGCGCGGCAAAAATCGCCGAAGCCACCGGCACGCCGTTCCTGATCCTCGACTGCAACGCGCCGCAAGCGGTGATCGAGAGCTGGCTGGCGATTCGTCAGGCGGACAAGAAAGATCCGTCCGACGCCACGTTGGCCGTGATCGAGTCGCAACAGGCCAGTCGCGAAGCACTGACGCCGGAAGAGATCCTGCGCAGCAAGCGCGTGCAAACCAATGAAAGCGGGACCCTGGACACCGTCGTGGCGCAAATCCGCCAGCGTCTGCCGGGCCTGTAAGAAACTATTTCGGTCGTGAAGTCCTCGCTGGCTTCACGGCCGCCAAATAGTGGCACTATACTGGCGTCATAAAACCAACAGGTGATGTGACATGAGCCAGCCGAAACTTCTCGACACCCCGCTTTATGCCTTGCTGCACAAAGACGACATCGCAGGCTTCAACAAAGAACGCCCGAAGGACGGGCCGATCGACATGGTCGGCGGCGATTTCCGTGGCCTCGATCTGCGTGAACTGAACGCCGATGGCGTGGATTTCAGGGACGCGTACTTCCGTTCCGCCGATTTGCGCGGTATCGATTTCCGCAATTCATCGCTCGAAGGCGCAAGCCTGGCCCACGCACAGATTTCCGGGGCGTACTTTCCGCCGGAACTGAGTGCCGACGAAATCCTGATGTCGATGAATTTTGGTACGCGCTTGCGTTATCGCACCCGCTGATACACCCATTTTCCCCTGACACAACGCCTCCACCCTGTAGGAGCGAGCCTGCTCGCGAAGACGTAGTGTCAGTCACCATAAATTTGAGCTCTAAACCGCTTTCGCGAGCGGGCTCACTCATACATTGATGTGTGTTTTCTCCCTTCTTTTTGCGTTCGCAGGCCTTTCAAGCTCCCTTTCTTAGAAGCGTTTGCGTTGAATCCGACCAAACAACCACGCTTTTCCTACTGATGGCTACACTCCTGAGAAGATCGCCCACGCACCATTCGGCCGTCGCAAGGAGGCTTGATGAATGATGAACTGCAACACCTGAAGAATCTTGGCAAGACGTCGGCGCAATGGCTGCATGCCGTGGGCATCCACAGCGCCTCGGACTTGCGTCGCCTGGGGGCGGTGGATGCCTATCGGGCCGTGCGTACCCGCGGGTTTCGCGCATCAAAGGTGTTGCTGTATGCGATCGAAGGGGCGTTGATGGATGTGCACTGGAACGACATCCCTGCCGAACGCAAAGACGCTTTGAACAAGCAGCTCGATGCCATTTCTTCGCGTCACAAGAACTGAACAGGCCTGACTGCCATGTACCTGCTTGGGGAACAGTCGGTATCAGTCGATGCACTGATCAATCGTTTGCAGAGCTTGCCTGCACGCTGGCTCGAAGGGCTTGCGCCGTGCGGGCCGACGCTGGAGCCGGAAACCTCTGACGATCTGCAGCGACAATTACCCGGCGATCAACTGTTTCTGCTGACAGAAGGCGTGATCAACGGCTGCATTGGCGGGCGCGCGATCGTTTATTGGCAGGAAGGCGACTTGATCGGTCTACAACAGGGCCAGGCCTGGTCTGACTGCCGCCTGTGCAGTGACGGACCATTGCGGTTGCTGCCGTATCGACGCACTGAACTGATTCAACACGTGTTTGCCGAGCCTGAGCGGGCCGAGCAATTGCTGGAGTACCTACTGGGGCAGATGGCGATGCTGGCCCATGCGGTGGCCGAACTGAAACCCCGGGAGTTTCGCAGCACCAATGGCTTCAAGCGGGTCGAGAGCGGTGAAGTGTTGATCCAGCAGGGCGATGTTGCCGATCACGTCTTTGTGCTCATCGAGGGGCATGCCGAAGCGTTTGTTGACGGGCACAAGGTCGGTGAAGTGCCAAAGGACGAGATTTTCGGCGCCATGGCAGTGTTCACCGGTGAACCGCGCAATGCCACGGTCATCGCTCGCGAGCCGAGCACCGTGATGCTGATCCCCGGCGATCAGTTTCTGAACATGACCCGCAACAATCCGAAAATCGCTCACAGCCTGATTGAGAGCATGGCCCGGCGCATCGGCCAGCTCAACCAGCAGATCACCCGGATGAGCACACTCAAAGGTCAGCGTTAAGTCCCGTGTTTCCGGGGCATTCCGGCTATTTAAACGACTAAATCAAGCAAATCGAGAAACAGAGGTTGACTCGTTAATGAGAATCGCTATGATTATCACAACTGGTCGCGAGATCAGTCGATATTCTGAAAAGCCCTTGGTTCGGACTCTCAGATTATCTCCTCATCAGGCTAATCACGGTTATTTGACCCGGTTTTTACCGGGTCTTTTTTTGCCTGTGGAAAAGTCATTGGCCGAACTGTTTGCGCATCTGAGCGCAGTAATCCTGCTTGGGTGTCGCGGGGGTGTACCAGACGTAATCGGCCATCGCCTCGCTGACCTCAGCCCCCTGCTCAGCCAACAGCAGCACCGTCGGCGCCCGGGCTGCGCCCAGATCCACAACATGCAGCGGCACGCCAACATCCTTGCGCGCATGCCAGGCCCCTGCCAACAGTACGGCTGGCGTGGGCGCCGCGAGCAAGCGTTCGGCCATGCGTCGATCGCGCTGCTGCTGGACGGCAAGCATCGCCGGCATTTGTGATTTTGGCAGCAAGCCGCAGTGTGATTCGCTGATCTGCTCAAGCAGCGTGGTCTTCACCGAAGCCGCATTGCTGAGAGCACCGCTCAGGTCTGGCGGCTGACGATAGAAGGCGCGGATTTCGCGGTTATCCAGATTGGCCGCCAACAACGGATAGGGTTGCGTGAGGGCGAACCGAACGATCGGCCCATAGAGATTCCAATCCCAACCGTCCTCCCAGGCCAATGCGCCGGGAAGATCAGTGGGCGCCGTGGCCGCGTGACGAACTTGATCAACTTTCGGCTGTTGATCAGGCGTGAGCATTTCCAGCAGCAAACTGCCTTGGGGCCGCTGCTCACCGAGCGTCTGCAACAGCCACAACTGCACAGTGTGGTGATCAGCGTTGTCATGTTGTTCACCGATGATCAGCTGTTGCGGCTTGGCCAAACGCGTCAGCAGTTCCTCTGCTGTCAGTAACTCGCCGCTGTGCAGATCGCGAATCTCGCCGCTGATCGGCGGGGGCGGCGCGGCAACATGCTGACACCCCGCCAGCAGCAACACGATCAATAGCCACATCCCGCGCATGCCATCACCTCGATGAAAAATCAGCGGGCGATGATCAGCGGATGCCCACGTTCCGGGTGCGGCTGCACCAATACCTCGAGACCGAAAACGGCTTTGAGCGTATCCGGTCGCAATACCTGCTGCGGCGTATCCAACGCCACCGGGCGCCCGCCTTCGAGCAACAACACACGATCACAATAGCGCGCCGCCAGATTCAGATCATGCAGGATGACCAGCACTGCCGCGCCACGATCGGCAAATTCGCGTACCGCCTGCAGCGTCGTATGCTGATGCAGCGGATCGAGCATCGAAGTCGGCTCGTCCAGCAACAAGCTTTGCCCGGCCTGCCCCGGCCACAGTTGCGCCAACACCCGCGCCAGATGCACGCGCTGACGCTCGCCGCCCGACAATGCCAGATAACTGCGACCGCTCAGATGCCCGGCATCCGCCGCCTCCAGTGCTGCCGCGACAATCTCGTCATCGCGCACCCGACCGCTCTGATAAGGCAGGCGGCCCATGCCAACCACCTCCTCGACGCGAAAGGCAAAGTCCAGCGTCGACACCTGCGGCAGCACCGCCAGACGCTGCGCGCGCTGGGTGCCCGTCCAGTGACTCAAGGCCTGGCCCTCAAGCGAAACCTCGCCTTCACTGGCCGTCAGTTCGCCGCACAGGGCGCCGAGCAGCGTGCTTTTACCGGCACCGTTCGGCCCGAGCACACCCAGCACCTCACCCGGTTCAAGTTGCAGGCTGACCTCGCTGAGCACCGTCTTGCGCCCACGACGGATATGCAGGTTGTGCGCACACAGCATCAGGCACGCCCTCGCAACAGCAGATAAAGGAAGAACGGCGCACCGATAAACGCAGTGACAATACCGATCGGCAACTCCGCCGGCGCCAGCGCCAGCCGCGCCACCAGATCCGCCAGCAACAGCAGGCTGGCCCCGGCCAACAGCGACGCCGGCAACAGCACCCGATGATCCGGTCCAGCCAATAAACGCACCAGATGCGGCACCACCAGCCCGACGAAACCAATCATCCCCGCAGCCGCGACGGCCGCACCAACCCCCAGCGCGGTGCAAAACACCAATTCGCGCTTGAGCCGCTCGACATCGATCCCCAGGTGCCCCGCCTCCGACTCCCCGAGCAACAAGGCATTCAGGGCCTTGGCGCGACGCGGCAACCACAATGCCACACCGGTGCTGATGATCAGCAAGGGCCAGAGCCGCGCATAACTGGCGCCATTGAGGCTGCCCAGGTTCCAGAACGTCAGCGTGCGCAGGGTCGCGTCATCCGCCAGATAAGTGAACAGTCCCACCGCCGAGCTTGCCAGCGCCGTCAAGGCAATCCCCGCCAGCAGCATGGTCGCGACGTTGGTCTGACCGTTACGCCGCCCGAGCCGATAGACCAGCGCGGTCACCCCGAGCCCACCGAGAAACGCACACGCCGACAACAGATACGGCCCGAACCACTCCGGCAAACCGCCAAAAAAAGCACCACCGACAATCGCCACTGCTGCGCCCAGCGCCGCGCCACTGGACACCCCGACCAACCCGGGATCGGCCAACGGATTGCGAAACAAGCCCTGCATCGCCACACCGGACAGCGCCAGCACACCACCCACCGCTAACCCGAGCAAGGTGCGTGGCAAGCGAATTTGCCCGAGGATCAGTTCAGCCTGCTCCAGACCGTCCGGCGCCAGCGGCACGCCGAGCATGCGTAACGCAGCACGCAAGATATCCAACAGCGGCAGACTGACCGGACCCAGCGCCAATGACAGCCAGATGGCCAGCAGACACAACAGTGTCAGGCCGATGAACAGGCTGCGGGGTTTGACCAATGGAGTCATGGATGGCCCTTGGTCGGGTAGAAACCGTCAGACAGACGCTGCAACGCCGCCGGCAAACGTGGCCCGAGCCCACCGACCAGCAGCGTCGGATCCAGCTCCAGCACCCGTCCGGCCTTGGCCGCGCGACTTGATTGGAGAATCGGGTTTTCCTTGAACAGCGCCGCTTTCGCGGCCGCACCGCTCAGCGCGCGATCGGCGAACACCAGCACCTGCGGATCGAGACCGGCCAGCGATTCCACAGAGAACGGTTTGTAACCGGTATGCGTCGCCAGGTTATGCCCGCCCGCCTGTTGCAATAGCCAGTCGGCAGCAGTGTCTTTACCGGCGATCAACGGTTTGCCGCCGGCATGCCCGATCAGCACCAGCACGCCGGGGGCTTTATGCTCAGTCTGCAACTTGGCGACCCGGGATTTCTGCACCGCGAGTTGCTGTCGATAACTCTCCAGCAACTGAGTCGCCTGCGCTTGCGCACCCAGCAACTGCCCCAGATGCGTGACGTTTTCCTCCAGCGTCGGCAGATCCGGCTGCGCCGAGAACAGTTCAACCCGCACCTTGGCGCTCTTCACTTGGGCAATGACCGGCGGCGGCCCCATTTCTTCGGTGCCGATGAGAATGTCCGGGCGCAGGCTGAGAATGCCTTCTGCCGACAGGCTGCGCTGATAGCCGATGCTCGGCAGTGTCTTCAGCGCCTCAGGATGCTGGCTGGTGGTGTCGACGCCGACCAGTTTCGATTGGCCGCCCAGCGCACTCACCCACTCCGACAGCGCGCCACCGGCACTGACCCAACGTTGTGGCAAATCGGCCGCTAGTGCCTGCAGGCTGGCGACCAGTCCGACACACAGCACAACAACGTGGGTACTCAGGCGCATACGCAGCTTTCCTTGAACAGTTTTCCCGGGCAGCGGAACAGCAGGCCAAGTATCCTTGGCGATGGTTGCGCGTCGTGGGTGAAGGCGGCCATTTGATAATTGTTTGCATTTAAACGTCAAGCTCCGACATTTCCTAAAACGAGCCGACACTTGAGGATAGCCATGAAGTTTTTGTGTGCGGGGGCCGATCTGGCCGAGGCCGGCAGCCGTGGGTTCGACATCAACGGAAACAAACTGTTTGCCGTGCGCCGCGAGGGCAAGGCTTATGTCTACCTCAACCGTTGCCCGCACCGCGGCGTCGGACTGGAGTGGCAGCCCGACCAGTTTCTCGACTCCAGCAACAGCCTGATCCAGTGCGCCACCCACGGCGCACTGTTTCTGATCGAGGACGGCGAATGCGTCGCCGGCCCCTGCGCCGGGCAATCCCTGACCGCCATCCCTTGCCGCGAAGATACCCAAGGGCTGTGGATAGATATTTAACCGTTGAGCAAAACATCCAGTCGCCGGTCGATTACCATTTCTTCATGGTTTAACCGTACGCCATAGGCCAACACCTCGACCCCGCACATCACTGCCTCGCGCAGCGCATCCGCGTAGGCCGAATCGATTTCCTCCGCCGGACGCACCGCGTCGATCCCGCTGAGATTGACGCAATACAACTGCACCGCACGAATGCCGTCACGGGCCAGATGCGCCAGCTCCCGCAGATGCTTGGCGCCACGCTGCGTGACTGCGTCGGGAAACGCCGCGACATTCGTCCCGTCGAACCCCAGGGTGACGCTTTTCACTTCCACATAGGCGGGGCCACTCGGGTATTCGAGGCGAAAGTCGATGCGACTCTTTTCCTGGCCGTACGCCACTTCTCGTTTAAGCGCCGTGAAGCCGTTCAACTCGCTGATAACCCCAGCCTGCAACGCTTCTTCGACCAGAGCATTGGCGCGCCCGGTGTTCACACAGAACAACCGGCCCTGCGGGGTTTCACCGATCTCCCAGGTCCCGGGCAGCTTGCGCTTGGGGTCGTTGGAGCGGCTGAACCACACCTGCCCGCCCTCGACCTGGCAATTGAGCATCGAGCCAGTATTCGGGCAATGCAGAGTCATCAGTTCGCCGTTGAGCGTTTCAACATCAGCGAGAAAACGTTTGTAGCGGCGAATCAGCCGCGCCTCTTCCAGGGCCGGATAAAAGCGCATCAGCCTTGCCAGCTCTTCAAGCCACGGGCGATCCGTTCCACCGCTTCCTGTAAGCGAGGGAGGTTTTGCGTGTAGGCAAAACGCACATGGTGACCGGCCTGATAACGCCCGAAATCCAGCCCCGGGGTAAAGGCAACGTGCTCGGTTTCGAGGAAATGTCGGCAGAACGCGAAGGCATCACCGCCGAACTGGCTGATATCCGCGTACAAGTAGAAAGCCCCTTCCGGCTCGACAGCGATGTTGAAACCCAACTCGCGCAACGCCGGCAGGAGAAAGTCGCGACGACGGCCGAATTCAGCGCGGCGCTCTTCGAGGATGGCGATGGTGTCTGACTCGAAACAAGCCAAAGCGGCGTGCTGCGCCATGCTCGGGGCGCTGATGTAGAGGTTCTGCGCGAGTTTTTCCAGTTCGCCGACGGCAGCGTCAGGCGCTACCAGCCAGCCGAGGCGCCAACCGGTCATGCCGAAATATTTGGAGAAACTGTTGAGAACAAACGCGCTGTCATCGACTTCCAGCACGCTCGCCGTGTCGGTGCCGTAGGTCAGGCCGTGATAAATCTCGTCCACCACCAGATGCCCCTGCCGCGCCTTGATGGCTGTGGATAACCCGGCCAGCTCATCACGGGTCAGGATCGTCCCGGTCGGATTGGCCGGCGAGGCCACCAAGGCTCCGACGCTGTCGTGGTCCCAATGCCGCGCCACCAGATCCGGGGTCAGTTGATAACGCACGTCCGGCCCGACCGGAACCAGCTGCGCCGCGCCTTCGACCAGACGCAGGAAATGCCGGTTGCACGGGTAACCGGGATCGGCCAGCAGCCAGTGTTTGCCGGGGTCCACCAGCAAGGCGCTGGCCAGCAACAGGGCGCCGGAGCCACCGGGAGTGATCAGGATCCGTCGCGGATCAATGTTCAGGCCGTAACGTGTTTGATAGAAACCGGCGATCGCTTCGCGCAACTCGGGGATGCCTCGCGCTGCGGTGTAGCGGGTCTTGCCCGCTGTCAGCGCCGCTTGCCCGGCACGGATGATCGGCTCGGCCGTGGTGAAGTCCGGCTCGCCGATTTCCAGGTGGATCACGTCGTGCCCTTCGGCCTGCAATTCGTTGGCCCGCGCCAGCAGCGCCATCACATGGAACGGTTCGATCGCACGACTGCGCGCACTGTAGGACTGAGCCATTGGTTTTCCTTCAACGGGGAAAAAGAGACGATTCTACCCATCTGCCGGAACGAGCGAGAACCCGTCGCGGTCACAGCCTCAAGAACGCTGGACTGTAACGATATGAGCGTACGTTCCAGGATTGACTAAAATCAGAGATTGATCAGGTCTTCATCACTGGATGACATGACTTGCCAGACTTCTGCAAGCGCCACCCGCCGGGGCCTCGACATCCGGGAGTAGCGCAGGCCGAATTGATCTGGTAAGTTCGCCCGCTTGCAGCCGCAGGGCCGGCAGGTGTCGGTGATGGAGCAATCCTGCGCAATGGATTACAAGAGTAGAGGCGGTCCATTTCATGCCCACCCAAGTAAAGCAACAGCAGAATCAGACGATCAGCGGTTTCGAACCTTATGTTCCGGCGAAAGGTGAAGAGTACATGGGCGCCCCGATGCGCGCGCACTTCACCAAGATCCTGAACAAGTGGAAACTGGACTTGATGCAGGAAGTCGACCGTACGGTTGATCACATGAAAGACGAAGCGGCCAACTTCCCTGACCCGGCCGACCGTGCCAGCCAGGAAGAAGAGTTCGCCCTCGAACTGCGCGCCCGCGACCGCGAGCGCAAGCTGATCAAGAAAATCGACAAGACCCTGCAACTGATCGAAGACGAAGAGTACGGCTGGTGCGAGTCCTGCGGCATCGAGATCGGCGTCAAGCGCCTCGAAGCCCGCCCTACCGCGGATCTGTGCATCGATTGCAAAACCCTGGCGGAAATCAAGGAAAAACAGGTCGGCAAGTAATCTCGACCTGAACGAAAAACGGAGCGTGCGAACGCTCCGTTTTTGTTTCTGCCTTTTGCCCCTTGCCTTTGTGGGAGCAAGTCTGCTCGCGAAAGCGGTGTGTCATTCAACATCAATATTGACTGACCCACCTCTATCGCGAGCAGGCTCACTCCTACAAGTTGACCTGCGTATGCCCTGAAAGTAGTTTCGTTTCCATGACTGCCAAAACCGCCCCCGCCTACATCGGCCGCTTCGCCCCTACTCCCAGTGGCCACCTGCACTTCGGTTCGCTGGTCGCTGCCCTCGCCTCTTACCTCGACGCGCGCGCGGTCGGCGGGCGCTGGCTGGTGCGCATGGAAGATCTCGATCCACCCCGGGAAGAGCCAGGCGCACAGGCGGCGATCCTCAAGGCGCTGGAAAGCTACGGTTTCGAGTGGGACGGCGAGATGGTGCGCCAGAGTGACCGGCACGCCGCCTACGCCGACGTTCTCGACAGCCTGTTCAATCATGGTCTGGCCTACGCCTGCACTTGTTCGCGCAAACAGCTGGAACCGTATCACGGTATTTATCCGGGGCTGTGCCGCAATGCCGGGCATGATCAGAAAGACGCGGCGATTCGCCTGCGTGTGCCGGAGCTGGAGTATCACTTCATCGACCGGGTGCAGGGCGAGTTTCGCCAGCATCTGGGGCGTGATGTCGGCGATTTCGTGATTCGCCGCCGCGATGGCCTGTACGCCTATCAACTGGCGGTGGTGCTGGATGACGCCTGGCAAGGCATCACCGACATCGTGCGCGGGGCCGATCTGCTTGATTCCACCCCGCGCCAACTCTATCTGCAAGAACTGCTGGGCTTTCGTCAGCCACGCTACCTGCACCTGCCGTTGATCACGCAACCGGACGGCAACAAGCTCGGTAAATCCTACCGTTCGCCGCCACTGGAAGCCGATCAGGCCACCCCACTGCTGCTGCGGGCCCTGCGTGCACTGGGACAAAACCCCGGTGCCGAGCTGGCGCATGCCACCGCGCAAGAACTGCTGAAATGGGGCGCCAGCCACTGGGATGCGACCCGGATCCCGCGCACACTGACCCTGCCCGAAGCGCAACTGCAATGACGACACTTGCAGTGGCGCGCCCATCCGTTACCATCGCCGCACGTTTTCGGGCACGCGCATAAAAAAGAGAGGCCGGGATGTACATCTATCGCTTGGTCCTGCTTCTGGTCGTGGGAATCTATCTGTTTTCTCCAGCCATCATGGATTGGTGGATCGACGCCACGGGCGCCTGGTATCGGCCGTATCTGCTCTGGTTGATCCTGATTGTCGTGACCTTCATCCTGCAGAGCCAAAAAGATGCCGATGAGCTTTAGCCTGACCCAGATGATCCTGATCAGCGCCGCGTACCTGGCGGTGCTGTTCGGTGTTGCCTGGATCAGTGAACGGGGCATGATCCCGCGGGCGATCATTCGCCACCCGCTGACCTACACCCTATCGCTGGGGGTCTATGCCAGTGCCTGGGCGTTCTACGGCACGGTGGGCCTGGCCTATCAGTACGGCTACGGCTTTCTCTCCAGTTATCTAGGGGTGTCCGGCGCGTTTCTGCTGGCGCCGGTGCTGCTGTACCCGATCCTGAAAATCACCCGCACCTATCAACTGTCGTCGCTGGCGGACTTGTTCGCCTTCCGCTTTCGCAGCACCTGGGCCGGCGCGCTGACCACGATCTTCATGCTGATCGGCGTACTGCCGCTGCTGGCGTTGCAGATTCAGGCGGTGGCCGACTCCATCGGCATCCTTACTGGCGAACCGATCCAGAGCCGCGTCGCACTGGCGTTCTGCGCGCTGATCATTCTGTTCACGATTTTCTTCGGCTCCCGGCATATCGCCACCCGCGAGAAACACGAAGGGCTGGTGTTCGCGATTGCCTTCGAGTCGGTGATCAAGTTGATCGCCCTCGGCGGCGTCGGCCTGTATGCGCTGTATGGCGTGTTCGACGGCCCGCAACAGCTTGAGCTGTGGCTGCTGCAGAACCAGACCGCCCTCGCCGCCCTGCACACGCCCCTGCAGGAAGGCCCGTGGCGCACACTGTTGCTGGTGTTCTTTGCCTCGGCAATCGTGATGCCGCACATGTATCACATGACCTTCACCGAAAACCTCAACCCGCGCTCGCTGGTCAGCGCCAGTTGGGGGCTGCCGCTGTTCCTGCTGTTGATGAGTCTGGCAGTACCGCTGATTCTCTGGGCCGGCCTGAAGCTCGGCGCCACCACCGACCCGGAATACTTCACCCTCGGCATCGGCATTGCCGCCAACAGCAAACCGCTGGCCCTGCTGGCCTACGTCGGCGGATTGTCCGCCGCCAGTGGCCTGATCATCGTCACCACCCTGGCGCTGTCGGGCATGGCGCTGAACCACCTGGTGCTGCCGCTCTATCAGCCACCCGCCGAAGGCAATATCTATCGCTGGCTGAAGTGGACCCGTCGGGCGTTGATCGTCGCGATCATCATGGCCGGTTTCTGCTTCTACCTGATGCTCGGCGCCGGGCAGGACCTGGCCAACCTCGGCATCGTCGCTTTCGTTGCGACCCTGCAGTTCCTGCCCGGTGTGCTTTCGGTGCTGTATTGGCCGACCGCCAACCGTCGCGGCTTTATCGCCGGGCTGCTGGCGGGGATTCTGGTGTGGGTGGTGACCATGCTGTTACCGCTGGTCGGCAATCTGCAGGGCTTCTACATTCCCCTGCTGAACATGATTTACGTGCTGGACGACACCAGTTGGCACATGGCGGCCATCGCCTCGCTGGCAGCCAACGTGCTGATGTTCACCCTGATCTCGCTGTTCACCAACGCCAGCCCGGAAGAAGCCAGCGCCGCCGAGGCCTGCGCGGTGGATAACGTGCGTCGTCCGCAACGCCGTGAGTTGCACGCCGCCTCGCCCCAGGAATTCGCCACGCAACTGGCCAAACCTCTGGGCGCCAAGGCGGCACAGAAAGAAGTGGAGCAGGCCCTGCGCGATCTGTATCTGCCGTTCGACGAACGCCGCCCTTATGCGCTACGCCGACTGCGCGACCGGATCGAAGCCAACCTTTCCGGCCTGATGGGCCCGAGCGTGGCGCAGGACATGGTCGAAACCTTCCTGCCGTACAAGGCCGGCGGCGAGAACTACGTCACCGAAGACATCCACTTCATCGAAAGCCGCCTCGAAGACTACCACTCGCGCCTCACCGGGCTGGCCGCCGAACTCGACGCCCTGCGCCGCTACCACCGCCAGACCCTGCAGGAGTTGCCGATGGGCGTCTGCTCGCTGGCCAAGGATCAAGAGATCCTGATGTGGAACAAGGCCATGGAAGAACTCACCGGCATCGCCGCGCAACGGGTGGTCGGTTCGCGCCTGAGCACCATTGCCAATCCGTGGAAGCAATTGCTGCAAGGCTTCATCAACCTGCCCGACGAACACCTGCACAAGCAGCACCTGGCCCTCGACGGCCAGACCCGCTGGCTGAACCTGCACAAAGCAGCGATCGACGAACCGCTGGCACCGGGCAACAGCGGCCTGGTGCTGCTGGTGGAAGACTTGACCGAAACCCAGATGCTCGAAGACAAACTGGTGCACTCCGAGCGTTTGGCGAGCATCGGCCGACTGGCGGCGGGTGTGGCCCACGAAATCGGCAACCCGATCACCGGCATCGCCTGTCTGGCGCAGAACCTGCGCGAAGAGCGCGAAGAAGACGGCGAACTGACGGAAATCAGCGGGCAGATCCTCGAACAGACCAAACGCGTGTCACGCATCGTGCAGTCGCTGATGAGCTTCGCCCACGCCGGCAGCCACCAGCACAGCGACGAGCCCGTCTGCCTGGCCGAAGTCGCGCAGGACGCGATTGGCCTGCTGGCGTTGAACCGGCGCAATTTCGAAGTGCAGTTCTACAACCTGTGCGATCCGGATCACTGGGTCGAAGGCGATCCGCAGCGGCTCGCCCAGGTGTTGATCAATCTGCTCTCCAATGCCCGTGACGCCTCGCCTGCGGGCAGTGCGGTGCGGGTCAAGAGCGAAGCCGGCGAACACACGGTCGATCTGATCGTCGAGGACGAAGGCAGTGGTATTCCGCAGAACATCATGGACCGATTGTTCGAACCTTTCTTCACCACCAAGGACCCGGGTGAAGGTACCGGTCTGGGCCTTGCACTGGTCTATTCCATCGTTGAAGAGCATTATGGACAAATCACCATCGACAGCCCGGCTGATGTACAAAGCCAGCGCGGCACCCGTATCCGGGTGACCTTACCGCGTCATGTCGAAGCGACGTCCGCTGTGAACTGAGACCGTCGAGAGTATCGAATCAATGCCGCACATTTTGATCGTCGAAGACGAAACCATTATCCGCTCCGCCTTGCGCCGCCTGCTGGAACGCAACCAGTACCAGGTCAGCGAAGCCGGTTCAGTGCAGGAAGCACAAGAACGCTTCAGTATTCCCACATTCGATCTGATCGTCAGCGACCTGCGCCTGCCTGGCGCCCCCGGTACCGAGCTGATCAAGCTTGGCCAGGGCAAGCCGGTGCTGATCATGACCAGCTACGCCAGCCTGCGTTCGGCGGTCGACTCGATGAAGATGGGCGCGGTGGACTACATCGCCAAGCCTTTCGATCACGATGAAATGCTCCAGGCTGTCGCGCGGATCCTGCGTGATCACCAGTCGGCGCCTGCCGCCGGCGAAGTGGTTGCCGGCAAAGCGAGCAATGGCAGCGGCAAATCGTCTGTCGACAACAGCAACGGCGAGATCGGCATCATCGGCTCGTGCCCGCCGATGCAGGATCTGTACAGCAAGATCCGCAAGGTCGCGCCGACGGATTCCAATGTCCTGATCCAGGGCGAGTCCGGCACCGGTAAAGAGCTGGTCGCCCGCGCCCTGCACAACCTGTCCAAGCGCGCCAAGGCGCCGATGATTTCGGTGAACTGCGCAGCCATCCCGGAAAGCCTGATCGAGTCCGAACTGTTCGGCCACGAAAAAGGCGCGTTCACTGGCGCCAGCGCCGGTCGCGCCGGTCTGGTGGAAGCGGCGGACGGCGGCACGCTGTTCCTCGACGAGATCGGCGAACTGCCGCTGGAAGCCCAGGCGCGCCTGCTGCGGGTGTTGCAGGAAGGCGAAATTCGCCGCGTGGGTTCGGTGCAATCGCAAAAGGTCGATGTACGTTTGATCGCTGCGACCCACCGCGACCTCAAGAGCCTGGCGAAAATCGGCCAGTTCCGTGAAGACCTTTATTACCGCCTGCACGTGATCGCCCTGAAACTGCCGGCGTTGCGCGAACGTGGCGCCGACGTCAACGAAATCGCCACTGCGTTCCTCGCCCGCCAGAGTGCGCGTATCAACCGTACCGACCTGAAATTTGCCGCCGATGCCGAACAGGCCATCCGGCATTATTCCTGGCCGGGCAACGTGCGTGAGCTGGAAAACGCGGTCGAGCGCGCGGTGATCCTGAGCGAAAGCCCGGAAATCTCCGCCGACCTGCTGGGCATCGACATCGAGCTGAGCGACCTGGAAGACGACGAGTTCATCGGCTTGCCGGCGCAAACAGCGGGTAACACCAGCAACAGCAGCCATGAGCCGACCGAAGACCTGTCGCTGGAAGATTACTTCCAGCACTTCGTCCTCGAGCACCAGGACCACATGACCGAGACCGAACTGGCGCGCAAACTGGGCGTCAGCCGCAAGTGCCTGTGGGAACGCCGTCAGCGCCTGGGCATTCCACGACGCAAGACCGGGGTCACCAGCGAGAGCTGAACGTTACCTGTCGAGTGGGCGGGTAACGCTTGATGATGTGAAAAAACTGTTACCTCAGTCCTTTCACGTAACAGAAGCCGGGGTTATCGGTAACGAAACCCCGGCTTTTTTTCGCCCCGAGAAAACGGTTATATCGACCTAACCCCTTGTTTTATTGGGCTTCGCAAAAGTTGGCACGGCACCTGCTATATGTTTGGTACAAGAACAATAACAAGCAATGCACAAGACAATAAAAATAAGACGAATCGACTCACGCACAATAAAAACAAGACGGCGAGAGGCGCAGCTAACTGATTCTTTTGGAGAGGCGTTGTATTTGGGGCTAGCCCCACGACCAGGCCGAGAACAACAAAAACTGTCCTAAGACAGAGCCTGTACTGGTTGGATCGCAAGATCACTGCAACTCAGCGACCAAAGCAATCCGTTTGCTCTTGGCTCCCGATTGGGAGGGTCATGAAGGGAAAGCTTCATGGCGAGGGCACTCAACAAAAACAAGAAGCCCGAATCAATAATAAAAAGAGCACGCAACTACTTCTGGGGGAGCTTCGGCTCCCCTTGTAGTTTCTCCCTTCTGGAAAAAATCCTCCGTTCTACTCCGCTCCACCCTTGTAGCTTGCGGCTTTCAGCTTGAATCTGCTGTCTCCTACACCATCCCCCGACTAAATGCTAGAATCTGCGCCCATCATGCGGTCATTCTTTGGTATGGCCGAACATTCCTTCAAACAGTGCATCCCATGCTGAAGAAGCTGTTCCAGTCATTCCGAACACCCGTGCGTCGTACGCAACACATCCGCAGCACCCCTGAAGTGCTCAACAGCGGCCAACATTCGCTGCAAAAGGGGCAATTCAGCCGCTACGCGGTCAATATCGTCGAACGCTTGCAGGGCGCCGGCTACCAGGCCTATCTGGTCGGTGGTTGCGTGCGTGACATGCTCCTGGGCATCACGCCCAAGGATTTCGACGTCGCCACCAGCGCCACTCCCGAGCAAGTCCGTGCCGAATTCCGCAATGCGCGGATCATCGGTCGTCGCTTCAAACTGGTGCATATTCATTTCGGTCGCGAAATCATCGAAGTCGCGACCTTCCGCGCCAATCATCCGCAAAACGAAGACGAAGAAGACAGCAATCAGTCTTCGCGTAACGAGAGCGGGCGGATTCTGCGCGACAACGTCTACGGCACCCTGGAAGAAGACGCGCAGCGCCGCGACTTCACCATCAACGCCCTGTATTACGATCCGGTCAGCGAACGCATTCTCGATTACGCCAACGGCGTACACGACATTCGCAATCACCTGATCCGCCTGATCGGCGATCCGAAGCAGCGTTACCAGGAAGACCCGGTGCGGATGCTGCGGGCTGTGCGTTTCGCCGCCAAGCTGAATTTCGGCATCGAGAAGCACACCGTGCAGCCGATCCGCGAACTGGCGCCGATGCTGCTCGAGATTCCATCGGCGCGTCTGTTCGAGGAAGTGCTCAAGCTGTTCCTTTCCGGCCACGGCGCGATCACCTTCGAAATGCTGGTCGATCTGCAACTCTTCGCCCCGTTGTTCCCGGCCAGTGCCGAGGCGCTGGAATACAACCCGGAATACACCCACACGCTGATCAGCGAAGCGCTGACCAACACCGATCTGCGCATCAAGCAGAACAAACCGGTGACCCCGGCCTTCCTGTTTGCCGCACTGCTGTGGCCTGCCCTGCCGGCCCGTGTGTTGCGTCTGCAGGAGCGTGGCATGCCGCCGATTCCGGCCATGCAGGAAGCCGCGCACGAGCTGATCGCCGAACAGTGCCAGCGCATCGCCATTCCAAAGCGCTTCACCATGCCGATCCGTGAAATCTGGGATATGCAGGAACGCCTGCCACGCCGCAGCGGCAAACGCGCCGACCTGCTGCTGGACAACCCGCGGTTCCGCGCCGGTTACGACTTCCTGCTGTTGCGTGAAAGCGCCGGCGAGCAGACCGATGGCCTGGGCGAATGGTGGACCGACTATCAGGACGCCAACGACAGCGAACGTCGCGACATGATCCGTGACCTCAGCGGCAAGGGCGATGACGCCAGTAGTGCACCGCGCAAACGTCGCCGCAGCAGCGGCTCCAAGCGCAAGCGCGCCGGGGCTCCGAGCGCATCGGGCGAATAAGGCATGGAACGCATTTATATCGGCCTGGGCAGTAACCTCGCTGACCCGGTCGAACAATTGCGCAGCGCGCTCAATGCGCTGGGGCAGTTGCCGCAGACCTCCCTCGCCGGTGTCTCGGCGTTCTATCAGAGCGATTCACTGCTGCCGGGCCAACCGCGTTATACCAACGCGGTAGCGGCCCTCGACAGTAATCTCGCACCGCTGGACCTGCTCGACGCGCTGCAAGCGATCGAAAACGATCAGGGGCGCGAGCGTCTGGAGCGCTGGGGCCCGCGCACACTGGATCTGGATATCCTGTTATTCGGCGCTCGACAGATTGATGAGCCACGGCTGAAAGTCCCGCACTACCAGATTCAGGAACGCGCATTCGTGCTCTATCCCCTCGCCGAGCTGGCACCCGAGGATCTGCGTCTGGCTGATGGCCGCGCGCTGGCCGATCTGCTCGCTGCCTGCCCGTTCGTCGGCCTCGAACGCCTGCCCCACGCCTGACAAAACTCCCCCTGTAGGAGCTGCCGAAGGCTGCGATCTTTTGATCCTGCTTTTGTTTCTAAAAAGCCAGGATCAAAAGATCGCAGCCTTCGGCAGCTCCTACACAGAGAGAGCGTGCAGCATTGCTATTTTTGTCGGACAAAAATCCTGCAAATCAGGCCCGCCGCGCCGCTGAATCGCATCAGTAACGCCGGTAACACTCCCCTCGTAACAATGCGGTAACACATGCAATTGACTTCCTAGGTTCTCCTCACGACTATAGGCGTCCCGCTGCCGCCAACCCGGCACATACGGGCGCAATCCAGGCCTTATAAGCACGACACAAGACCGTGCGCCTGAGTAGATGAAGAATCACGCGCGTTACTCGCAGTAGTTTCCAAAGCGCCTGAACGAGGATTTTTTACATGCCAGCCATCACCCTGACCACGCTCCAGAGCCTCAAGCAGAAAGGTGAAAAGATCACCATGCTGACCTGCTATGACGCGACCTTCGCCCACGCCTGCAACGAGGCCGGTGTCGAAGTGCTGCTGGTGGGCGACTCCCTCGGCATGGTTCTGCAAGGTCACGACAGCACCCTGCCGGTCACCATCGCAGAAATGGCCTACCACACCGCCTGCGTCAAACGCGGCAACACCGATGCCCTGATCCTGGCCGACCTGCCATTCATGGCCAACGCCACCGTCGAACAAACCCTGACCAACAGCGCCATGCTGATGCAGGCCGGCGCGCACATGGTCAAGGTCGAAGGTGCGCTGTGGCTGGCGGAGTCGATCCGACTGCTGGCCGAGCGCGGTGTGCCGGTCTGCGCGCACATGGGCCTGACCCCGCAAGCGGTGAACATTCTCGGCGGCTATAAAGTGCAGGGCCGCAACGAGAACCAGGCGCGGCAGATGCGTGCCGACGCGATTTCGCTGGAGCAGGCGGGCGCGGCCATGCTGCTGCTCGAATGCGTACCGAGCGAACTGGCTGCGGAAATCAGTCAGGCCGTGAAGATCCCGGTCATCGGCATCGGCGCCGGTAGCGCCACCGACGGTCAGGTGCTGGTGCTGCACGACATGCTCGGCCTGTCGATCACCGGCCGCGTACCGAAATTCGTCAAGAACTTCATGCAGGGTCAGGACAGCATCCAGTCCGCACTGAAGGCTTACGTCAACGAAGTCAAAGGCGTTACTTTCCCTGGTGTCGAACACGGATTCTCTGCATGAACACCGTAAAAACCGTACGCGAACTGCGCGCCGCCGTGGCGCGCGCCCGCAGTGAAGGCAAGCGCATCGGCTTCGTGCCGACCATGGGCAACCTGCACAGCGGCCACATTGCGCTGATCACCAAAGCCACCCAACGGGTGGATTTCGTGGTCGCGAGCATCTTCGTCAACCCGCTGCAGTTCGGCGCCGGCGAAGACCTCGACAAATACCCGCGCACCCTGGCGGCGGATCAGGAAAAACTGCTGCAAGCCGGCTGCCATTTGCTGTTCGCCCCGACGGTTGAAGAGATGTATCCCGATGGCATGGCCGGACAGACCCGGGTCAGCGTTCCGCAACTGTCTGAAGGCCTCTGCGGCGCCAGCCGTCCGGGGCACTTCGAAGGTGTGGCGACGGTGGTCAGCAAGCTGTTCAACATGGTCCAGCCGGACCTGGCGATCTTCGGCCAGAAGGACTTCCAGCAATTGGCGGTGATCCGCGCGCTGGTGCATGACCTGAACATGCCGATCCAGATCATTGGCGAGCCGACCGTACGCGCCGCCGACGGCCTGGCGCTGTCGTCGCGCAACGGTTTCCTCAGCGAAGTGCAGCGTGCCGTGGCCCCGGTGGTCTATCGCACCCTGAACACGATTGCCGAGTCGATCAAGCAAGGTGAGCGCGACTACCCGGCGCTGATCGCAGCCCAGGTGCAACAGCTGGAAGCTGCCGGCCTGCGCCCGGATTACCTGGAAATCCGCCACGCCCTGACCTTGCGTCCGGCGACGGCTGAAGACCGCGATCTGGTGATTCTGGTGGCCGCGTTCCTCGGCACCACCCGGCTGATCGACAACCTGCACCTGAATCTCGATACCCCGACTTAAACGACAGCGCAGTACCCCCTGTAGGAGTGAGCCTCATCGCGAGCAGGCTCACTCCTACAGTGTTTTTCAGCGTTCTGAAAATTGCATTTCAAGCCATATTGCCGCCCCCAAAGCCTTCGGGCACACTGCCCGCCGTTCGATTCCAACCCGGGAAATCCCTCATGCACGCCATCATGCTCAAGGCCAAGCTGCACCGCGCCGAAGTCACCCATGCGGTACTCGATTACGAAGGTTCCTGCGCCATCGACGGCGAGTGGCTGGACTTGTCCGGCATCCGTGAGTACGAGCAGATCCAGATTTACAACGTCGACAACGGCGAGCGCTTCACCACCTAC
The DNA here is from genome assembly GCF_018729515.1 of Pseudomonas sp. MG-9. Classification (NCBI taxonomy): domain Bacteria; kingdom Pseudomonadati; phylum Pseudomonadota; class Gammaproteobacteria; order Pseudomonadales; family Pseudomonadaceae; genus Pseudomonas; species Pseudomonas sp. MG-9. The sequence goes on from NZ_JAHHZH010000008.1 coordinate 31,626, forward strand.
GCGATCCGGGGTGAAGAAGGTTCGCGGATGATTTCGGTCAACGGCGCGGCCGCGCACAAGGCCAAGGTCGGCGATCGGGTGATCATTTGCGCCTACGCCCATTACAGCGAAGCGGAGCTGCTGAATTTCAAGCCGCGCATGCTATACATGGCACCGGGCAATGAGCTGAGCCACACCAGCAATGCCATTCCGGTTCAGGTGGCCTGAGCCGCTTCGACGCGCCAATCCCCTTCCGTTGGTCGGCTTGTTCCCGGTATCGATGTTAAAAAAGTACAGGGAACAGGTCAGAAGAAGTCAAGACAGATCGCAGCGCGAGGTTTACTGTATTCGCCCTGCGTCGAAAAATCGTGTCGATGCATTTGACCCTCGCCCAAACATGGCGTATCGGTCTGTTCTGTGTTCAAAAGGCCGTTCAAGTAAAAAGGAAAACCGCAGCGATGGCGTACTACCGCACTCCTCACGACGTTACCGCTCTGCCTGCCTGGCAAGCGTTGAAAGATCACCGCCAAGCCATGCAGGATTTCAGCATGCGCGAGGCCTTCAACGCCGATCCGCAGCGCTTCAATCAATTCACTCTCAGCAGCTGCGGACTGTTTCTCGATTATTCGAAGAATCTGATCAATGCCCAGACCCGCAATCTGCTAGTGGGTCTGGCCAATGAAGTCGATTTGAAAGGCGCGATCAAAGCGCTGTTCGACGGCGAAATCGTCAATGCCTCCGAAGGCCGCCCGGCGCTGCACACCGCCCTGCGCCGCCCGGTGGGCGACAAACTGTCGGTCAACGGCGTCAACGTGATGCCGGAAGTGCACAAGGTGCTGAACCAGATCACTGATCTGGTCGGCCGCATCCACGATGGCCTGTGGCGTGGCTACACCGAGAAGCCGATCACCGACGTGGTGAACATCGGTATCGGTGGTTCGTTTCTCGGCCCGGAGCTGGTTTCCGAAGCGCTGCTGTCCTACGCGCAGAAAGGCGTGCGTTGCCACTACCTGGCGAACATCGACGGCAGTGAGTTCCACGAGCTGACGCAAAAGCTGCGCGCCGAAACCACGCTGTTCATTGTTTCGTCGAAGTCCTTCAACACCCTTGAAACCCTGAAGAACGCCCAGGCCGCACGCGCCTGGTACCTGGCTCAGGGTGGTTCGGAAGCCGAGCTGTATCGCCACTTCATCGCGGTATCGAGCAACAACGCCGCAGCGGTAGCATTCGGCATCCGTGAAGAAAACATCTTCCCGATGTGGGACTGGGTTGGCGGTCGCTACTCGCTATGGTCGGCCATCGGTCTGCCGATTGCGCTGGCCATCGGCATGTCCAACTTCAAGGAACTGCTGTCCGGTGCCTACACCATGGACCAGCATTTCCAGAGCGCACCGTTCGAACAGAACATGCCGGTGCTGCTGGCGCTGCTCGGCGTGTGGTACGGCAACTTCTGGGGCGCGCAAAGCCACGCGATCCTGCCGTACGACCACTATCTGCGTAACATCACCAAGCACTTGCAACAGCTGGACATGGAATCCAACGGCAAGAGCGTGCGTCAGGACGGCACCTCGGTGTCGACCGATACCGGCCCGGTGATCTGGGGCGGCGTCGGCTGCAACGGTCAGCACGCCTACCACCAGTTGCTGCACCAGGGCACCCAGCTGATCCCGGCCGATTTCATCGTGCCGATCGTCAGCTTCAACCCAGTGTCCGACCACCATCAGTGGCTGTACGCCAACTGCCTGTCGCAGAGCCAGGCGCTGATGCTCGGCAAGACCTTGGCCGAAGCCGAGTCTGAACTGCGCGACAAAGGCATGAGCGAAGAACAGGTGCACAAACTTGCACCGCACAAGGTGATCCCGGGCAACCGTCCGAGCAACACCATTGTGGTCGAGCGCATCAGCCCGCGTCGTCTCGGCGCGCTGGTTGCCTTGTATGAGCACAAAGTGTTCGTGCAGAGCGTGGTCTGGGGCATCAACGCCTTCGACCAGTGGGGCGTGGAACTGGGCAAGGAACTGGGCAAAGGCGTTTACAACCGCCTGGTCGGCAGCGATGAAACCAGCGCTGACGATGCCTCCACTCAGGGCCTGATCAACTACTTCCGCGGGCGTCACCGCGGGTGATAGGCTGAAGGGGCGGTTTGCCTGCCCCTACAGCTTGCAACATCGACAGTTCCACGGCACCGGGCCAATCGCAGAATCGGTGGCGTACGCGGTCCTCTATAGGAACTGTCGAAGGCTGCGATCTTTTGATCTTGATCTTAAAAAACAAGATCAAAAGATCGCAGCCTTCGGCAGCTCCTACGAGGGTCGTACAGCTTCCCTCTTGTCGCACAACAAGAATAAGGAACCGTCATGTTCGATATCAGCACGTTCCCCAAAGCCGATGCCGTCCGCCGGGCTGCGCAGTTGAGTCAGGACGACTACAAGCGCCTGTATCGCGAATCCCTCGAACACCCCACAACCTTCTGGGCCGAACAGGCCACGCGCTTTCTCGACTGGAGCACACCGTGGCAGACCGTCCAGCGCTACGACCTGAAGACCGGTGAAGCCTCCTGGTTTGCCGGTGCACAACTGAACGTCAGCTACAACTGCATCGACCGCCACCTCGCGCAGCGCGGCGAGCAGACCGCGATTCTCTGGGAAGGCGACGACCCGGCCGAATCGGTGCAGATTACCTACAAAAAACTTCACCACCATGTCTGCCGACTGGCCAACGTGCTGAAAAGCCGTGGCGTGAAAAAAGGCGACCGGGTGTGCATCTACATGCCGATGATCCCTGAAGCCGCCTACGCCATGCTCGCCTGCACGCGGATTGGCGCGATTCATTCGGTGGTGTTCGGTGGCTTCTCCCCGGATTCACTCCGTGACCGCATTCTCGACGCCGATTGCCGCACGGTGATCACCGCCGACGAAGGCGTGCGCGGTGGCAAGTTCGTGCCGTTAAAACAGAACGTCGACAAAGCCCTGCAAAGCTGCCCGGACGTCAGCACAGTGGTGGTGGTCGAGCGCACGCAGGGCAAGGTCAATTGGGTCGAGGGCCGCGACCTCTGGTATCACCAGGCGGCGCGCGATGTCAGCGACGACTGCCCGCCAGAGCCGATGGACGCCGAAGATCCGCTGTTCATCCTTTACACCTCCGGCAGCACCGGCAAACCCAAGGGCGTGCTGCACACCACTGGCGGCTACCTGCTGCAGGCGGCGATGACCTTCAAGTACGTGCTCGACTACCGCGATGGCGAAGTGTTCTGGTGCACCGCCGACGTCGGTTGGGTCACCGGCCACAGCTACATCGTCTACGGTCCGTTGGCCAACGGTGCAACCACCCTGATCTTCGAGGGTGTGCCGAGCTATCCGAGCACTTCGCGCTTCTGGCAGGTGATTGATAAACACAAGGTCAACATTTTCTACACCGCGCCGACTGCCCTGCGTGCGTTGATGCGCGAGGGTGCCGGACCGTTGCAGGAAACGTCGCGGCAAAGTCTCAGATTGCTCGGCAGCGTCGGTGAGCCGATCAACCCGGAAGCGTGGGAATGGTACTTCAACGTTGTAGGAGAACAGCGCTGCCCGATTGTCGACACCTGGTGGCAGACCGAAACCGGCGGCATCATGCTCAGCCCGCTGGTGAGCGCGCAACGAATCAAACCGGGGTGCGCCACGCAACCGATGTTCGGCGTACAACCGGTGCTGCTCGATGAACACGGCAAGGAAATCAAAGGCGCCGGCAGCGGCGTGCTGGCGATCAAGTCGAGCTGGCCGGCGCAGATCCGCAGTGTTTACGGTGATCCGCAGCGCATGGTCGACACCTATTTCAAACCCTACCCCGGCTACTACTTCACCGGCGACGGCGCGCGCCGCGATGAGGACGGCGACTACTGGATCACCGGGCGCATCGACGACGTGATCAACGTCTCCGGCCACCGCATCGGCACCGCCGAAGTGGAAAGCGCGTTGGTGCTGCACGACAGCATCGCCGAGGCCGCCGTGGTCGGTTACCCGCATGACGTCAAAGGCCAGGGCATCTATGCCTTCGTCACGCCCATGAACGGCGTCGAGCCGAGCGATGAGCTGAAGAAGGAACTGCTGGCCCACGTCAGCAAAGAAATCGGCAGCTTCGCCAAGCCGGACCTGATCCAGTGGGCGCCGGCCTTGCCGAAAACCCGCTCAGGCAAGATCATGCGCCGCATCTTGCGCAAGATCGCCTGCAACGAACTCGACAGCCTCGGCGACACCTCGACCCTGGCCGACCCGAGCGTGGTGCAGGGCTTGATCGACAAGCGCCTCAATCAGTAATGTCCACGGCGCGGTCAACCGGCCACGTCTGTCCACCATCAATGAGTTGTCATGGAATTCATCCGCAGCCGCATCGAAAACCAACTCATGAGCCTGACCGGGCTGTCCCTCGGTCAGCTCGACCTGGAAAACCCCAAGGGCGATCCCGGGCTGTTCGGCCCCGACTCGGTCAGTTGGCAAGTCCATGGCGACTTCAGCAGCATGCTGATCGGCGGCATCAGCGCTTTGCTGCTGCAAGCCCTGCATCCGCTGGCACTGGCCGGGGTCTGGGATCACTCGAATTTTCGTCAGGACATGCTCGGACGTTTGCGTCGCACCAGTCAGTTTGTTTCCGGCACTACCTTCGGCTCGCGTCGCGACGCCGAATGGCTGATCGAGAAAGTGCGCACCATTCACCTGCAAGTGGTCGGCACCGCACCGGATGGCCGGCCCTATGCGGCCAGCGACCCGGACCTGCTGACCTGGGTGCATGTGGCAGAAGTCAGCAACTTCCTCGCCGCGCATCTGCGTTACCGCAACCCGCAGCTGTCGCTGGCGGAACAGGATCGTTACTACGCGGAAATCGCCGTGGTCGCCGAGCGCCTCGGCGCGCGGGATGTCCCGAAATCACGGCAGGCCGTGGCCGATTATCTGCAACGCATGCGCCCGCAGTTGCTGTGTGATGAACGCAGCCGCGAAGTCTTGCGTCTGCTGCTCGACGCGCCAGCCCCGAGTGTTCTGGCGCGGCCGTTTGGCGACCTGATGATGAAAGCTGGCATCGACCTGCTGCCGGACTGGGCCAGCGACATGTTCGATGCGCGACAGAACTCGCTGCAGCGCCAGTTGATCCGCGCCAGCGTCAAACGCAGCGCACCGATGCTGCGCTGGGCGATGCGCAATGGTTCGGTGCAACGGGCCAAACGCCGAATGGGGCTGCTTCGCTGACGCTCAGAGCTGCAAGCTGCAAGCTGCAAGCTGCAAGCTGCAAGCTGCAAGCTGCAAGTTTTGAGCTTGAGGCTTGAAGCTTGGAGCTTGCAGCTCAGTAACTGCTAAACTCCCGCGCCCCAATTCTCACCAGCAAGGCGCCCGCATGTCTTCCTTGAATCAGGCGCTGCGCGCCGCTCTCGATCAACGCCAGGACTTGCTCACTGCACTGCACAGTCAGGGCACCGATTGCTATCGGCTGTTCCACGGCAGCCAGGAAGGCGCCGGTGGGTTGACCATCGACCGCTACGGTCCGCAATTGCTGGTGCAGAGCTTTCACCAGACGCTGGAGCGCGATGACCTGCTGCAACTGCACGCCATGGTCAATCAGACGCTGGGCTTCGAAACGCTGCTGGTCTACAACGACCGCTCCCGGGGCAACTCGCGGATCGATCGCGAAGACAGCGTCTACAAAGCCGACGAAGCCGCGCTGGCGGATCTGGTCGGTCATGAGTGGGGCCTGAACTACCGCGTGCGCGGGCGGCATGCCGGGCAGGATCCGCTGTTGTTCCTCGACCTGCGCAACACTCGCGGTTGGGTCAAGGATCACGCCAAGGGCAAAAGCGTGCTCAACCTCTTCGCCTACACCTGTGGCGTTGGCCTGAGTGCGGCTGCCGGTGGTGCGCGTGAAGTGTGCAACCTGGATTTTGCCGAAGGCAACCTGGCGGTCGGTCGCGAAAACGGTCTGCTCAACCCGCAGTTGCCCGAGATGCAATTCATCCAGTCCGACTACTTTCCGGCAATCCGCCAACTCGCCGGTCTGCCCATCAGCCAGCGGCGCGGGCAGAAACTGCCGAGCTATCAGCGCCTCGAACAGCGTCAATACGATCTGGTGCTGCTCGACCCGCCCGCCTGGGCCAAGAGCGCGTTCGGCACCGTCGACCTGCTGCGCGACTATCAGAGCCTGCTCAAACCGGCGCTGCTGACCACCGCCGACAACGGCGTGCTGATCTGCTGCAACAACCTGGCGAAAGTCAGCATGGACGACTGGCGCGAACAGGTACTGCGCTGCGCGGAAAAGGCCGGGCGACCGGTGCGCGAGTGGAGCGTGATGACCCCGGGTGCCGACTTCCCGTCGATGGACCAACAGCCACCGCTGAAAACCCTGATCCTCCAGCTCTGATAGTAATCCCCTGTGGGAGCTGCCGCAGGCTGCGATCTTTTGACTTTGATTTTTAAAAAACAAGATCAAAAGATCGCAGCCTGCGGCAGCTCCTACAACAATTGCGGACAAATCTGAACATTCCTGTAACCGACGATGTACTTCGGAACCAGAATCGCGTGCCATACTCCAAGACACTCCGATTCAGACAGATGAAGCCGCACATGCCCAAAGGATTGATTCGCGCGATTGGCGCCTTGTTGACTGCTCTGGCCCTCTACAGCCTGCTGGGGTTTCTGATTTTGCCGGGCATCGCCCTGCGCATTGCCAACCAGCAGTTGGCCAACTACGCCACGGTGCCTGCACATATTCAGCGCATCGAACTCAATCCGTTCAGCCTTGAAGTCACCCTGTGGGGGCTGGTCATCGGTGAGCCGGGCAAGGAACAAGTCGGCTTCGAGCGGTTGTATGCCAACCTGCAACTCGACAGCCTGTGGACCAAAGCACTGCACCTGGCCGATATCGAGCTGGACAAGCCGAAGACCGAAATCCTCTTCGCCAAGGACGGCCAGCTCAATCTGCTGGGCCTGTTCAAACTTCCAGCCAGCGAACCGACCCCGGCCGACCCGGATGCCAAGCCGTTCCCGCTGCGCATCGACCGCATTCAACTGGCCGGCGGCAATGTGCACTTCGAGGACGCCCGGCCAAGCGAGCCGATCGAATTCCTCTACGACAAACTCGATTTCGAGCTGAAAAACCTCAGCACCCTGCCCGAAGACAACGCTGACATGACCCTGGTCGCCGCTGGCCCGGCCGGTGGACAGATCGACTGGAAAGGCAACTTCAGCCTGATCCCGTTCACCTCCGAGGGAACGCTGAAAGTCACCGATGGCAAGATGAAATCCTTCTGGCCCTACGTGCGTGACGCGGTGCCGCTGGTGCTCGAAGACGGCGTGCTCAACCTCAGTACCGAATACAAACTCAACCTGTCGAAAGAAACCGAGCTGCTGCTGAACAACGTCGCGGTGAGCATTGCGCCGTTCGCAATCAAAGCGCCGGACGGGCGTCCGCTGGCAAAACTTGAACGCCTCGACGTCAGCGAGACCTCGCTGGACCTGGCCAAACAGCAAGTGGTGGTCGGCAAGATCCGCAGCAACAAACTGGAAACCTGGGCCGCACTCGAAGCCGACGGCCAGCTGGACTGGCAGAAACTGTTCGCCAGCCAACCGTCCAAACCCGCGGCCAAGGCAGCAGCCGAACCTGCCAATACCCCGGCAGCCGCCGACTCGCCGAAAGCGCCGCCGGCGCCGAGCAAGCCATGGCAAGTGCTGCTCAAAGACGTGCAGTTGCGCAACTATACGGTGCATCTGGCCGACCGTTCGGCGACGCCAGCGGTGGCCCTGGATGTCACGCCGCTGAACATTGATCTGCAGGATTTCGACAGCCTCAACGGTTCCCCCTTCAAGGTCAAACTCGACAGCGGCCTGGGCAAACAAGGCAAGATCAACGCCGACGGTGTGGTCAATCTCGCCCCGGTCACCGCCCAGCTCAACGTGAAAACCCAGGATATCGACCTGCGTGTCGCGCAGTCCTACATCAATCCGTTCATTCGCCTGGAACTGCGCAGCGGCATGCTCGGCAGTGACCTGAAGGTCAACCTCAAGAGCACCGCGCCACTGGCACTCGGCGTGACCGGGCGTGCGCAGATCGATCAACTGCACACCCTCGACACCCTGAAAACCCGCGACTTCCTCAAGTGGCAGCAAGTGGTGGTCGAAGGCATCAACTATCAACACGGTGACAGCCTGTCGATCGACAAGATCAACCTGTTCCAGCCGTACGCGCGGTTCATGATCAACGATGACCGCACCACCAATATCGACGACCTGCTGATTCCACAGCCCGCCGACGGTGGTGCGAAAACCGCAGCGGCCAAACCGGCCAGCCAGGACAAGCCACTGGGCATTCACATCGGCGCGATCGCGATCAACGACGGTTCGGCCAACTTCGCCGACTTCAGCCTGACCCCGAACTTCGCCACCGCGATCCAGCAGCTCAACGGCCAGATCGGCACCATCGACAGCCGTCAGGCGAAACCGGCCAGCGTCGACATCAAGGGCAAGGTCGATCGCTATGCACCGGTGACCATCAAAGGTGCGGTCAACCCGTTCGACCCGATGGCCAGCCTCGACATCGCCACCAGTTTCAAACGCGTCGAGCTGACCACCCTGACGCCGTACTCCGGCAAATTCGCCGGTTACCGCATCCGCAAGGGCCGTCTCAACCTCGACCTGCATTACCTGATCACCAAGGGCCAGTTGAAGGCCGAGAACAAAGTGGTGGTCGAGCAATTGCAACTCGGCGAGAAAGTCGACAGCCCGGATGCCGTGAGCCTGCCACTGAAACTGGCGATTGCCCTGCTCAAGGACGTCGACGGCAAGATTTCCATCGAACTGCCAGTCACCGGCGACCTGAACAATCCGCAGTTCAGCGTGATGCCGATTGTCTGGCAGACCCTGCGCAACCTGATCGTCAAGGCTGCCGCAGCGCCGTTCAAGATGATTGGCGGGCTGATCAGCGGTGGCGGCTCCGAAGACCTCGGTACCGTGGCCTTTGCACCGGGTTCCAGCGACCTGAGCAAGGACGCCGAGTCCGCTCTGGAGAAGCTGTCCAAAGCCCTGAAGGAGCGTCCGGCCCTGCGTCTGGAAATCGAAGGCACCGCCGCCCAAAGCAGCGACGGCCCGCTGATCGCCGAACAGCGCCTGGAACGCGAATATCAGTACAACTACTACAAAATGCTCCAGCGCCGTGGCGACAAGGTGCCGGCGCAAGCCTCGCTGCTGCAAGTGCCGGAAAACGAGAAAGGCCCGTTGCTCGAAGGCATCTACCGCACCCGCCTGAAAACCCAGCCACCGGCCGAGTGGAAGGATCTGGGCAAGGAAGAACGCACGGCGAAAATGCGTGAAGGCGTGATCAAGTTCTGGAGCTCCAGTGACGTGTTGCTGCGGCAGTTGGGTCAGGAACGCGCCAGCAGCATTAAGGATTATCTGGTCGACAAGGGCCAACTGGCCGATGACCGGGTGTACTTCATCGACGCCAATCTTGGCGAGGCCGAAAGCGATGGTCGGGTCGTGACGCAAATGCACCTGGACGCCGAGTAATGAAGCACAAGTGGCTGGTTGCGATGACGCTGATGCTCGCCGCCAGCCCTGCCCTGGCCTCAGATACCCTGCGCTGTGGCAGCCAACTGGTCAGTCTCGGCACCCGCGCCAGCGAAGTGCTGCAGAAGTGTGGCGAGCCGGTCAGCCGCGATGTCCTCGGCTACAAGCGCAGCGCCAACCGCCGCGAAGAGTTTCAGGTCGAAGAATGGACCTACGGCCCGAGCAACGGCATGTACCAGTACCTGCGCTTTGAAGGCAATCGCCTGCGGCAGATCAACAGCAAGCGCGGCAACTGAAAGATCAAAAGATCGCAGCCTGCGGCAGCTCCTACAGGGAAATGCATTCCAAATTGTAGGAGCTGCCGAAGGCTGCGATCTTTTGCTTCTAAAAATAGAACAGGCCCCGACACAAGTGCCGGGGCCTGTAATGGTCACATCCGTGTGACCGTTCGCATGAACTCTAAAGTTGCGGCAGACGTATTGCTCGGCCCGTCTGTCGCACCTTCTCCCGGTCCAGGCGAGAAGTCATGCCTTACTCGGCTTTCAGGCCGTCAGCGGAAACCGCTTTGACGCCTTTGATTTTCTTGGTGATGTTCACAGCCGTGGTTTTCTGAGCTTCGGTGATGGCGACATCGGAAGACAGGGAAACCACACCTTTGTTGGTTTCGACTTTGATGTCGGTACCAGGAATGCCTTTTTCGGTTACCAGGTCGCTTTTGACTTTGGTAGTGATCCAGGTATCGGAAGTAGCTTCTTTAGCCTTGGTCATTTCACCGGCAGCCAAAGTCATTGGAGCCTGGGTAGTCTGAGTGGTTTGTGCAAATGCACCGGAAGCCATGGTCAGGGTCAGCGCGGTAGCAGCAGCGGCAGTGATAGCGAACTTCTTCATACGAGTAACTCCTGTTTTTCTGGAAAGTCTGCTGGTTGTCTTGTCAGCAGGGTTACTGGAGATGTTGCGAAGGCTGTGCCAACTTTTCGAAAGACAATAATCCCTTATAAATCAATGAGATATGAATCAGGCAAATTTTCAAAATCATGCAATTTGCATGACCACTGAATAAACGACATGCAAGTTGCGGCTTTTCGGAAAGTTCCTAACACGCTGAAATTATTGAAGCTTTTTTCAACGTTCGAAAACAAAAATGCCCCGCATGGCGGGGCATCTCTGACCTTGTTGACTCAATCAGGCACCGGTGCCTGCGCAACCTTTAGGCGCGTAGTCCGGGTTTACGGTCGAAGCACAGCTCCAGACGCCCGAGGTGCTGCCAGTCGCAGCACCGGTACGGGTCAACGTGATGGTTTTACCCAGCACCGGACCCGGGGCATTCACCAGTGTGCAGGTTATAGTGCCCGCACCCGTCGAGGCGGTTCCCGATGCCGCCAGTGTGCAGTTGGAGGTGGTCGCTGTAGCGCTCCCGGCCACGAGTAGCAGCGTTGGGTCCGTGCCTTGATTGATCGTGTCTTCGAACGGCACCTTGAGCGCACTGATTTCTGCCAGACCTGCCGTCACCTTCGAACGCGCCTGGTACTTGGAGTATTGCGGCAAGGCGATGGTCGCCAGAATGCCAATGATCGCCACGACGATCAGCAGCTCGATCAGAGTAAAGCCCTGTTGTTTTTTCATAGACAAGCTCCATGCATGAGTCGGAATCTCATGATCTGAGAAGGGCTCAGCATAGCCCATGCCAACCGGGTGCCGGCCCCGAATACTCGGCATGAGCACGATGCGGCGGCCTTTCCTACAACAGACAACCGCACTATCTGACACTTTTTGTCACCTGCGCCCGACGTGTTTGGCGCTGTCACTTGACTAGGCTATAAGTCATGAACGGCAAGCGTGCGGAATCCTCATGAATGACATCGCTCTGAGCGGTCTGGCCAAGCAACTGGTACAGGCCGAACTGCTGACGGAAAAAAGCGCCCAACAGGCCTGGCAACAGGCGCAGCGCAATCGGCTGTCGCTGGTCAGCTACCTGGTGCAGAACAAACTGGTGAAGAGTTCACAGGTGGCCGAGATCGCTTCAGAGCATTTCGGCATGGCCTTCATGGACCTCAATTGCCTCGACAAGGAAACTCAGCCCAAGGGCCTGGTCAGTGAAAAACTGGTGCGTCAGCACCATGTCCTGCCCTTGTGGCGACGCGGCAACAAGCTGTTCGTGGGCATTTCCGACCCGAGCAATTACCAGGCGATCAACGACATCCAGTTCAGCACAGGATTGAATACCGAAGCCATCCTGGTGGAAGACGACAAGCTCACTGACGCCATCGAGAAATTTTTCGACACTCACACCAGCGGCCTCGAAGAGATGGCCGACGTCGACCTCGACGGCGTGGATGTCGAATCCGTCGATGACAGCCGACAGGACGCCATCGGCGGACTCGATGCCGATGACGCTCCGGTAGTCCGTTTCGTCCACAAGATGCTGCTGGACGCAATCAAGAGCGGCTCCTCCGACCTGCACTTCGAACCTTACGAAAAGAACTTCCGGGTGCGGGTACGCACCGACGGCATCCTGCGCGAGGTGGCCAAACCGCCGATCCAACTGGCCGGGCGGATCGCCGCACGCTTGAAAGTCATGGCCAGTCTCGACATCTCGGAACGGCGTAAACCCCAGGACGGGCGGATCAAAATGCGCCTGTCGAAGAACAAGTCGATCGACTTCCGGGTCAACACCCTGCCAACCCTGTGGGGCGAAAAAGTAGTGATCCGGATCCTCGACCCGTCCAGTGCGCAAATCGGCATCGATGCATTGGGTTACGAACCGGCGCAAAAAGACCTGTACATGGCCGCGCTCAAGCAGCCACAGGGGATGATTCTGGTGACCGGCCCTACCGGCTCGGGGAAAACCGTATCGCTGTACACCGGGCTCAATATCCTCAATACCGTCGACATCAACATTTCCACCGCCGAAGACCCGGTGGAAATCAACATGGAAGGCATCAACCAGGTCAACGTCAATCCCAAACAGGGGCTGGATTTTGCCCAGGCGCTGCGCTCGTTTCTGCGTCAGGACCCGGACGTGATCATGGTTGGCGAAATCCGCGACCTGGAAACCGCCGAAATCGCGATCAAGGCCGCGCAGACCGGTCACCTCGTGCTGTCCACGCTGCACACCAACAGCGCCGCCGAGACCCTGACCCGCCTGCACAACATGGGCATTCCGGGGTTCAACATCGCCACCTCGGTGAGCCTGATCATCGCCCAGCGCCTGGCGCGCAAATTGTGCAGTCACTGCAAGAAACCGATCGAGATCCCTCGCGAAACCCTGATCAAGGAAGGCTTCCCGCCGGAACAGATCGGCAGTTTCACGATCTATGAGCCGGTCGGCTGCGATCAATGCAACGGCGGCTACAAGGGACGCGTGGGGATTTATGAAGTGGTGAAAAACACTCCCGAGCTGCAACGGCTGATCATGGCCGAAGGCAACTCGCTGGAAATCGACAGTCAAATGCGTCGCGACGGTTTTGACGATCTGCGCACCTCGGGCCTGCGCAAGGCCATGCAAGGCATCACCAGCCTGGAAGAAATCAACCGGGTCACCAAGGACTGAACATGGCGGTCAAGGCAGCAAAAATCAGCATCTACGCCTGGGAAGGCACGGACCGCAAAGGCAGCAAGGTCACCGGCGAGCTGAGCGGGCAAAACCCCGCGCTGATCAAGGCGCAACTGCGCAAGCAGGGGATCAACCCCGGCAAGGTGCGCAAGAAATCCACCTCCCTGCTGAGTTTCGCCAAACGCATCAAGGCCCAGGACATCGCGCTGTTCACCCGGCAGATGGCGACCATGATGAAAGCCGGCGTGCCGCTGCTGCAGTCGTTCGACATCATTGGCGAAGGCTTCGACAACCCGGCGATGCGCAAACTGGTGGACGAGGTGAAGCAGGAAGTTGCCGCCGGTAACAGCTTCGCCACCGCCCTGCGCAAGAAGCCGCAGTATTTCGATGAGCTGTATTGCAACCTGGTGGATGCCGGCGAGCAGTCCGGCGCCCTCGACACGCTGCTGGAGCGGGTCGCGACCTACAAGGAAAAAAGCGAAGCGCTCAAGGCCAAGATCAAGAAAGCCATGACCTACCCCACGGCGGTGGTGCTGGTCGCGATGGTGGTCACGGGGATTCTGCTGGTGAAAGTGGTGCCGCAGTTTCAAGCGGTGTTTTCCGGTTTCGGCGCTGAACTGCCGGCCTTCACACTGATGGTGATCGGCATCTCCGAGTTCATGCAGCAATGGTGGTGGGCGGTGCTCGGGATCCTGATTGGCGTGTTTTTCGGTACGCGTCACGCCCTGAAAAAGTCTCAGGCGCTGCGTGATCGCAAAGACACCTGGCTGCTGAAAGTACCGCTGGTGGGCACACTGATGTACAAGTCGGCGGTGGCGCGATTCGCCCGGACCCTGTCGACCACTTTCGCTGCCGGCGTGCCGCTGGTGGAGGCACTGGATTCGGTGGCCGGGGCCACCGGCAATGTGGTGTTCAAACGCGCGGTGCTGCGCATCCGTCAGGACGTCGCCACCGGCATGCAGCTGAATTTTTCGATGCGCACCACCGGGGTGTTCCCCAACATGGCGGTACAGATGACCGCTATCGGCGAGGAATCGGGTGCGCTGGATGACATGCTCGACAAAGTCGCCGGTTTTTATGAGGACGAGGTGGATAACATGGTCGACAACCTCACCAGCCTGATGGAGCCGTTCATCATGGTGGTGCTCGGTGTCATCGTCGGCGGTCTGGTCGTGGCCATGTACCTGCCGATCTTCCAACTCGGCTCAGCGATCTGACATGCCTATCGACGAACTTTTCAGTCTGTATCCGCTGGCCTTTGTTTTCACCGCACTGCTACTGGGTCTGGTGGTCGGCAGTTTTCTCAACGTGCTGGTCTGGCGTCTGCCGAAAATGCTCGAGCGCGATTGGCGCCAGCAGGCCCAGGACGTCCTCGGCCTGCCGACCGATACGCCACTGCCGACCTACAACCTGATGCTGCCGCACTCCGAATGCCCGCATTGCGGCCACCGGATTCGCGCGTGGGAAAACATCCCGCTGCTCAGCTATCTGTTCCTGCGCGGGCGCTGTTCTGCGTGTGCCGCCCCGATCAGCAAACGTTATCCCCTGACCGAACTGGCCTGCGGCCTGCTCTCGGCCTTCGTCGCCTGGCAGGTGGGTTTTGGCTGGGCGGCGTGTCTGTTGATCGTCCTCACCTGGGGATTGCTGGCGATGAGCCTGATCGATACCGAACATCAACTGCTGCCCGATGTGCTGGTGTTGCCGTTGCTGTGGCTGGGGCTGATCGTCAACAGCTTCGGGCTGTTCGTCTCGTTGCACGCGGCGCTATGGGGCGCGGTGGCCGGTTACATGGCGCTGTGGTCGGTGTTCTGGCTGTTCAAGCTGCTGACCGGCAAGGACGGCATAGGTCATGGCGATTTCAAGCTGTTGGCGCTGCTCGGGGCCTGGGGCGGGTGGCAGATTCTGCCGCTGACGATCCTGCTGTCATCGCTGGTGGGAGCCGTTGTCGGGGTAATTCTGCTGCGTTTGCGTGAGCAGAAAACCTCGACGCCGATCCCCTTTGGCCCGTATCTGGCAATTGCCGGCTGGATTGCCTTGCTCTGGGGTGGTCAAATAACCGACTTCTATTGGCAGTTTGTCGGTTTGAAATGAATACCCCTGTGGAAAAACCCTGGATTCTCGGCCTGACCGGCGGCATCGGCAGCGGCAAAAGTGCCGCGGCCCAGCACTTCATCGACCTCGGGATCCATGTAGTCGACGCCGACCATGCAGCGCGCTGGGTGGTCGAGCCGGGACGTCCGGCGCTGGCGAAGATCGCCGAACACTTCGGCCCGAAGGTGTTGCAGGCTGATGGCACGCTGAACCGCGCCGCCCTGCGCCAGCTGATCTTTGAAGTGCCGGAGGAACGCCGCTGGCTCGAAGCCTTGCTGCATCCGTTGATCGCCGAGGAAATCGCCCACCATCTGGCGCTGGCAAAATCGCCTTACGCGATTCTGGTTTCGCCGCTGTTGATCGAATCCGGGCAATACGCGATGACCCAGCGCATCCTGGTGATCGACGCCCCGCAACAACTGCAGATCGAACGCACCTTGCAGCGTGACCAGACCAGCGAACAGCAGGTCCAGGCGATCCTCAAGGCCCAGTCCAGCCGCGAAGACCGCGTGAGCCGTGCCGACGATGTGGTGGTCAACGACCGCGACCTCGCCTGGCTGCACAGCGAAGTCGAGCGCCTGCATCACTTTTACCTGACTTTATCCGGAGGCCAGTCATGAGCCAGATCCCGACCGTAGAATGCCCAACCTGTGGCGCCCCCGTGGAATTTACCCCCGAGAACAAATTCCGTCCGTTCTGCTCCGATCGCTGCAAGCTGATCGACCTCGGCGCCTGGGCGTCGGAAGAGCACAAGATTCCGGTCGCTCCGGATGCCGAAGACGAAATGTTCTCCGGCGATTTCGACCCGCGTCACTGATCGCGATCAGGGCCGCATAAAGCCGTAGTCCTGATCGTCGTCGAGGTTTTCCGCCAGAAAGCGCAACTCGTCGGCCAGGTCTTCGGCGTTGCGCACCGTCTTGCTCTGTTGCACCACCGCGCTGAGCAAGGCGCGCAGGCTCAGGCCCGGATCGAAGCCCACCTCCAGCGCCATCTCCAGACTCTGCCGCGTTTCCTGCCTCGCCCACTCATACACACTCATGCCGCTGCTCCTGAAGGGATTTGGCCGAGCATGAAATGCCGCGCGGGAGGCGGATTTGATGTGGATCAAGACTTGGGATCGTCGTCCTTCCAGGGCGCTGAAAGGTAGCGGGTGCGGTTGAAGGTTTCCAGCCACTCGGGACTGAACACCACCAGCGCGCTGATCACCATGCCGTTGATAAATGCTTCGGGAAAAATCAGCAGCCACAGATAGCCAAGGAAGTCTTCCAGCCATTCCGGCATGGCGAACAGGCCGTCGTACCAGAGCAGACCCAGGCTGAGCACCAGACACAGCAAGGCCGACAACGCCGCTGCAAAGAATCCGGAACAGAAGATATACACGAACGGATTACGCGGCTGGGCGCGCTCGACAACGATCGCCACGCATTCGGTGATCAACACCGGCAGCAGGATCAGCAGCGTACCGTTGACTCCGACCGCCGCCAGATCCTGACGCCCGAGCATGACCAACCCGAGCTGCGCCACCAGACCGCCGACAATCGCCAGCGGCCAGTCCAGCAGCAGCGTCACCGCCGTCATGCCGATGAAGTGATAAGAGACCCCGGTGTCGAAATCCCTGCGCACCATCCACAACAGAAACAGGGCGAACACGGTGCCAAACAGCAGATGCTGACGGCGACTGTCACTGAACAATTCGACCCACGGTGCACGGCAGATCGCCCAGATCAGCACCGGTGCGTAAATCAACCAGCCCACCGTCAGGCTTTCAAATGACAGCAGCTGCGCGCCGATCATGGGCGGGCCTTCTCCAGTGCCTCGTGCAGTTGGGCCGCGTCGGTGTACTCATGTTGTTCGAGCAATCGGCCTTCCTTGAGTTGCAGCCACAGCACTGAGCCTTCGGCGCCGGGATAACGCGATGCCACCCGTCCCTCGCGGTCGAGCATGACCCGATAGCTGTAGTCACGCATGGCCGGAACCGCAAACATCTTCGCGATCAGCGCCGGCATGCGCTGGATGTCGGCGACAAACACGGCGTGGCGCGCTTCCAGATAGCCTTTGGGCTGGTCTTTCAACGCCTGCTTGATCAGCTTGGCACCGTCCATGTCGCGCGCCACCAGCAGCGTCGTGGTGCGGTTATCGAGGGTGAACGCTTGATCGTACTGATCCAGCAGCGTCCAGGGTGCCAGCCGTTCGCCGATTTCAAGCGCCTGGGCCCACAGCGGAACAACAGCCAACAGCAACAGCCAGCGATATCTCACGTTCAATCCCCTCGATTCGGCATTAATGGACGGTTTTCATCAGTCTACACCGCCCTTTCCGCCTGCCCACTGATGCTCTTTGCCGCATGGTGCTTTCTGCTTGTCGCATTTGAACGCTAAGCTTGGGCATATGGATGACTCAGATTATTTACGCCTGCTGACCATCGCGGCCGAGCAAGCCAACGCGTTCCTGTCCAATGCCCGCAAATGGGAGCGTGAGCGTTGGGTCTGCCAGCGCCTGCTGCAAGGCTTGAACATTCCTTATCGCGCCGACGAGTTCGCCCCCGCCGGCGAGCCGCCCGACGTGCTGTTTCGCGACGCCAATTTCGAAGTGTTCTTCGTCCTCGATGAGGGACGTCGGCTCAACGACGAATGGCGCGACGAATTGCAGCGGCGGCGCAGCGCATTCTCGCTCAGCCAACTGGTGCGCCGTGAAGCCAAGCCCCGGCGGATCCCGGCCAATGAGTTCCTGTTGCGACTGGCGCCGACCTTGCGCAAAAAAGCACACAACTACAAGGAACGCGGCATGGATCTGGGCGAACTGGACATCATCGCCTTCGCCAGCCTCAAGCGCGAAGTGCTGGATCTGAACAGCCACTTTCCACCGCCCACCGAATATCTGCGCCAGGGCTGGCGTTCGCTGTCGCTGGTCGGCCCGACGTTCGCCCGGGTGCTGTTCGCCCATCCCGATGCGCCGGATTTCCTGCGCAGCAACCTGGGACGCAGCATCGTCTTCGATGTCGGGATCAGCCTGTGACGCCGCTGCAGCAGTTGATCGCCGACGTCCCGCAGACCGGCCGCGTGCGCTGGATCGGCGTGCGCCCGGAGTCCCGTGGGCCGATGCTCGAACTCGATGCCGTCGAGGCACGGCTCGAGGCTGGGTTGACCGGCGATCACGCCCGCCCCGGAGCGCGTAACGCGCGGCAGGTCACACTGATTCAGTTCGAACACCTGGCGGTCATCAGTGCGTTGATGGGCCGGCCTGAAGATCAACCCGTGAGGCCTGAAGATCTGCGGCGCAATCTGGTTATCAGCGGCATCAATCTGTTCAGCCTCAAGGGCCGGCGCTTTCGCATCGGCCAGGCAATTTTCGAAACCACCGGTTGGTGTCAGCCCTGCGCACGCCTGCAAAACAACCTCGGCCCCGGCACCTTTCAGGCGGTACGCGGGCATGGCGGAATTACCGCACGAGTGTTACAAAGCGGGATCATTCGCCTCAACGACGGTGTTTCTGTCGAACCGGTTCCGGCCAGTGGCTATGCTGCGTTCAACCCGGGATAAAACCGCTGTAGCGTCCCCACCTTCAGCAACGTCTACCTGACGAGGCCTTTATGACCAGCCGCCTGAAACCCGAAGACCAGAAGCATGTCGAAGAGTACCTGCAATTGTCCCAACACCGAGTCGAGCGCCGGCCTTTCCGGCCGTGGATGCTTCTGGTGCTGGTGCTGGCAGTGACCATTGGTCTGGGCCTGCTGAGCCGACTTATCAGTTACCTGACGCTATGAGCTGCCTCGCGCTCGCTCGGGTAACCGCACCGATTTCCTTTAAAAACCTTGCGAGTTATCCCCATGTCCCATCGTATTGTTATTGTCGGCGGCGGCGCCGGCGGTCTGGAGCTGGCTACCCGTCTGGGTAAGACTCTGGGCAAACGCGGCACAGCCAGTGTGATGCTGGTCGACGCGAACCTGACGCACATCTGGAAACCACTGCTGCACGAGGTGGCCGCCGGATCGCTGAACTCTTCCGAAGACGAACTCAACTATGTTGCCCAGGCAAAATGGAACCACTTCGAGTTCCAGCTGGGGCGCATGAGCGGGCTCGATCGCGCGCAGAAAAAAATCCAGTTGGCGGCCACCTACGACGAAAACGGCGTAGAGCTGGTCCCGGCGCGGGAAGTGGCCTATGACACGCTGGTGATCAGCGTCGGCAGCACCACCAACGATTTCGGCACCCAGGGCGCAGCACAGCACTGCCTGTTCCTCGACACCCGCAAACAGGCCGAGCGCTTCCACCAGCAGTTGCTCAACCACTACCTGCGCGCCCATGCCGGGCAGACCGATGTGGTCGAGCAGATCAGTGTGGCCATCGTCGGTGCCGGCGCCACCGGTGTCGAACTGGCGGCAGAATTGCACAACGCGGCGCATGAGCTGGCGGCATACGGTCTGGACCGGATCAAACCGGAAAACATGCACATCACTCTGATCGAAGCCGGCCCACGGGTGTTGCCAGCCCTGCCGGAGCGCATCAGCGGACCGGTACACAAAACCCTGGAGAAACTCGGGGTCAATGTGATGACCAACGCGGCGGTCAGCGAAGTGACGGCCGACAGCCTGATCACTGCCGATGGCAATGTGATCAAGGCCAGCCTGAAAGTCTGGGCAGCGGGTATTCGTGCGCCGGGTTTCCTCAAGGACATCGACGGCCTGGAAACCAACCGCATCAATCAGCTGCAGGTGCTGCCGACGCTGCAGACCACTCGCGATGAAAACATCTTCGCCTTCGGCGACTGCGCGGCCTGCCCGCAACCGGGTTCGGACCGCAACGTGCCGCCGCGTGCGCAAGCCGCGCACCAACAGGCGTCGCTGCTGGCCAAATCGCTGAAGCTGCGCATCGAAGGCAAATCCCTGCCGGAGTACAAGTACACCGACTACGGCTCGCTGATTTCGCTGTCGCGTTTTTCGGCTGTGGGTAACTTGATGGGCAACCTGACCGGCAGCGTGATGCTGGAGGGCTGGCTGGCGCGGATGTTTTACGTGTCGCTGTACCGCATGCACCAGATGGCGCTGTACGGGCCGTTCCGCACGGCGATGCTAATGCTGGGCAGCAAGATCGGTCGCGGGACCGAGCCACGCCTGAAGCTGCACTAAAACCAAAACCTGTGGGAGCTGGCTTGCCCGCGATAGCGGTCGGTCAGTCGGCGAAGATGTCGACTGATCCGGCGCTTTCGCGGGCAAGCCACGCTCCCACACTGTTTTGCGCTGCCCGCAAAATCAGCAGACGACGGCAATAAATGTAGGAGTGAGCCTGCTCGCGATGACGGTGGTTCAGGCAACGAAGCGGTGAATGACAGACCGCTATCGCGAGCAGGCTTACTCCTGCAGTGGATCTCCACCCGTCTTTTTTGGCTGTCGATTACAGCTGAAAGCGCCGCACCATGCCTTGCAGCGCGTTGGCCAGTTGCGACAGTTCGTGACTCGACGCACTGGTCTGATCGGCACCCGCCGCCGAGCGTACCGACAGGTCGCGAATGTTGACCAGATTGCGATCCACTTCCCGCGCAACTTGTGCCTGCTCTTCGGCGGCACTGGCGATCACCAGATTGCGCTCATGGATCTCATGCACCGAAGCGGTGATGGTTTCCAGCGCCTCCCCGGCGCGCTCAGCCAACGCCAACGTGGTAGTGGCCCGTGCAGCACTGGCCTGCATCGAATCCAGCGCCAGGCTCGAACCACTGCGCATGCCCTGCACCATCTGCTCGATCTCCTGAGTCGATTGCTGCGTGCGATAGGCCAGCGCCCGAACCTCATCGGCGACCACCGCAAAACCTCTTCCGCTCTCCCCTGCGCGGGCCGCCTCGATGGCCGCATTGAGCGCCAGCAGGTTGGTCTGCTCGGCAATGGCACGGATGACATCCAGTACTTTGCCGATGTCCTGTGACTGGTTGGCCAACGATTGCACCAACTCGCCTGTGTGCTGTACATCGCCGGCCAGCGCATTGATGGCCGTGGCTGTTTCACTGACCCGCGCCTGCCCCAGTTGCGCCGACTCACTGGATTGACGGGTGGCATCGGACGTCGACACGGCATTGCGAGCGACTTCTTCAACGGCCGTGGTCATTTCATTGACCGCTGTGGCTGCCTGTTCGATTTCGTTGTTCTGTTGTTGCAGGCCTTGTGTGCTGTCGAGTGTCACCGCATTGAGTTCATCGGCAGCGCTCGCCAGTTGCGTGGCCGAACCGCTGATGCCTAGCAGCGTTTCCCGCAAGTTCTGCTGCATGGTCGCCAGCGCTTTGAGCAAACGGCTGACCTCATCGTTGCCGTGGGTTTCAATCGGTCGGGTCAGATCGCCACGGGCCACGCTTTCTGCGGCGCCCACTGCTGTGCTCAACGGATGGACGATGCTGCGGGTGAGAAACATGGCCAGCGCCACCGTGGCCAGCGCCGCCAGCGCGATGAACAGACTGACGATGGTGCGCGACGTCTGGTAATGGTCGGCGGATTTCTGGCTTTCAGCGGCAACCTGTTTCGCGAACAGGTCCGCCAGGTCATTGAGTTGCTTGCCAGAGCCGTCGACCACGGTTTTCATATCAATCAACAGCAGCCGGGTCAGTTCGTCACGCTTGCCTTGATCGGCAAGGGTGAAGGATTGCGCGATCCCGGTACGATACGCCGCGAAAGTTTTTTTAAACTGGTCATAGAGCTGCTGGCCTTGCGGCGTAATCACCAGTTTGTCGTAGGCGGCGATCTTCTCGCTCAGCTCCTTGTCACGAGTGTCCATCTGGCTGCGGTACGTCGCGATACTCTTCGGATCCTGATCAAGCGCCATGCGCAGGGAAATCGTGCGGATCCGCAACATCAACTCACGAATCTCGTCACCGCCGCGAATGCTGGGCAGCCACTGACTCTCCACCGCGACTTCACTGTCGCGGATACTCGACATCTGTCCCAATGCAAAGACGCCAAGCAACGCCACCAATACTGCGATCAGGGCAAAACCCAGTGCGGCACGTGGAGCAATATTCAACTGACGAAGCAACATGACGAACGCCCTTATTCTTTTATTGGCAGATAGAAGGGGCGAACCGCGGCAGTCCCCTCTCGTTAGCGGGCTATCGGCAAGTTGTACGATGACTTGAAGGGATTTGTCTTTCGCGAGGGCAAAAAAAATCCCCGTATCTTTCGATACGAGGATTTTTAATATGGTCGGGGTAAGGGGATTCGAACTCCTGACATCCTGCTCCCAAAGCAGGCGCGCTACCGGACTGCGCTATACCCCGGTAAAAAAAAGGCGACCTTTCAAAGATCGCCTTCTTCGATCAGCGCTTTTGGCCTCTGATCTTAAGATTCGATCCCAGTGTTAACTGGTTTCAAAAATGGTGGGTCGTGTGGGATTCGAACCTACGACCAATTGGTTAAAAGCCAACTGCTCTACCAACTGAGCTAACGACCCAAAAATGGTCGGGGTAAGGGGATTCGAACTCCTGACATCCTGCTCCCAAAGCAGGCGCGCTACCGGACTGCGCTATACCCCGGTTTGAAATTGGCTCCGTGACCAGGACTCGAACCTGGGACCCAATGATTAACAGTCATTTGCTCTACCGACTGAGCTATCACGGAACTACATATTTCAATTTACAACGGTGAAACTTGAAGCTTCTCGACACCGTTTTCGCATCGCTGCGTTCGTGTGTCTGAGGCGCGCTATTCTACAACCTAGAACACCTCTGTCAACCCCCTAAATTGCTTTCAAGTTAATGATTTGCAACTTATTTCAGTTTTCAACCCAGTGGGTTGAAACGCTGCCGGTGACTGACTGCGGGGCGCACTTTACAAGCCTTTTCCTTAGAGTTCAACAGCCTAACGAAAAAAAGGCCTCACAAAGCGAGGCCTTCCTTATTTCATTGGCATTGAGGCTCAGTCGAAAACGATTTCGTCGTTCACCACTTTGCCGGTTGCCGTCTCGCCCGGCATGAAATGCCCCGACAGGATCAACTGCGCCAACGGGTTTTCGATCCAGCGCTGGATCGCACGCTTGAGTGGACGTGCGCCATAGACCGGGTCGTAACCGACGGCAATCAGCTTGTCCATCGCTTCCGGGCTGAGTTCCAGCTTCAGCTCGCGCTCGGCCAGACGACTGCGCAGACGGCCCAGCTGGATCTCGGTAATGCCCGCGATCTGATCCCGCGCCAATGGCTCGAAGATCACCACTTCATCGACCCGGTTGATGAACTCGGGACGGAAGTGGCTGGTCAGCGCGTCCATCACCGCTGCACGCTGCGCCTCACGGTCACCCACCAGCTCCTGGATCTGCGACGAACCGAGGTTCGAGGTCATGACGATCACGGTATTGCGGAAATCCACCGTGCGCCCGTGGCTGTCAGTCAGACGCCCATCCTCCAGCACCTGCAGCAGGATGTTGAACACGTCCGGGTGAGCCTTCTCGACCTCGTCCAGCAGAATCACCGAGTAAGGCTTGCGACGCACCGCTTCGGTCAGGTAACCGCCCTCCTCGTAGCCGACGTAGCCCGGTGGCGCACCGATCAGCCGCGCCACGGAATGTTTCTCCATGAACTCGGACATGTCGATCCGCACCATCGCCTCTTCCGTATCAAAGAGGAATTCGGCCAGCGCCTTGCACAGCTCGGTTTTACCGACACCGGTCGGGCCGAGGAACATGAACGAGCCGCTCGGACGATTCG
Organism: Pseudomonas sp. MG-9; assembly: GCF_018729515.1. Lineage (NCBI taxonomy): Bacteria > Pseudomonadati > Pseudomonadota > Gammaproteobacteria > Pseudomonadales > Pseudomonadaceae > Pseudomonas > Pseudomonas sp. MG-9. The sequence goes on from NZ_JAHHZH010000008.1 coordinate 55,443, forward strand.
GATCCGCCAGCCCGGCACGGGAACGCCGTACCGCGTTGGCCACGGCCACTACCGCCTCGTCCTGACCGATCACGCGCTGGTGCAACAGGCTTTCCATTTTCATCAGCTTGTCGCGCTCGCCTTCGAGCATTTTCGAAACCGGAATACCGGTCCACTTCGAAACGACTTCGGCGATTTCCTCTTCGGTCACCTTGCTGCGCAGCAACTGGTTTTCGCTCTTGCCGTGCTGGTCGACCATTTGCAGGCTGCGCTCCAGATCCGGGATCACCCCGTACTGCAATTCGGCCATGCGGTTGAGGTCGCCTTTACGGCGTGCGGCTTCCAGCTCCTGACGCGATTGCTCGATCTTTTGCTGAATCTGCGCAGAACCCTGCACCTCGGCTTTTTCCGAGTTCCAGATTTCTTCCAGATCCGAGTACTCACGTTCGAGGCGGACAATTTCTTCCTGAAGTTTTTCCAGGCGCTTCATCGCCGCTTCATCGCTTTCTTTCTTCAGTGCCTGGGATTCGACCTTCAACTGAATCAGGCGACGCTCCAGACGATCCAGCACTTCCGGCTTGGAGTCGATCTCCATGCGGATACGGCTGGCGGCCTCGTCGATCAGGTCGATGGCCTTGTCCGGCAACTGCCGGTCAGTGATGTAGCGATGGCTGAGCTTGGCAGCGGCGATGATCGCGCCGTCGGTGATCGCCACCTTGTGGTGAACCTCATAACGCTCCTTGAGGCCACGCAGGATGGCGATGGTGTCTTCTTCGCTCGGCTCGTCCACCAGGACTTTCTGGAAACGCCGCTCAAGCGCCGCATCCTTCTCTATATATTGGCGGTACTCGTTGAGCGTGGTCGCGCCGACGCAATGCAGCTCGCCGCGCGCCAGTGCCGGTTTGAGCATGTTGCCAGCATCCATCGAGCCTTCGCCCTTACCAGCGCCGACCATGGTGTGCAGTTCGTCGATGAACAGGATGATCTGCCCTTCTTGCTTGGACAGCTCATTGAGCAGCGACTTGAGGCGCTCTTCGAACTCGCCGCGATACTTGGCACCGGCAATCAGCGCGCCCATGTCCAGCGACAGCAGACGTTTGCCCTTGAGACCGTCCGGCACTTCGCCGTTGATGATGCGCTGGGCCAGACCTTCGGCAATCGCGGTTTTACCCACGCCAGGCTCACCGATCAGCACCGGGTTGTTCTTGGTGCGGCGTTGCAGAACCTGGATGGTGCGGCGAATTTCGTCGTCACGGCCGATCACCGGATCGAGCTTGCCATCTTCGGCGCGCTTGGTCAGGTCAACGGTGTACTTGTCCAGTGCCTGACGCGACTCCTCATGGTTGGCGTCATTGACCGCCTCACCACCACGCAGGTTGTTGATCGCGTTTTCCAGGGCTTTCTTGCTCACGCCCTGACCGAGCAGCAATTTGCCGAGTTTGCTGTTCTCGTCCATCGCGGCGAGCAACACCAGCTCACTGGAAATGAACTGGTCGCCCTTCTGCTGGGCCAGACGATCGGCCTGATTGAGCAGGCGCGCCAGATCCTGCGACATGTTGACGTCGCCTGTCGGGTTCTGGATTTTCGGTAATTGGTCGAGCTCTTTGGTCAGCTCTTTTCGCAGGCTGTTGACGTCGAAGCCTACTTGCATCAGCAGAGGTTTGATCGAACCACCCTGCTGTTCAAGCATCGCTTGCATCAAGTGCGCCGGCTCGATGGCCGGATGATCGTGGCCGACGGCCAAGGATTGGGCGTCGGACAACGCCAACTGAAGTTTGCTGGTTAAACGGTCTATACGCATGGGTCACCTTCCTTTTGAGCAGGCCGGACCTAAAAACCATCCTGAATAAAGAAACCTGCCAGATACCACTGTAGATGCGGTCGATTCTGAGAGATTCAAGCGTCGGGAGATTGATGTAGATCAGACAAGCTTAGCGGGTGAGCCAAACCAGAGAGGCAAACCGGCCGGTGCGCGACGCACGGCGGTAAGAAAAGAAGCGCGGATCGGTCACGGTGCAGAAACCGCCACCATAAACCGCAGTGACACCTCGCTCAGCCAGACGCAGGCGCGCCAGCAGGTAGATGTCGGCCATGAACTTGCCAGCATTGTGGCTAGGGACGAAGGCGGATGCCGCTTCGGGGAGTTGATTGACGAAGACTTCGCGTACTTCCGGGCCGACTTCAAAGGCTTTCGGACCGATGGCCGGGCCGAGCCAGACCATTACGTCGGCCGGAGCCGTATCGAGGTGATCGAGGGTGGCTTCCAGCACACCTGCCGCCAACCCGCGCCAACCGGCATGAGCCGCCGCCACGCGAGTGCCGGCACGATCGCAGAACAACGCCGGCAGACAATCTGCCGTCATCGCCGCGCAGGCAATGCCCGGGGTGTCCGTCCAGCTGGCGTCAGCGCTGGCCACCACGCCCGGATCAGCATGGGCCACGGCAATCCCGTGCACTTGCTGCAACCAGGCAGGCTTTATAGAGAAGTGATCGGTCAGACGCCGACGATTCTCGGCCACCGCTTCCGGGCGATCATCGACATGATCCCCCAGATTGAGGCTGTCGAACGGCGCCTCGCTGACACCCCCCTCGCGGGTGGTGACACAGGCCTTGACGCTGGCCGGCGCAGGCCAGTCCGGCGTCAGCCAGTTCATCCGACGAATGCCTCGCGATCCTGCTTGAGCAGGGTCAGCAACCAGACGAAATCTTCCGGCAGCGGCGATTCCCAGCTCATGCGTTCACCAGTGGTCGGATGATCCAGCTCAAGGAAGCGCGCGTGCAGGGCCTGACGCGGGAAGTGCTTGAGCGACTCGACCATGGTCGGGTTCGCGGCGGGCGGAATGCGGAAACGACCGCCGTACGCCGGATCGCCGACCAACGGGAAGTTGATGTGCGACATGTGCACGCGGATCTGGTGGGTCCGGCCGGTTTCCAGTTTTACCCGCACATGGGTGTGGGAACGGAAACGCTCCAGCACGCGGTAGTGACTGACGGCCGGCTTACCGCCTTCCATCACGGCCATACGCTGGCGCTGCTGGCCGTGACGACCGATCGGGGCGTTGATCTTGCCCCCGGCGGTGACCACGCCGATCACGATGCACTCGTAGATCCGGCTGACGCTGCGGCTTTGCAGCTGGGCAACGAGCTTGGTCTGCGCCTGAATGGTCTTGGCCACCACCATCAGACCGGTGGTGTCCTTGTCCAGACGATGCACGATACCGGCGCGCGGGACATTGATGATGTCCGGCACGTGGTGCAGCAAAGCGTTGAGCAAGGTGCCATCGGCATGGCCGGCAGCCGGGTGCACCACCAGGCCCGCAGGCTTGTTGATCACCAGGATGTCGTCGTCTTCATAGACGATGTCGAGCTCGATGTCCTGGGCGATCCACTCGCCCTGGGCTTCCTGCTCGGCAGTCAGCTCAAGGATGGCACCGCCATGCACGATGTCGCGCGGGCGGATGACCGCCCCGTCCACAGTCAGGCGACCTTCTTTGATCCAGGCGGAAAGGCGCGAGCGTGAGTGCTCAGCGAAGAGTTGGGCGGCGACTTGATCGAGGCGTTGGCCGCCCAAATCGGACGGCACCTCTGCGCGAAGTTCAATTTTATCGGACATGCTCTGACTGGGCGTCGGCACAGCCTTTGGTTTCGGCTGCGCGCTTGTGGTTAAATACGGCGTCTTTTGCCCCGAGGCTTTTCAACGGGGCGCTCATCATAACAGGACGGCCCCGCCCAAGACAGCGGCCGTCATAGGGACGCAAGCCGCCATGCAAGTGAAACACCTGCTGCTGATCGCCATCCTCGCATTGACCGCTGCTTGCTCATCGAAGGAAGTCGTCGACGAAAACCTGAGCGAAGCCGAGCTGTACCAGCAGGCTCAGACCGACCTGGACAACAACAGCTATACCAGCGCCACAGCCAAGCTGAAGGCTCTGGAGTCGCGCTATCCGTTCGGTCGCTACGCGGATCAGGCACAGCTTGAACTGATTTACGCCAACTATAAAAACTCCGAGCCGGAAGCTGCCAAATCCGCCGCCGAGCGTTTTATCCGTTTGCACCCACAGCACCCGAACGTGGACTACGCCTACTACCTCAAGGGCCTGACCTCGTTCGACCAGGACGTCGGCCTGCTGGCGCGCTTCCTGCCGCTGGACATGACCAAGCGTGACCCGGGCGCTGCCCGCGACTCGTACAACGAGTTCGCCCAGCTGACCAGCCGCTACCCGAACAGCCGCTACGCGCCGGACGCCAAGCAGCGCATGATCTACCTGCGCAACCTGCTGGCGGCCTACGAAATCCACGTGGCCGACTACTACCTGACCCGTCAGGCGTACGTTGCTGCCGCCAACCGTGGCCGTTACGTAGTGGAAAACTTCCAGGAAACCCCATCGGTCGGCGACGGCCTGGCGGTGATGACCGAGGCTTACCAGCGTCTGCACCTGGACGAACTGGCCGCCACCAGCCTGGAAACGCTGAAGCTCAACTACCCGAACCACCCAAGCCTGCAGGACGGCCAGTTCGTGCCTTCGGTTGCCGAATCCGACAACCGTTCGTTCCTGAGCAAGGCCACCCTGGGCCTGATCGAATCGCGTCCACCGCTGCCGCCGGGAGAAACCCGCGCCAACCAGGACGTGCAGAAGCAGTTCCAGGACGCGAAAGATGCGATCCCGAACGAGCTCAAGCCTAAAGACGAAAACGGCGACGTGATCGAAGAGCCGGAGCCCGAGTCGAGCAACACCGACCGTTCGTGGTTCAGCTACATGACCTTCGGCGTGTTCGACTGATCACACCGGATGTACAGAAAAGGGAGATCTGCGGATCTCCCTTTTTTGTGGCTGCGCATTAATAGTCTGTGCGCCTGCCGGCTCCTTGGCTAAACTGCCGAATCATTAGCCGAAAAGCCGCCCATCATGCTTCGTTTACTGTTCTGGATTGTCCTGATTTTCGCTGCGGTATGGCTGTGGCGCAAATTCAAGGCGCCCGCCTCGCCTGCACAATCGCCCCGCGAGCAAGACGCCGCGCCGATGGTGCGCTGCGCCCATTGCGGCGTGCACCTGCCCCGTGATCGTGCGCTGAACCTTCAGCAACAATGGTATTGCAGCCAGGCTCACCTTGAGCAAGGCCCAGGCTCCAGTGATCGCTGAGGCCGCCAACGCTGACCGTAAACAGGCTCAGCGCCTGCTGCGCCTTTATCATCTCTACCGTTTAAGCGTCGGCATCACGCTGGTGTTGCTGATCTCCAGCAACATGGACAACCGCCTGCTGACGTCGGCCGACGACGATCTGCTGCGCAGCGGCAGCTGGTTGTATCTGGTGCTGAACATCCTGTTGGTGGTGTTTCTGGAAAATACCCGGCGGCCGACGCAACTGTTCAGCCTGGCGCTGGTGGATGTTCTGCTGCTGTGCGGGTTGTTCTACGCAGCGGGCGGCGTGGGCAGTGCCATCGGCAACCTGCTGATTGTTTCGGTGGCGATCAGTAACACCCTGCTGCGCCGCCGCATCGGCCTGCTGATTGCCGCCATTGGCGCACTCGGGATTGTCGGATCAAGTTTCCTGCTGAGTTTCAGCCATCCGCTGAGTGCCAATGACTACCTGCAGGCCGGCACCCTCGGCGCCCTGTGTTTTGCTGCATCGCTGCTGGTCCGGGGCCTGGTCCGGCGCCTGGAAGTCAGCGAGCACCTCGCCGAGCAGCGCGCCAGCGAAGTCATTAGCCTCGAAGCCCTCAACGCCCTGATTCTGCAACGCATGCGCACCGGCATCCTGGTGCTCGACGACCAACGCCGGGTGCAACTGGCCAATCACAGCGCCAAAAGTCTGCTGGCCCAGTCGCACCTTGAAGGCCATCTGATCGACGACTACTCCAAGCCCTTGGTCGATCGCCTGCAGTTATGGCTGAACAATCCCACGCTGCGCCCGCAGAGCCTGAAGATTCCCGGCAATGGCCTGGAGCTGCAACCGAACTTCATCGCCCTCGACCAGAGCCCCAACCAGCAAACCCTGGTGTTTCTCGAAGATCTGGCGCACGTCGCACAGCAGGCCCAGCAACTCAAGCTCGCCGCGCTAGGGCGCCTGACCGCCGGCATCTCCCATGAAATCCGCAATCCGCTGGGCGCCATCAGTCACGCCGCACAGCTATTGGCCGAGTCCGAGGAACTCGATAGCGCGGATCGGCGTCTGACGCAGATCATTCAAGACCACTCCCAGCGCATGAACCGAGTCATCGAAAACGTCCTGCAACTGTCGCGTCGCCAGCAGAGTGCACCGCAACGCCTGGATCTCAAGCCGTGGCTGGAACAGTTCGTCGCCGAGAGCCGCGAACAGGCCAATGATCGGCAATCGATTCATTTGCAGATCAATTCCGGGGACTTCGTCACGCTGATGGACCCGGACCAGCTCACGCAGATTCTCGACAATCTGTTACGCAATGGCTGGCGCCACAGCGCTCTGCTGCATGATCCGGCCGAAGTCTGGCTGGCGCTGTTCATCGACCCCGGCAGCCAGCTGGCGGTGCTCGAAGTCCAGGACAACGGTCCCGGCGTGCCGCTGGATCAACAACCGCATCTGTTCGAACCATTCTTCACCACCAGCAGCCAGGGCACCGGCCTTGGTCTTTATCTGTCCCGTGAGCTGTGCGAAAGCAACCAGGCGCGCCTAGACTTCAAACCACGCCAAGGCGGCGGCTGCTTTCGCATCACCTTTGCTCACGGACGGAAACAAAGTTGAACACGAGCCCACGGCAAAAAATCCTCATCGTCGACGACGAGCCGGATATCCGCGAACTCCTGGAAATCACCCTGGGACGGATGAAACTCGACACCTTCAGCGCGCGCAACCTCGGCGAAGCCCAGGCGCTGTTGCAGCGCACTGCGTTCGACCTGTGCCTGACCGACATGCGCCTGCCGGACGGCACAGGGCTGGAGCTGGTGCAGCACATCCAGCAACGTCATCCACAAGTGCCGGTGGCGATGATCACCGCATACGGCAGCCTGGAAACCGCAATCAACGCCCTGAAGGCCGGGGCCTTCGACTTTCTCACCAAACCGGTTGACCTCACGCGCCTGCGAGAACTGGTCAACACCGCGCTGCGCATGCCTGCCACCGGCGGCAGCGTTACGTCGATCGACCGCCGACTGCTGGGCGACTCGCCGCCGATGCGCGCTTTGCGCAAACAAATCGACAAGCTAGCCCGCAGTCAGGCACCGGTTTATATCAGCGGCGAATCCGGCAGCGGCAAAGAGCTGGTCGCGCGACTGATCCACGAACAGGGGCCGCGCGCTCAACAGCCGTTTGTGCCAGTCAATTGCGGAGCGATTCCGTCGGAGCTGATGGAGAGCGAGTTTTTCGGGCATCGCAAAGGCAGCTTCACCGGCGCAGTGGACGACAAACCAGGCCTGTTTCAGGCCGCGCAAGGTGGCACCCTGTTTCTCGACGAAGTGGCGGACCTGCCACTGTCGATGCAAGTAAAACTGCTGCGGGCGATTCAGGAAAAAGCCGTGCGCAGCATCGGCGGCCAGCAGGAAACCGTGGTCGACGTGCGCATTCTTTGCGCCACGCACAAGGATCTCGAAGCAGAAGTCGCCGCCGAACGCTTTCGCCAGGACCTGTATTACCGGTTGAACGTGATCGAGCTACGGGTGCCGTCTCTGCGCGAACGACGCGACGACATCGAAGTACTGGCCGCGCACATGCTCCAGCGCCTGGCCAGCGGCAGCGGCCAGCCGGCTGCCCGTCTGCACCCGCAGGCGCTTGTGGCGCTGAAGAGCTACCGCTTTCCGGGGAATGTACGGGAACTGGAGAATGTCCTCGAACGTGCGCACACGCTGTGCGAAAACCAGGTAATCGAGGCTGAGGATCTGCGCCTGAGCGAAGGGAATTGCACGGTCGAGGGCGGTATTGCCGACCTGACGCAGGTCGACAACCTTGAGGATTATCTGGAGAACGTCGAGCGCAAACTGATCCTGCAAGCGCTGGAGGAAACGCGCTGGAATCGCACGGCAGCGGCGCAGCGGTTGAGTCTGTCGTTTCGGTCGATGCGCTACAGGCTGAAGAAACTCGGCCTGGATTGAGCCGTTAAAAGATCGCAGCCTGCGCCAGCTCCTACCCTGGAATGCGTTTCCTATAGGAGTTGTCGCAGGCTGCGATCTTTTGCTTTTGCCTTAAAACCGGCCTTCAGGTGCATACGGCGCCGGATCAATAATCGGCGCCCGCCCCAGCATCACATCGGCAAACAACTGGCATGACGCCGGCGCCAGCACCAGCCCGTTGCGGTAATGCCCGCAGTTCAGCCACAAGCCGTCAAAGCCCGGCACTCGCCCGATGTAAGGAATCCCCTCCGGCGAACCCGGGCGCAAACCCGCCCAATGCCCCACCACTTCGGCCTCCGCCAGCGCCGGCAACAGCTCGATCGCCGACGCCTTGAGGCTCTCCAGCGCGACATCGGTCGGGGTCTTGTCGAAGCCTTCATGCTCCAGGGTACTGCCGATCAGAATGTGCCCGTCACGACGTGGAATCGCATAACGCCCCTTGGCCAGCACCATGCTCGGCAGGAAATCCGCCGCGCACTTGTAGAGAATCATCTGGCCTTTGACCGGTTCCACCGGCAGGGTCAGGTCCAGGGTCTTGAGCAGATCACCGCTCCATGCTCCGGCCGTCAGTACCACCTGGTCGCCGCTGATCAGGCCCTTGGACGTCTCAACGCCAACGACCTTCTCGCCCTCGCGGACAAATCCGCTGACTTCGCATTGCTCGTGAAGGGTCACGTTCGGCAGCGCCAGTAACGCCGCTTTCAGCGACTTCACCAGACGCGGGTTTCTGACATTGGCCACATCGGCCATGTAGATCGCCCGCGAAAATCCGCCGCCCAGCACCGGGACGGCGTCGTGTGCTGCCGAGATATCCACAGCCCGCAGCGGACGGTTTTCCCGCTCGGCCCAGGCCAGCGCCTCGGCTTCATCGTCCAGGTCCAGCCAGTACAGGCCGGTGGTGTGCACTTCGGGATCAACGCCGGTATCGGCAAACAGGCGCTCGCCCAGCTGTGGATAAAAATCCTGCGACCAATGCGCCAGCGCGGTGACTGCCGGGCTGTAGCGCCACGGGTACAGCGGGGAAACGATGCCGCCACCGGCCCAGGACGATTCCTGGCCGACATTCGAGCGATCCAGCAGCACCACGCTGCGCACTTCGGAGGCGAGGTTGTAGGCGGTCAGCAGGCCAATCACCCCGCCACCGACAATCACCACTTGCTGTTGCCTGGTCATGTTTGATCCAACCGTAAAAAAGACAGTGGGCGCAAAGGGCGCCTGAAAGAAAGTACCTCAGCGGCCCCAGCAATCCTTGGTGGTCAGCCCGGTGGTAGCGTTGTTCATGCTTCTGACGCCGGTGTTGGTCAGGGTGAAGTCCCCGCACTTGTCGGTCGCCATGGCGGTACCAGCCTTGCGGGTGGCGGTCAGCAGGAAGGTCTGGTCGGCGATCGTCGGGGTGACGGTGTAGAAATCATTGCCCGTGCTCAGGCCGGTAATGCCGGTGTAGACGTTGTTCTTCGTATAGAAACGCTCGAGGATCTGCGCCTGTTCCGAAAGCAGCGAGACCACCTCGGCGCGCCGCCCCTTTTTCAGGTATTCGGTGTAGCTCGGTGCGGCGATGGTGATGATGATCCCGATGATCGCAATCACAATCATGATTTCGATCAGGGTGAAGCCTCGGTTGAATCTGCGCATGCCTCAAACTCTCACTTACTGTATTTGTCGCCACATGATACGACGGCTGCCGCCGCCGGATTTTTCCACCAGCGTGGTGACGCTGCCACTGGAATCGTTGACGATCTTGCGCGTCGCGCCGTTGACGATGGCGTTCAGGGTCGGGATCCCGCCGGTGAACACCACGCCGCTGGAAATCGTGTCGTTGCTGTCGACCACACCATCGGCGTTGGTATCGAGCACCGCGTAGTTGAGCATCTTACCGCTGAACGCATCGAGTTCGACCAGTTTGCCGGTACCGAAACTGGCACACGGGTCCGTGGTGTCGACACTGGCGGTGGTAAACACGATACGCCCCAGCACCAGGCTGGCCTGATTGATGACTCGTTCACCGGTCAGCACGTTGTTGTACACCAAAGGCAGATACCAGCCCTTCTCCCCGGGATAAGTCGTGTCGTTCTGGCTGGTGGTGATGAACTGCCCCGTGCTGCCGGAGAACACCCCGGTCACTGCCTGCGCCTGCAAACTGCTGACCGTCAGTTGCCCGGAACCACCGTCGGCATCCCATACCGAATAAAACGCCTGCAAATCCTTGTTGGTCTTGTCGGCGGTTTCGTTGAATTTGCCGGTGCCAACGAAAACCTGTTTGCCCCCCAGCGAATTGTCCGCCAACAGCGGCTGCGCAGTGATCGGTTGGGTCGCCCCGCCCGCCGTGGTGAACAACGGTTTGCCGGAAAACGCCACGCCCCAGCTGTCGGTCGTGGTCGCGCTGAGGTCGAATTTCCACAAGCGCCCTTTCAAGTCGCCTCCGTACGCAGCCTGGACCACGTTCGAAGAATTGACCTTGAGCTTCACCGACGACAGACCATTGGTGGTTTCGGTGCTGTCGATCACGATTTTCTTGATCAACGAACCGTCACGCACATCCAGCACATACAACGCCGCCACACCGGAACTGCTGCCATAGCCATTGGCGATGAACGCCGCCCAGCGACCATCGGCCAAGCGTGCCACTTCCGGCCGGGCATAGGCATAACCCAGATCATTAAAAGCGTTGGCGGTGTTCGCCGTGGCGGGCGCGCTGACTTCCCACAGGGCGCTGAGGACGTTCCCAGCGGACGCGTCGAACAGCTGCAATGCATAGAAGGTTTTGCCGCCGGCACCGGTGCCGCCAATGGCCAGGGTTTTCCAGGCGCTGTTGATTTGCGCGTCATACACACCGACCTGCCCGTCCACCAGAAACTTGTGGCTGACGCCGTTGATGTACGCAGGGTCGGCAATCAGCCGCAACGACGGCAACACACTGGACGACATGTAGGCATAGCGCCGGGTGCCGTTGGCCGAGTTGATCACGTTGACGAAGCCGTCATTGGCATTCACCACCAGACTGGAGTTCATGTTCGCCGCTTTGGTGGTCAGGTACGTGGTGTAGGTGGTGTCGCCCGAGAGGTCGGAGGCGGTTTTGTCACCGGGCGAAGCCAGCACCAAAGGCGAGTTGATGATGTCGCCGAGCAATACGCTGCGCACCTTCAGTCCGGACTTGTTGGTGCCCTTGCTCCATTCCACCAGATCGCTGCCGCTGATGCCGCCAGGCAGGCTCTGGCTGAGCGTGGTCTGCTGGGCCGCGGAAAAGTTGCCGTAGGCCAGGGTGACGGCGGTGTTGCTGGTGGTGTTCCACGATTGGTAGGTCGGCGCCGTCGCGCCCGGAATGATGGTGGTGTCGCTCGTCCACAAGGCTGCCGAGGTGTTCACCGCGCCGGCCGAGGTGAAGCCGAAGGATTTGATTGTACCGCGCCAGTCCTTTGGGTCGTAGCTGGTCTGGAAATAACTGGTGCCACTGGCCAGCGTGGTGCCGCTGGTGACGCCGCTGCCACCGGAGCCAGCCTTGGAGGTAATGTCGCTCAACGCCGAGGACAGTGCGGTGTTGAGACCGGTGCTGTCGGTCGCCTGGTAATACCTGCCCTGTCCATAGCTGGCCGCATCCGAAAGCATGTCGTTGTCCGCGGTAAAACCGACGGTGTAGGTGTTCATGTTCTGCTTGGGAAAATCCACGGCGTTCCAGCTTTTGCCGGCGGCGTCAGTCCCTGTCGAGCGCATGTCGATATCGAAGGCGAATTTGGCAATGTCGTCCAGGTACAGCGTATTGCCTTCGTTATCGCCATTGAGGTTATTGCCGTCATTGTTGATGCCGTCCCAGTTTGGCAAACTGCCGCCCAGCGGATCGTTGCTCGGGAAGGTTCGGTCGAAAGTCGGCAAGCCGTCGGTGATGACCACGCCGTAGTTCTTCTGGCAGCGGTACTGGATCGGACTGGTATAGGTCGTCGGCGTGCTGTTGTAGTACGGCGCCAAGCCACGCATGTAGCGGGTGACTTCGTAATAGGTTTCCGCCAGCGGCGTGTTGGCCACGGCACTCAAGCCGTTGATCGATGAAATCAGCGCGTTGTAGTTGGTGTCGGCCTGCGCCTGGGTCACGCTGCCGGACACCGGTGACAGATCGCTGATCGATCGCGCGATGTAACCGCCGTTGCCCGAGTTATAACTGTTGACCGGATTGAAGGTCGACAGGCCCATGCGCAAGGTACGGTTGCTGGTGACCAGCGCGGTGGACACGTTGCGCGCCACGTTGATCCGGTAGTCGTTGGGAATCGCCCCGGTGGTGAAGTCGCGCGTGCCGGTGTTGATCGCCAGCCCGACCACGTAGGCGATGTAGTCCCCGGTGTAGCGGGTGTTGCCGCCACCCACCGGATCGGGCAGTTTCAGGCACAAAGGCGCAATGCTGTTGTTGTAGAAGGCGAAGGCACCGCCGGAACAACCAGAGGTCGGCAGACTCGATAACAACACCGGATCGCCGGTAATTGCTGGCGCATTCAATGCCGAGCACAGCCCAAGGAACGCATTGCACTGCCGTGCCGGTATACGCGCGACGTTCGGGTCGAATCCTGCCGCATAAATGATGCTGTTCATGCTCCCGGAATCATCGATCAGCAGCATCACGTTCGGTGGCACCGCTGCAGCGCTCAAGAGTGGCGAGTCGGACGGGGTGAACGCATACGCGGGTGCCGCCAGATACAAGCTCAGCAGCATGCCCGCCAACAGTGTCCAGCAGCGCTCAATACTTCGCATAGACACTCTCCACCACGCTTCGCGAAGTGCCGGCGATGCCGACCGCAGTCACTCGATACAGGGTCGCCGAGGTGTTGCTCGGCACATTCACCGCCGTCACAGTGGTGCCAATGTTCTGCACACCATAGAACCCGCTACCGGCGGCGATCCACGTCACCCCCGAGGTCGAATTGAGCCCCGCCGCGCTGACCACCGAAGACTCCGCCGGCGGTGCACATTGTGTGGTGCTGGCACACACGGCCAGCGAATAACTGTCCAGTTGCACCGCACTCTCACCGATGCGCAACGCGGCCTCGGCAGTCTGAAACGATTGATTGCGCAGGCTGACACTGCCGGCCATTTTTTCCTGCAGGTTGGCGCTCTGCATCGATGACAGACCGACCAGTGTCAGCAACAACAGGAACACCAGACTGACCAGCAGCACCATGCCGCGCTGGGTTTGCCTCTGGTGCAAAGAAATCCTCATCGGCCGTCCCTCACTGCAAGCGGTTGCGCAACGCGGCAACCACGTTGAAGGTTTGATTGGCCACCCGATTGTTCGGGTCGGTGAGGGTCAGGCTCAGGCGCACACTGCGGATGCGCGCCGGATCGCTGGGGTTGCTGCTGTAAGAGGACGCCGCGACATCGGTGGCGGAGGTGGCCAGACCGAAAGTGACGGTGAACGCGCTGACGTTGTTCACCAACACTTGCTGGGCCGGGGTGCCGCTGCCGGTGCCCATGAGGATCTGGTTGTTGCTGAAGCTGTAGATCAGGCGGCGGATCGGAAAGGCGATCTGCCCGCTCGCTGCCGCGCGCAACCCGGTATACGCCGTGGCGCTGTTGCGGCAATCGGAGACCACCGTCCAGGTCGGGGTGCCGCCATTGCCGCCGACGTCGGCGGTAACCAGGGTCAGCTTGAGGTTGCTGTTGTCCCAACTGATCGGAGTGATCTGCGCTGTATTGAAATCCCCTGCGGAACTCGCATCGTTAATGCTGCCAAGGCAGCCGAACATGCCGACCATGCGCAGTTCCTGAATCATCTTGCTCAGCACAAAACGTGCGTCTTCCTGCATCGCCGCAGCCGTATTCTGGCTGACGTAGGTGTTTTTCGCGGCGAGGAACGTCTGTACCACTCCCAGTACGATGATCAGCCCGAGCGCTAAAGCGATGAGCATTTCGATCAGGCCGAAACCACGGTTGTAGTACTTCATGGCGTGGCCACCGGATCGACCGCAGCGCGACTCCTCAGAACGAAGCTGCGTGTGGTGCCGGGAGCATTCGCGGCTCGCGAGTCATTCCAGTTGATGGTGATGGTGTACACCCGCTGATTGAGGGTGATCGTGCCGGTGGCCGTCGGCCCGCCGAAATTGACGATGTTGGTGGTGAAGTCGTAGAGGTCCTGATCGCGGGCGACACTGAGGTTGCCCGAGGTCGGCGGCGTGACCGTGTAATCAGCGGCGGCGTTGGCCCGGATGCGGTCCATCATGTCGTAGGCGATGAAACTGGCCTGGCTGGTCATCCGTGAACTGTCGGTGTACTTCAGTGCATTGAGCTGCACGGCTGCCGCGCCCAATATGCCGACAGTCAGAATCAGCAACGCGACCAGCACCTCGATCAGCGACATGCCTTCCTGTGCCTGTTTACTCCCTGCCCTCATCCGCAACTTCCACCCAATTGAATTCGTCCGTTCAGACACACGTTCAGCGTCCTGCTTTGCGTTCCCAGCACGTAACTGATGACCACCGCCGTCGACGGGGCCGCCAGACCGCCCAGATTGTTGAAATCCAGTGCGGTGACTCCTGAGGGTAGCGTCAGAGTCGCGCCGCTGCTCATCGCCGGAACAACCCGCAATACATTGGCCGGAGTGCCAGTACCGTCGTAGACCGACAACTCGCCGGTCCACACGCTGCCACCGGCGCTCGGTCGCAGCCGCGTGGTCACGCCGCGGTCGATCGCCTCCAGCCGCGCATAGTTGATCGCCCGTTGCAGATCGCCCATTTCGGTGTCGGCCTTGCTGCTCTGGATCGAACGGGTGAAGCCCGGCACCGCCAGGGTGATAAGGATCACCAGCACGGCGACCGCAGCCAACAACTCGGGCAGCGTGAAACCTTTTGTACGATGATTCATCGATGCCCTCCGTTGCCGTCGGCTATACCTGCCTCTACAAACTAGAACATTCAACCGGCCCGCGTCGGTTGATTTGCCCTGCCCGGCGCAAGGATCGCGCCTGGCCTCATGCTTCAGGGAGGAAGTGCTCATGCCGCAGCAGGGTTTCAGTCTGATTGAATTGCTTATGGGACTGGCGATTGGCGCGATTGTTCTGGCGCTGGTCAGTCCGGCGTTTGCCGCCTTCACCGAATCGACTCAGCGCGAGCAGGCAGCCCAGTCTTTACTCGACGGGATTCGCAACGCTCGCACGCAGGCCATCACGCGCAATGAGAGCGTGGTGATTCACGGCATCAACGGCGACTGGAGTCAGGGCTGGCGGATCATTCTGGATATCAGCGGCAAGGGGTCGCAGGACAGCGACAATCCACTGCTACAGGAGCAGACGAGTGCTGCGCGGGTACCGATTGTCGGCAATTGGGCGGTCAGTCGTTACGTGCGGTTCAGCAGTCTGGGGCAACCGCTGATGCCCGGGCGGGCATTTCAGGCTGGGACACTACATCTGTGTTCGGCACACGAGCCGGTCAGCCAGCTCCAAGTGGTGCTGGCGGCGACCGGTCGAGTGCGCCTGACCCGAGAAAAGACCGGGCAGGCGCTATGCGAGAAAGCGAAAAGCGTTAAATCGAGCGGACGCGCAGCTCTTTCGGCATCGAGAACGTAATGTTCTCCTCGCGTCCGGCCAGCTCATCGGCACCGGTCGCGCCCCACGCCTGCAATTGCTGGATCACGCCGCGCACCAGCACTTCCGGCGCAGAAGCGCCGGCGGTGATGCCGATACGCTCAACCCCGTCGAACCAGCTCTTTTGCAGGTCTTCGGCGCCGTCGATCAGGTAAGCCGGCGTGGCCATGCGTTCGGCCAGTTCACGCAGACGATTGGAGTTGGAGCTGTTCGGGCTGCCCACCACCAACACCACGTCGCATTCGTCGGCCAGTTGCTTGACCGCGTCCTGACGGTTTTGCGTGGCGTAGCAGATGTCGTCCTTGCGCGGGCCGCCGATGGCCGGGAAACGCGTGCGCAGGGCATCGATCACGCGACTGGTGTCGTCCATCGACAGGGTGGTCTGGGTCACGAAGGCCAGCTTGTCCGGGTTCTTCACCTGCAGCTCGGCGACATCCTTCTCGTCTTCGACGAGGTAGATCGCACCACCATTGCTGCCGTCGTACTGGCCCATGGTGCCTTCGACTTCCGGGTGACCGGCGTGGCCGATCAGGATGCACTCACGGCCGTCGCGGCTGTATTTCGCGACTTCGATGTGCACCTTGGTCACCAGCGGGCAAGTGGCATCGAACACTTTCAGGCCACGGCCGGCGGCTTCGGTACGCACCGCTTGAGAGACGCCATGGGCACTGAAAATGACGATGACGTCGTCCGGCACCTGATCCAGTTCTTCGACGAAGATCGCGCCACGGCTGCGCAGGTCTTCGACGACGAACTTGTTGTGCACCACTTCATGGCGCACGTAGATCGGCGGCCCGAAGACTTCCAGGGCGCGGTTGACGATTTCGATCGCCCGGTCCACGCCGGCGCAGAAGCCACGGGGGTTGGCGAGTTTGATTTGCATGCTGTGCCTCGTGTCTTGCGCGCGAAAAAACAGTGAATAACTACTGTGGGAGCAGACCCGTTGTGACGAGGGGGCTTGCCCCCGTTCGATTGCGCAGCAATCGTAAATCGATCACCACTATCTCATTCAAGATCGAGGTGGATCATTTCAGGGGCACTGCGCGCCCCAACGGGGGCAAGCCCCCTCGCCACAAAGGCTCCCGTGTACTTTTACAGCGCTTTGACGTTGATGATCTCGACGTCAAAGGTCAGCGTCTTGCCGGCCAGCGGGTGGTTGAAGTCGACGGTCACTTGCGCGTCGTCGAATTCTTTCACCACACCCGGCAGCTCAGTATTGGCCGCATCGTTGAAGATCACCAGCAAACCCGGTGACAGCTCCATGTCGGCAAACTGCGAGCGCGGGATGATCTGCACGTTTTGCGGGTTCGGCTGGCCGAAGGCGTTTTCCGGCTCGACGGTCAGCGTGCGCTTGTCGCCAGCCTTGAAGCCGAACAGTGCCGCTTCGAAACCCGGCAGCAGGTTGCCGTCGCCGACCTTGAAGGTCGCCGGAGCTTTGTCGAACGTGCTGTCGACCGTGTCGCCGTTCTCCAGGCGCAGTGCGAAGTGCAACGTGACTTCCGTGTTCTGACCGATGCGTTGCTCAGCCAATACTTGTTCAGTCATGAACGGCTTCTCCGGTTTTCTTGGTTTTGAACATGTCCAGTGCCAGCATCACCGCGCCAACGGTGATGGCGCTGTCGGCAAAGTTGAACGCCGGGAAATACCAGCGGTTCTGCCAGTGCACCAGAATGAAGTCGATCACATGGCCCAAGGCAATGCGGTCATACAGATTGCCCAGCGCGCCACCCAGCACCAGCGCCAGAGCGATGGCCAGCCAGGTATCGTTGCGACCCAGACGTTTGAGCCAGACCACCAGCACCGCACTGACCACGATCGCGATCAGGGCGAACAGCCAGCGCTGCCAGCCGGAGCTGTCGGCCAGGAAGCTGAACGCCGCGCCGGTGTTGTAGGCCAGGGTCCAGCTGAAGTAATCAGGAATGATCACGATCTGCTGGAACATTTCGAGCCTGTTTTCGAAGTAGAACTTGCTGGCCTGGTCGATGACCAGAACCAGCAAACTCAACCAGAGCCAGCTCAACCGTCCGAAACGGCCAACGGCATTAGGCATAGTGACGAACCTCGCCGGCGCCGCTGATGTTGTCGACGCAACGACCGCAGATTTCCGGATGCTCCGGGTTCACGCCGACGTCTTCACGGCAGTGCCAGCAACGGGCGCATTTCGGGAAGGCCGATTTGACGATCTTCAGTTTCAGGCCGCTGACTTCGGTGACGACCGCGTCTGCAGGTGCCTGAACGAAAGGCGCCACGCTGGCGGTCGAAGTGATCAGTACAAAGCGCAACTCGTTGCTCAGCTTGGCCAGATCGGCGCTCAGGGCGTCTTCGGCGAACAGCGTCACTTCGGCTTGCAAGTTGCCACCGACGGCTTTGGCCGCGCGCTGGATTTCCATCTCTTTGTTGACCGCAACTTTCACTTCCATGATGCGATCCCAATAGGCGCGACCCAACTCGAAGCCTTCCGGCAGCTCGGTCAGACCTTCATACCAGGTGTTGAGCATCACCGACTCGTTGCGCTCGCCCGGCAGGTACTGCCACAGCTCGTCGGCGGTGAACGCCAGGATCGGTGCGATCCAGCGCACCAGCGCTTCGCAGATGTGGAACAGCGCGGTCTGGCACGAGCGGCGCGCCTTGCTGTCGGCGCCGGTGGTGTACTGGCGATCCTTGATGATGTCGAGGTAGAAACCACCCAGCTCCTGCACGCAGAAGTTGTGGATCTTGGAGTAGACGTTCCAGAAACGGTATTCGCCGTAGTGCTCTTGCAACTCGCGTTGCAGCAGCAGGGTACGGTCCACGGCCCAGCGATCCAGCGCGAGCATGTCTTCAGCCGGCAGCAGGTCGGTGGCCGGGTTGAAACCGGTCAGGTTGGAAAGCAGGAAACGCGCGGTATTACGGATGCGACGATAGGCGTCCGCGCTGCGTTGCAGAATCTGCTCGGACACGGCCATTTCGCCGGAGTAGTCGGTCGAAGCGACCCACAGACGCATGATGTCGGCGCCCAGGGTGTCGTTGACTTTTTGCGGCGCGATCACGTTGCCCAGCGACTTGGACATCTTGCGGCCGGACTCGTCGACGGTGAAACCGTGGGTCAGCAGCTCGCGGTACGGCGCGTGGTTGTCGATGGCGCAACCGGTCAACAGCGACGAGTGGAACCAGCCGCGGTGTTGGTCGGAACCTTCCAGGTACAGGTCGGCGCGCGGGCCAGTCTCGTGACCCATCGGGTGCGAACCGCGCAGCACGTGCCAGTGGGTGGTGCCCGAGTCGAACCAGACGTCGAGGGTGTCGCTGATCTTGTCGTACAGCGGCGCTTCGTCGCCCAGCAGTTCGGCGGCGTCGAGCTTGAACCAGGCTTCGATGCCTTCGACTTCAACGCGCTTGGCAACTTCTTCCATCAGCTCGACGGTGCGTGGGTGCAGCTCGCCGCTTTCCTTGTTGAGGAAGAACGGGATCGGCACGCCCCAGTTGCGCTGACGGGAGATGCACCAGTCCGGACGGTTGGCGATCATCGAATGCAGGCGCGCCTGGCCCCAGGCCGGAACGAACTTGGTGTCTTCGATGGCTTTGAGCGAGCGCACGCGCAGGGTGTCGCCGCTGACCGGCTCTTTGTCCATGCCGATGAACCACTGCGCGGTCGCGCGGTAGATCAGCGGGGTCTTGTGGCGCCAGCAGTGCATGTAGCTGTGTTCGATGACGGTGGTGTGCATCAGCGCACCGACTTCGGTCAGCTTGTCGACGATGGCCGGGTTGGCTTTCCAGATGAACTGGCCGCCAAAGAATTCCAGCGACGGCGCGTACACGCCGTTGCTTTGCACCGGGTTGAGGATGTCGTCGTTGACCATGCCGTACTTCTTGCAGGTCACGAAGTCGTCCACACCGTAAGCCGGGGCGGAGTGAACCACACCGGTGCCGGCGCCCAGTTCCACGTAGTCGGCCAGGTACACCGGCGACAGACGGTCGTAGAACGGGTGACGGAAGTTGATCAGCTCCAGCGCTGAACCTGGCGCGGTGGCCAGCACGGTGCCTTCAACGCCGTAACGGGACAGGCAGGACTCGACCAGCTCTTCAGCCAGGACCAGCAGCTTGTCGCCGATATCAACCAGTGCGTAGTTGAATTCCGGGTGAACGTTCAGCGCCTGGTTGGCCGGGATGGTCCACGGGGTGGTGGTCCAGATCACGATCGAGGCAGGCTTGCCCAGCGACGGCAGACCGAACGCGGCGGCCAGTTTGGCCTCGTCAGCGATCGGGAAGGCAACGTCGATGGTCGAGGACTTCTTGTTCTCGTACTCGACTTCCGCTTCGGCCAGGGCCGAACCGCAGTCGAAGCACCAGTTCACAGGCTTGAGGCCCTTGAACACGAAACCGCCCTTGACGATTTCGGCGAGGGCACGGATTTCACCGGCCTCGTTCTTGAAGTCCATGGTCTTGTACGGGTTGGCGAAGTCGCCCAGCACGCCGAGTCGGATGAACTCGGTCTTCTGCCCTTCGATCTGCTCGGTAGCGTAGGCACGGCACAGCTCGCGGGTCTTGTCCGCGCCCAGGTTCTTGCCGTGGGTCACTTCAACCTTGTGCTCGATCGGCAGGCCGTGGCAGTCCCAGCCCGGAACATACGGCGCGTCGAAGCCCGACAGGGTCTTCGAGCGGATGATCATGTCCTTGAGAATCTTGTTCAGTGCGTGACCGATGTGGATCGTGCCGTTGGCGTACGGAGGGCCGTCGTGCAGGACGAACTTCGGACGATCCTTGCCAATCTCGCGCAACTTTCCGTACAGGCCAATACTGTCCCAGCGCTGCAGGATCTGCGGTTCGCGCTGTGGCAGGCCGGCCTTCATTGGGAAGGCGGTGTCCGGAAGGTTTAGCGTGGCTTTATAGTCGGTCATTTAAGGCTCTTCATTAGCGATGGGCGCTAGGTGCGGCTAGTGCACGGGCGGCGGCGACATCCGCGTTGATCGCCGTTTTCAGTGCCTCCAGAGAGGCGAAACGCTGCTCTTCACGCAGCTTTTGGTGGAAAACCACCGTCAGACGCCGGTCATACAGATCGCCGGCAAAATCCAATAGGTGAACTTCAAGGTGGGCTTTGCCATCACCTTGCACCGTGGGCCGTACGCCGATGTTGGCGACGCCGGGCCAGGTCTTGCCGTCGATGTCCACATCCACCAGATAAACCCCGGTGAACGGCACGCGACGACGCTTGAGTTGAATGTTGGCAGTGGGCGTCCCCAGTTGCCGGGCCAGCTTCTGACCGTGCAGCACGCGACCGGCGATCCGGTACGGGCGGCCGAGCAGGCGTTCGGCCAAAGCAAAATCGGCGGCGGCCAACGCGTTGCGCACCTGGGTGCTGCTGACGCGAATGCCGTCCAGCTCGACGGTTTGCGCGGCTTCCACGGTAAAACCATGGACTTGTCCGGCCTGCAGCAGAAAATCGAAATCGCCGAGGCGGTCGCAGCCAAAGCGGAAATCGTCACCGACTTCCAGATGCTGCACGCCGAGGCCATCCACCAGGATGGTATCGACGAACTCACTGGCGCTGAGCTTGCTCAGGCGCTGGTTGAACGCCAGGCACAGAACCCGGTCGACACCTTCGGCGGCCAGCAGTTGCAGCTTGTCGCGCAACCGGGCCAGACGTGCCGGCGCGGTCTCGGGAGCAAAGAATTCCCGCGGCTGCGGCTCGAAAATCACCACGCAGCTGGGTACGCCCAACTCGAGCGCACGCTCACGCAGTCGGGCCAGGATAGCCTGGTGACCACGGTGAACACCGTCAAAGTTGCCAATAGTGGCGACGCAGCCCCGATGCTGGGGGCGCAAGTTGTGGAGGCCTCGAACCAGCTGCATAACGCGCTTCTTGCTCATAAAGTGGTCGATTATAACCACACCCGACGGTCGACGACAGGCAACACCGTAACGCAAAGTGATCGAGCCGACAAAACTGCCGGCCCGTGCCCGCCCATAAAGGCTGAAACCTCAGCTCAAGGCCTTGCGATTGAAGTCTCGCAGGCGAAAGCCCAGCAGCAGCAACATGCCGAAGTACGCCACCACACCAGCAACCACCAGCGCACCGAGACGCAGGAAACGTTCCAGCATGTGCCCCTGATCCCAGGCCGGCATGAAATGCATGCCGAGCAGTAACACCGCCGACATCACTGACACCGCCACCACCAGCTTGAAGCCGAACGTGTACCAGCCCGGTTGCGGCTGATACATCTTTTGCTTGCGCAGCTGATAGAACAGCAGCCCGGCATTGAGGCAGGCACCGGCACTGATCGCCAGCGCCAGACCGGCGTGAGCCAGCGGACCGATCAATACCAGGTTGAACAGTTGAGTGACGATCAGGGTGAAAATTGCGATTTTTACCGGGGTACGAATGTTCTGTTGCGCATAAAAGCCCGGCGCCAGCACCTTGATCACGATAATCCCCAGCAGGCCGACAGAATAGGCAATCAGCGCACGCTGGGTCATGGACGCATCAAACGCGCTGAACTGACCGTACTGAAACAATGAAACCGTCAGCGGCTCGGCAAGAATCCCCAGTGCCAGCGCACACGGCAGCACCAGCACGAAGCACAGGCGCAGGCCCCAGTCGAGAATCCGCGAATACTCGTGGCGATCCTTGCTGGCGTAGGTTTTGGCCAGAGTCGGCAGCAGGATCGTGCCCAGCGCCACGCCGAGTACGCCAGACGGCAACTCCATCAAGCGGTCGGCGTAATACATCCACGACACCGAACCGGCCACCAGAAACGAAGCGAAGATGGTGTTGATGATCAACGAAATCTGGCTGACCGAGACGCCGATGATCGCCGGCAGCATCTGTTTCATCACCCGCCATACGCCGCTATCGCGCAGGTTCAGGCGTGGCAGCACCAACATGCCGATCTTTTTCAGGTGCGGCAGTTGATAGAGCAACTGCGCCAGCCCACCCACCAGTACCGCCCAGCCAAGGGCCATGACCGGCGGATCGAAATATGGCGTCAGGAACAGCGAGAACACGATCATGCTGACGTTAAGCAGGGTCGGCACGAACGCTGGCACCGAGAAGCGGTTCCAGGTATTGAGAATCGCCCCGGCCAGCGACGACAGGGAGATCAGCAATATATAAGGGAACGTCACCCGCAGCAGATCGGAGGTGAGCTGGAATTTTTCCGGTGTGTCGGCAAATCCCGGTGCCGTGGCCCAGATCACCCAAGGCGCGGCGATCATGCCCAGCGCAGTGACCAGTGCCAGCACCAAGGTCAGCAGACCGGAAACATAGGCAATAAAAGTACGGGTCGCCTCTTCGCCCTTCTGACTTTTGTATTCCGCCAGAATCGGCACAAATGCCTGGGAGAACGCGCCCTCGGCGAAAATTCGCCGCAACAGGTTGGGCAGTTTGAAGGCGATAAAGAAGGCATCAGTCGCCATCCCGGCGCCGAATGTGCGAGCGATGAGCGTGTCACGAACAAAGCCCAAAATACGGGAAAGCATCGTGATAGAGCTGACGGCGGCCAACGATTTGAGCAGATTCATTGAGGAAATCAGGGCCTTTCGATAAACAGCAGGCGAACAATGCGCCCACTTGTGCGATACTCCGCGCCGCAACAGCACAGAGCCAAAGCTCGCGAGTTTACAGGTCAAGCGCCGGAAATAAATATCCCGCCTCTTTATACCTACCACTTAGCGGAACGATTCAAGTGCCCTTGACAAGACTTCTCTTCATCGGCATGATTCGCGGCCTATTTTGTTTGCTATTTCCTAAAAAGTCTTTCGAGGAGCTCGACGGTGGCCAACTCACCTTCCGCCAAAAAACGTGCAAAACAGGCTGAGAAGCGTCGCAGCCACAACGCCAGCCTGCGTTCCATGGTTCGTACCTACATCAAGAATGTAGTTAAAGCCATCGACGCAAAAGACGCTGAAAAAGCTCAAGCTGCATACGTTCTGGCTGTGCCAGTTATCGACCGTATGGCCGATAAAGGCATCATCCACAAGAACAAGGCTGCTCGTCATAAGAGCCGTCTGAATGGCCACGTCAAGGCACTGAAAGAAGCTGCCTAAGCGACGTAGTCATTAAAAAACCGACCTCAGGGTCGGTTTTTTATTGCCTGCGATTTGATAAACGCAAAGCAAAAAAATGTAGGAGTGAACCTGCTCGCGATAGTGGTTAGTCAGATGTGCATTTGCTGACGGGTACACCAATATCGCGAGCAGGCTCACTCCTACAATTGGTTTTGCGCTGTTATTGCTGGACCGGCACCCACGGCAGGATCGGAATCGCCGTCACCGCATTCTGCGGGCTCCCCTCGATCACGCGATCGCTGTAGACCAGATACACCAGCGTATTGCGCTTCTTGTCGAGGAAACGCACGACCTGCATGGTCTTGAACACCAGCGAAGTGCGCTCCTTGAACACCTCGTCGCCATCCTTCAGCTCGCCCTTGAACTTGATCGGGCCGACCTGACGACAGGCAATGGATGCCTCGGCGCGATCCTCCGCCAGACCCAGACCGCCCTTCACCCCGCCAGTCTTGGCACGCGACAGGTAGCACGTCACGCCGTCGACTTTCGGATCATCGAAAGCCTCGACCACGATCCGGTCATTCGGACCGACGAACTTGAACACCGTCGACACCTGACCGATTTCCTCGGCCGAGGCCAGCAATGGCAACGCCATCAGCAGCCCCAACAATCCTTTTGCCATGCGCATCGCGTTTTTTCCTTAAACCAGAATCAGGTTGTCACGGTGAACCAGCTCCGGCTCAGCCATGTAGCCCAGCACGCCGACAATTGCATCCGACGACTGACCAATGATTTTTTGCGCCTCCAGAGCACTGTAGTTGGCCAGGCCACGGGCGATCTCACGACCATCCGGCGCCACGCAGACCACCATTTCGCCACGGCGGAAACTGCCTTGCACCATCTTCACGCCGACCGGCAGCAGGCTCTTGTTGCCCTGCGACAACGCCGACACCGCCCCCTCATCCAGCACCAGTGTGCCACGGGTTTGCAGATGCCCGGCCAGCCACTGCTTGCGCGCCGCCAGCATGCCGCGCTCAGGCGACAGCAGCGTGCCGATGCGCTCGCCAGCCTTCAGGCGATCGAGCACTCGCTCCAGGCGACCACCGACGATGATGGTATGCGCCCCGGACCGCGCCGCCAGACGCGCCGCACGCAGCTTGGTCTGCATGCCACCGCGACCGAGCGCACCACCGGTGCCGCCCGCCACTGTATCCAGGGCCGGATCATCGGCGCGCGCTTCGTAGATCAGCTGCGCATCCGGATTATTGCGCGGATCGGCGTCAAACATGCCGTCGCGGTCGGTCAGGATTACCAACAGGTCAGCCTCGACCAGGTTGGCCACCAGCGCCGCCAGCGTGTCGTTGTCGCCGAAACGGATTTCGTCAGTCACCACAGTGTCGTTTTCGTTGATCACCGGAATGACCTTCAGCTCGACCAGTGCACGCAGGGTGCTGCGAGCGTTCAAGTAGCGCTTGCGGTCGGACAGGTCGTCGTGAGTCAAAAGAATCTGCGCGGTGTGCAGGCCATGCTCGGCAAAGCTCGATTCCCAGGCCTGCACCAGCCCCATCTGACCGATTGCAGCAGCGGCCTGGAGCTCGTGCATTGCACTGGGTCGTGCAGTCCAGCCCAGGCGGCTCATACCGGCAGCCACTGCGCCGGAAGACACCAGCACCAGCTCGACACCTGCTTCATGCAGGGCCACCATCTGCTCGACCCAGACACCCATCGCCTTGCGATCCAGCCCCTTGCCGTCCGCCGTCAGCAAAGCGCTGCCGATTTTCACGACCCAACGCTGCGCACCTGCCACTTTGCTCCGCATCATCTTCAACCTTAGCTTGAGGGCAGCGCGACCCAGCGCTGCCCGTGACGTTATTCGTGACTACCGTCCAGATACTAAAACGCCGCTCGATTGAGCGGCGCCTTTGTAGCCGGCGTGCGAAGGATCATAACACCGCACCCGACCGCGATCCTCAGCACAGCAAAAGATCGCAGCCTGCGGCAGCTCCTACACAACGAATCAGTCACGCACGTAAATGATTTCCGGACCGTCTTCATCATCCACATCTTCTTCGTCCCAGTCATCGTCGCCGATGTCATGGACCGACTTCACGCCGCTGCGACGCAGGGCACGCTTGTCATCCAGCGCCTGCAACTGTGCACGAGCTTCATCTTCGATGCGCTGATCGAGATCGGCCAGCTCTTCCTTGTACGCAGGGTCGTTAGCCAGGCGATCAGCACGATCTTCCAGATAACGCATGATGTCGCGGGTCAGACGTTCAGTGCCTTCTTTGGCGATGGCCGAGATCACGTAGACCGGACCTTCCCACTGCAGACGCTCAACGATTTCCTTGACGCGCTCTTCGTGCTCCTCTTCGAGGATCTGGTCGCACTTGTTCAGCACCAGCCAGCGATCACGCTCGGCCAGCGACGGGCTGAACTTGACCAGTTCGTTGACGATCACTTCAGCCGCGTCCGGCGCACTGCTGTCATCCAGCGGCGCCATGTCGACGAGGTGCAGCAACAGGCGGGTACGCGCCAAGTGCTTGAGGAAACGAATACCCAGGCCGGCACCGTCGGAAGCACCTTCGATCAAACCCGGAATATCAGCGATGACGAAGCTTTTCCAGCGGTCGACGCTGACCACACCCAGGTTCGGCACCAGCGTGGTGAACGGGTAGTCGGCGACTTTCGGCTTGGCAGCCGAAACCGAACGGATAAAGGTACTTTTGCCGGCGTTCGGCAAGCCCAGCAGACCGACGTCAGCCAGTACTTTCATTTCCAGCTTCAAGTCACGCTGCTCACCCGGTTTACCCGGAGTGGTCTGGCGCGGCGCACGGTTGGTACTGGATTTGAAACGAGTGTTACCCAGACCGTGCCAGCCACCCTGCACCACCATCAGTTTCTGGCCGGCCTTGGTCAGGTCGCCAATCACTTCCTGGGTAGCCGAGTCGATCACGGTGGTACCGACCGGCACGCGCAGGATCAGGTCTTCACCCTTCTTGCCGGTGCAATCGGTACTGCCGCCGTTGGAGCCACGCTCGGCATCGAAGTGCCGGGTGTAACGGTAGTCGACCAGGGTGTTGAGGTTTTCGTCGGCCATCATGTAGATGGAACCGCCGTCACCGCCATCACCGCCGTTCGGGCCGCCGTTTTCAATGAACTTTTCCCGACGGAAACTCATGCAGCCATTGCCGCCGTCGCCTGCTTTTACGCGGATCGATACTTCGTCTACAAACTTCATAACTCAACGCCTCTCGCCATACGGACGAGCCGAAAAACAATCAAGACATAAGACTCTTGCAAAAATGAGCGCAGCGACCCCAAGACACGACCTGCATCGCACGCCGACAGCCCATACAAACAGTTTTGCAAGAGACTCACCCCACAAACGAAAAAGCCCCGTCGCAAGACAGGGCTCTTCCAGCGATCTCGCGATTAAGCCGCGACAACGCTCACGTAACGACGACCGAAGGCGCCTTTTACTTCAAACTTGATCACGCCTTCGATTTTCGCGAAGAGGGTGTGATCTTTACCCATGCCAACGCCGTAGCCAGCGTGGAATTGGGTGCCGCGCTGACGCACGATGATGTTGCCGGCCTTGATGACCTGGCCGCCATACATCTTCACGCCAAGGCGTTTGGCTTCTGAGTCGCGACCGTTACGGGTACTACCACCAGCTTTTTTGTGTGCCATGAGTTCAATTCTCCTAGTGAGGAATTAGGCTGTAATTAAGCCTGAATACCGGTGATTTTGATCTCGGTGAACCACTGGCGGTGGCCCATACGCTTCATGTGGTGCTTACGGCGACGGAACTTGATGATGCGGACTTTATCGTGACGACCTTGGGAGATCACTTCAGCCTTGACGGTTGCGCCAGCAACAACAGGTGCGCCGATGTTCACGTCGTCGCCATTGGCGACCAGCAGAACGCGGTCAAAAGTCACGGATTCGCCAGTAGCGACTTCCAGTTTTTCGATCTTCAGGTATTCACCTTCAGCGACCTTGTATTGCTTACCGCCGGTAACGATTACTGCGTACATGGTATTTCTCCGATAATCCTGCTCACCCAGCTCTTTATAAGAAGAGGTATTGGCTGGCATGGCTGCATGGGGCTGGAACGGCCCAAGTGCAATTGCGTAAGGCAGGTGCTGCCCAGGAAGTTCAGGGTGCGCGATTGTACGCAAGCATCGAGAGTCACGCAAGAGGCCGTCCATCGCGTCTTGACAGGCCCCGGTGGGGGTCCTAGCATGCCGCGCAACCCTTCTGGAGCAACTGTCGCTGATGCAACCCCAAGCTTTCTACCGCGCGGTGGCGGACGATTTTAACGCCGTCGACGGCATCATCAAGAAGCAGCTGACTTCCCGAGTGCCGCTGGTATCGAAAATCGGCGATTACATCACCTCGGCCGGCGGCAAACGCCTGCGTCCTTTATTGGTGCTGCTGTGTGGCAAGGCGCTGGGCCGCGAAGGCGATGACCTGCGTCTGCTGGCCGCCACCATCGAATTCCTGCACACCGCGACCCTGCTGCACGACGACGTGGTCGACATGTCCGGCATGCGCCGCGGCCGTTCGACGGCCAACGCCATGTGGGGCAATGCCCCAAGCGTACTGGTCGGCGACTTCCTGTACTCGCGCTCGTTCGAGATGATGGTCGAACTGGGCTCGATGCCGGTGATGAAGATCCTGTCCCAGGCCACGCGCATCATCGCCGAAGGCGAAGTGCTGCAACTGTCCAAGGTCCGCGACGCCAGCACCACCGAAGAAACCTACATGGAAGTCATCCGCGGCAAGACTGCGATGCTCTTCGAAGCCTCGACCCACAGCGCTGCGGCGCTGGCCGGTGCCACCGCCGAGCAGAGCGAAGCCCTGCGCACCTTCGGTGATCACCTGGGCGTGGCGTTCCAACTGGTCGACGACCTGCTCGACTACAAGGGCGACGCCGAGACCCTGGGCAAGAACGTCGGTGATGATCTGGCTGAAGGCAAGCCGACCCTGCCGCTGATCTACACCATGCGCGAAGGTACGCCTGAGCAAGCTGCGCTGGTACGCCAGGCGATCCAGAAAGGCGGGATCGCAGACCTCGAAAGCATCCGCATTGCCGTGGAAGCCTCGGGTTCGCTGGAGTACACCGCGCAACTGGCCCGCGACTACGTGGCCCGTGCGATCAAGTGCCTCGACGCGCTGCCAGCCAGCGAATACCGCGATGCCCTGGTGGAACTGAGCGAGTTTGCGGTCGCCCGCACGCACTGAAATCGCCAGGCAAAATCAAAAGATCGCAGCCTTCGGCAGCTCCTGCATAAATCACCTGTAGGAGCTGCCGAAGGCTGCGATCTTTTGCTTTCAGCTCCCCACACAAAGAAAACCCTATATAATGTGCGACTTTTAGCGATCCCTCTCCAAGGAGCCCTAGTGAGCACGTTGCCACCCTGCCCGAAATGCAATTCCGAATACACCTACGAAGACGGTGCCCAACTGATCTGCCCTGAATGCGCCCACGAGTGGTCGGCCAGCGGCGAAGCCGAAGTGGCGTCCGATGATGCCGTGAAGAAGGATTCGGTCGGCAACGTCCTGCAGGATGGTGACACCATCACCGTGATCAAGGACCTGAAGGTCAAGGGCACCTCGCTGGTGGTCAAGGTCGGCACCAAGGTCAAGAACATCCGCCTGTGCGATGGCGACCACGACATCGACTGCAAGATCGACGGCATCGGCCCGATGAAGCTCAAGTCCGAGTTCGTCAGAAAGGTCTGATCCTGCTGTCAGCCATCCCGCGCCCGGCGTGGGATGGTGCTTCGCCCTCCCCTGCACAGCCGCGTAATAGCCAGACGCCAGCCGTTGTGACCTTACGCACTCTTTACCCGGAAAAAATCGCATTCCGCCAATAGGCACTTGCTATTTGACGAATAAGAATTATTCTCATTGAAACCTTTTCAAGGAGATGAGACCCATGACTTATTTGATCGACGCCTGGCTGGATCGCCCACACCCTTACCTCAGAAT
Organism: Pseudomonas sp. MG-9; assembly: GCF_018729515.1. Lineage (NCBI taxonomy): Bacteria > Pseudomonadati > Pseudomonadota > Gammaproteobacteria > Pseudomonadales > Pseudomonadaceae > Pseudomonas > Pseudomonas sp. MG-9. Next base: position 85,041 of record NZ_JAHHZH010000008.1, read on the forward strand.
CCTGCATCGGGAAACCGGAGAAGTCTGTGCGGTACTGGAAGAAGAAGCCCTGCATGAGTTGCAGGATCAGGGCGATCTGGACGTCAGCAGCCTGAATTCCAGCGAACCGCTGGTGCTCAAGGAGCTGGTGCGCAATCTGTTCCTGTTCTGCTATGCCCGGGCCTTGCGCCCGACCCATGAGCTGCATCACAAGATCGAAATATGAAGCCCCCAAAAAATTGTAGGAGTGAGCCTGCTCGCGATAGTGGCATATCAGGCAACTGAGTAGTCGACTGAACAGACGCCATCGCGAGCAGGCTCACTCCTACATTAGCCCGCCATCAAGGCAGGCCAGGTCTTACAGAACGTCCAGCAGCTCGACGTCGAATACCAGAACGCTGTGCGGCGGGATGCTGCCAACACCTTGAGCGCCGTAAGCCAGTTCGCTCGGCACGTACAGACGCCATTTGCTGCCGGCATTCATCAGTTGCAGGGCTTCGGTCCAGCCGGCGATCACGCCGCCCACCGGGAATTCTGCTGGCTGGCCGCGATCGTAGGAGCTGTCGAACACAGTGCCGTCGATCAGCATGCCGTGGTAGTGAGTACGCACGGTGTCTTCACGGGATGGCTTGGCGCCTTCGCCCTGGGTCAGCACTTCGAATTGCAGACCGGAAGCCAGGGTGGTGATGCCTTCTTTCTTGGCGTTTTCAGCCAGGAACGCACGGCCTTCGCCAGCGGCAGCTTCAGCCTTGGCAGCGGCTTCGGCTTGCATGATCTCGCGGATCACTTTGAAGCTGGCGGACATTGCTTCCTGATCGACACGGCTTGGCTTGCCGGCGAATGCGTCGGTCAGACCGGCCAGGATGGCGTCGAGGCTGACACCCGGTGGCGGGTTGTCGCGCAGCTGGTCACCCAGCTGACGGCCGATGCCGTAGCTGACGCGAGTTTCGTCGGTGGACAGATTTACTTCGGACATGACACTGCTCCGCTGTGCGGACGGCCATCAGACTTGCCGTGCGTGCACAGCGCGTCCCGGCGCGCCCGGAACCTAAAAGGGCGAGCAGACTAGCACAGATGCCCGGAGGATGGGACGAAGGCCTATAGGGCCTAGCGCCAGGCCAGCGGCACTTTCAGGCTTTCATCGACGCTGCCGCCCAGGCCGCACATTTCGTCGTGCACCGAGGTGTGTACGAGGTTGAACGGCAGCACCGGAAAGTTATGCAGTAAATCCCGCGCATGCTCCACCGAACGCAGCTTCAGCATCTCGCCCTTGGGATCACTCAGCGGATACGCCGCCCCATGCATCCGGGCCTCGAGCAGATAAATCCCGCCCTCCATGGAGATCAGGTTCAGCTCATCGACCTTTCTGGCGATGGCAAACGCATTCAACTCTTGCAGATTCATGAACACACCTCATGCGATGGCGAGCCAGGACCTCTACAGGGATATGCCCGTGCGGGCCAAAGCACAAGCCAAAAACGACACCGCCCGTCTGTTTCGCAACAGACGGGCGGTGTTTTTGCAGCGATCAATCAATGATCAGTGCTTGGTGACCTTGTCCAGGTAACCCATGGCGAATGCCGAAATCACGAAGGTCATGTGGATAATCACGTACCACATCAGGTGCTCGGGATCGACGTTCTTGGCGTCCATGAAAATCCGCAGCAGGTGGATCGAGGAAATCGCCACGATCGAGGCCGCCACCTTCATCTTCAGCGACGAAGAGTCCATGGTGCCCAGCCAGTTGAGCTTTTCCTTGTTGTCGTCGATATCCAGTTGCGAGACGAAGTTTTCGTAGCCGGAAATCATCACCATCACCAGCAATCCGCCAACCAGCGCCATGTCGATCAGCGACAGCAACACCAGAATCAGGTCCGACTCGGCCATCGAGAACACGTTGGGGATGACGTGGAAGACTTCCTGGAAAAATTTCAGTGCCAGCGCCAGCAACCCGAGGGACAGGCCGAAATAGATCGGTGCCAGCAGCCAGCGCGAGGCGTACATTGCGTTTTCGAAAAAGCGTTCCATTGAATCTCACACAAGGGGGGGTTGTAATCGGGGGCAAGTATAACAGTCACCTGTGACAGCCAGAAACCGCCCGGCTCGCACCTCCAATCACCGCAACCTGCGTGTGTGGGTGATTTTTTTTCTGCTACTGTCCAAACCATTGACCGCCTAGCGAAAGTGGACAGGACGACTGGAAATGCGTGTGCGATTGCCGTTAACGACTGCCGGAATTTACCTCGTTCTGCTGCTGGGTGGTTGCTCTCCCGGCGAGGAAAAGAAACCTTCGGTCAGCCTCGAAGCAAAGACGGCAACCTTCGAACATTCACTGGACGCCATCACCGATCCGAAGCTCAAGGACGCAGTGACCGAACTCGGCGGCTCACTGCTGCTGCTCGAACGCGCGCAACTCAAGCTCGACAGTACACCGCTGAAAACCGTCTACGGCGAAGACACCCTCGGCATCCTCAAGCACTACCCTTCCCCACAGGCGCTGGTCGATACCTTCATCAACGGGCTGTTCGTGCTGCACAAGGACGCCAGCTCAGACTACCTCACCGACCTGCAACCCGTGTTCCCCTTCAATCTCAACATTCCCGGCGGCTTCCTGTTCCCGCATGGCGTGGAGTGGCAGTCGGTAACGCTGAGCAACAAACGGGTGATTGCCTATCAGCCGGAGTGGTCGGAAACCGATCCTGGCATCCAGTTGAGCCCGTCCAGCTCCAACGTCAACAACCCCGATGACCTGACCGTGACCTACCCGTTCATCGAAGGACTGGACGTGGACAAGAAGACTCAGCCGCAACCGGTGAGCCTGCAAGGCAAAGTCGAAGTCATCACGCCGCGCCGCTTGTTCAGCTTCAACCTGAGCCAGAAGGATATCGGCCAGACCCGCACCGATGACAACCTCAGCGTCACTCTGCTAAAGCTGGAAAAAAACTACGCCGAAGTCGAATTCAGTAACAGCCTGCCACTGGCCCCGGAAGTCGAGGGCACTCAGCTCAACCCGTTGATCGTTCAGGCCCGCGACACCACCGGGCAATACCTGGTGCGCGCCGGTTCGATCAACGAGAGCCCGGCACAAGTGAGCTTTTACGAGAAGCAACTGGCGCATCTGCAGCAACAGAAAACCTGGAGCGAGGCGCTGGAAAAACAGCTGGAGGACGAGCAGCACGCCTTCGAGCAGCAGCATCCGCGCCGCTACAACAAGGTCTACTTCAACGGCCCTGTCGATACCCTGGAAGTCAGCGTGCTCGACTTCTCATCGGCGACCGTGACCCGCAAGGCCCTGGATCTGCCGGTGCGCACCTTCAGTCAGCACACCACGGACAAAGCCATCCAGCCGCTGGACCTGCCGGTGGTGGTGTATGACGATCTGGCGCCGAACTGGCTCAAGGGCGCGAGCCTGACCGAGGAAGAGCTGAAGGCCGGCATTCGCATCCATCAGTCTGTGGAAGAGCCCAGCGCTGCACGCATCGAGTTCTCCCACCGTCGAACCTTCAACGATGAATTGCTTGGCGATGACTTCAACCCAGGCGAAAGCCCGGTGACGTTCTTCACCGAAAAACGCAGCGGCAAACTCGATGAGCCGATCGAACTGCCGCCCGAGGCGTATCAGGTCGATCCACTGCAAGCGACCATCACTTACGATTTGAACCTGTTCCCGGAAACCCCGGCGATTGCCGTGGGTTCAATGCCGTTGTTTCTCGCGACCGTGGACAAGCAAGCCTACGACGCCAAGTCGCTGCCCAAAGGCCTGGAGATCAAGAACAACACGCTGGTGGTGGACCTGAAACGCTTCCCGGCCAACGCCTGGCGGTTCTTCGTCAAGGATGACAGTGGCAACTACCTGAAACAAATTCTCTCGGTCAGCCACGACGCGAGTGCGCAAGGCCCGGCGCTGTTCGGCGTGCATTACTTCTATGGCCGTCCAACGCACGTGGAGACCTATCAGCGAACCGACCTCAGCACCGTGCAATACGGCTTTGAGGTCAAGCTCGACAAGGCGCAGTTGTCTGATACTACGCCGTGATTGCGCCTAATGGTCGAATACGCCGACCGTACGCCCACGCCCACCGTTGATCTGGCGCAGCTGTGCCTGCAGGTGCAGGCTCCAGATCTGCGGATCGTCGGCCAGCTCATAGCCATGCATCGTCAGGCTTTCAACAATGGTGTCGAGAATCGACTCGGCGGCGACCGGCCCATGAAACGGGCCCTGAGCCTTGATGGCGGAAGGTTGTTCGCCAGCCATGCCGGCGGCGAAGAGCAAGGTCCACATGCCGTTATCGCCGGCCAACGGCTTGATGGCGCACTCGATACGGGTCACAAGACCCAGGCATTGACGGGTGAGGCAGAGGTTGCGCGACATGGCGGCGACCCTCGGTAAAGCCGGTATTCAGCCTTCACGCGAAGGCTGTTTCGATCCAGTGATACTGTCGATGTCCTTGAGCTGAGAATAGAAGAAAAGTCCGCCGCGCAAGCCGGATAGAACCAGAAGGCGCCGAATGGTCATTGTGTGAATTCTGACGCCAGAGTAGTGGCACTTTTCCCGAAGATCCCCGCAAAAACCATTGTAGGAGTGAGCCTGCTCGCGATAGCGGTTTATCAGGTCACTCGTTCGTTGACTGACACTCCGCTATCGCGAGCAGGCTCACTCCTACAGTTCGACCGTGTTAAGGGTCAGGCCGGTTTGGCCTCTGCCAACGCCTCCTGTGCCAGTTCCTTCTCGGCCTCTTTCAGGTCTTCTTCGCTGATCATCTCGGCAATCACCCGCAGACGCTCGACCACCCGCGCGTTGACGCTGCCCTCGGGGAACTGGCCTTCGGCATCCGGCTCACCGGCCGGCTCGCCCACCAGCAGGCTCAACGCCTCATCGGCCTGACGCACCGCGTACACGTGGAACTGCCCGGCACGCACCGCTGCCAGCACCTTCTCGTCGAGCATCAGCGTGGCGACGTTGGCCTGCGGAATGATCGCGCCCTGCTCGCCGGTCAACCCGCGAGCTTCGCAGAGGCGGAAGAAGCCTTCGATCTTCTCGTTGACCCCGCCGACCGCCTGCACTTCGCCGAACTGGTTGATCGAACCGGTGATTGCAAAGCACTGCTTGAGCGGGGTTCTCGACAGCGCCGAAATCAGTGTGCAGGCCTCGCCCAGCGACGCACTGTCGCCATCGACGTAACCGTAGGATTGCTCCAGCGCGATGCTCGCGGAAATCGCCAGCGGGAATTCCTGGGCGTAACGGCTGCCCAGATAACCGGTGAGGATCATCACCCCCTTGGAGTGGATTGGCTGCCCGAGGTTGACCTCGCGTTCGATGTCGACGATGCCGCTGCCGCCCGGATACACCGTGGCGGAAATCCGCGCCGGGACACCGAACGCCGAATCACCGACTTCCAGCACGGTCAGTCCGTTGCACTTGCCGACCGCGGCACCGTCGGTGTCGATCAGGATGATCCCGGCAAGCATGTCGTCGAGAATCCGCGCCGATACGCGGCCAGTACGCGTGGCCTTGGCTTTCAGCGCGCGTTCGATGTGCCCGGCATCGGTCATTTCATCACCGGCCAGATGACGAATGAAGTCCGCCTCGCTGACCAGCTGGAACAGGTCGCCGATACGCGCCGACAAACGCCCCTGATGCTCGGCCAGACGTGCGCTGTAGGTCGCCAGACGCGCCACTGCATCGGCGGTCAGCGGCGCCATGCCTTCTTCCGAGGTGCGGGTTTTCAGCAACTGGGCGAACTGCTCCAGGCTTTCGTCGACCATCGGGATGTCTTCGTCGAAGTCGACCAGCACCCGGAACATCTCCTGGAAATCCGGATCCAGGTCCTGCAGCGTGTAATACAACTGCCGCGCACCGATGATCACCACTTTGACCTGCAGCGGAATGTGCTGCGGATTGAGGGTCACGGTGGCGAAACGGCCCATCTCGCCCAGCGGCGATTCCATTTTCAGCTTGCGCGATTGCAGGGCGCGTTTAAGCGCGTCCCACACGAATGGCTCGCTGAGCATTTTTTCCGCTTCCAGAATCAGGAAGCCGCCGTTGGCGCGATGCAGTGCACCCGGGCGCAACTGGCGATAGGTGGTGTAAAGCGCGCCCTGATCGGTGGTGTATTCGATGCGGCCGAACAGGTTTTCGTAAGTCGGGTGCGGCTCGAACACCACTGGCGCACCGCCACTGAACGGGTGACCGACCACCAGGCTCGGCGCGTATTGCTCTTCCAGCAGCTTGCGCGCTACCGCGTCGGTCTTGCTGTCGTCGACCAGTTGCTCGACCACGGTTTTCAGCAGGTACACCTGCATCGCCTGCAGGTAACCGCAGACTGCGGCGTTCTCCGCGTACTTCTCGGACAGCGGCGACAACAGCGGCTGCAAGGCCAGGGTGATGGTTTCTTCGTTGAGCTGACGCAGTTGATTGTTCGACTCACGCTTCCACTGCGGCAGGCTGGCGAGTTCTTCGTTCAGCCGCTCTTCGAGACCGGAAATGTCCTCGTGGAAACGCTCGCGCTCGGCTTCCGGCAATTGCGAAAACTCGGCTTCATCCAGCGCCTTGCCTTCGAGCATCGGGGTGAAGGCGATGTTGCTGCTGTCGCGGTACAGGGCGACGTCTTTTTCCAGGGCCAGACGTTCGATGACGTCCAGCGCCTTGTCGTAGCGCTGATTGAAGGCGCGATCGATGGCACTTTTTTTCTGCTGGTAGGACGGGTGCTCGAACACCGCCGGGAACGTCGCCAGCAGGTTATCGATCAAACCGTTGATGTCACCGATGAACGCGCCGGCCGTGCCCGAAGGCAGCTCCAGCGCACGAGGTTCACGCGGTTCATCGAAGTTGTTGACGTAGACCCAGTCCGCCGGGGTCTGCAGGCGTTTGCCTTCGGCTTTCAGATAGCGTTTGACGAACGAGAAGCGGCCAGTGCCGGGTTCGCCCATGACAAAGACGTTGTAACCGGGGCGTGGCATGGCCACACCGAACTGCAAGGCTTCGACCGCACGTTCCTGGCCAAGCACACCGCGAAAGGGCTCCAGATCATTGGTGGTAGTGAAGCTGAACTGTTCAGCGGAAAACGGACGGGTCAGCGCTTCAGGCGCAAGACGCAAGCTGGCAGCAACAGGATCAGGCATCGGGCTTCCTTAACAATCAGGCGGGGCAGATAGCGGCATTCTGGCGCTGCCCGTGCCCCACTGGCAAGGCGCGCCATGTGACAAAGCATAGACAAGCGTCCTGCTGCGCGGCCGGCCCCGTGAAACCGGGGATTTCAACGAATAATCAGCAAAAAATCACGGAACCACGGGAACGTGCCTAAACTCCAAACTGCGCGGCTGGAACTAATAACCGGCCCACTGGCTTCAAAAGGGTCTGTCTAGGCAGCACTTGGGGGGCCAGAACCCTGTCCATTGGTATGCACACAAAGAGAACAAAGCTATGAAACGGATTCTTCTCGGTACTCTCTTCACCGCTGTATCCATCAATGCCATGGCGCAAGCCCCGGGTGGCCCGGATTGCGGTTGGGGCAACATGCTGTTCGAAGGACAGCGTGGCACCCCGGCACACTTCCTGGCATCCACCACCAACGGCACTTCCGGTAACGCCACGTTCGGTATGACTTCCGGCACCAACGGTTGCTCGACCAACGCGTCGCTGACTTACGGCGGTAAATCCTGGTTCGCCATGAATGGCATGATGAACGAGCTGTCCGAAGACATGGCAAAAGGCAACGGCGAAGCGCTGACGACTTATGCCGTGGTACTGGGCGTGGCGCCGGAAGACCGTGCGCACTTCGCCGCTGTCACTCACGAGCACTTCCAGCAGATCTTCAGCAAGGCTGACGTGACCGCCGAAGACGTGCATACCAACACCCTGGCCGTACTGAAAGCAGATCCTCGTCTGGCCAAGTACGCGACTCAGGCTTAAGCTCGACCCGCCCGCTTCTTTCGGGAAGCGGGTTTTATTTTTTCGGCCCGCCCTTTTGGAGCGAAGCCAGATCAGTTGAAGCATTACGCTGAACCCTGTGGCGAGGGAGCTTGCTCCCGCTGGGGTGCGAAGCGGCCCCGCTCTTAAAAACGGGAGCGCTGCGCACTCCAGCGGGAGCAAGCTCCCTCGCCACAGGTTCCGTACAGAATCGACTGACTGGTATTACCTGCTCGGGGCCTTTGTTTTTCTTTCGACTTAAGTTGCCACCTATGCTCAAACGCCTTGCCTGGCTGGCGCTCTGTGTCTGCGCCCCGCTGTCCGCCGCGCCCCACGTCGACCCTCAACGTTTGCAGCAACTGGCCAATGATCGCTTCTGGATTTCCCTCGGCCACTACGAAACCGCCAAGCTCGGTGGCTGGCGCAGCTATGTCAGCGACAAGAAGTTTTTCCTCGCCGCCGACGGCAATGAACACCCTGACCATGAACTGGCCGCCACCGTGCAAGCGCTGTACGCACCGGCCAGTCTTGGCGAGCAGCACGCGCAGTGCGTCTACCCGGCGCGCACGCGCTGGCTGAAAGCGCAACTCAACCTCACCGACCTGCCCGCCCCCGATTGCGCCGAATTCAAAAAGTGGTTCAAGGACGTCTCGCCGCACAGCGCGGTGATGATCTTCCCGGCGGCGTACCTCAACAGCCCGTCATCGATGTTCGGCCACACCCTGCTGCGCATCGACCAGGCCGACGTGCAGGCCGACAAGACCGCGCTGCTCAGCTACGCGATCAACTTCGGCGCCTACATCGAAGGCTCCGACAACAGCATCCTCTATGCCTGGAAAGGCTTGATGGGCGGCTACCCGGGGCTGTTCGCGCTGGTGCCGTATCAGGAAAAACTCTCCGAGTACCGCAGCCTGGAAAACCGCGACCTGTGGGAATACCGGCTGAACCTGACGCAAGCAGAAACCGCGCGCATGGTCGAGCATGTGTGGGAGCTGAAGCAGATCCAGTTCGACTATTTCTTCTTCGACGAAAACTGCTCATATCGCCTGCTCGAACTGCTGCAAGTGGCGCGCCCGAGCCTGCGCCTGACCGAACAATTCCCGCTGACCGCGATCCCCACCGACACGGTCAAAGCGGTGAAGGAAGCCGGGCTGGTGGAAAGCATCGAATACCGCCCGTCCCGCGAGCGTGAACTGCTCAGTCGCGCCGAGCCGTTGAACAGTGACGAACAGCAATGGGTGCTGAAAGTCAGCGCCGATCAACAGGTGTTGCAGACCCCGACCTTCAAGGCCCTGCCCCGGGATCGTCAGGCATTGATCATCGATGCCGCGTACCGTCTGGAGCGCTACCGCGCCAACGGTCAGGAACGTGATGCGCAACGGGCGCAGCGCAGCTTCGAACTGCTGCGAGCGATCAACAAGAACCCGGCACCGGACCTGCAAATTCCACAACCGGGCCTGCCGGAAGACGGCCACGAATCACGCACCTGGCAGGCCGGTGTCGGCACCCGGGGTGATCGTGCCTTCGGCGAGTACGGCTTGCGTATGGCCTATCACGACCTCAACGACAACGCCGAAAGCTTCCCCCTCGGCGCGCAGATTGAAATCCTGCAGATGAAGCTGCGTCAGTACGAAGGCAACCAGTGGCAGTTCCAGCAACTGGACCTGGCGACCATTCGCTCGCTGACCCCGCGCAATGAGTTGCTGCAACCGCTGTCGTGGCAAGTCACTGGCGGCCTTGAGCGCGTGCCCGGCAAACACGATGACGAAACCCTGGTCAGCCACGTCAATGGTGGTGGCGGCGGCACCTGGCAACTGGGTGAAGACATGCTCGGTTTTGCCCTCGGCACCGTGCGCATCGAGCACAACAATGACTTCGCCGGGTTCGTCGTTCCGGCCGGCGGCTTCAACACCGGCGTGCTGTGGAAAAACCCGCTGGGCAATCTCAGCGTCGAGGCCAAGGGTGATTACTTCACCAACGGCGAAGTACGCCGCAGCCTGAGTCTGAATCAGCAGTGGGAGCTGTCGCGAAACCTGGGTTTGCGCCTGAGTGCGCAGCGTGAGTTCAGCCACCTGGCCACACCTGAAACCGAAGTGATGCTCGAAGTGAAGTGGTATCACTACTGATCCCGAGCTTATCCCCCTGTAGGAGTGAGCCTGCTCGCGATAGCAGTTTGTCATTCACCGCTAAAGTGACTGATGAGTTGCTATCGCGAGCAGGCTCACTCCTACAAGGGATCGGTGACGTTCAACGAATTACTTACATGCCTTTCACCAACGTCCGACGAATCCGCTTCTAGACTTTCCCTATCAGCCGAGAATCGGCGCGGGAGAGTGCGATGTGGCGGTGTGCGGGGCTGTTGAGTGTTTTGCTGTTGCTCGGGGGTTGCCAGACCACCCATGAAGACTTGATCGCCAAAGGTTATCCACTGGCCTTCGCCGACGGATTCGATGACGGTTGCGTCAGTGGCCGACAAGCCGCCGGTTCGATCAGTGGCGAGTTTCGCAAGAACGTGCCGCGCTATCTCAAGGACAAGCAATACGCCGAAGGCTGGACCGATGGCTTTCGCCAGTGTCAGGCGATGCTGGAGAACAAGGATCGCGAAGAGTATCGCAACGAGCACTGGGACGAACGCGAGCGCGCCTGGCAGCAGCAGAAAGACCAGGACGCCGGACGGGCTTATCGCTCGCAATAGGTCGCTTCCAGACATCCGGTGAAACCAAACGTCGGCGACCATGGACCAATTCCTATAACAGGAGGGACACCATGAGCCGCGCTTTCGTCAACGAAGACAACGCCGCTGCGCAAGCCGATCAGCCCGTTGAACGGCAGGTCAGCGCGCAGCCCAATTACGTCACACCGCAGGGGCTGGCGCAGTTGCAGGCCAAAGTCGCCGAACTGCAACGCCTGCACGCCGAGCAATCGGCCAACGGCGAGCAGGCCGATAAACAGCGCCTGGCGGATCTGGAACGGGATCTGCGCTATTTCAATCAGCGCCTGGGCAGCGCGCAGGTCGCTGCCGCCGCGACCTCTACCGACAAAGTGCAGATCGGCAGCTGGGTGACCTACGCCGACGAACACAACACCGAGCGCCGGGTGCAATTGGTCGGCGAAGATCAGGCTGATGCCAGCCAAGGCCTGATCAACTGGGGCTCGCCACTGGGCCGGGCGCTGCTCGGCGCGCGGCTCAATGACGAAGTGCTGTGGCAGCGCCCCGCTGGCGATCAGGTGATTGAAGTGATTCGCATCGAACCGGCTTAAACCACACCCTGAGCGAGCATCGCATCCGCCACTTTGACGAAGCCGGCGATGTTCGCGCCTTTGACGTAGTTGATCTGCCCGCTCTCTTCGCCGTAATGCACGCAGGCGTGGTGAATCGACTGCATGATCGCGTGCAGCTTGCTGTCCACCTCACCCGCCGTCCACAGCAGCCGCATGGCGTTCTGCGACATCTCCAGACCGCTCACCGCCACCCCGCCCGCGTTGGACGCCTTGCCCGGGGCGAACAGAATGCCAGCCTCGATGAAGATATCCACAGCCGCAAGCGTGGTCGGCATGTTCGCGCCTTCGGCCACGCACACGCAGCCATTGCGCAACAGGGTACGCGCGGCGTCAGCGTCGAGTTCGTTCTGGGTGGCGCACGGCAGCGCGATGTCGCACGGCAGCGACCACGGCAACTGCCCGGCGCGAAATTCCAGGCCAAAGGCTGCCGCCAGCTCGCTGATGCGTCCGCGTTTGACGTTCTTCAGTTCCAGCAGCGCCAGCCATTGCTCTTCACTCAGGCCCGACTCGCAGTACAGCGTGCCTTCGGAGTCGGACAGCGAAATCACTTTACCGCCCAGGTCCATGACCTTGCGCGCCGCGTACTGGGCGACGTTGCCGGAACCGGAGATCGCCACGCGTTTGCCTTCGATGGTTTGCTCGCGACGTTTGAGCATCTCTTCAGCGAAATACACGCAACCGAAACCGGTGGCTTCCGGGCGAATCAGGCTGCCGCCATAGGTCATGCCCTTGCCGGTCAGGACGCTGGTGAACTGGTTGCTCAGGCGTTTGTACTGGCCGAACAGGAAACCGATCTCCCGCGCACCGACACCGATATCACCGGCCGGCACATCGACGTCGGCGCCAATGTGGCGGTACAGCTCGCTCATGAATGCCTGACAGAAACGCATCACTTCAGCGTCGCTCTTGCCCTTCGGATCGAAGTCCGAACCGCCCTTGCCGCCGCCCATGGGCAACGAGGTCAGGGAGTTCTTGAAGGTCTGTTCGAAGGCCAGAAACTTGAGCACGCCCAGGTTCACCGAAGGATGGAAGCGCAAGCCGCCCTTGTACGGGCCAATGGCGCTGTTCATCTGGATGCGGAAACCGCGATTGACCTGGACCTTGCCCTGATCGTCGACCCACGACACACGGAACACCACCGCCCGCTCCGGCTCGCAGATGCGCTCCAGAATGCCCGAGGTCAGGTAATGCGGATTGGCTTCGAGAAACGGCCACAGGCTGCGCAGGACTTCTTCGACGGCCTGGTGGAATTCGGGTTGATCCGGGTCGCGTTTTTTCAGCCGGGCGAGGAAGGATTCGACGGATTCGATCATGGGCAAAGTCTCGGCAAATTTATTGTCGTTGGAAGAGATTGAGCCGGACTGTAACAAACGAATTGCGCACAGCAACAGCGCAAAATGTCGCAGTTATGAAATTAAATGGTGCACAGGATATAAATCAGGGCTCTTCTTTGGGCTTTTTTGCACCTGAATGGGGAGCGCAAACCTGGCTGATGCACCAGCAGTTACATCGCTATCGCGAGCAGGCTCACTCCTACAGGGGGACGCATTACAACTGTAGGAGTGAGCCTGCTCGCGAAGGGTGCGACTCGATGGTCCTGAAAAACCGGGCAAAAAAAAACGGAGCCCGAAGGCTCCGCGTTTTCATGCCACCAACCCGAATCAGGCCAGTTTCTTGTGGCGTACCCGATGTGGCTGGGCAGCCGCTTCGCCGAGGCGCTTTTTGCGGTCGGCTTCGTACTCGGTGTAGTTGCCTTCGAAGAACACCGCTTGCGAGTCGTCTTCGTACGCCAGGATGTGGGTCGCGACGCGGTCCAGGAACCAGCGATCGTGGGAGATCACAATGGCGGCGCCCGGGAAGTCCAGCAGGGCTTCTTCCAGGGAACGCAGGGTTTCAACGTCGAGGTCGTTGGACGGTTCGTCGAGCAGCAGGACGTTACCGCCCTCCTTCAGGGTCAGCGCCAGGTGCAGACGACCGCGCTCACCACCGGACAGGTCCTTGACGAACTTCTGCTGGTCGCCGCCCTTGAAGTTGAAGCGACCGACGTAAGTGCGCGACGGGATCTCGTAGTTGCCGATGCGGATCTGGTCCGAACCGTCGGAGATCTGCTGGAACACTGTCTTGCTGCCGTCGAGGTCTTCGCGGCTCTGGTCAACGCAGGCCAGTTGCACGGTTTCGCCGACTTCGATGCTGCCCGAATCCGGAGTTTCCTTGCCCATCAGCATGCGAAACAGGGTCGACTTACCGGCACCGTTACCGCCGATCACGCCGACAATGGCGCCCTTCGGCATGGAGAACGACAGGTTGTCGATCAGTACGCGATCGCCGTAGCCCTTGGTGACGTTCTTGAATTCGATGACCTTGTCGCCCAGGCGCGGACCGGCCGGGATGTAGATCTCGTTGGTTTCGCTGCGCTTCTGGAATTCCTGCGACTGCATTTCTTCGAAGCGTTGCAGACGTGCCTTGGATTTGGACTGGCGGGCCTTGGCGCCTTTGCGCACCCACTCCAGTTCTTCCTTCATGGCTTTTTCGTGAGCCGACTGCTGTTTGGATTCGGCCGCCAGACGGTCGGACTTGGCTTCCAGCCAACCCGAGTAGTTGCCTTCGTAAGGAATGCCCGCGCCGCGGTCGAGTTCCAGAATCCAGCCAGCGACGTTATCCAGGAAGTAACGGTCGTGCGTGATCGCGACCACAGTGCCCGGGAAGTCGTGCAGGAAGTGCTCCAGCCACGCCACGGAGTCGGCATCCAGGTGGTTGGTCGGTTCGTCGAGCAGCAGCATGTCCGGGGCAGACAGCAGCAGACGGCACAGGGCGACACGGCGCTTTTCACCACCGGACAGGTGTTCGACCTTGGCGTCCCAGGCCGGCAGACGCAGGGCGTCGGCAGCGACTTCGAGTTGACGCTCCAGGTTGTGACCGTCGCTGGCCTGCAGGATCGCTTCGAGCTTGGCCTGTTCGGCAGCCAGTTTGTCGAAGTCGGCATCCGGGTCGGCGTAGGCGGCGTAGACTTCGTCCAGACGCGCTTGCGCATCCTTGATCACGCTGACAGCTTCCTCGACCACTTCACGCACGGTCTTGGTCGGATCAAGTTGTGGCTCTTGCGGCAGATAACCGATGTTCAGGTCCGGCATCGGACGGGCTTCGCCCTCGAACTCGGTGTCGACGCCGGCCATGATTTTCAGCAGCGTGGATTTACCCGAACCGTTGAGGCCGAGTACGCCGATCTTGGCGCCGGGGAAGAACGACAGCGAAATGTTTTTCAGGATTTCCCGCTTCGGCGGAACAACTTTGCCCAGCCGATGCATGGTGAATACGTATTGAGCCATGGAGAACCTTGGGTCAGTGACAGATGAATGATTGGAGCGCAGGCGATGCCCGGCCAGACCGATGCGCGTCGTTCACTAGACCACTTGATGGCCATCAATGCGTGCGCGCTGAAAAAAGTCTGATTCTAGGAGCTGGAACGCTCCCGCGTAACCGGCAAAGCTACCTGAATGACCGATGGCAGTCCAGCCGAGCGGGGCTGGCACTTCGCCACAACTCAAGGCATGCTAGCCGCCCTTCGGGCGTCCGGCTTATAGTGCACGTCGCGCCAGTCCAGCCAAACCGCAGGATTTCAGCTTGTCCAATGTCACTCCGCCAGCCTCTGTGAGCAGCACCCAACCGGCGCCCGGCTCGCCCCTGCGCGGAACATTGAAGGGCGCCCTGGCGACACTCGTGCTGTTGTTGCTGGCACTGCTGTTCTGGCAACTGCTCGACCAACTGCGCGAGACCCAGAAAAACCAGCGCCAGTACACCATCGACTACACCGCCGAGCTCGCCTCGCAGGTCAGTCTGAACATGTCGCTGAATGCGCAAATCGCCCTCAACCTGCTACCGATCGTCGAACAGCCGCAGTCATCCGACGAACAGCAGGCGCTGCTGCGCAAGCTTCAGCAATCGTTGCCGGACCTGCGCAGCCTGGCCCTGCTCAGCCCTTCCGGCAAAATCATCAGCGACAGTGCCGGCGACAGCCAAGACGCCGACTACCTCAGTGAACTGGTGCGCCGCAGCCGCGCTCAGGCGCATTACTTCAGCAACGCCGACGACGGTTCCATGGTGCATCTGTTATTGCATCAGGCCAGCGGCAACACGCGCGGCTATTGGGTGTTGCGCCTGACCCCGACGTTCTTCGATTCGCTGACCAAACCGGGCGAAACCGGCATCCGTCCATTGTGGCTGGTGGAAAACCGGCTCAACCATCAGATCATCCGCCGCGACGAAGCGCTGCCTTCGGCCAGGTCCGGCGTACTGAGCCCGGACGACATGGCCAACACCGTGCTGACCGTGCCACTGAGCAGCAGCGACTGGCAGTTGCGCGGGCTGTTCGACCGCCAGCGCGTGCTCGAAGAACTGCTGCCGGCGTTCATCGGCAAATGCCTGTTGGGTCTGGCGTTCTCGATGTTGCCGGTGATCGCGCTGCTCAACATGCGCCGGCGCCAGCGTCAGTTGCATGAAGGTCGCCGGCGGTATCAGGACATCTTCGAAGGCACCGGCGTCGCCCTGTGCGTGCTCGACCTGTCGGGCCTCAAGCAACTGTTCGACAAGGCACAGATCCAGACCAGCGACCAGCTCAAGGCCTGGCTCGACCAACCGGCCCAGCGCCAGCAATTGCTGCAGGAGCTGCGCGTTACCGAGGTCAATCAGGTGGCGCTGCAACTGCTCAACGTCAATTCCTGCGAGCACGCCTGGCAACTGCTGATCGACGGCCACCCGCACAACCAGTGCGCCATCGGCAACCAGGTACTCGACGCGGTCCTGCAACAGCAAAAGCAGCTGGAACTGGAAATCAAACTGCCGGACATCAACGGCCGCGACCAGCACCTGTGGATGGTGCTGCGGCTGCCGCAGGAACAGCACGACTATAAAGCGGTGATCCTCAGCATCAACGACATCACCAGCCGCAAGCTGATCGAACTGTCGCTGCTGGAGCGCGAAGGCTTCTGGTCGGACGTAGTGCGTACCGTACCGGATCACCTGTACGTGCAGGACGTGATCAGCCAGCGGATGATTTTCAGCAACCACCACCTCGGCCAGACCCTCGGTTACAACCGCACCGAGCTGCACCAGATGGGCGAGTACTTCTGGGAAATCCTCCTGCACCCGGAAGACGCCGACTATTACCACCGTTCGCGGCAGATGCAGCGGCACGCCGGCTACAGCCAGTTGCTGCAATGCCAGTTGCGCTTCCGCCATCGCGACGGCAAATGGCGGCGCTTCGATATCCGTGAACAGGCGCTGGCCCGGGACAAGCACGATCAGGTCACGCGGATCATCGGCGTGGCGAAGGACATCACCGAGCAGATCGAGGCCAGCGAATCGCTGCGTGACAGCGAGCAGCGTTACCGGATGCTCGCCGAAAGCATCAGCGACGTGATTTTCTCCACCGACAGCAAACTGTCGCTGAACTACGTCAGCCCGTCGGTGCAAGCGGTGCTGGGTTACGACGCCGAGTGGATTTTCCAGAACGGCTGGCAATCGACGATCGCCAATCCGCAGCAACTCAGCGGCATTTATACCTTGATGGACCGGGTCAGCAAGGCGCTGGACAAACCCGAGCAACTGGCCCTGTTGCGTAGCCAGGTGCAGACGCAACTATTTCTGTTCGACTGCCTGCGCGCCGATGGCCGCAAGATCCCGATCGAGCTGCGTCTGGTGCTGGTGTGGGACGAACACGGTGCGTTCGAAGGCGTGCTCGGTGTCGGGCGCGACATCAGTCAGCAGCGCCGCGCCGAGAAAGACCTGCGCATGGCCGCCACGGTATTCGAGCACTCGACATCGGCGATCCTGATCACCGACCCGGCCGGTTACATCGTCCAGGCCAACGAGGCCTTCAGCCGGGTCAGCGGTTATGCCGTGGCCGAAGTCCTCGACCAGTTGCCGAACATGCTCACCGTCGACGAGCAACAGGACGCGCACTTGCGCTATGTGCTCAAACAGTTGCATCAGCACAGCACCTGGGAAGGCGAAGTCTGGCTCAAGCGGCGCAATGGCGAACATTACCCGGCGTGGGTCGGCATCACCGCGGTGCTCGACGATGAAGGCGATCTGGCCAGTTACGTGTGCTTCTTCAGCGACATCAGCGAGCGCAAGGCCAGTGAGCAACGCATCCATCGCCTCGCCTACTACGACGCCCTGACCCACCTGCCGAACCGCACGCTGTTCCAGGATCGCCTGCACACCGCGCTGCAATCGGCCGAGCGGCAGAAGTCGTGGGTGGTGCTGATGTTCCTCGACCTCGACCGTTTCAAACCGATCAACGACTCCCTCGGCCATGCCGCCGGCGACCGTATGTTGAAAGACATGGCCACGCGCCTGCTGGCCTGCGTCGACGAAGACGACACCGTGGCGCGCATGGGCGGCGACGAATTCACCCTGCTCCTGCAACACCGCTCCAGCCGCGAGATGGCGCTGAACCGGGCGATTCACGTGGCCGAACAAATCCTCGCCAGCCTGGTGAAACCGTTCGTGCTCGAAGGCCGCGAGTTCTTCGTCACCGCCAGTATCGGCATCGCCCTGAGCCCGCAGGATGGCAACGAACTCAGCCAGTTGATGAAGAACGCCGACACCGCGATGTACCACGCCAAGGAGCGTGGCAAGAACAACTTCCAGTTCTATCAGGCCGACATGAACGCCAGTGCGCTGGAGCGTCTGGAGCTGGAAAGCGACCTGCGCCACGCGCTGGAGCAGAACGAGTTCGTCCTGTATTACCAACCGCAATTCAGTGGCGACGGCAAACGCCTGACCGGCGCCGAAGCGCTGCTGCGCTGGCGTCATCCGCGTCGCGGGCTGGTGCCGCCGGGGGATTTCATTCCGGTGCTGGAAGAACTGGGTCTGGTGGTGGACGTGGGTGACTGGGTGATCAGCGAAGCCTGCCGTCAGCTCAAGACCTGGCACCAGAACCGCGTGCGCGTACCGAAGGTGTCGGTGAACATCTCGGCGCGCCAGTTCTCCGACGGTCAGCTCGGCACGCGTATCGCCACCATCCTCAGGGAAACCGGCCTGCCGCCGGCGTGCCTGGAGCTGGAACTGACCGAAAGTATCCTGATGCGTGAAGTCTGCGAAGCGATGCAGATTCTCGCCGGGCTGAAAAACCTCGGTTTGAGCATTGCGGTCGACGACTTCGGCACCGGCTACTCGTCACTGAACTACCTCAAGCAGTTCCCGATCGATGTGCTGAAGATCGACCGCACCTTCGTCGACGGCCTGCCGTCCGGTGAACAGGACGCGCAGATCGCCCGCGCGATCATCGCCATGGCCCACAGCCTCAATCTGGCGGTGATCGCCGAGGGCGTGGAAACCCATGAGCAACTGGACTTTCTGCGCGAGCACGGTTGCGACGAGGTGCAGGGCTACCTGTTCGGACGGCCGATGCCAGCGAGCCGGTTCGAGGCGCAGTTCAGCAATGACGCGCTCTTCATGTTTGATTGAAGGAGCTAAAAGCTCCGTTCAATCAAACATGAAGAAAGCTGCAAGCTTCAAGTCGCGAGCGACAAGCAAGAGCGAATCGGCTTTTACTTGCCGCTTTTGGCTTGCAGCTTGAAGCCCGCTTATCCACAACCTGATTGTGTTTCATAGCCCTTCTAAAAGCGGTTGGGTTAGAATGCCCCCCTTTTCTGCCCCCGATCCTTGAGGACCGCCATGTTCAGCCGTGATTTGACTATTGCCAAGTACGACGCCGACCTTTTTGCCGCCATGGAGCAAGAAGCTCAGCGCCAGGAAGAACACATTGAGCTGATCGCTTCGGAAAACTACACCAGCCCTGCGGTGATGGAAGCTCAAGGCTCGGTCCTGACCAACAAATACGCCGAAGGCTACCCGGGCAAGCGCTACTACGGTGGTTGCGAGTACGTCGACGTTGTTGAGCAACTGGCCATCGACCGCGCCAAGGAACTGTTCGGCGCCGATTACGCCAACGTTCAGCCGCACGCCGGTTCGCAAGCCAACGCCGCTGTCTACCTGGCCCTGCTGCAAGGTGGCGACACCATTCTGGGCATGAGCCTGGCCCATGGTGGTCACCTGACCCACGGCGCCAGCGTTTCGTCCTCCGGCAAGCTGTACAACGCCGTGCAGTACGGCATCGACGCCAACGGCCTGATCGACTACGACGAAGTCGAGCGTCTGGCGGTTGAGCACAAGCCGAAAATGATCGTGGCCGGTTTCTCTGCCTACTCGCAGATCCTGGACTTCCCGCGCTTCCGCGCCATCGCTGACAAAGTCGGTGCTTACCTGTTCGTCGACATGGCGCACGTGGCCGGTCTGGTCGCTGCTGGCGTCTACCCGAACCCGGTGCCTTTCGCTGACGTGGTCACCACCACTACCCACAAGACCCTGCGCGGTCCACGTGGCGGCCTGATCCTGGCGCGCGCCAACGCCGAGATCGAGAAGAAGCTGAACTCCGCAGTATTCCCGGGCGCCCAGGGTGGCCCGCTGGAGCACGTGATCGCCGCTAAAGCGATCTGCTTCAAGGAAGCGCTGCAGCCTGAATTCAAGGCTTACCAGGAACAAGTGGTGAAGAACGCCCAGGCCATGGCCGAAGTGTTCATCGCGCGCGGTTTCGACGTGGTGTCCGGTGGTACCAAGAACCACCTGTTCCTGCTGTCGCTGATCAAGCAGGACATTTCCGGTAAAGACGCCGACGCTGCGCTGGGCAAAGCGTTCATCACCGTGAACAAGAACTCGGTACCCAACGATCCACGCTCGCCATTCGTCACCTCCGGCCTGCGCTTCGGCACCCCGGCTGTGACCACTCGTGGCTTCAAGGAAGCAGAGTGCAAAGAGCTGGCCGGCTGGATCTGCGACATCCTGGCTGACCTGAACAACGAAGCGGTGATCGACGCCGTTCGTGAGAAAGTCAAAGCCATCTGCAAGAAGCTGCCGGTTTACGGCGCCTAATTGCGGCATTAAATCCGCAGCATGAAAAACCGGCCAGTGATGGCCGGTTTTTTTTTCGTCTGCACGAATGTCATGGCTGTGTCCTGACCACAACTGGAGCCATTCCAACGCCATCATTTTTAAAAGCCTGAAACAATAAGCACCGGCAAGCCAAGATATTAAAGACCGCTTAACTGATACTGTTAGCCACGTTCCACCCGCCACTAAAAATCGTCACCGTTTACACCTTGATCAATACCCATATTCGACCACCCCACATTCAAACCAACCCTATGAAATTCAAGGATGAATTCATGAGTACCCATAGACAAAAGTCTTTCATCGCAACACTGGGACTTGATTATCAACACGTCGACCTTCTCGGCGAGTTACATGGCACTCCGGCTTTACGCCACGACACATTATTTTCAGGTGGTTTTTATACCGGGGCGTCAACCCTGCGAGACGACTCCCACCTGCTGGGATTTCGTTCTTTTCGGGAAGTCCGAAAACACCCGCCGTTGACGATTTACTTTCGTTGCACAGATGATTACTACCACCTCTATATCCGCTCACACGCCACTTACACTGGATACTGCATCAGCAAGGGCGCCGATGGGCTGCTGGGCGCCTTTCTGCCAGCGGGCAGCGACACCACCTCCTTCAATCTGCTAAGCCTGGACAATCGCATCATCACCTTGCAGGACATGGCCCGTGATACCCAGCGGGTGCGGCTCAAGGCACGCAACGCCAGGCAGATATACGCGATGCGCCGAGGAGGTGCGCCGTACAGCTACCTGGCCGAGACGGATAACGAAGGTCTGCCTTTCACACTGCGCATCACCGAACGCAATGCACCGTTCCTCAGTGATCCCGACGAAGTCTGACACCCCCTTTTAACCATTCAATATTTACGCCATTGAACAGGCCGGCTGTTTACTTATCAGCCTTAAAAAATCGAGTAACACCTATGAGCACCGACCAGGAAAAATCCTTTACTGCAACACTGAAGACTCGTTTCGGCTATCCGCACTTCCCTGGGTTGACGTATGGCAGAACGGTCACAACGCCACGTCCCGATTATGAAATCTTTACCTTTTCCCATCATCTGGACGTTTCAAACTATCTCTTCCTCAAGCCCGATGTAACACCGGACGCACTGACCTTTTACTTCCGGTGCCTCGACGACTATTACACCCTGTATATTTTCACCCCTGGCGAGTATTACTACAGAACTATCAGTCGTGAAGAAAAGACTTCCTGAATTCTTATTCAACCCAAGATGGAGACCAGACCACGTTCAATTTGCTTAATGGCAAGGGCAACATCATCACCCTCGATCAGATCGACACGGATACGCCCACCATCAGAATACAGACCCGAAGCGGCGCGCTGTTGTGCGCGGGGCGGAGTCGCAACAAACGCGATCCCAAAGTGGGCACTTTCGTGCGCACCCACTCGAATCGCAGCGCCGGTGCTCTCGACTTCAAACTGAACATTCTTCAGCGCAACGTGCCTTATTGAGCTGGCGCGTACCCAGTCAATTCAGCACCCTCTCGCCCGGCCGGCCGATCAAGGCCGGGCATCTCTCATCTCCCATTCACCTGCAAATCCTGATCAAACACCACTGGTCAGACCGGTCATGCCAATTTTGTGTTTCCCTCTTGTATTCCAGAAAAACCCGAGCGTAGACTGCGCCTGCACTGGACATACCGGTAAGACCACAATAATTAAGTCCTGAATCTGATGTGCCCCGCACACGGCAGCCAGGACACCGACCAGGATTCCTCCCATGCTCAGATGGTGCTCGCGTTCAATTTTCCTCCAAGTGGTTCTCGGACTGGTGCTCGGCATCGTCTGCGGGCTGACCCTTCCCGAATATTCGGCACAGCTCAAACCGCTGGGCGACGGCTTCATCAAACTGATCAAGATGCTCATCGGCCTGATCGTGTTCTGCGTCGTGGTCAGCGGCATCAGCGGCGCCGGCGACCTGAAGAAGGTCGGGCGCATCGGCCTCAAGTCGGTGATCTACTTTGAAGTGCTGACCACCATCGCGCTGGTGATCGGTCTGGTATTCGCCTTCAGCACCGGGATCGGCAGCGGCGCGAATATCCATCTGG
Organism: Pseudomonas sp. MG-9; assembly: GCF_018729515.1. Classification (NCBI taxonomy): domain Bacteria; kingdom Pseudomonadati; phylum Pseudomonadota; class Gammaproteobacteria; order Pseudomonadales; family Pseudomonadaceae; genus Pseudomonas; species Pseudomonas sp. MG-9. The sequence goes on from NZ_JAHHZH010000008.1 coordinate 107,244, forward strand.
AGCAGCTGTCCGTCGCCGACATGGGCGACATCGCCGAGCGCGGTCAGCACATGCACACCACCACGCAATTCCTGATGGACCTGATCCCGACCTCAGTGATCGGCGCCTTCGCCGACAACAACATCCTGCAAGTGCTGCTGTTCTCGGTGCTGTTCGGCAGCGCGTTGAATCTGGTGGGTGAAGCGGCCTCCGGGATCTCGCGGCTGATCAACGAACTGAGCCATGTGATCTTCAGGATCATGGGCATGATCGTGCGTTTGGCGCCGATCGGCGTGTTCGGCGCCATCGCCTTCACCACCAGCAAGTACGGCCTCGATTCGCTGCAGCACCTGGGCAGTCTGGTCGGCTTGTTCTACCTGACCTGCATGGCCTTCGTCAGTGTGATCCTGGGTCTGGTGATGCGCGCATCCGGCCTGCGTCTGTGGCCACTGCTCAAGTACCTGCGTGAAGAATTGCTGATCGTCATGGGCACCGCCTCCTCCGACGCCGTGCTGCCACAGATCATGCGCAAACTCGAGCACCTGGGCATCGGCAGCTCGACGGTCGGTCTGGTGATTCCCACCGGCTACTCGTTCAACCTCGACGGCTTTTCGATCTACCTGACCCTGGCCATCGTGTTCATCGCCAATGCCACCGGCACACCACTGGCAATGACCGATCTGCTGACGATTCTGCTGGTGTCGCTGATCACCTCCAAGGGCGCCCACGGCATTCCCGGCTCGGCGCTGGTGATTCTGGCGGCGACGCTGACGGCGATTCCGGCGATTCCGGTGGTGGGGCTGGTGTTGGTGCTGGCGGTGGACTGGTTCATGGGCATCGGCCGGGCGCTGACCAACCTGATCGGCAACTGTGTCGCTACCGTGGCCATCGCCCGTTGGGAAAAGGACATCGATGTACAACGGGCGAACAAGGTGCTCAACGGCGAGCAGGGCTATACCTTTCAGCCGAGAAAACCGGTCGCCCAGGCGGCGGCCAAAGAATTCTGAATGACCGCCGTGCCTGCCATCCCGCAGGCACGGTGCATGGAGCCAATACGTGATTACTACATCAACCGTCGTCAACTCAGTGGTAGAGAAACTGCGCGCCGCGCTGGCCCGTGGTCAGTGGCGCTCCGGCGACATGCTGCCGGGCCAGCGCGAACTGGCCGAACAATTGGGCATCAGCCGCCCGAGCCTGCGCGAAGCGGTGATCGTTCTGGAAACGCTCGGCCTCGTCCGTTCGATGCCGGGCAAAGGCGTGGTGGTGCTCGACGCCCAGCTCAGTGACAGCCAGAGCCACGACAGCGCGGTGGCCGGCGCCAGTCTCGAAGACGTGCTGCAACTGCGCTACACCCTTGAGCCATTCATCGTCGGCCTGGTTGCGCAGTCGATCAGCAGCAAGGAAGTCGGGCAACTGCGCCTGACCCTGATGGACATGCGCGAAGCCCTCGACGCGGGCGACAGCGAAGCCGGAGTCAGCGCCTACATCGCCTTCCACGAAGAACTGTTCACCCTGACCTCGAACCCGATCTTCCAGAGCGTGGTGCAGCAAACCAGCAACGCTCTCAAGCAAAGCGCCGAAGTGCTGCGCAATTCGCCTGAGCACCTGGCCGAACGCCTGGAAGAAAACGAAGCGGTGGTGCGCGCCATCCGCAGCAAGAACAGCGCCCAGGCCAGCGCCGAAATGCGTCGGCACATTCTGCGCGAAGGCCAGCGGATGGGCATCGAGTTGAATATTCCGGATGACAACCTCAGCCGTTGAACCTCTTCGAACTGGAGACAGGCCATGAACAGCTTCGCTTCACTGCAATATGATCGCAAGATCCCTGCCACCCTGCCCTTTCCCCGTGGGCCTCGCCACAAGCCACTGGCGGACGACCCCTACCCGCAGGTATTCGAAGCAATCCTGGATCAGCGCCTCACCGCGACCAGTCGTTTTACAGAAGAGAGCCTGGTGCAGATGTTCGGCGCGAGCCGCAGCCAGATACGTCGGACGCTGACACAGCTGTCCCATGAGCACGTCGTCATCTTGCGCACTCATCAGCGCCCGAAAATTGCTACAGCTACTCCCGAACAAACCCGCCAGATACTCCATGCGCGGCGCCTGACCGAAATCATGCTGCTTGAGCTAACCTGCCAGCAGCTGCAACCTGCCGCACTTGAAGGACTGCGCGAACTGATTGAAGAACAGCGTCGATTCCGCACCCTTGGTCAGTTCGGAGCCGCCATTCGGCTATCCGGAGAATTCCACCTGCAACTGGCCAAACTGGCAGGCAATGCCCCCCTGGCGCACTTTCTCGGCAGCCTGGTGCCCATGACGTCTCTGGCGCTGGCCCAATGTCGACAACAGACCAACCAGGACACGACGGTGCAGACACACACCTCCCTTGTCGATGCAATGGAGCGCAATGACGTCAATGCCGCAGCTCATCTGATGAACCGACACCTGAGCGATCTTGAACAGCAACTGCTGGGTTCGGCGCCATGAAGAAGGTCAATGCCAGGGGATCGGGTAACGTCGAATCAATCGCGCTTAACAGTGCCTGACCGACACCCGCGACGCCCAACATCATCCCAAGCACAGGCACGCTGTCTTGCGTGATCAAATCTTCATTGAAAAAGTTGTCAGCGGCCTCGGAAAGTGCCTGCAAGGTTCTCGCGATACCCTGACGATTTTCTGTACAGCGGTACAGTGACAACAGACACATTAGATTGCCGAAATCACCATGGCACTGGCTGTAACCGGAACCAAGGCCATGGCGCCAGAGATTGCTTTCACACCTGCGGATATCGCTCTCGACCGTCGCCAGGTCGTCGGCGCCCATCACGTCTTTGAGCGCATGCCTGAGTTGCAGCCTGGCGATCAGAATTCCTGCATCACCGTGGCACCATTTGGTCATGTGAGCGGGTTTCGACGGCTCACGTAAATCCAGCCAGAATCCATGGTTCTTTTGGCGATTTTCGTCCTCCAGCAGATCCTTCATCAGCGTAATCAACGTCGCGTCTGCGGTCACCTCATAGACCTTGGAAAGCGCATGGAGAATGCCGGAAATCCCATGGGAGAATCCGGTCAGCAGTGGAGTCGAACAGGCCTTGCGCACAAATCGCCCACCTTCATTGAGCAGTTCCGCCCGGATGGCAGCCGTGAGCCTTTCGATCAAAGGAATCAAGCGTTTCCGCGGCCCAAGCAGATAGAGATTCGCCAGTAGCGTGACGGTCCCGCACCAACCGTTAAGGAAATCGAAGTCATCCCCCTGCTGTGGATAATCATCAAGTCTGAGCAGTAACCCGTTAATCGTCGCCCAGTGAATATCCCGCCCCGTCACTTGCTCATGATTGACCAGCACGTAGAGGTACGACGCCAGACCAAAATAGGCACTGACGGCCATGTCACTGTCAAAATGTTCATGGGATCTGGCCATCGAATCGACAATTTGATCAGCCCGGGCCAAGTGTTCTGCCCGACCGCTGACCCGGTACAAGCTCATATAAAAAACCGCGAGTCCGCCCATGCCGCTGTAAAGGCTGTTGGTCATGGGTGAGAGGTACTTGCGGCGGGTTGTCGGGTGAGCGTTCAGGAACGTCCACGCCACGTCCCCTCCTGAACTACCAATACGAAATCGTTCTATGACCGCCGCGACCTTGAGAGCCCCTTCCAAATACTGAGCTGGCTGCAGGTTCGGCACGCCTTTGGCGATATGCCGCCGGTGCATGGGCATCGCCTCATTGCCCGGAGGGAACAGGCACTCCTTCAGTATAAAGGTCTGGAACGCTCTGTCCCCGGAGCAGAAAGAGCTCAGTTTTCGTTGGCAACTTTCCAGGGGGCTAGCGATGTCGAGCGCAGCCACAAATGTGCCGTGGGAATCGTATATCCGATTCGATGCGATGGGCATGGTGAAACTTGGAATGTTGGCACTTTGCAGATCCGCCAACTCGTAGGCGGCCACATTTTTTGCAATGAGCGATGCATTCGACTCGGACCACAGGGTCGCGAGCAACAGCTGCCGCTGGAGCATGCATTGCGTGAAGCGTGGGTGCAGTGTCAGTTCGATAAAGTCGATATAACGCTGGGTATTTTTGAGCAACACCCGTGTTTTCAACTGGGAGGCATGGTGCCGGATACAGTCAAGCACCGCTGCCTGATGCGTCATCACCTCATCGTAGGCAAATACGAACCCCTCCAGAAAAGCCTCTTGATAAAGCTCTACCGAACACGGCACGCCGTTGAAAACCGGCAGATGTTTGATAATCGGGGTTTTGCTGACCTGTATGCGCCTCAGATGGTACAAGCCTTGCTCGCGCACCAAATGCCTGGTCGTCGTGCTGAATTGCTTTTGAGACGTCAGGCCACTGAAATCGTTGTCCGAATCCGGCGAATAGGGAACAAAACCACTGCTAAAGACTGAAAGGCTGTTGAGCTTGAGGGTTTTGAACAAAGCTCCATTGCTGGGAAGATCGTCTTGCAAATCGATCATGGAGGCAGTGAACAGACATTCAAGATCGATCATGACGGGGCTACTCCCGCACGCAATGATGTTTTCGTAATGAAAGTCGATGCCGTTCAAAGCGTGGACAAGGGCTATCTGCGCGCCTGCGCGCCGGTAGAACAGAGCCAGATCGGCCTGTGTCTCGCAGGCGCGATTATCGATGTTTTCAATCCAGCAATGATCTTCCATGCATGCCAGCAAAGGGGTATGAGCGGAAAAGCATTCATCAGCGCTTTTTTCGTACAGCAGCGCCAGCAGCGAGCTATAGAGCTGCGCTTCTCCGTTTCTTCGTGGTTTGTAAACCAGCGATTCGTTCCCGACCCGTACTGCGCAAACTGTTTCACCATTGGCGTGGGGATCCCCCATTCCAAGTTTGATCGAGTCTATTCGCCGGCCAGACAAATCGAACACCTGAGCAAGTACACGCAAATCGTCAGCAAAGTGGGAAATGATCTTGTAGAGATAACCTGCGATGCCTTCCAATTGTTTGATCAACAAGTCGGCAAGCACCGGATAGTCCAAGAGGAACTGGCCTGATCCGCGCGCGTTCAAATATTGTTCGAAAGATCCCAGATCTGACTCAACACCCTCAGATATGCGCGTATTAAGGAAATGCACCAGGGATTTTTCAGAGAGCCGTTTAACACAGCCCGACACATAATACCTGACACCGGAAATCAATGATTCGAGGTTACAACAATCATGGGCTTGCTTGTATCTGCTGTCGCACTGAAACGTATATCTAAAGTAATCAAACATGCAATCGTAAAAGCCTGAAAATGGTTCATCCTCCGCATTGCAGATGCGGTCTTTTTCAGACACGGACATAATCAGTCGAATTTTCTTCTCAAGCATCTCCAGAGACGGAAACTGCTTTTCCAGTACAGGCTGTCTGGTGCTATTTTCAAACCATTCAACCAAGTCGCTTTTGCCCATACCAAAATAAAGCAGCAGGGCATGATCGTCTTTATGCAACATGTCCAGGGTGCTACGCAGGGTGTCGACATCGACGACACCTCCAGAACCCGATGATTTGCGTTCTTGAAACGTCAGAATGTCAGCTAGCATTTTTCCACCTTGAGCAGTATGGCGGATAAGCTATCCGCCATATGTTACAGAAGGCCTTAGCAGCCGAACGTGCAACCCAGGCTCTCGCAGGTGATGGCAGTGGTTGCCATCACTTCAACACCGGCCATCTTGTTGACACCTGCTTTTACATAAGCTTCAAACTCGCTGGCGAAATCACCCGACATTTCCAGAACTTTATCTTTCATATGTTTCTCCTGTTATAAATTGATAGGTGCCATTGAGCGGCACATTTCAAAGTTAACACAGGAGCGAAAAATACTTACTTCAAAAAACCCAACCAAATGTGACCAACACAAACGAAAACCATGCACACAGTTGTACTACCAACATCCTGCCTCATAAATCCTTTCACCTATCAGAACAATATCCATCACTACCACCCCGACACTCCCAAAAAAACTCGACATCCAACAGTTTCAAAACTTCTCTATCAAACACTCGACACTCGTTACAAAAAAACCAACGAGTGCCGTTCGTCATGAAATTTAAAACTTTCAATCGATAACCACTCGGGCAAAACCTTCCCGAATCTTCTCTTCCGGCAAATCATCGGCAATAAACACAATCACACTTTCCCGCGCCTCACCCTCGGCCCATTCGGTGTCCCAGTCGAAACCGTAGAGCTTCAGCACGCCCTGAAACACCAGGCGCCGATCCTCGCCAGCGATGTTCAGTACACCCTTGTAGCGCAGCAATTGCTTGCCGTGCTCTTCCAGCAACTCATTCATGAACTCGCTGAGCTGATCGATATCCAGCGGCTGCTCAGTGCGCAGTACCAGGCTGGAAATGCGGTCGATCGAGGGCGCCTTGCTCACCGGACGCAGACTCACCCCGCCGCCAAGGTCGGCGTTGAGATTGAAGCCACGCACGTCGAGCAGTTCCGCCAGATCGATGTTGCCATGCTCGACCACGCGGATCGGCGCACGACGGTTGATCCGCGTCAGGCGTTCGCTCAGCGCGGTGAACGTCGCCTCGTCCACCAGATCAGTCTTGCTCACCAGCAAGCGGTCGGCGAAACCGATCTGCGCCTGGGCGATGGTCTGGGTCAGGTGCAGGTCGGCGTGAGCGGCATCCACCAGGGTGATGATGCCGTCGAGCAGATAGCGTTCGCGCAGCTCTTCATCGATGAAAAAGGTTTGCGCCACTGGCGCCGGGTCGGCCAGCCCGGTGCATTCGATCACCAGACGGTCGAAGGCGATTTCGCCGCTGTCCAGGCGTTCCAGCAGCAGGTACAGCGCCTTGGTCAGGTCGGTGTGAATGGTGCAGCACACGCAACCGTTGGCCAGGGTCATGACTTGCACCGGTTCGTCACCCAGCAATTGGGTGTCGATGCCGGCGTCGCTGAATTCGTTCTCGATCACGGCGATTTTCAGGCCGTGCTCGGCTTTGAGCAGGTGACGCAGCAAAGTGGTCTTGCCGGCGCCGAGGAAACCGCTGAGTACCGTTACGGGTATGGGAGAAGACAAATCGATCCCCTTCACAAAATGAATGAACAACACAAAAACAACTGTGGGAGCGAGCTTGCTCGCGAAGGGGGCGTGTCAGTCGACATCATTGCTCGATGACACACCGCTTTCGCGAGCAAGCTCGCTCCCACAGGGGATTACCTCAACCGAGGGCTGTCAGCTCAACAGCACTTGGGCCCACCCTTGCCACCGTAACGCGCTTCCTGACGTTCACGAAAGAACATCTCGTAGCTCATCACCGGTTTGTCCGGGTGTTTGGTTTGCATATGCTCGACGTAGGTGTCGTAGTCGGGCATGCCGACCATCAGGCGCGCGGCCTGACCGAGGTATTTACCGAGGCGACTCAGGTCATTGAACATGGTGCAATCCTCTGGTTACGCGTCCGGCAGGGCCTGGAATGGCGATTCTTTATCCGTACGCTCTTTTTTGCCCCAGGCGGCGATGCCGACCTTGAGCGCATAGAACAGGATGCTGAAGACCACGAACAGGAACAGCGCGGTGAGCGTTGCGTTGGTGTAAGCGTTGAAGATCACGTGCTGCATCTGGTCGATGCTCTTGGCCGGTGCGAGGATCTGACCATTGGCCAGCGCATCGCTGTACTTCTTGGCCAGCGACAGGAAGCCGATCGCCGGGTTGGCGTCGAACAGCTTGATGAAGCCTGCGGTGGTGGTGCAGATCAGCAGCCAGGCCGCTGGCAGCAGGGTCACCCAGATGTAGCGTTGACGCTTCATCTTGATCAGCACAACGGTGCCGAGCATCAGCGCGATACCGGCCAGCATCTGGTTGGAGATACCGAACAGCGGCCACAGGGTGTTGATGCCGCCCAGTGGATCGATCACGCCCTGGTACAGCAACCAGCCCCACATCGCCACACAACCGGCGGTGGCGATCAGGTTGGCGGTCCACGACTCGGTGCGTTTCAGCGCCGGAACGAAGGAACCGAGCAGGTCCTGCAGCATGAAGCGCCCGGCACGGGTGCCGGCGTCCACAGCCGTCAGGATGAACAGCGCTTCGAACAGGATCGCGAAGTGGTACCAGAACGCCATGGTGTTTTCACCCGGCAGGACACTGTGCAGGATCTGCGCAATACCGACCGCCAGGGTCGGCGCACCGCCGGCACGGGCCAGGATGGTGGTTTCACCGATGTCGTGAGCCACCGCTTGCAGCGCCTCAGGCGTGATCGCGAAGCCCCAGCTGCTGACCATTTGCGCGACCGATGCCACGTCACCGCCGACCACGGCGGCCGGGCTGTTCATGGCGAAGTACACGCCTGGCTCGATCACCGAAGCGGCGACCATGGCCATGATCGCCACGAACGATTCCATCAGCATGCCGCCGTAACCGATGTAACGGGCGTTGGTTTCGTTATCCAGCAGCTTCGGCGTGGTGCCCGAAGAGATCAGCGCGTGGAACCCGGACACCGCACCGCAAGCGATGGTGATGAACAGGAACGGGAACAGACCGCCCTTCCATACCGGACCGGTGCCATCGACGAACTGGGTCAGCGCCGGCATTTTCAGCTCGGGCATGGTCACCAGAATGCCGATCGCCAGGGCGATGATGGTGCCGATCTTGAGGAACGTAGAGAGGTAGTCACGTGGCGCCAGAATCAGCCACACCGGCAGCACTGCCGCGACAAAACCGTAACCGATCAGCATCCAGGTGATCTGGATACCGGTGAAGCTGAAAGCCTTGGACCAGACCGGATCGGCGGCAATCTGCCCGCCCAGCCAGATCGAACCGAGCAGCAGCAACACGCCGATGACCGAGATCTCGCCGATGCGGCCCGGACGGATGTAGCGCATGTAAATGCCCATGAACATCGCGATCGGGATGGTCGCCATCACGGTGAAGATGCCCCACGGGCTCTCGGCCAGGGCTTTGACCACGATCAGCGCCAGCACCGCGAGGATGATGATCATGATCAGGAAGCAGCCGAACAATGCGATGGTGCCGGGGATGCGGCCCATTTCTTCACGCACCATGTCGCCCAGGGAACGGCCGTTGCGACGGGTGGACATGAACAGAACCATGAAGTCCTGCACCGCGCCCGCCAGCACCACCCCGGCAATCAGCCACAGCGTGCCGGGCAGATAACCCATCTGCGCTGCCAGCACCGGGCCGACCAGCGGGCCTGCGCCGGCAATCGCGGCGAAGTGGTGACCGAAAAGAATGTGTTTGTTGGTTGGAACGTAGTCCAGACCGTCGTTGTTGAGCACGGCGGGGGTGGCCCGACGAGCATCGAGTTGCATCACATTGTTTGCGATGAACAGGCTGTAGTAACGGTACGCAACCAGATAGATGGCCACTGCTGCGACCACGATCCACAAGGCGTTGATCGCCTCTCCTCGGCGCAATGCCACTACGCCCAGGGCGCACGCTCCTACGATTGCCAGCACTAGCCAGGGTAAGTGGCGTAGCAGGCTATTATTATTTTTCATTTTATTATTCCAGCCAGGGTGGACAAGAAAGACAGCCACCCCGAGTTTAGCGCTACTGGCGGCAAAGACCATACCCCGACATTGGTCTAGACGCCTTGTTGGTTGGCAGGCCCCTGCTGGAACGGTCTATAGTCAGCGAACCCTATTGAGGATTGCGCCATGAGTGAACCCCCAGCCAATCGTCGTCGCTTCAAACGTATTGCGTTCGATGCCAGAACCGAGCTGAGTCAGGGCCAATACATCTGGCCGGTGAAACTGATCGATCTGTCGCTCAAGGGCCTGCTTATCGAACGGCCGGAACCGTGGCTTGGGGATGCGGAGCAGGATTTTTTCGTCGACATTCATCTGAGCGATGACGTGGATATTCAGATGGATGTGCATCTGGCCCACGAAGACCATGGGCAACTGGGGTTTGTCTGCCGGCATATCAGCCTGGAATCGATCCAGCGCTTGCGGCGGTTGATCGAGCTCAATCTGGCGGATGAGGCGGAACTTGAGCGCGAATTGGGCGCCCTGATTGAAATCTGATCCATGTAGGAGCTGCCGCAGGCTGCGATCTTTTGATCTTGAAAACACAATCAAAAGATCGCAGCCTGCGGCAGCTCCCACACAGGATTCTGGGTTACTCGAAGAGTGCGTCCAAGGCTTGTTCCAGCCGGGTCACGGCGATGATCTGCAACCCCGCCGGCGCCTCTTTCGGTGCATTGCCCTTGGGCACGATCGCCCGCTTGAAGCCATGCTTGGCTGCTTCCTTCAAACGCTCCTGCCCGCTTGGCACCGGACGGACTTCACCGGACAACCCCACTTCACCAAATACCAGCAGATCATGCGGTAACGGCCGGTTGCGCAGGCTCGACATCACCGCTGCCATCAACGCCAGGTCAGACGCGGTTTCCAGCACTTTCACCCCACCGACCACGTTGAGGAACACGTCCTGATCGTGAGTCGGAATACCACCGTGGCGGTGCAAGACCGCGAGCAGCATCGCCAGGCGGTTCTGATCCAGACCCAGGGTTACCCGCCGCGGATTGGCCAGATGGCTGTCATCCACCAGCGCCTGCACTTCCACCAGCATCGGCCGGGTACCTTCCCAAGTCGCCATGACCACACTGCCCGGGACTTCTTCCTGAGCACGGGTGAGAAAAATCGCCGAAGGGTTGGAGACTTCTTTCAAACCCTTGTCAGTCATGCCGAACACGCCGAGTTCGTTGACCGCACCGAAACGGTTTTTCACCGCCCGCAACAAACGCAGCCGACCATCGGACTCGCCTTCGAAATACAGCACGGTATCGACCATGTGCTCCAGGACCCGTGGACCGGCGAGCGCGCCTTCCTTGGTGACGTGACCGACGAGGAAAATCGCCGTACCGCTCTGTTTGGCATAACGCACCAGCAGCGCCGCGCTCTCGCGCACTTGCGACACGCCACCAGGGGCCGACTGCAATTGTTCGGTGAAGATGGTCTGGATCGAGTCGATCACCATCACCTTGGGTTTTTCCTGGCGGGCGGTGGCGATGATGGTTTCGATGCAGGTTTCGGTCATCACCCGCAGCTGATCCTGCGGCAGCCCCAAACGGCGGGCGCGCATGGCCACTTGCTGCTGGGATTCTTCGCCGGTGACGTACAGCGCCGGCATGCTCTTGGCGAGGTTGCACAGGGTCTGCAGCAGAATCGTCGACTTGCCGATGCCCGGGTCACCACCGATCAACACCACCGAACCGTCGACCAGACCGCCGCCGAGCACCCGGTCCAGTTCACCGGACGCGGTAGAGAAGCGCGGAATCTCTTCGATGCTGACTTCGGCCAGCGTCTTGATCTGCGCCTGCTGCCCGGCCCAGCCAGTACGCCCGGTGGGCGCCGTGGCACCGCCGCTCTCGATCATGGTTTCGGTCAGGGTGTTCCAGGCGCCGCACTCGCCGCACTGGCCCGCCCACTTGGGAAAGGTTGCGCCGCACTCGGTGCAGCCGTACATGCGCTTGGCCTTGGCCATCTGGATCCCCCGGCAAAAACCGCGATGATAACGCAGCCATCGTTCAACGCGGCGCGGCGGTGCGGATTTCACCGTTGGCCAGACGCGCGGCGCTGTTGCCCAGCGGGTCTTCGGCATTGAGGTCGGCGCCCTTGGCCTTGAGCGCATCGAGCAGTTCCACACGCTTGAACAACCCGGCATACATGGCGGCGGTCTGACCTGCGCCGTTGCGCTGATCGGGGCTGCAATCGGTGGCCATCAGCCGTCGGGCGATCTGCATCTCGCCCTTGAAAATCGCGCCCATCAGCGCCGTGTTACCACGCTGATCCTGCGCGCAGGCATCGGCGCCCGCCGCCAGCAAGCGGTCCACCGCATCGCCCTGGCCGTGATACGCCGCCAGAATCAGCGCGGTGTAGCCCTTGCTGTCGCGGGTATCGAGGGGATAACCGGATTCGATAAAGGTGTCGAGCATCGGCACGTCACCGCGCCGGGCGGCATCAAAGTAATAATCCTGCAACTGGGCCTTGATCGCCTCAGGGCTTTGCCCGGCCTGCGCCGTAAAGGACAGGCATCCGAGCAACAGTAAAAGATAAGGACGCATAAACGCTCTCCTTGAGCAGAACGGGGCCTGACTCAGGCCCCGCGTTGCATGGCGTCGAGATCAGTCGACGAGTTTTGCTGCCAGCACCTTGACCCGGCTCAGGTCGCCCTTGGCCACTTTGGTCACACCGGTCCCGTATTCCGGATCGGCCTTATAAAGGAAGGACAGGATGATGTGCTTGCTCTCATCATCGGTGGTCGCCAGCGAGCCGCCGAAGCTGTCGATCAGGTCCTGACGTTCCTGCTGGCTGAACGAGCGATACAGATCACCGGCCTGCTTGAAGTTCTGCTCACGCTGAATTTTCGCCTGCTGCGTGCTGCCCGCCAGCGCCAACTCGCTGTAGCGCGCACCTTGCGGCTCTTCACGCGGCTGCAGACGGCTCGGCTGGTAGTTGACGCCAGACTGGGTGGCACCGAAGTTCATCGCGCCATCCTGATTGCCATTGTTGACGGCAACTTTCGGCGCATTGATCGGCAACTGCAGGGCATTGGCGCCCAGGCGATACATTTGCGTATCGGCATAAGAGAACACTCGGCCCTGTAACAGACGGTCCTCGGAAGGCTCAATGCCCGGAACAACATTGGCCGGTGCCATGGCAACTTGTTCGGTTTCCTGGAACACATTGGCCGGATTACGGTTCAACACCATTTGTCCAACTTTTCGCTCTGGAACATTCGGCCAGATCTTGGTGGCGTCCAATGGATCGAAATCAAACTTGGACAAATCTTGCGGTTTCAGCACTTGAATGTACAAGTCCCACTTTGGGAAGTTGCCTTTATTGATATTACTCACCAAGTCATTGGTCATATGACTGTAGTCTTGACCCTGAACAGTCACGACTTGTTTTGGCGAAAGATTTTTGATGCCTTGCAAACTCTTCCAGTGAAACTTGACGTAGTGCACTTCCCCTTTGGCGTTGACCAACTTGTAGGCGTGTACACCATTGCCGTCCATTTCCCGATAACTGGCCGGCGTGCCCGAGTTCGAGTAGAGCTCGGTCAGCGTTCGGGTGGATTCCGGTACGTGGGAGAAGAAGTCGAAGCGACGTGAGTCATCGTCAAGGTTGGTACGTGGATCGGGTTTGAACGCATGGACCATGTCCGGAAACTTGATCGCATCGCGAATGAAGAACGTCGGGAAGTTGTTGCCGACCAGATCCCAGTTGCCGTCGGCGGTGTAGAACTTGGTAGCAAAACCCCGCGGATCGCGCAGGGTTTCCGGGGAGTGGTTGCCATGCACCACCGCGGAGAAACGTACGAACACCGGGGTGACCTGGCCTGCGGCGAACACCTTGGCCTTGCTCAGGTCGCTGAGGTCGTTGGTCACGGTGAAGGTGCCGTGGGCACCCGTGCCGCGTGCATGCACCACGCGCTCGGGAATACGCTCACGGTCAAAACGCTGCAGTTTCTGGATCAGTTGCACATCCTGCAGCAGCACCGGGCCGTTGGCGCCGGCCGTTTGCGAGTTCTGATTGTCGCCGACCGCTGCGCCGTTATCCCGGGTCAGGGGCGCGGCTTGCACGGAGAAGGTCAACAGGCTGGCGGTCAGTACGCCGAGCGTACGGCGATGGGGAAAAGTCCCCAGTCCAAGAGTGGAGTTCATATCAGGTTCCTCTGGTTCTTTTGGGCGCATCCAGGTGCGCCAAACAGAGGCTAGAGCGCTATGTCCGCGAACATAAATAGAAAGTTCGTAACCCGATGATTGAAAAAATTGGCTTCCCGGTCAGCGAGTTACGGCGTATTTCGCGCGCGATTAGTGGCACTTTGCAAACTAATCGTCGATTCATGTGTCGATAAAAACGGGCATTGTAAGAAGGTGTTTCGCGCAGGACGCGTTTTGCTGATTTACACTGCGTACACCAACCTCATCTGTAACAAGGAAATAACCTATGGGCGTGATAAGTGAGTTCAAGGCCTTCGCGGTCAAAGGCAATGTGGTCGACATGGCCGTCGGTATCATCATCGGTGCCGCCTTCGGCAAAATCGTCTCGTCGTTTGTCGGTGACGTGATCATGCCGCCAATCGGCCTGCTGATCGGTGGGGTGGACTTCAGTGATCTGGCCATCACGCTGAAAGCCGCCGAGGGCAACGCCCCGGCAGTGGTCATGGCTTACGGAAAATTCATCCAGAGCATTCTGGACTTCGTGATCGTCGCCTTCGCGATTTTCATGGGTGTCAAAGCCATCAACCGCCTGAAACGCGAAGAAGCCGTGGCCCCTTCCCTGCCACCGGTTCCGACCAAGGAAGAAGAGTTGCTCGGCGAGATCCGCGATCTGCTCAAAGCCCAGAACGACCGGCCTTGACGGCTTCATGAATGAAAACGGCGCCTGATGGCGCCGTTTTTTTTACCAGTAGTTTTCTACGGCCACCTGCCCCGGCCGCCGCGTGAGGCTCAAGTTCATGCAGCGTTGTTTCAGCAATGCCCGGGTGTCATCGATCATCTGCGGATTGCCGCACAACATCACCCGCGAATGCTCGGCAGTCAGTTCAACACCTGCAACACGCTCCAGCTCGCCACTTTCGATCAGGCTGGTGATGCGGCCGTGCAAGGCGCCAGGAAAATGTTCGCGGGTAACCGTGGGGATGAATTGCAGTTTATGCGCGTGCTCCGCCAGGTAATCACGCTGGGCCAGCCCCGCGATCAGCGACTGATAGGCCAGTTCCCGTGCTTCACGCACGCTGTACACCAGGATGATTCGCTCAAACCGTTCCCACACTTCAAAGTCCTGCAGGATCGACAGAAACGGCGCGACCCCGGTCCCTGTGGATAACAGCCACAGGTCTCGACCGTCGACGAAACGATCCAGCGTCAGGTAACCAAAGGCCTGGCGCTCTACCAGCAAGGTATCGCCAGCCTGCAATCGGCTCAGCTCACTGGTGAATTCACCCCCCGGCACCACGATGGAAAAAAACTCGAGAAATTCATCGAAGGGTGAGGAGACCATCGAGTAGGCACGCCACACCGTACTGCCATCAGCTCTGGTTACCCCCAGGCGGGCGAATTGTCCGGCGCGGAACCTGAAACCCGCATCACGTGTGGTGCGCAGGGAGAACAGACTGGGGGTCAAGGGCTGCACGTCGAGCAAGGTCTGGGCGGTAAACTTCTCTGCGCTGACAGTCATGGTCTACTCCACTGAAAGTACTCCGCCAGTTTCACGCAAACTCACACCATAGAAAACCACTGATTTTGTGATGTCTTTTCATGAAAACGCGGTAATGAGAAAAAGCCCCAGACACCGCTGAATACTGTCCGAATGCTCAGTAAATAAAAGATAAAGCCACAAGGACATATCTACCCTTAATAACTTCAAACAACCGAATCCACCTCCAAAAGAGCAAAAAATTCAATGCAACTTGTAGGATCTATCCTACACTCGACTGCGTGCCGGATTCATTGGATCCAACAAGCCCCCCAAGAAATGACACGGAGAGTTTGTGATGGAAATGTGGAAGGAGTCGCAATTAAAGCAACTGTCTTTCGCAAGAGAAATAGAGACCGCTTATCCGATCCTGCTGCGATTCACTCAAAACATTGGTTTCAATTTTTGTGCTGTCTCATTGACATCAATTAATCGGAACGCCGACTTTAAAACCTTGCGAATCAATAATTACCCTCAAGATTGGAATCAACTCTATGAAAAGGAACGCTACAGAACAGTTGACCCGATAGTCACGCATTGCAATCGCTCCATGCTACCCGTTGTCTGGAGTGAAGAATTCTTTTCCCACACCCCCCAGTTGTGGGAGGCCCAACAGCAACATGGATTGCGATACGGCTGGTCCCAGTCGTTCCACCATGAGGCTACCGGGCTGTGCAGCACGCTCAGTCTTGCCAGAAAACACGATCCGCTGAGCCCGCTCGAGTTATACGAGCATTCTGGCTACATGCTTTACGCGATCAGCCATCTGAGCGACCTGTTCGTCAGAACCCTGCCCAAACCTCAAAAAAATCCGGAGCATCCGCATCTTTCACCGCGGGAACTGGAAGTGCTGAAGCTCTCGGCGCTCGGCAAGACGGCCTACGAGATTGCCCGAATCCTCTGTCTGAGCGAGCGCACCGTGAATTACCATGTGCAAAACGTGATCATCAAACTGAAAGTCTGCAACAAGATTTCTGCCGTCATCGCCGCCAGCCGTTGCGGTCTTCTCGACGCCCCCAACCCCTAAAAGCTGCGAGTATTTCAACGGAAAAAAACGTACCATTTGCGACCTTCCTGAGTGATGACGTTAAACGTCGTATTCCACTCGGACGGTTCCGCTGCGCGACACCCTGGGCTGCGGGCCACCCGTTGATTAACCAGAGTTCCCGCCCCATGCCCTTGCTCGACACCCCCTTCGCCCAACTCGATTTGATCCGCCAGCCCGAACAGCAGAATGAACCGCTGCAAGCATTCGATGCGGCTGACGAATACCTGCTCAATTACCTGGCCGCACAGCAACCGTCGGCAGACACCCGGGTGTTGGTGCTCAACGACAGTTTCGGGGCGCTGGCGGCGAGTCTGGCGGGCAAGGTTCAGGTCAGCAGCAGTGGCGATTCGTTTCTGGCGTTCCAGGGGCTGGAAAAGAATCTGGTGCGCAACGGTCAGGCATTCGATGCGGTGCGCGGCATTGCGGCCAGTGAACCATTGGTCGGGCCGTTTGATCGGGTGCTGATCCGGGTCCCCAAGACCCTCGCGTTGCTCGAAGAACAGCTGATTCGCCTGCAAGGGCAACTGGCACCCGGCGCCGAAGTCGTGGCGGCCGCCATGGTCAAGCACCTGCCGCGCGCAGCCGGGGATTTGCTGGAGCGTTACATTGGCCCGGTACAGGCTTCATTGGCCGTGAAAAAGGCTCGCTTGCTGATCGCTGCACCCGAGGCAAAAGCCCCGGCGACCTCCCCCTACCCTTCGCGCTACCGACTCGACGAACCGGCCATCGAATTGCTCAACCACGCCAACGTGTTCTGCCGCGAAGGCCTGGACATCGGCACCCGGGCCTTTCTCCCGCACCTGCCCAAAAACCTCGGCAGCGCTCGCGTCGCCGACCTTGGCTGCGGCAACGGCGTGTTAGCCATCGCCAGCGCCCTGCAGAACCCTGACGCGCATTACACGCTGGTCGACGAATCGTTCATGGCCGTGCAATCGGCCGCTGAAAACTGGCGCGCCGCCCTGGGTGAGCGCGAAGTGATTGTGCGGGCCGGCGATGGTCTGGCCGGGCAAGAGCCGCAATCGCTGGACGTGGTGCTGTGCAATCCGCCGTTCCATCAACAACAGGTGGTCGGCGACTTCCTCGCCTGGCGTATGTTCCAGCAGGCGCGAGAAGCGCTGGTGGTGGGCGGAGCGCTGTACATCGTCGGCAACCGCCACCTGGGTTATCACAGCAAGCTGGCGCGGCTGTTCCGTGGCGTCGAGCAAGTGGCGGCAACCCCGAAATTCGTGATTCTCAAAGCACGCAAGTAAACGCCAGGCAAAAAAAACCCTCCGCGGTACAGAGGGTCATAAATCCGTGCCCAGGGGCAACGGGACGGGATGTTTCAGTGCGAGGTCAGACCGGCTGCGTTCATGAACAGGCGCATCAGGCTGGCGACAATGAACAGCGCGCCGACGCTACCGATCCAGATCAGGGCCAACCAGCCGAGCCGCTGCCACAGCGGCTTTTTTTCGGCCTCTTCAATCTCATGCAAGGAATGTTTGCCGCTCATTGCATCGATCCTCTGTCAGGCGATGGCGGCGCTGACGATGCCATCGTCGGAACGCCGCCCGGAACCGACCCGCTCCCACAAGGTGAGCGGAGCGGCAGATTAGTGGTAACCGTCTTCATGGGTGACCTTGCCGCGGAACACGTAGTAGCTCCAGAAGGTGTAGCCCAGGATGAACGGGATGATGAACAGCGTACCGACCAGCATGAAGCCTTGGCTCTGCGGTGGTGCGGCAGCATCCCAGATCGATATCGACGGCGGCACGATGTTCGGCCACAGGCTGATGCCCAGACCGCTGTAGCCGAGGAAGATCAGTACCAGGGTCAGCAGGAACGGCATGTAGTTGGCGTTGCGCGCCACCGCGCGAATCAAGCCGTACATCGTGACGAGCACCAGAATCGGTACCGGCATGAACCAGAACAGGTTCGGCGTGCTGAACCAGCGTGTGGCGATTTCCGGATGGGCCAGCGGCGTCCACAGGCTGACGATACCGATCACCGCCAGCAGCACGAATGCCAGCGGCCGCGCCAGGTTGTGCATTTGCTCCTGCAGCTTGCCTTCGGTTTTCATGATCAGCCAGGTGCAGCCGAGCAACGCATAGGCCACCACCAGCGCAGCGCCGCAGAACAGGGTGAACGGTGTCAGCCAGTCCAGTGAGCCGCCGGCGTATTGCCGATTGACCACCGGCAAGCCGTCGATGAACGCCCCCAGCGCCACGCCCTGGAAGAACGTCGCCGCCACCGAGCCGCCGATGAACGCCTTGTCCCACAGATGACGCTTGTCGTCTTTGGCCTTGAAGCGGAACTCGAACGCCACGCCGCGGAAAATCAGGCCGATCAGCATGAAGATCAGCGGCAGGTACAGCGCCGAGAGCACCACCGAATAGGCCAGCGGGAACGCGCCGAACAACGCTGCGCCACCCAGTACCAGCCAGGTTTCATTGCCGTCCCATACGGGTGCGACGGTGTTCATCATCACGTCACGGTCGGTCTTGCCCGGGATGAACGGGAAGAGAATCCCGATCCCCAGGTCGAAGCCATCCATGACCACGTACATCATGATGCCGAAGATGATGATCACGGCCCAGATCAGCGGAAGATCAATACCCATGATTCAAATCTCCTTGGTCAGGCTGGAGCGGTGGTCAGCGTCGGCGCCTTCGTCATCAGCCGCAGACAACGGACGGGCCGGTGTGCGTTTCTGGCCAGGACCACCGCTGTTGGTTTCCTTGCCCTCGTCGGTTTTCGGCCCTTTGCGCACCAGCCGCATCATGTAACCCAGGCCGGCGCCGAACAGCGCGAAATACACCACGACGAACATGATCAGGGTGATGCTCATCTGCATGAAGCTGTGGTTGGAGGACGCATCTGCCGTGCGCATGAGCCCGTAGACCACCCACGGCTGACGACCGATTTCTGTGGTGAACCAGCCGGCGAGAATCGCGATCAGGCCGGACGGCCCCATCCACAACGCCAGATACAGGAACGGCCGCGAGGTGTAGAGCGAATCGCGCTTGCGCAGCCACAGGCTGCACAGACCGGTGAAGATCATCAGGAAACCGAGGCCGACCATGACCCGGAACGACCAGAACACAATGGTCGAGTTCGGCCGGTCTTCAGGCGGGAATTCCTTGAGGGCCGGCACCTGCTTGTCCAGCGAGTGGGTCAGGATCAGGCTGCCGAGGTACGGGATCTCCACGGCGAATTTGGTTTTCTCTTCTTTCATGTCCGGCCAGCCGAACAGGATCAACGGTGTGGCTTCGTTGCCTTTATTTTCCCAATGGCCTTCGATTGCGGCGATTTTTGCCGGTTGATGCTCGAGGGTGTTGAGCCCGTGGAAGTCACCGATAACCGCCTGGATCGGCGCGACGATCAGCGCCATCCACATTGCCATCGACAGCATGGTGCGGATCGCCGGGTTGTCCTTGCCGCGCAGCAGGTGCCAGGCCGCCGACGAACCGACGAAGAAGGCCGTGGCGACGAACGCTGCCGTCGCCATGTGCATCAGGCGGTACGGGAACGACGGGTTGAAGATGATTGCCAGCCAGTCGGTAGGAATCACCTGACCGTTGACGATCTCGAAGCCCTGCGGGGTCTGCATCCAGCTATTGGAGGCGAGAATCCAGAACGTCGAGATCAGCGTGCCGATGGCCACCATCACCGTAGAGAAGAAGTGCAGGCCGCGCCCGACCTTGTTCCAGCCGAACAGCATCACCCCGAGGAAACCCGCCTCGAGGAAGAATGCCGTGAGCACCTCGTAAGTCAGCAGCGGTCCGGTGACAGAGCCGGCGAAGTCCGAGAAGCGGCTCCAGTTGGTGCCGAACTGGTAGGCCATGACCAACCCCGACACCACCCCCATGCCGAAGTTGACGGCAAAGATCTTCGACCAGAAGTGGTAGAGATCCCGGTAGGTGTCATTGTGGGTCTTCAACCACAGGCCTTCGAGCACCGCCAGGTAGCTCGCCAGACCAATGGTGATGGCCGGGAACAGGATGTGGAACGAGATGGTAAACGCGAACTGAATTCGGGCGAGATCGAGTGCCTCTAAACCGAACATATGGCTTCCTCTGTCAGGTAATACCGGCGTTGGGGCTTGTGGCCCCTGCCTACTGCCCCCACGGATATGGAGTGCGGCGAATTCTGATTCGTTCTTTTTTAACAACCATCGCAGCGCAGGGAGTCTGGCCAACGGGCCACCAGAGCATGGCCCGGGAGGGTCTTGATCTGGATCAAGCAACGTTGAAAGAGTAGTCCCATTTCCGACGAAGAACCGCGTGGTCGTTTGCCGCGTGACAAGTTGCCTCAGGATTGGGTCGGCGATCTGAAATACATTCCCTGTGGGGTATCGGGATAATCGATGTCTGGCTAACTAATTTTTTCTCCTAGCCACTTCCTATTACAGACTGGTGATAATCTCGCGTTTCTCCTCAAGCCAGACCTGCCTTCAGATGCCCAGCCAAGAGCCCCTGCTGTTACGTCACCATCGTCCGTTTCTCGCGTTCTGGTTTGCCCGGATTTTCACTGCCAGTGGCTTTCAGATGCTCACCGTGGCGATCGGCTGGAACCTGTACCAGTTGACCGGCAACGTGCTCGACCTGGGCCTGGTCGGTCTGGTGGAATTCGCGCCACGGGTGCTGTTCATGCTGCACACCGGGCATGTCGCCGACCGTTATGATCGACGCAAGGTCGCCGCGATTTGCCAGTCGTTGCAGGCGTTGATCGCGCTTGCACTGGCCATCGGCAGTGCGACCGACCACGTCACCCGCGAAATGATCTTCATCCTCGCC
The DNA here is from genome assembly GCF_018729515.1 of Pseudomonas sp. MG-9. Lineage (NCBI taxonomy): Bacteria > Pseudomonadati > Pseudomonadota > Gammaproteobacteria > Pseudomonadales > Pseudomonadaceae > Pseudomonas > Pseudomonas sp. MG-9. The sequence continues at coordinate 128,237 of NZ_JAHHZH010000008.1, forward strand.
TTCCTGCTCGGCGCGGCGCGCTCCTTCGAGATGCCGACCACCCAGGCTTTGCTGCCGAGCATCGTGCCCAGCGCCCTGTTTCCACGGGCGGTCGCTGCAGCGCAATCGGCTCAACAGTCAGCAACTATCGTCGCACCGGCCCTCGGTGGCTTGCTTTACGCGTTCGGAAGCGTCTGGGTGTATGGCCCGACGGTATTGCTCTATGTCATTGCCTGCACCTTGATGCTCAACCTGCCCGCGCGGCAAACGCCGCTGAACAAAGGCAAAGCCACGCTGGACTCTTTGCTGGCGGGGATTCGCTTCATTCGCAGCCGCCCGGATATTCTCGGGGCAATTTCGCTGGATTTGTTTGCGGTACTGCTCGGCGGGGCCACGGCGTTGCTGCCGGTCTTCGCCAAGGACATTCTGCTGACCGGGCCGTGGGGCCTCGGTCTGTTGCGTTCGGCACCGGCGGTCGGCGCACTGGGGATGTCGCTGTTCCTCGCCCGATTCGCCGTCGAGCGCAACGTTGGTCGGGTGATGTTCACCGCCGTCGGCGTGTTCGGTGTGGCAACCATTGCCTTCGGCCTGTCGACTTCGTTCTGGTTCTCGCTGGCGGTGCTGGTGGTGCTCGGCGCGGCGGACATGATCAGCATGGTGATCCGCGCCTCCTTCGTGCAACTGGAAACCCCGGACGAAATGCGCGGCCGGGTCAGCGCAGTGAACGGCCTGTTCATCGGCGCCTCGAACCAGTTGGGCGAATTCGAATCCGGCCTCACCGCGCACTGGTTCGGCACTGTGCCGGCGGTGGTGATGGGCGGGATCGGCACGCTGGTGGTGACCGGGACGTGGATCAAACTGTTCCCGAGCTTGGCCAACCGCGACCGAATGCATGTGCCGATGGAAGAGGTGAAGGTCTGAGCTTCGTCAAACCGACATCTCCCCCGCTACCTTGGCCCGCAACGCCTTGCCGCCAAGCTGCTCAACCAGCGTCAGGGCGAACGCCAGTGCGCCGCCGGAGCCTTGGGCGGTGATGCAATTGCCGTCGACCACCACCGGTTGATCAACAAACGTACAGCCTGATAGTTGATGGCTGGCACTCGGCAGGCAGGTCATGCGCCGTTGACGTAATACGCCTGAGGCTTGCAGGGCGATGGCCGGGGACTCGGCGATGGCGGCAAACAGGCGTCCGGCGCTGGCCTGGTCCTTGAGCAGTTGTTGCAACGGCTGATGCGCGGCGAGGTGCTGGGCGCCGATGGCGCCGCCGGGCAGAACGATCAGGTCGAAGGTCTGCGCCAGCACGTCGACCAGCATGCCGTCCGCCGTCAGGCGCGTGCCGCGTGCGCAGGTCAGCATGCGCCGGCCTTCGATGCTGGCCGCCACGACTTCGACGCCGGCGCGGCGCAGCACGTCGATCAAGGTCACGCTTTGCAGGTCATCGATGCCCTCGGCGAGGGTAATCAGGGCTCTAAAGGTCATAAGTGCAATCCGCTGAGTGACCTTTAAAGCGTAGCCAGCTTTACCCTGCTCTGTTCACCGCAACGGTTACTTGATGTACAGCTGGGTCGACATCGTATTGCGCGGCGCGTTGATCGAAGTGTTGCTGAAGCTGAAAGTGCCTTCCTGTTTACCCGCCAGATCGAAGGTATACAGCGAGCCGACGGTGTTACGGCCGGGGGTGCACTCGGTCAGATTGCCGTTATCGAAGGCACACACCGGGGCCCGGGTGCCGTTCACTTCAAAACCGTCCAGCGTGGCGTGCGGCTGATTCTGGCCATAGCCGACTTCCAGCACATACACCTTGATGCTCGGCCCGGCGTGATTGCATTGGGTCTGGGTCTGTCCATCACCGATGTCTTCCAGGCCACAGGCCGGCGACTGGACCTTGATCACTTTCACTTGCGTCAATGGCTGCGCCGAGGCGGCCAGTACCACAGGCGCCCCGGCCATCAGCGCAGCAATCAAACCCCAAGCCTTCATCCCGCGCGTGCTCATGCGTTTCCCATCCCGAAAAAATCAGCGCGCAGTATGGCGCAGTTGGCCCTGTGGCAAAACTTCGACGACGTTCGGCGCCAACAACCGCCATATTCCTCACGCTGCTGGTATGATGCGCGGCTTTTTCCGGCCCACCACAAATTCCCAGGCGCTTGCGACGGTCTGTGCTTTGCTGTTGAGGTCGATACATTCACGGCGCCACGCGCGCCACGGGGAGCAGACATGCTGGAAAGGCTGTTTCAACTCAAGGCACACAACACCAACGTGCGTACCGAGATTCTGGCGGGCGTCACGACCTTCCTGGCCATGGCCTACATTCTGTTCGTCAACCCGAGCATCCTCGGCGAGACCGGCATGGACAAGGGCGCGGTGTTCGTCGCCACCTGCCTGGCAGCCGCCATCGGCTCGACCATCATGGGCCTGATCGCCAACTACCCGATCGCCCTCGCACCGGGCATGGGCCTGAACGCCTTCTTCACCTACACCGTGGTTCTGCACATGGGCCACACCTGGCAAGTGGCGCTGGGCGCGGTGTTCATTTCGGCGGTGTGCTTCTTCCTGCTGTCGATCTTCCGCATCCGCGAATGGATCATCAACAGCATCCCGCTGCCGCTGCGCTCGGCGATTGCCGCCGGTATCGGCCTGTTCCTGGCGCTGATCGCCCTGCACAACGCCGGCATCGTGGTCAGCAACCCGGCGACCATGGTCGGCCTCGGTGAGCTGAAAGCCCCGGCACCGATCCTCGCCACCCTCGGCTTTGCCCTGATCGTCGCCCTCGAAGCCCTGAGAGTGCGCGGTGCAGTACTGATCGGCATTCTGGCAGTGACCATCGTTTCCATCGCCATGGGTTTCACCCCGTTCAACGGCGTGACCTCGATGCCACCTTCGCTGGCGCCGACCTTCATGCAACTGGACATCAAGGGCGCGCTGGACATCGGTCTGGTCAGCGTGATTTTCGCTTTCCTGTTCGTCGACCTGTTCGACAACTCCGGCACCCTGATCGGCGTCGCCAAGCGCGCCGGCCTGATGGGCAAGGACGGCCACATGCCGAAAATGGGTCGTGCACTGATCGCTGACAGCACCGCCGCCATGGCCGGTTCGCTGCTGGGTACCTCAACCACCACCAGCTATATCGAATCCGCTGCCGGCGTGAGTGCTGGCGGTCGTACCGGTCTGACGGCCGTCGTCGTGGCGTTGCTGTTCCTGCTGGCGCTGTTCTTCTCGCCACTGGCGGCCAGCGTTCCGGCGTTTGCCACCGCACCGGCATTGCTGTTCGTCGCCGTGCTGATGACTTCGGGTCTGGCGGAAATAGACTGGGAAGACATCACCGTCGCCGCACCGGTGGTAATCACCGCGCTGGCGATGCCGTTCACCTACTCGATCGCCAACGGCATCGCGTTCGGTTTCATTTCCTGGACCGTGATCAAGCTGCTGTCGGGCCGCGTCCGCGAGCTGAACCCGGCGCTGGTGATTCTGTCGATTCTGTTTGTGATCAAGTTGGGTTGGTTCAACGCATGACTTTCGATTCCCAGGCCTACGCCACTCAGCTCGAAGACAAGGTCACGCGTTTGCGTGACCTGCTGGCCCCGTTCGATGCACCAGAGCCGACCGTGTTCGACTCGCCGCTGCAAAACTTCCGCCTGCGCGCCGAATTCCGCCTGTGGCGCGAGGCCGGTGAGCGGCATTACGCGATGTTCTCCCAGGACGACAAACGCACGCCGATCCTGATCGAAGAGTTCCCGATCGCCAGCCTGCGCATCAACCAGTTGATGCCGCAGCTCAAGGCCGCGTGGCAAGCCAGCTCGGCGCTGAGCCACAAGCTGTTCCAGGTCGAGTTTCTGACCACCCTGGCCGGCGATGCGATGATCACCCTGTGCTACCACCGTCCGCTGGACGAGCACTGGCATGCCGCTGCCACCCAACTGGCCGCTAATCTCAACGTCAGCGTCATCGGTCGTTCCAAGGGCAAACGCGAAGTCATCGGCCACGATTACGTGGTGGAAAAACTCGACGTCGGCGGCCGCACCTTCAGCTACCGCCAGCCGGAAGGCGCGTTCACCCAACCCAACGGCACGGTGAACCAGAAGATGCTCAACTGGGCATACGAAGCGTTAGGCGATCGCAGCGACGATCTGCTGGAGCTGTACTGCGGCAACGGTAACTTCACCTTGCCGCTCGCCACTCGCGTGCGCAAAGTGCTGGCCACCGAGATCAGCAAGACCTCGGTCAACGCCGCACTGAGCAACCTCAGCGAAAACGCTGTGGATAACGTCACGCTGGTGCGTCTGTCCGCCGAAGAGCTGACCGAAGCGCTGAACGAAGTCCGACCGTTCCGTCGCCTGCAAGGCATCGACCTCAAAAGCTACGAGTTCGGCAGCGTGTTCGTCGACCCACCGCGAGCCGGCATGGACCCGGACACCTGCGAGCTGACCCGCCGTTTCGACAACATTCTGTACATCTCCTGCAACCCGGAAACCCTGGCCGCCAACATCGCCCAGTTGCACGACACGCATCGCATCACCCGCTGCGCGCTGTTCGACCAGTTCCCGTGGACGCATCACATGGAGTCCGGGGTGTTGCTGACCCGGCGTTGATTGCCGGTTCCCGGATGCAAAAAAGCCGTCGTGATCGACGGCTTTTTTGTGGGGGCTTACGGTGCGATATCGGTTTTACGGGGTCGCCCGCCCTTTTTGCCATTCGCTCGTGCAGCTTCAGACTTTGCAGCACTGCTTTGACGACCGTTGCGCGAAGCAACCACCGAGGCCGCCATCCTCATAAGTGACGGGTTCGCCGAAATCATTCCGGCAATGGAAACGTCAAGGTTTTTGCCTTCATGGCAAAGCGCAGTGCCTGCGAAACCGACTGTCAGGCCCTCATAATCGCCGGCCTCAAACCCGTCGAACTCTGGATACTGATTCACCGGTAACAACACACCGCTGCCGTCTTCAAAATGGATGACCAGAGATGGTTTTTCAAAGCTCACAGAAACGGCGTGCAAACTGCTGGCTTGTCGTGCTTCGCCACGCTGTATGGCTGCATCGAGCATGTCTTCCGTCAGTGGACGATGTACCGACGGCCTGGCCTTGATGACTTTCATAAATGGATTTCAACTCCTTCCAGTTTGCCGACCAATGTCAGAAGTACTGTGTCTGCTTCTGGATCATAGCGCGCGGCACCGATCCTGTAGGTCGTGTCGGTGACCGGCTTCATCACGGGGACTTCGTTTGATTCGCAGTCCCACACCTGATTGTCGAGACAGACGGTTTGCACGCCCGACCACCAGATCCCTCGTGCGCGACGCAGATGAGCAGGTTGCCCCAGTGATCGACACAAGCCCTCCAGCACGGACATCGGCGGTCGACGAGAAAGCGGTACGACATCCCACAGATCAATGTCGTTGTGCCAGAAGCTGAACTGGAATCGGGCGTTCCAGGCACCCGCGTTCACATGAGCGTGCGGTGGGCAATGTTCATCTCGCAACATAATGCGCATCGACAATCCCTTGTAGCTGCATACCTTCATGCTAACCCATCCGTTAGGTTAATAAGTTTCAGGATTCGATAATCCTTTCAAATCCGACGATCGGCGCTGCACAGCACGCGCTGGTTCTCACCACTCTCAGGCTAGCGTCGGCGGGGGTCAGAAGTGGGTAAATCTTCGAGGGAAAACGTAAGCAAAGCTGTCGTTACAATTCGAACAATCTTCACCACGCAAATGGCTTGTGTGCGATCACCGAACAAAAAGCACCAAGGCCAACGCACTTCAATTGACCATGGTAACCATCTGGTACATTTTACCTCCACAGGCTGAAACCCTCGGCCCAAGCCAAAAACAACAAGTGGAGTTTGCCCCCAATGCCCCCTATCGTTCTGGTGCTCAACGGCCCGAACCTGAACCTGCTCGGCACCCGTGAACCGGCGACCTACGGTCACGAAACCCTGGCTGATATCTCTGCCCTGTGCGGCCGCGCCGCCGAAGAGTTCGGCCTGGCTGTGGAGTTTCGCCAGACCAATCACGAAGGCGAATTGCTCGACTGGATTCATGCCGCACGCGGACGCTGCGCCGGGATCGTGATCAACCCGGCCGCCTGGACGCACACCTCGGTGGCGATCCGTGACGCCTTGGTCGCCAGTGAGTTGCCGGTGATCGAAGTGCACCTGTCCAACGTCCATACGCGCGAGCCGTTCCGCCATCATTCGTTCGTCTCGGCCATCGCAACGGCGGTGATGTGCGGCTTCGGCAGCCATGGCTACCGCCTGGCTCTGGAACATTTCAGCCAACGACTGAAGGGGCGTGCAGCATGAGCCGTAAACCGGCAATACTGGCCGGACTGATCGGCGCCGGCATCCAGGCTTCGCGCACGCCGTCGCTGCATGAACACGAGGGCGACGCCCAGGGCCTGCGCTACCTGTATCGTCTGATCGACCTCGATCAGTTGCAACTCGACAGCAACGCCCTGCCCGACTTGCTGCAGGCCGCCGAGCGCATGCACTACACCGGCCTGAACATCACCTTCCCGTGCAAACAGGCGATCATCCCGCTGCTCGACGAGCTGTCGGCGGAAGCCCGGGGCATCGGCGCGGTCAATACCGTGGTGTTCAAGGACGGCAAACGCATCGGCCACAACACCGATTGCCTGGGCTTTGCCGAAGGGTTTCGTCGCGGCTTGCACGACGTCGCCCGTGAGCGAGTGGTGCAGATGGGGGCTGGCGGCGCCGGGGCGGCAGTGGCTCACGCGCTGCTGAGTGAAGGTGTCCGACAACTGAGCATTTTCGACGTCGACCGCGAGCGCGCCGAGAGTCTGGCGAACAACCTCAACCAGCATTTCGGCGCCGGTCGCGCCATCGCCGGGCGCGATCTGCCGGGCACATTGAATCAGGCTGATGGCCTGGTGAACACCACGCCGATGGGCATGGCCAAACTCCCGGGTACGCCAGTGCCGGTCGAGTGGCTGCGCAAGGCATTGTGGGTCGCGGAGATCGTGTATTTCCCGCTGGAAACCGAACTGCTGCGCAACGCCCGCGCCCTCGGTTGCCGCACGCTGGACGGCGGCAACATGGCGGTGTTTCAGGCGGTGAAGGCGTTTGAGCTGTTCAGCGGCGTGGTGCCGGATGCGCAGCGAATGCTCGCGCATTTCCAAAGCATGAACGTTTAAAGATCACAAGATCGCAGCCTTCGGCAGCTCCTACACAAAGCCCTGTAGGAGCTGCCGAAGGCTGCGATCTTTTGCTTGTCACGGCTGCAAGTAGCGCAATACCGACTCGCAGATCATCTCGCGATGGCGCTGCTTGATGGCTTCGTCCGGCAGGTCGATCTGAAAAATCTCACCGAACGTGTGGCGGTTCGAGACGCGATAGAAGCAGAACGAGCTGATCAGCAAGTGCACGTCCAGCGCATCGAGCCCGGCGCGGAACACGCCTTCCTCGGCGCCACGGCGCAAAATCTCGCCCAGCGAATCGAGGATGGTGTTGTTCATCGCCTTGATCGCATCGGAACGCTTCACGAACTCGGCGTTGTGGATGTTTTCGATGCAGACGATGCGCACGAAATCGACGTTGCGGTCATGGTGATCGAAGGTGAACTCCACCAACCGACGGATCGCCAACACCGGTGGCAACTCAGCCAGGTGCAGGCGGTTTTCGGTGCTGCGGATGTCGCCGTAAAGCTTCTCCAGCACCTCGACGTACAACTGCTCCTTACTGCCGAAGTAGTAATAGATCATGCGTTTGGAGGTGTGGATGCGCTCGGCGATCGCGTCGACGCGGGCGCCGGACAAGCCCTGCTGGACGAACTCGACGATCGCCTCCTGCAGGATGTTCTCGCGGGTCTTTTCCGGGTTGTTCTTGCGACTCTTGCGCGGCTCGATGCCTGATACGACGGGAGCGGCGGGGAGTTCTGATGTCATTGTCATTGCGGGCTCACGGCCATCACTGCACAGGTTGGCGATTATGGGCCGCGCTGCACAGTGAAGGAAGCCGCGCGGCCCGTGTTTAATCTCGCGCTTACGAATTTCCTACAACTTCGCCTGGCGCACCACGCCGCTGCGCGATTTGGCCATCGCCGCCAGACGCACCGCGACGTTCGCCGCACCGTAACCGGCGTATCCGTTTTTACGCTGGATGATCTCGAAGAAGAAGCGTCCCTCGAACGGTTCGGTGTACACATGAAACAGCTCGCCGCCCTGGGCATCACGGTCGTAAAGCACGTTGTAATAGGCCAGCTCGCTGAGAAATTCGTCATCGAAATCGAAGCGCGCAGCAAGGTCGTCGTAATAGTTGAGCGGGATATCCAGCAGCGGCACCCCCGCCTCTTTGGCGCGGCTGACTTCGGCGAAGATGTCGTCACAATCGAAGGCGATGTGATGCACACCGGAACCGCGATAGCTCGACAGCGCATGGGAGATCGCAGTGTTGCGGTTTTCGGAGATGTTCAGCGGCAAGCGGATCGAACTGTCGCGGCTACGCAGCGCCCTGCTCTTCACCAGACCGTAAGGGTCAGGCAGCACCACTTCATCGTCGGCCTCGAAATCCAGCAGGCTCTTGTAGAACAGCACCCAACTGTCGAGGCTGTCGGCCGGCAACGCCATGGCCATGTGGTCGATGCGCTTGAGGCCGCCACGGGCGACCGCGTCTGGCAGCAGATGGAAGTCGGTGCCATAGACGTCTGCCGCCTCATCCACCAGATAAATCAGGCTACCGTCCGGCGCACGCACGGCGGCCAGTTCCAGTTCATTGGGGCCGACCAGTCCGCGATAGGGCTGGCCCTTGTAGGCGACGGCGCGGGCCAGGGCACTGGCGCTGTCCTTGACCCGCACGGCGGTGGCGCACAGCGACGGGCCATGGGCCTCGAAAAAACTGTGGCCGAACGAATACGGTTCGGCGTTTAGGATCAGGTTGATATCGCCCTGACGCAACAGGCTCACGCTCTTGGAGCGGTGCTGCCCGGCCTTGACGAAGCCCAGCCGCTCCAGCCAGTTCGTCAGTTTGGCGCCGAGCGCTTCGTCCACCGCGAACTCAAGAAACTCGATGCCGTTGTACTCGCTGGCCTTCGGCGTTTCGAACAGGATTTCGCGGTTAGCCACCGGGGTAGTTTGTTGTTCCAGACGCTGACGGGTCTTCTCTTCCAGATACAGCAGCGAGCGCAAACCATCAGCAGCGTTGGCCCGAGGTGGCGCGGCGCGGAAGCCATCGTTGAAGATTTCCAGCGACAACGGCCCGGTGTAACCGCTCTGGATGATCGGCGCGAGGAACCCCGGCAGATCGAATTCGCCTTGTCCCGGGAAGCAGCGGAAATGCCGGCTCCACTCCAGCACATCCATGGCGAGGATCGGCGCGTCGGCCATTTGCACGAAGAAGATCTTGTCGCCGGGAATGTCGGCGATAGCGGCCGGATCGCCCTTGAGCGACAAGGTGTGGAAGCTGTCGAGCAGCACGCCGAGCGCCGGGTGATCGGCCTGGCGCACGATGTCCCAGACCTGCTGATACGTATTGACGTGCCGACCCCAGGCCAGCGCTTCATAGCCGATGCGCAGCCCGCGAGCGCCCGCGTGCTCAGCCAGCAGGCGCAGATCATCAACCAGAATCTGCCGGTCGCCGACGCTGTCCGCCGAGGCGTTGCTGCACACCAGCACCAGGTCGGTGCCCAGTTCCTGCATCAGGTCGAACTTGCGCTCGGCCCGCTCCAGATTGCGCGCCAGACGATCACGCCGGCAGCCTTCGAAGTCGCGAAACGGCTGGAACAAAGTGATCGCGATTCCCAGATCAGCGCACATCTGCCGGATTTCCCGCGGGCTGCCGTCGTAATACAGGAGATCGTTTTCAAAGATCTCGACACCGTCGAACCCGGCGGCGGCGATGGCTTCGAGCTTTTCCGGCAGGGTGCCGCTCAGGGAAACGGTGGCAATGGAACGCTGCATGCTTCTACTCCCGGACTGCGCCGCTTTAATGTAGGAGCTGCCGAAGGCTGCGATCTTTTGATGCTGCTTTTCAAATCAAGATCAAAAGATCGCAGCCTTCGGCAGCTCCTACAGAGGATGGTTTTTATAGTGAGGGAAATTATTGGCTGCATGACTGCGCACAGCAATTTAAAGTGTACTACCCGGTTAGTTTTGCGTGCGATTATCGAACACAATGGCGATTCGACGAATTGACGATTTTTCGTCCACTGCCCACCATCGACGTCACATTGAGTCCGCAAGTGAACCTTCGGTCGCAGTGCCTTGCAAACAACACCACATAACAAATTCAAAAACGGGTGGAACAATGATTCCTTCACAGACTTCCCGCATGGCTCCGGCCATGAGCACTGCCACGGGTGGCATCGGCGACAAGATCCGCGGCGCCATGGCCGTCGGCAAGACCCGTTGGGGCATGCTGGCGCTGGTGTTTTTCGCCACGACCCTGAACTACATCGACCGCGCCGCCCTCGGCGTCATGCAGCCCATCCTCGCCAAGGAAATGAGCTGGACGGCGATGGATTACGCCAACATCAACTTCTGGTTTCAAGTCGGCTACGCCATCGGCTTCGTCCTGCAGGGACGCCTGATCGACCGGGTCGGCGTGAAGCGCGTGTTCTTCTGCGCGGTGCTGCTCTGGAGCCTGGCCACCGGCGCCCATGGCCTGGCAACGTCGGCCGTCGGCTTCATGGTCTGCCGCTTCATCCTCGGCCTGACCGAAGCGGCCAACTACCCGGCCTGCGTGAAAACCACACGCCTGTGGTTCCCCGCCGGTGAACGTGCAGTGGCTACCGGCATCTTCAACGCCGGGACCAACGTCGGCGCAATGTTCACGCCGATGCTGCTGCCGCTGATCCTCCATGTCTGGGGCTGGCAGGCCGCGTTCCTCTGCATGTCGGCGCTGGGCGGGATCTGGCTGCTGTTCTGGGGCTTGAAGTACTTCAACCCGGAAGACCACCCGAGCGTTAAACAGTCCGAGCTTGAGTACATTCAACAGGAAGTCGAACCGGAACAGGCCCGCGTCCCGTTCTCGCGCATCCTGCGCATGCGTGGCACCTGGGCCTTCGCCCTCGCCTATTCGCTGACGGCGCCGGTGTTCTGGTTCTACCTGTACTGGCTGCCGCCGTTTCTCAATCAGCAATACAACCTGGGCATCAACGTGACCCAGATGGGCATCCCGCTGATCATCATCTATGTCACCGCCGACTTCGGCAGTGTCGGCGGCGGCATTCTGTCTTCATTCCTCATCGGTCGCGGGATGAACTCGATCAAGGCGCGGCTGCTGTCGATGTTCCTGTTCGCCTGCTGCATCATCGGCGTGATCATGGCGGCCGGCTCGGCCAATCTGTGGGTCGCGGTGGCTGCCATCTCCCTGGCGATTGGTGCGCATCAGGCCTGGACCGCGAACATCTGGAGCCTGGTGATGGACTACACACCCAAGCACATGATGAGCACGGTGTTCGGTTTCGGCGGCATGTGCGCAGCGATCGGCGGGATGTTCATGACCCAGATCGTCGGCCACATCCTGACCGTCACCAACAACAACTACACGGTGCTGTTCACGCTGATTCCGGCGATGTATTTCATTGCGCTGACCTGGATGTACTTCATGGCTCCGCGCAAGATTCCTGACCTCACCGAGTAACCTGCCTATACCACTCCCTTGTAGGAGCTGCGGCACGCTGCGATCTTTTGATCTTGATTTTGAAGATCAAAAGATCGCAGCCTCGTTTCACTCGTCAGCTCCTACACGGGTTGATGTTTTCTGCTCTGTTGCCACGCTGCCGCCAGTCCACTGCAACAGATCACCGCGATACCGATCACCGTCAAAAGGCTCGGCGTGTGATTGAACACCACCCACCCCAACAATCCCGCAAACACGATCTGGCAGTAACCAAACGGCGCCAGCAAGGCCGGTGCCGCATGGCGGAACGCCTGGGTCAGAAACAGGTGCGCAGTCATCCCGCAACTGCCCAGCGCCAGCATCAATGCAGCATGCGTCAATGTCGGCACTTGCCAGAAGAACGGCACCAGCGCACTCATCACCAGCGTGTTGCACAGACCGGCGAAGAAGTTGCTGGTGGTCGGGCTATCGACCTCGCTGAGCTTGCGCGTGAGCAGTTGATAGAAGCAGAAGAACAACGCCGAGCAGAACGGCAGCAGCACCGCCGGGGTGAACAATTCACCTCCCGGGTGGACGATGATCAGCACACCGATGAATCCGCAGATCACCGCAATCCATTGCCCGCGCGTCACCCTTTCCTTGAGCAACGGCACCGACAACGCCGTCACCAGCACCGGCGCAAGAAAGTTGACCGCCGTGGCCTCGGCCAGCGGGATGTACAGCAGCGCGGTGGTGAAAAACAGACTGGTGCCGAGCAGGCACAGTGCTCGCGCCAACTGCCATAACGGCCGTTTGGTGCGCAGCACGCGCAGCCCCGATTGCGGCAGGAAAATCCCCGCCATCAGCAAGGTGTGCACCAGATAACGGGCCCACACCACCATGATGATCGGGTAGAAGCCCGAGAGGTATTTCGACAGGGCGTCGTGGCTGGAGAACAGGAAGGTCGCCACGACAATCAGCAAGATCCCCTTGAAGGGTTGGTTGACACCGGAGAGCGGAGTGCTGACGGTCATGGGCTATCTCTGATGGGTGAATCAACGGCGGCTACGGATAATTTAGAACTGCGTTCCAGATTCCTACAACCCTGAAGCGGAAAAGTGGGCGAACACCGCCCGGTTTCCCTGAATCTTCCACACGCAATCGACAGGGATGGCGATTCAGGCAAACAACTCCGAAGCCAGACTCGCCGCCGACAGCTCTTCGGTGAACGTCAGCAATAACGGCGCCAACTCATGCAACCGCGCCCCCGGCATCCGCGCAGTCGGCCCGGCGATGCTCAACACGCCAATCACCCGGCCGTCAGCGGGATGCCGCACCACCGCGGCAATCGCCGACGTGCCCAGCGCCGAACTTTCTTCGACGCAGGCATACCCCTGCTCGCGCGCGAGCCGCAAGCGCTCAAGCAATTCACTATTGGAGCGCGGCGCATTCGGCCCGATATCCGCCGGCACCCCGGCGCCCTGGCGCTCGACCCGCGACAACGCTTCGGCATCGGTCATGCTGGCGAGCCAGGCGTGGCCCGACGCGGTGTAAAACAGCGGCGCATCGCGGCCCATGTCAGGGTCGTAGCGCAGACCGGTGCGCGCCCCCTGAGCCTTGGCGATCCAGGTCTGGCGCTCACCGTCGATAACCCCCAGCCGCACCAGCTCGCCGGTTTCCCGGGCCAGTCGATCAAGCACCGGTTGCACGATGTCGGCACCACTGCTCGACAGATAACGAAAGCTCATCGCGACCAATTTGGTCGACAAGTGATAGCGCAAGGTCTCCGGATTCTGCCGCACGTAGCCCAGCCGAACCAGCTCCGCGAGCAAGCGGTGAGTGGCACTTTTCGGGATGTCGATCTGCTCGGCCAGCGCCTGCAACGGCACCCCGCGCGGATCACTGGTGAGGCTTTCCAGCACACTGAAAACCCGTTCGATTTGACTGCCGGCCATGTTGAAATCCCAGAAAAAAGTGGCGAATTCTAAAATACAGGCAAAGCACACCAAATCTGGAACTGCAATCCGATAACCGCCCACTTTCTTGCCCCCTGCACAGTGCGGCAAGAGAAATCCGCCAATCGATTGAATTAGTCGCGCACATGCTCGTCAATAACAGGCCCGCCCTCGCGACCCGAGGCCGGGCCTGCTTGAATGTGCGCCAATAGACGGACGACCGGACTGGCGCCACACTCACACACCAGCAACACTCATCACCACGTACAGATAGAGGATTCCCACATGCTATGGAAAAAAGGCCGACGCAGTGACAACGTTGTCGACGCCCGGGGTGATGAGGGCGACAGCGGTGGCGGCGGCATGCGTTTCGGTGGCGGCAAGGGCCTGAGCCTTGGGGCGATCCTGCTGATCGTGGGTATCGGCTGGATCACCGGACAGGATCCATTGCAGATCCTCGGCCAGCTCACCGGGCAGATGACCGAGCAATCAGCCCCGGCCACTACGCAAACCCGTCAGGCGCCTCCGGCCAATGACCAACAAGCCGAATTCGTCCGTTCGATCCTGGGCGATACCGAAGACACCTGGGGCGCGATCTTCCAGCAGGCCGGGCGCCAATATAAGGACCCGACCTTGGTGCTGTTCAGCAACCGGGTGAATTCCGCCTGCGGTCTCGCCACCTCGGCCACCGGCCCGTTCTATTGCCCGGCGGATCAGAAAGTCTATCTGGACATGGCGTTCTTCCAGGAAATGGCCCAGCGCTTCAAGGCTGCCGGCGACTTCGCCCAGGCCTATGTGATTGCGCACGAAGTCGGCCACCATGTGCAGACGCTGCTCGGCGTCTCGGCAAAAATTCAGGCCGCGCGTCAGCAGGGTCGGCAGATGCAGGGCGACGGCGGTTTGCTGGTGCGTCAGGAATTGCAGGCCGACTGCCTGGCCGGTGTCTGGGCCTACCATGCGCAAAAGCGCCTGAACTGGCTGGAACCCGGTGACATCGAAGAGGCCTTGAACGCGGCCAACGCCATCGGTGATGATCGCCTGCAACAACAGGGTCAGGGCCGTGTGGTGCCGGACTCGTTCACCCATGGTACGTCGGCGCAACGAGTGCGCTGGTTCAAAACCGGATTCGCCCAGGGCCAGGTCGGCCAGTGCGATACCTTTGCCGCGAAAAACCTGTAAATGCGCAAATGGCTTTTGGCTTTACTGATCATCGGCGGCAGTGCCCAGGCCGCCGGTGTCGATGCGATCAGTCCCGGGCGCCTGCAATTGAAGGCCGGGGAGATGGCCGTCGGCATCGGCCCGGCGCCGGAGAAAATCGAACGGGTGCTGATCGTCATTCACGGTCGTCTGCGCAACGCCGAGACCTACCGCAAAAGCGCCGAAAGCGCCGCAGCACTGGCCGGGCAAACCGCGCACACGCTGGTGATCGCCCCGCAGTTTCTCAACGAAAGTGACGTCGCCCTGTATTCCCTGCCGAACACATTGCTGCGCTGGAAAGGCAACGAGTGGATGGGTGGCGGGTTATCCACAGGCCCGAACCCGCTGAGTTCCTACGCCGCACTGGACGAAATCGTCGCCCGGATCAGCGATCGCAAGCAGTTTCCGGACGTAAAGCAGATCGTGATTTTCGGCCAT
This sequence comes from Pseudomonas sp. MG-9, assembly GCF_018729515.1. Taxonomy (NCBI): domain Bacteria; kingdom Pseudomonadati; phylum Pseudomonadota; class Gammaproteobacteria; order Pseudomonadales; family Pseudomonadaceae; genus Pseudomonas; species Pseudomonas sp. MG-9. Next base: position 143,358 of record NZ_JAHHZH010000008.1, read on the forward strand.
TCCGGTGGCGGTCAGGTGGTGCAGCGCTATGCCCTGCTCGCCAAGGATCAGCCGGCGCTGAAGGCCAACGGCATTCGCCTGCGGTATGTGGTGGCCAACCCGTCGTCGTACGCATATTTCAATGAACAGCGGCCGGTGGCGTTCGATCACGCACACTGCCCGGGCTTCAACCGCTGGAAGTACGGTCTGACCGACATGCCGGTGTACGCCGGTGGGCAAACGCCGTTGCAGCTTGAAAGCAGTTACATCAAGCGTGAGGTGATTTATCTGCTCGGCCAACAGGACATCGACCCGCAGCATCCGGCGCTGGACAAGAGCTGCGCCGCCGAAGCCCAGGGCGCTTATCGCCTGGAACGCGGCAAACTGTTTTTCGGCTACCTGCTGCGCCGCCATCCGGAAGGGGTGAATCAGCGGCTGGTTGAAGTGCCCGGGGTGGGGCATAACGGCGATGGAATGCTGACGTCGCCCGAAGGGCAAAAAGCGTTGTTTGAGCAGTAAGCTGTTTGGTGGAGTTGATGCCCTCTTCGCGAGCAAGCTCGCTCCCACAGGGGAATTGTATTCCCAATGTGGGAGCGAGCTTGCTCGCGAAGAGGCCCGGTCAGACAAAGTAGATTCTCAGGCCGAAAGCATCTGCCGCAACACCACACAATCCTGCGCATGCCAATCCGTCAGCTCCGGCCACGGGTTATCCGGCAAATTCACCAGCACCGTCCGTGCCCCGGCCGCTCGCCCGCAATCCAGGTCGAAGCGGTAATCACCGACCATCACCATCTCGCTGGCCGGCACCTTCCAGGCCTCGGCCAGTTTCAGCAAACCTCCGGGATGCGGCTTGGGCGGGGCTTCGTCGCGGCCCAACACATCTTCCACGGCGAAGCAGTCAGCCAGGCCAATCGCTTCGAGCGTCACATGCGCCAGTTCCCGCGCGTTGCGCGTCAGAATGCCAAGGCGATAACCACGCCCGTGCAGGTCGCGCACCAGCTCCACCGCTCCGGCTGCCGGTTTTGAACCCAGCGCCAGATCACGCTCATGCTCCAGCAGCCACGCATGTTTAGCCGCCGCCTCATCGGCAGGCAACGCCGCGAGATGGGTGAGAATGTCGTCCTCGGGCGGAATCGCCAGCGCCACGCGGATTGCGGCAAAATCGTGCACCGCGACCGTCAGGGTGCCGTCCATGTCGAACACCCAGTGCTTCACATCGCTCAGGCTCATGCCCAGTCCTTGCGGTGACGAATCAAGCCTTCCTGGGTGACCGACGCCACCAACTGCCCGGCGCGGTTGTACACGCTGCCACGGGAGAAACCACGGGAGTTGCCGGCCCACGGGCTGTCCATCGCATAGAGCAGCCAGTCATCGGCGCGCAGATCATTGTGGAACCACAGCGCGTGATCGAGGCTGGCGACCTGCATGTCTTTCTGCCAGACCGACTTGCCGTGGGGCAGCATCGAGGTGGTCAGCAGCCCGAAGTCCGAGGCGTAGGCCAGCAGGTATTTGTGCAATGCCGGAATGTCGGCCAGCGCACCGTCGGCGCGGAACCACACGTACTTCACCGGATCGGCTGGCTGCGGGTTGTACGGGTCTTTTTCGGTGACCGGGCGCACTTCGATCGGTTTCGGGCACAGCAGTTTTTCGCGCATGAGCTCGGGGATCAGGTGCGCGCGCTGCTGGGTCAGTTCCAGCTCCGACGGCAGGTTTTCCGGACCGACCACCACCGGCATCTGGCTCTGGTGCTCGAAGCCTTCTTCGTCGTACTGAAACGACGCACTGCAGGTAAAGATCGGGTGCCCCTTCTGGATCGCCGTCACCCGCCGGGTGCTGAAACTGCCGCCATCACGCACACGATCAACCGAGTACACCACCGGCAACTTGGCGTCGCCCGGGCGCAGAAAGTAGCCGTGCATCGAATGCACATGGCGCGCCTCTTCAACCGTCTGACTGGCCGCCGACAGCGACTGGCCGAGCACTTGACCACCGAACAACTGACGGAAACCCAAGTCCTGGCTGCGGCCACGGAACAGGTTTTCCTCGATTGGTTCCAGGGTCAGCAGGTCGACCAGATCTTCCAACACTTGGCTCATTCAGACTCTCCTCACACAACGCTATGCCGCGCAGTCTTGGCTGCGGCGGCCCATTCAGGTTCTGGCGCGAGCCACTGTCGCGCCATTGTAAACGTCCGTGTCGGCTTAGCCATGCAAGGTCTGTAGCCATTGCTCCCGGGTGATGCGGTACAACAGATGCCGACGCAACGGGTGATCGACGGCAAGTTTGGGGTGATCGAAATCATCGGCCGGATCGTGATGCATGCCAATCGCCTGCATGACTTTCTCCGACGGCAGATTGCTTTGTGCGGTGAAGGACACGATCTCCTTCAGTGCCAGCCGATCGAAGCCCGCGCGCAATGCGGTCCAGGCCGCCTCACTGGCGTAGCCCAGGCCCCAATGCTCGCGGGCCAGACGCCAGCCGATTTCCACCGCCGGAGTGAATGGCGCATCGAAACCGACCACACCGAGGCCGGTAAAACCGATGAACTCTCCGCTGTCCTTGCGCTCCAGCGCCCATAGACCGAAACCGTGCTCGGCAAAATGCCCGCGCACCCGGCCGATCATCGACGCACTTTCCAGACGACTCATCGGCGCCGGAAAATAGCGCATCACCTGCGGATCGGCGCACATCGCTGCAAATGCCGGCAAATCCTCGTCGCGCCACTGGCGCATCAACAGGCGTGCGCTTTCGAGTTCGTTTATCGGCTCCATCGTGCCCCTCCGTTTCCATGCCGCAAGTCTACATCGCTGGTAGGATCCTTCACGCTTTCCTGCGTTCCTGATCCCACGTTCTGATAAGAAATCACCATGCCACTGCCGCTGATCTACCACGAAGACTACAGCCCCGAGTTTCCGGCGGATCACCGCTTTCCGATGGACAAGTTCCGCTTGCTGCGCGATCACCTGATCGACAGCGGCCTGACCCGCGACGCCGACCTGCTGCGTCCGCAGATCTGTCCCAACGACATCCTCGCCCTGGCCCATGACCGTCGCTATATCGAACGCTACATGAGCGGCGAGTTGTCCCGCGAAGACCAGCGGCGTCTCGGTCTGCCGTGGAACGAAGCGCTGGCCCGACGCACCGTGCGGGCCGTGGGCGGTTCGATTCTGGCGGCAGAAAAAGCCCTGGAGCACGGCCTGGCCTGTCACCTGGCCGGCGGCACGCATCACGCCCACTACGATTACCCGGCCGGGTTCTGCATTTTCAATGACCTGGCGATCATCAGCCATTACCTGCTGCAAAGCGGTCGGGTGAACCGGGTGCTGATCTTCGATTGCGACGTGCATCAGGGCGATGGCACCGCGCGAATTCTCCACGACACCCCAGAGGCAATCACCGTTTCCCTGCACTGCGAAAAGAATTTTCCTGCACGCAAGGCCGAAAGCGACTGGGACATCCCACTGCCCAAAGGCATGGGCGATGCCGACTATTTGAAGGTGGTCGATGACACGCTCAACTACCTGCTGCCGCTGTATCAACCGGATCTGGTGCTGTACGACGCCGGGGTCGATGTGCACAAGGACGACGCCCTCGGTTATCTGCAGCTGACAGACGCCGGCGTCGCCGCCCGCGATGAAAGCGTGATGCGCCATTGCCTGGGCCGCGACATCCCGGTGGTCGGCGTCATCGGTGGCGGCTACAGCAAGGATCGCCACGCCCTCGCCCGCCGCCACGGCATCCTGCATCACAGCGCGCAACGGGTCTGGACGTCACACGGTTGTCATTAAGCTGTGCTGCGTTACCCACAATGGCTGTGGAACGGCCTGTGGATAACCTGAGCGAAAGGGACTACAGGCCACACTGGATATGGCCTGCAATGCACTGATCAATTTTCAACCAGATCCTGGAATTCACCTTCGATACCCTTGTAGGAGCTGCCGCAGGCTGCGATCTCTTGATCTTGTTTTGTAAGGTTCAAGATCAAAAGATCGCAGCCTGCGGCAGCTCCTACACGGATCCCGGCTGTTAGAATGCGCGCCTTATCCCGCCATACCGCAGCGCACGCCATGACCCAGACTTCCGCCCCCCTCCCCGCTCACGTCGCCATCATCGGCGGTGGCCCCGCCGGCCTGATGGCCGCCGAAGTGCTGAGCCAGGCCGGCGTGCGCGTCGATCTGTACGACGGCATGCCTTCGGTGGGGCGCAAGTTCCTGCTGGCCGGGGTCGGCGGCATGAACATCACCCATTCCGAAGCCTATCCGGCGTTCCTCGCGCGCTACGCCGAACGCGCGCCGCAGATCGCGCCGTTGCTGCGCGCCTTCGACGCCGATGCGTTGTGCCGCTGGATTCATGAACTGGGCATCGAAACCTTCATCGGCAGTTCCGGCCGGGTGTTCCCCACCGACATGAAGGCCGCGCCGTTGCTACGCGCCTGGCTCAAGCGCCTGCGCGACAGCGGCGTGGTTATCCACACCCGGCATCGCTGGCTCGGTTGGGATGAACACGGCGCACTGCGCATCGCCAGCCCCTACGGCGAAATAACCGTCAAACCCGATGCCACCCTGCTCGCCCTTGGCGGCGGCAGTTGGTCGCGCCTGGGTTCGGACGGCGCGTGGATGCTGCCACTGGAGCAAAAAGGCGTAGGACTGGCGCCGTTGCAGCCGAGCAATTGCGGCTTCGAGGTGCAGGCCTGGAGCGAGTTCCTTGTCAGCAAATTCGCCGGCGCACCGCTGAAAAACGTCGCCATCGGTTTGAACGACGATATCCCGCGCTTGGGCGAATGCGTGATCACCGCAACGGGTGTCGAAGGCAGCCTGATCTACGCGCTGTCGGCGCCGATTCGCGAAGCGATCAACGCGCATGGCTCAGCCACGGTGCACATCGATCTGCTGCCCGGCCGGCCTGTGGATAAATTACAGGCAGCGTTGAGCAAGCCGCGAGGTTCACGCTCGATGGCCAAGCATCTGCACAGTCAGGTCGGGATCGACGGGGTGAAAGCGGCGTTGTTGCGCGAACTGAGCGACGCCGCAACCTTTGCCGATCCCGGGCTGTTGGCCCGGGCGATCAAGGCTTTGCCGTTGACCCTGGTGAAAACCCGACCGCTGGACGAAGCGATCAGCAGCGCCGGTGGTGTGACGTTCAAGGCGATGGATGAGCGTCTGATGCTCAAGGCGTTGCCGGGGGTGTTCTGCGCGGGGGAGATGCTCGATTGGGAAGCGCCGACGGGCGGGTATTTGCTGACCGGATGCTTTGCCAGCGGGCGGGCTGCGGGGTTGGGGATGCTGGAGTGGTTGCAGCGCAAAACCCTGTAGGAGCTGACGAGTGAAACGAGGCTGCGATATTTTGATCGGTAAAAACAAGATCAAGAGATCGCAGCGTGCCGCAGCTCCTACAGGGGGGAACGCGTTCCCAATGTGCGAGCGAAGGTGTCCTTAGCGACGCCGCATCAAATCAAGGCTTACGCTTACGCGGCCCAGTATTGAACACCGGCACCTTACGCACAGGCTTGATCGAAGGCTCCGGCGCCTGGGTATCGCCACTGTCGACCCACTTGCCGAGATTGCGCTTGCCGCCACCGCCGCCGGAGGTCTTTGGCTTTTTCGGTTTCTTCGGCTTCTTGATCACCTGACCGCTGGCATCGGTATCCGGCACGCGGTGTTCAGGTTCGAAGTCCGGTTCGTTCTGGCGCTTCAAGGTCTGACGCGTGAGCATCTCGATCGCCGACAGCAGATTCACTTCGTCGGCACACACCAGCGAAATCGCCTCGCCGGTCGAGCCCGCACGGCCGGTACGACCGATGCGGTGGATGTAGTCCTCGGCGACGATCGGCAGGTCGAAGTTGACCACCAGCGGCAGGTCTTCGATATCCAGACCACGAGCCGCCACGTCGGTGGCCACCAGAATCTGCACTTCACTGAGTTTGAAACGATCCAGTGCACGCTGACGGGTCGCCTGCGGTTTGTCGCCATGGATGCCGTCGGCGTTGACACCGAGGCCCTGGAGTTTTTCCACCAGCGCGTCGACGCCGTTACGGGTCTTGGCGAACACCAGCACCTGCTTCCACTTGTTCTTGCGCATCAGGTGCACGAACAGTTCCGGCTTGCGCTTCTTGTCCACCGTCACCACCCACTGCTTGACGGTGTTGGCCGCCACGTTGCGCGGGCTGACTTCAATGCTCAGCGGATCGTTGAGCATCTGCCCGGCCAGCAGACGGATGTCATCGGAGAAGGTCGCGGAGAACAGCAACGTCTGGCGCTTCTTCGGCAGCATGCGGTAAATGTTCGCCAGTTCTTCGGAGAAACCCAGGTCGAGCATGCGGTCGGCTTCGTCCAGCACCAGGGTTTGCAACTGATCGAGTTTCAACGCGTTCTGGCGGAACAGGTCGATCAGACGACCAGGCGTGGCGACAAGCACGTCAACGCCGCCGCGCAGCTTCATCATCTGCGGGTTGATGCTGACGCCGCCGTACACCGCATAAGTGCGTAATGGCAGATTTTCAGCGTATTGGCGCACCGACTCATGAACCTGCTCCGCCAGCTCGCGGGTCGGCACCAGAATCAGTGCACGAGCCGAATTAGCGGCCACTTTCGGCCCTTCCATGGCCAGCAACTGCAGCAGCGGCAAGGCGAAACCGGCGGTCTTGCCGGTGCCGGTCTGGGCCGCAGCCATCAGGTCGCGACCGGCCAGAACGGCCGGAATGGCTTGCGCCTGGACCGGCGTTGGAGTCTGGTAGCCGAGCGTCTCGAGGGAGCGCAGCAAGGGTTCGATCAGGCCAAGGGTGGCGAAAGTCATGGGAATACCGTAGGAAAATTCAGCGCAGTTGTGCGACACGAGTGTGCAATGGCGCGCAGTTTACCCTAATTCACACGCTGTTCTGCTGGAACGGCAGTCTTCGGCGCCTCCACGACGAGCGGCTGCGCCGGCCGCCGCCACTGCGGCAGACCGATCAGCACCACCGCGCTGATGATCACCAGCATCGCCAGCGCTTCCTCCATGCCGATGGTCTCGCCGACAAACACGATCCCCAGCAACACCGCCACCGCCGGGTTGACGTAGGCATAGCTGGTGGCCGCCGCCGGGCGCACATGCTTAAGCAGGTACATGTAGGAGTTAAAGGCGATGATCGAGCCGAAGAAGATCAGATAGCCCAGGGCTAGCCAGCCTTCCACCGGCGGCAAGGCTTGCAGGTGTTCGCCGCTCACCGCGCTGCCGATCAGCAGGACCACGCCGCCCACCAGCATCTCCACGGCACTGGCCATCGCCCCTTGCGGCAGCGGCAGGTGTTTGCTCCACACCGAGCCGAACGCCCAGGTCGCCGCCGCGAAAATCAGCAGCGCCGCGCCCAAGGGGCTCGACTGCAGGTTGGAGCCCATGTTGAGCATGGCGATACCGACAATCCCCAACGCCACCCCGGCCCATTCCAGACGAGTGTTACGCGCGCCCCAGAAATAGCCGAAGAGCAAGGTAAACAACGGCACCGTCGCCACTGCCAGTGCCGCCACGCCGGACGCCACGCCCGTGTGCTCGGCCACGCTCACCGCGCCGTTACCGAAACTGAGCAGCAGGATCCCGATGATCCCCGCCGCTTTCCACTGCGCCCAGGTCGGCGCCGGTGCCCCGCGCCAGCGCAGGAAGGCGTACATCAGGCTGCCCGCAATCACGAAGCGCACCCCGCCGAGCATCAGCGGCGGCCAGTATTCGACGCCGAGGCGGATCACCAGATAGGTCGACCCCCAAATCACGTACAGCGCGAAAAACGCGGCGATCAACGGCAAGGAAAAACGGCGCAAGGCAGGCATGGGCAGCTCGAAGGTCAGAGGTAGCGGATGGATTATTCTAGAAAGGCCGGCGAGCAAAAATAAGCTACAAAACCTGTTTATCGCGCCGGTACACTTTTGAAAGAACGGAGATCGGCGGGATAAACCGTGATTTCGAAAGTCTGGCAATTTCAGGAGTCTGGCCTTGGATAAATACGACCGCATGCTGCTCAGCGCCCTGTTGGAAAACGGCAGGGCGTCCTACGCCGACCTGGCGCGCAAAGTGAATCTCTCCGCCCCGGCGGTGGCCGAGCGCGTCGCCAAGCTTGAGGCATCCGGGGTGATCACCGGGTATCAGGCGAATATCGATCTGTCGAAAATCGGCCTGCCGATCCAGTGCATGATCGAGTTGCGCTTGCACCAGAACGGCAGTCAGAAGGTCTACGACGAACTGGTGAAAATCCCGCAACTCACCGAATGCTTTCGGGTGACGGGCGATCCGTGCGTGATGATGAAGGGCGCGGTGGGCTCGATGCCGGAGCTGGAGGAGTTGATCAATCGCGTGGCGAAGTTTGGCTTCAGCAAGACCTCGATCGTGTTGTCGAGCGCGATCGAGAAACGCGTGCCGCTCGGCCATATCGAAGGCAACGGCAAATAGTCAGCCCCACCGAAACGCCTCTGTAGGAGCTGCCGAAGGCTGCGATCTTTTGACTTTGACTTTTAGAAGCAAGATCAAAAGATCGCGGCCTTCGGCAGCTCCTACAGAGATCCGGGAAGGTTCGGAATCAGCGGTAGCGCTGCAGATGTTCGCTGACTTTGGCGGCGGGGACTTTCTGTAGTTTGCACAGCAGGTCGTGCGATAGCTCGCGCACGCCATGCTTGCTGCGCAATTCATCCGCCAGATGCGCCATCAGGTTGGCCGCCATCTCGGCGTCCGCCATCGCCCTGTGCGCCTGGCCGGTGTGCGGCAGGCGTGCAAACGTGGTCAGGGTGCCGAGCTTGTGATTCGGCGCCGCCGGCATCAGGCGCCGCGCCAGCAACAGCGAGCAGGCAAAATTCTGCAATCGCGTGCGCTTGATCCGCCCCAGTTCGAAGTCCCAGAATTTCTGGTCGAACGATGCGTTGTGTGCGACCAGCGGCGTGCAGCCGACGAATTCGTTGACCTCTTCCATCACCCGCTCCGCCGATGGCGCGGTGCGCAGCATGGCGTTGCTGATGCCGGTCAGTTGTTCGATAAAGGCCGGGACGCGGACGCCGGCGTTCATCAGGCTCTGGTAACGCTCGACGATGCGCCCGTTTTCCAGCATGACCACGGCGATTTCCGTGGCGCGACAGCTGCTGTTCGGCGACAGGCCGGTGGTTTCAAAGTCGATGACTGCAATGCGTTCCAAACCGGGTTCAACTCCGTACAAATCAATTCTTCAGTAACAGTTCAATTCTTCAACAACAGTGCGCCTTCGATCGGCACATAACGGCTGGCGGCGCGGATCAGCGAGTTGGCGGTCAGGCCGGGTACGCCGTAGGCCACTGCCTGTACGCCGTGCTTGCTGATGATGCGTTCGAGCAGCATGTCGAAGTCGCCGTCACCGGAGGCCAGGACGATTTCGTCGACGTGGTCGGCGGCGTCCATGATGTCGAGGGTGATGCCCACGTCCCAGTCGCCTTTGGCCGAGCCGTCGCTGCGCTGGATGTAGGGCTTGAGCTTCACGGTGAAGCCGAGGTTGCGCAGGATCTGCTGGAACTGCTGCTGTTTGCTGTCACCACGGTCGATCGCATAGGCGTAGGCCTCGACGATCTGCCCGTCCTTGCTGATGTCTGCCCACAATGCGGCGTAGTTGAAGTGACAACCATAGGCCTGACGCACGGTGTAGTAGAGGTTCTGCACGTCGGCGAACACTGCGATTTTTTTCACCGGGATTCCTGTGAGCGCATAGCGCACGAAGCGGGATCAGGCGCCGGGCCCGAAAAAGGCGCTCAGTATGCCAGTAAAAGGCACTGTGGCGAGGGAGCTTGTCGGAACGCCACCCGCCCGGTTGGACTGCGCAGCAGGCCCTTCTTTTAAGGATGGGGTCACTGCGCACCCAGCGGGGGCAAGCCCCCTCACCACAGGTTTTTGCTATTGGCGGGTGTCTGACCGTTAGTCAGACGAAGGAATCGTCGTCATCGAAGAACGACGAGTTGTCGTCGCTGTAGTCAGTATCGGTGAACCCGCTCTGATCATTGCCGAAGCTGTCATTGCCAGCCATGCGCTGATCGTTGCCCCAGTCGTTGTTGCTCTGGTCAGCCACTTGCGCCGGCTCTTCCTTGATCACTTCAACGATTTCTTCAGGCTGCTGGTTGTGATGGAACAGGCTGCTGATGCCTTGTGCCAGCATCACACCACCGGCCACGCCGGCGGCGGTTTTCAGGGCGCCGCCGAGGAAGCTGCTGCCCGCTGCCGGGGCAGCTTGTTGTGCGTAGTTGGGCGGTGGCGCGGCATAGTTCTGTTGTGGCGGCGGTGCAGCGTAGTTCTGCTGCGGTGCCGGTTCACGCCAGCCGCCGGTGGAGGCCGGAGCGCTTTGTGTCGGCGCCGGACGCGAACTGCCGCCAAAGATGCTGGACAGGAACCCGCCGCCACCGCTTGGCGCCGGGGCCGCGCTCTGAGCCTTGGCCGCTTGCAGTTCGGCCTGCAACTGCTGGACTTGCTGGGTCAGTTGCTTGTTCTGCTCGTCGAGGCGCTTGATGGCCGCCTCTTGCACCAGAATCGCCTGGGTCATGAAATAACCTGCCGCCGGCTGGCGGGTCAGGTGTTCCTTGATCCGCGCCTCAGCCTGGGCGTCGCGCGGGGCTGCCTCCGTTTCGGCCTGTTGCAGCCGGGAAAACAGTCCATCGATCAGGGTTTGCTCTTCGCTGTTCATGGCGACCTCGTAGATTGCCGGGGATAACGTTGCCCGTGTCCACTGCGGACAGGGTGCACCTCCGTAATGGAGGCAGTGACAGGATGTTTCAACGACCTTTACCGAATGTTTACGTTTGTGTCGGCCCGCGCATCATCGGTTAAAGTGAGCCACTGTTTTCGACCTGCGATACCGACTGATGAATGCCTTCGATGTACTGCGCGACTCTCTGTATTTTTTCAAACGCCACCTGGCCAGCATCGTGCAGTTGTGCCTGCCACTGGTGATCTTCGAAGCGGCGCTGCAGCAAGTGGTGGATCATGTCACCGACCCGGACAGCTTCTCCGCAGCCAGCGTGGTGGTCGGCCTGCTGGTGTACCCGCTGTACACCGCCGCGCTGATCCTGTTCCTCGACGCCCGCACCCGTGGCGAAGCCCCGCGCAACCTCGACCTGCTGGCGATGTCTGCCCGGCTGTGGCCGCGCTTCGCCCTGCTCACGGCGCTCAATACCCTGTTGATTCTGCTCGGGCTGTCGCTGTATTTCCTGCCCGGCCTGATGTTGATGGTGATGCTGGCGTTCGCCGAATACCTGCTGGTGCTGCGCGGCATGGGGCCGTTGCAGGCGATGAAGGAAAGCCTGCGCCTGACCCGTGGGCATTTCTGGCGCATCCTGCTGTGCATTCTGTGCGTGATGGGGCCGCTGTGGCTGCTCAAGGGCGCGACCCTGGCGGTGTACCCCGACCCGCAGAATCCGCTGATCGCGGTACTGATCGACAGTGGGCACAGCTTCCTGCAGCTGTTCACCAGCGTGGTGCTGTTCCGCCTGTTCATGCTGATCAGCGAATTGCCTGACAAACGTAACGGAGCGGTCTGACTTCACGGCCCTTGGGCCAAGCGTCTACGGTCGGGTATGCTCGGGGTCACTTTTGTAACGCGATAAGCCGAGCCATGCCCCGTCTGCTGCGCTACACCCTGTTGCTGATCGTGCTCGCCATCGCCCTGATCGGCGGGCTGATCTACAGCCTGACCTGGCGCCCCGCCGCCCGCGAAACCCTGCCGGTCACCTGCACCGGTACGCCACCGACCCTGGTGCCCGGGCAAGCCCTGAAAGTCATGACCTGGAACGTGCAGTACCTGGCGGGCAAGCGTTACGTGTTCTGGAACGACCAGGCCCAGGGCCCTGATGAGGCGCCAACCCCGGAAGACATGGCCTTCAGCCTCGACGAAGTGGCGCGGGTGATTCGCGACGAGCAGCCCGACGTCGTGCTGCTGCAGGAACTGGATGACGGCGCCAAGGCCAGTGATTACCAGAATCAGCTCAAGCTGCTGCAGGAACGGGTCACCGACCTCTACCCGTGCAGTGCTTATGCCTTCGACTGGAAGGCCGATTTCGTCCCTGATCCACACATCTTCGGCAGCGTTGGCCGCCAATTGGCGACCCTCAGCCGCTATCGCATCGAACACGCTGAACGCCTGCAATTGCCGGTGCCCCCGGCGAACATCATCAGCCGCCAGTTCGAACCCAGGGATGCCCTGCTCGCCACTAAGCTACCGCTGAGCGACGGCGGGCAACTGACGGTGTTCAACACGCATCTGGATCGCGCCCGCCAACCCGACGACACCTTGCAGGCGCAAGTGACGGCGGTGGCCAAGGTGCTCGACAAGTACGAGAGCCAGGGCCTGCCGTGGCTGATCGGCGGCGACTTCAACCTGTTGCCGCTGGGCCAGTATCAGCGTCTGCCGATCGAACAGCGCACGCCCTACTCGATCGACAGCGCGCTGCATCTATTGTGGGACAAGTACCCGATGATCCCGACCAACAACGAAGCCAGCGGCATCGACCGCGCTCACTGGTTGACCCACTACCCCAACGACCCCGGCCTGAATGGCCCGGATCGCACCGTCGACTACCTGTTCTACAGCCCGAAAATCAAACGGGTCCAAGCGATGGTGCGGCAGGACGATACGTTGCGCATTTCCGATCACTTGCCAGTGATTGCGCGCTTCCTGCTGCCGGCCACTCCGTAGCCCACAAATACAAGACCCACAGGGTTTTGTGCAGACTTACAGGTCAGTGCACTTCCTCCAGATCATCATGCAGCAACCCGAAGATCTCCCGTTTCATGTCGATGAACGAGCGCTCCATGACCATGTCCAGTGAGCGCGGGCGTTCGATCGGCACGTCGAGAATCTGTTTGATCCGCCCCGGTTTGGCGCCCATCACATAGACCCGGTCGCCGAGCAGAATCGCTTCGTCGATATCGTGGGTCACGAACAGCACCGTCTTCTTGCTGTTGCCCCAGACCCGCAGCAACAACTGCTGCATCTGCAAACGGGTCTGGCTGTCGAGCGCACCAAACGGTTCATCCATCAGCAGGATCTGTGGATCGTTGGCCAGCGCCCGGGCAATCGCCACGCGCTGCATCATCCCGCCCGAGAGCTGCTTGGCGTAGCTGTCGGCGAATCCGCCGAGGCCCACTTCGTTGACGTAGTAGTCGACGATTTCCTTGCGCCGGGCCGCCGGCATGCCGCGTCGCTTGAGACCGAACTCGACGTTCTGCCGCACTGTCAGCCACGGAAACAGCGTGTAACTCTGGAACACCATCCCGCGGTCAGCGCCCGGGCCTTGCACTTGCTGACCACCGACGTAGATCTCGCCGGAGGTCGGTTCGGCGAGGCCAGCGGTCAGGTACAACAGACTCGACTTACCGCAGCCCGACGGCCCGACCAGCACAGCAAACTGCTGATCCGGCACCTCAAACGACACCTCTTCCAGCGCAGTAAACGTGCCACCGTCGGGTTTCTTGTAACGCAGGCTGACCTTGTCCACTTGCAGGCGCGGCGCGGCTTGTCTGGCGGCGGCCTGCGGTTCGATGAAACGATGATTGGCGGCGGTTACTGAGCCCATGCGGCAACCCTCAAGCGGAGAAAACGGAACAGTTGATCGGTGACCAGACCCAGCAGGCCGATGATCGCGATGGCGAGGAAAATCACGTCGACCTGAAAGCCGCGCATGGCTTTGAGGCTCAGGTAACCGAGGCCACTGGAGGCCGCGACCAGCTCGGCCACCACCAGATACGTCCAGGCCCAGCCCATGGTCACGCGCAAGGTGTCGAGCACACCGGGCACAGAGGCCGGAGCGATCACATGCAGCACCGCGTCGCGGCGGTTGGAGCCCAGCGTGTAAGAAGCATTGATCAGGTCCTTGGAGATGCCCTTGGACACGTCAGCGATCATCACCAGTTGCTGGAAGAACACGCCGAAGATGATCACCGACACGCGCTGCTCCAGACCGATGCCGATCCACAAAATGAACAGCGGCACGAACGAGGTCACCGGCAGGTAGCGAATGAAGTTGACCAACGGTTCGAGGAACGCCTGGACGATGCGGAAGCTGCCCATCAGCAAACCCAGCGGCACCGCCACCAACGACGAGACAATGAACCCGACCATCACCACTTCGACACTGGCCCAGACGTGGGTGCCGAGGGTGCCGTCGCGGCTCAGGCGCACGGCGGCCTCGAGCACCGCGCCGGGGGTCGGCAAGAACATCCCCGGCACGATGCCGCCATAGGACAACCCGGCCCACAGGCCGACCAACAACACCCAGGCCAGGCCGCTGGCGCTCCACACCACGGGCACCGGCAACCCGGTCTTGGGCGTCAGGCAGCGGCTCAGCCATGATTTGCGCTTGAACATGCAGACCTCCTAGAGCGGGCTGACGAAACGGTTGTCGACCAGATCGTCATGGCTGACGTTGTAGGGCTTGCCTTGCAGTTCGCTGGCGGTTTGGTTGGCGAGTTTGATCAGCGCGGCGCTGTCACCCGGCTTGCCCGGCGAGCCGAGAAGTTTTTCGCTCATCGCCTGATCGTAGAAGCGCACGCCTTTGGCGGCAGCGGCCAGTTCCTTCGGATCGGAGAGATAGCCGCCGACGCCTTTGGCCATGATCGCGTAGGCCTCGTCCGGGTGCTCCTGGGTGTACTTGACCGCTTTGTACAAACCGGCGACCAGCGCCTTGACGTCTTCCGGCTGTTTCTCGATGACGCTGCAGTTGAGCGCCACCACATCAACGATCACGCCCGGCGTACTGCTGCTGTCGATCAGCACCTTGCCCTGCTGCTTGTCACGCACCATCGACAGGTGCGGTTCCCAGGTCACGGCAGCCGGCACACGCCCGGCGATGAACGCGGTGGCGGCATCATCGGCGGTCATGTTCTGCACGGTGATGTCGCTCATTGTCATGCCGTTCTTTTTCAGCAGGTACGAGAGCCAGAACTGCGACGTCGAGCCTTCGTTGACCGCCACGGCCTGGCCTTTGAGTTCCTGCAAGGATTTGACGTCCTTGCCGACCAGCACCCCGTCGCCGCCATGGCTGTCATCCAGCGCCGCGACCGCCTTGAAGCAGAACTGCGGACGGTACTTGAGCACCTCGTCGATGGTCGACGCCGAGCCGGACAGTTGACCGGAGGCCTGCGCGGCCATGTACATCGAAGCCTCTTCGACCACCGGCAATTCGACGGTCAGGCCGTTTTCCTTGAAGTAGCCCAGGTCCTGAGCCAGATAGAGGGTGCCGTAGCCGACCCAAGTGGTATGGCCGATGGACAGGGTGCCGGCCTGGGCGCTGGTCGCGACTGTCGCCGCCAGGGCGGTGATCGCCAGAGGATGGGTGAGACGAATACACAAGGACTTGATCATGGAGCACTCCCGACGCTGTTGATTTAGTTTTGTCATGGGCAGTACGGCCGGCACCAATGATGTGAATTCATGCTGCGGTCTCTGCTGGACTCTGGCGTGAAACACCGGGCTGGCGAGATCGATGGTGGCCCATGTGCGGGCCGAGGAAAATCAGGAAATTGTTGGCAGCAAATGATGAAAAAACTGGGTAGTGCGCACTGCTAAAGGGCGGGGTTGGCGGGGATGCACGGGGTGGGTGCAAAGCGGAAATTTTCGCTGATTGAACGTAAGCCATCGCGAGCAGGCTCACTCCTACAGGGGAACGCGGTCAATGTAGGAGTGAGCTTGCTCGCGATAGGGTCCACGCGGTATCAGCGCAACTGAAACCAGGTGGTTTTCAGCTGGGTGTATTTGTCGAACGAGTGCAGCGACAGGTCGCGGCCAAAGCCCGATTGCTTGCCGCCGCCGAACGGCACGGTCACGTCCAGTGCATCGACGGTATTGACCGACACCGTCCCCGCCCGCAGTCGTCGGGCCACGCGGTGCGCACGATGCAGATCATCGGTCCACAGCGACGCCGCCAGTCCGTAGACACTATCATTGGCCAGACGGATCGCTTCGTCCTCATTGTCGAACGGCACCACCGCCAACACCGGTCCAAACACCTCTTCGCGAAACAACGGCATGTCGGCGCTGACAGCGGTGAAAATCGTCGGTTCGATGAAGTTGTCCGAGCCATTGAAACGCCGCTGCTGACCGCCGCACACGCGGGTCGCACCCGCCTGCTCGGCGCTGCGGATGGCGCGCATGATGCTCGCCGTCTGCCGGTGATCGACGATGGCCCCGGCGCGGCTTTGCGGGTCGAGCGGATCACCCGGCAGCCAGCGCTCCGCCTGGGCTTTCAGGCGTTCGACAAACTCGTCGTGAATCGAACGCTCTACCAGCAACCGCGAGTTGGCCGAACACACTTCGCCCTGATTGAAGAAGATCCCGAACGCAGCTTTTTCCGCCGCCAGATCCAGATCGCGACAGTCAGCGAACACCAGATTGGCACTCTTGCCACCACACTCCAGCCACACCTGTTTGAGGTTGGATTGCGCCGAGTACTGCATGAAATATTTGCCGACCTGCGTCGAGCCGGTGAACACCAGGCAATCGATATCCGGGTGCAGGCCCAAGGCTTTGCCGGTCTGTTCGCCAAGCCCCGGCAACACGTTGAGCACACCTGCCGGAAGGCCGGCCTGCAGCGCCAGCTCGGCCAGACGCAACGCCGAAAACGGGGATTGCTCGGCCGGTTTGAGGATCACCGAATTACCCGCCGCCAGCGCCGGTGCAAGTTTCCATGCGGCCATGTCCAACGGGAAATTCCACGGCACCACCGCCGCCACCACGCCCAGCGCCTCGCGGGTGATGGTCGCCAGCACATTGGCGGCACCCGGGGCGATCTGGTCGTAGAGTTTGTCGATGCTTTCGGCGTACCAGCGAAACACCCCGGCAGCGCCCGGCACGTCAATGTTGTAGGCGTCCATCACCGGTTTGCCCATGTTCAGCGAGTCGAGCAGCGCCAGCTCCTGGCGATGCTCCATCAGCAGATCGGCCAGACGCAGCAGCACCTGCTTGCGCTCGGCAGGCGGGCGTTGCGCCCAGGTGCCGGCCTCGAACACCTGTCGCGCATTGCGCACCGCCGCGTCGACATCCTCCGCACCACACGCGGCGACATTGGCCAGTAACTGGCCGGTGGCGGGGTTGATCGCGGCGAAGGTCTGCCCCGATTGCGCCGCACAGTGTTGACCGTTGATCACGGCTTGATCGGGAAACTTCAAGGCAACGGCCTGGCGCTGCCACTCTGCAAACTCGAACACGTCGGATGCTCCTTGGACGTTATTGTGCAGTCGATGGTCGCTCAGGTCCGGACGGCCTAAAACCAGTAAAAATGTCTTCGCAGGCAATGAAAAAACTGCTCAATCGATTTCCCTGAAACCTGCACAAATGACTAAGGTTCAAGGATAAAAACATCGTCGCGCAGCGGACGCGGCGGCGCACAAATTGCTTGGAAGTCGAGTCCGCTCGTCCTGAGGTTTGCCGTGGCCGCCTACAATTTGCGTCAGCTCAAATACTTCATCACCACCGTCGAATGCGGCAGCGTTGCCGAAGCCTCACGCAAGCTGTACATCGCGCAACCGGCGATCTCTACGGCGATCAAGGGCCTGGAAGACAGCTTCGCCGTGCAACTGCTGATCCGCCATCACGCTCAGGGCGTGTCCCTGACGCCCAGTGGCGCACGGTTTTTCCGCAAGGCGCAGGAGCTGTTGCGCATGGCCCGGGAGTTCGAGCAGAACGCCTTGGCCGACAACGACATCGTCGCCGGGCAGATCGACATCGGCTGCTTCGAAACCGTCGCCCCGCTGTATTTGCCGCAATTGATCGCCGGGTTTTGCGCGCTGTACCCCGGGGTGAAAATCCGCATCCGCGACGGCGAACAACAGGAACTGGTGCAGGGCCTGACCTCGGGCACGTTCGATCTGGTGATTCTCTATGAACACGAACTCGACGCCACCATCCAGACCGACCCCCTGATGCCGGCGCAACGGCCGTACGCGCTGCTGCCGGCCGACCACCGATTCGCCCAGTACAAGCAGGTGTCGCTGCGCGACCTGTGCCTGGAGCCGATGATTCTGCTGGACGTGCAGCCGAGTCGGACCTACTTCGTCAGCCTGTTCGAAGAGCTGGGGCTGACCCCGCGCATCGAGTTCAGCTCGCCGTCGATCGAGATGGTCCGGGGCATGGTCGGTCAGGGTTTTGGTTTCTCGATTCTGGTAACCCGGCCCCACTCGGAATGCACCTACGACGGCAAGAAAGTGGTGTGCGTGGAGATCGTCGAAGACGTCACCGGCTCCGGCCTGGTAGCGGCCTGGCTCAAGCGCGGGCAACTGACCAAGCCGGCGCAACTGTTTGCCGATTACTGCCGCGAACAGTTGACCGCCAAGACCGCTGTCTGAAGCCCTGCCCCTTCAGGAAACCTGGACGGAGCGGTGCTCGATGTCGATGCCGATAAGCGGGCGTTTGAGCGCAATCGATACCCAGGCTCCCACGGCGGCGATCACGCACGCGGCAAAGCCCAACAGGAACGACATGAAGCTCAGTTCGTTCGCCACCGCCAGCAGACCGAGCACCGCGGCGGTTGCCTCGGCAGCGCCCCAGACACAGGTCTGCACGGCCATCGCGACGGAACTGCGCCCGCGCCAGATCTTCACGGCCTGCGCCTGGTACAGCGGGCCGCAGATCATCTCGCCGATCACGATGAACACCACCACGACAAACAGAATCGCCTGCGCCTGCGACGAAATGATCAACAGCAGGCAGCCCGCGCCGATCAACAGGTTGGAAACGATGACTCGCCACAGCCGTGACACACGCTGCGCGAACGATGTGACGTAAACCTGACTGAAGATGATGATCCCGCTGGCGACCAGGAACAGCACGCCCACCAGTTCACTGGAGAAGCGCTCGGTGGCATAGGTAGGGAACACGTAATAAAACTGCGCATAGCCGATCATGGTCAGAAAGTTGATGGCCATGAACGCCACCACTTTGGGCGATGCCTCGGATTCGCCCAATGTGGAGGGACGATCGGCGAACTCCCCCCCGGCGCCACGCGCCACTTGCGGAATCAATCGGGTGGACGCGGTGGCAAGCACGCCCAACAACAGTGGCAGGGCCACAAACCAGTATCCGGTGCCGGCAAGAATCAACGATGCCACGAATGGTGCAACCCCGGCCCCTGCGTTCGCGGCAACATTTTCGTAGGAGAGCACGCGCTCGTGCTCACCCTCGCGAAAGTACTGAACGATGTAGGAAATCTGCGAAATCGTGGCGATCGAATTGGAGACCCCGAACACCACGACCAGCGCCACCCAGATGAACACATTGGTAATGCCCATCGAAGCCGTGACCAGCATCAATAGCGCCGCCACCGCCACACAGAACAACGCCAGGGCGATTTCCCGGCGACGCTCGACCTTGTCCAGAATGCCTTGAAAGGCCAGGGCTCCGATGCGGTTTGAAACAATCGCAAACCCGACAACGACCCCAGCCGCACTGGTACTGAGGCCGACAGCCGCATTGAGCCAGATGGCCATGAACGGATAGAAACAGCTCCAGGCGGCGGACGAAAGAAACCGGACGAAGTAAATCATTTGAATACCGGGCTTCTAGGGCCGCGATCCGTCAGGACACGTACCAGACCAATCTCGCGCGCTACGACATCGGCATAGCCGGTGAGCATGCCGATCCAGGCGTAGTCGGAGGTGCCGATGGGCTGGATCACGCTGCCGACGTTGGCGATTGGCGTATGAATGGAGTCCATTGGCGGCAACTCCCAGTCATGCACGATGGCTTCGTGATCCAGGCAATACCAATAGCTCAAGGTCTGGCGGCAGGACTCGACAGGTTTGTATTGAAGCGGAGCGTCCAGCAAGCCCAGTGGCAGCAGCGCCACGTGCTGCAGGACCGTCGCTGGCGCCAGATCATAAGCCAGCGCAATCTGTTCAACGATGCTCGCGCCCCCCAGACGTCCCATGTTGGCGTCGATCAGATAAGCCGTGGCGTCGTTCGCAATGAACTCGCAATGAAAGAAACCGTTATCAAACGCTGAGCGGGCAATCAGGTCGCGAACCGCCGTCTCGATTTTCGAACGCACGGGCAAGGCAATCCGCGCATCAGCCGGGAACTGATTGGCGACTTCCGTGAATCCCACTCGATCGCGCTTGGACAGGCCGAGGAAAACCACCCGCCCGTCCTGAGCATAACCTTCCAGACTGACGAGCTCGCCCACGCAATGCGCCTGGACAATCCAGGCAATGTCTTGCGGCTCATCAATTGCGCTTTCCAGAATGGTCGACCGGATCACTGCGGCAGGGTCCGCGTCCGGTGCGATCGAGAGCAGGGTGGTTGCCACCGCGCCAGAGCCGACCGAGGGTTTGAGCACCACATCGTTTGGTTGTCCGGGTTTCAGCCAGGGAATGACAAAGTCGCCCTCGGCCAGCGACACACAGGTCTCGGCCGGCACATGCTCCGGAATCAAGCTGCCGACGAACTCCTTGGATGACAGTCGGGCAAACACCTCCGGCGGCGCGTTGAAGCCGAACTCTTCAGCAATCGCGGATACAACCGGGAACAACTCGTCAAAGAATGTCGTGATGCTGTGAATCATGCCAACCAGCGCAGGATTGGACTTCAGGTAAGCAGACAGCGCGACCTTGTCGCTAAAGGCAGGAATGCAGGTGACCCCTTCGAACACCTTTTTCGCCGCGCCGTGAAAACCGGAAGGGTCAACGGACAGTATCGGTTCGAAGCCCGCACTGCGGATCGCCTCGCACACGTACTTGATGGAGACCTTGTTAATACCCACTATCAAAATATGATCCATATCGTTCACATCCATCCTTAAAAATGAAAAATCGACGGTTATCGAGCATCAACAGGTAACGATTGATACATCTTGCCGGGGTTGAAGAGGTTGTCCGGGTCCAGGGCCGATTTGATGGCCCCCATGAACTGCAACGCCGCGCCGTGTTGCGCCGACATCCACTTCAGTTTTCCCTGACCTACCCCGTGCTCGCCGCTGACGGTGCCGCCGAATGACAACGCGCGACTCGACAGTCGACTGAGGAACGCCTGAATTTCCGCACTTTCGTCCTCACCTTCATCGAGCATGATCAGCAGGTGAAAGTTACCGTCGCCGACATGGCCGATAAGCGGTGCGTCGAGGCCGGAGGCGGCAATGTCGGCTGCGGTGGCGCTGATGCAGGCGCTCAGGCAAGACAACGGCACACAGACATCGGTGGCCAACCCCTTGCGCCCCTTGTAAAACGCGTGAAATGCCCACCAGGCGTCATGTCGGGCTTTCCACAAGGTCGTGCGTTCTTCAAGACGTTCGGAAATCCTGACCTGCCCGCCGTATTCCCCCGCACAGTCCTTGAACAGCTCAACACTGCTGGCAACGGTGGATCGGTCGCCATGAAACTCCAGAAAAAGATGCGGCGTTTCCATCAGGCCCAGTGCAGGGGAATAGGCATTGCAGGCGCGCACAGCCGTGACATCCAGCAGCTCGATCCGGGCAATCGAGAGACCTTGGCCCAAGGCGCTGGCCACCGTCTGTACCGCGTTGTCCACCGAGTCGAACGAACAGACCCCGGCGACAATGGCCTCGGGCACCGGATGCAGCCGGACCTGCAGTTCACTGAAGATGCCCAGGGTGCCCTCGGACCCCACCGCAATGGCCAGCAGGTCCAGGCCCATGGCCGATTTGGGCGCCCGGGAGCCGATTTGCGCCACTGAGCCGTCCGCCATGATCCAGCGAGCGGCTTTGACATTGGCGGCCATTGTCCCGTAACGCACCGAGTTGGTCCCCGAGGCACGCGTTGCCGCCATCCCGCCCATGGATGCGTTGGCGCCGGGGTCGACGGAAAAAAACAGCCCGGTCTCACGCAAATGGCTGTTGAGTTGTTCGCGGGTGACGCCCGGTTGAACCGTGGCGGTCATGTCGGTGACGTTCACCTCGACAATCGCGTTCATTTCCGAGCAGTCGACACAAACGCCACCCTGTGGCGCATTGATTTGCCCTTCGAGGGATGAACGCGCACCCGACGGGATCACCGCAACACCGTACTCACGACAGAGCTTCACGACCTGGACGATGTCGTCTTCGCTGCGCACGGTCACCACGGCATCGGGTGGGCTCAGCTCAATACCGGGAGGTGCCTGGCAAAATTGTTGCCGGATCCCTTGTTCAAGCCTTAAACGCTCGCCAAACAACTGACGGAGTTTCTCTACGACTAGCGCATTCATTCGTCTCATCCCTGTTCTGACTGATTACTGCCGGTTTTCTTTTTATCGATCCGATCACTGCGCCATGTCCGCGCACTCCTGTGAACGGTGGGTGGTCGCAGATCATTGAGGGCGGCGACACCCGCCCTCGGCCGGTTCACTCCTCGGCTTTTTTGCCTGCTCGCGCCGCACGTCCGTCGTACTCTGGACGGCCAGACACGATCAACCCGAAGAAGTAAGGCTGGGCACCTGAATCCTCCAACTGACGGCCTGATTTGTTATGCACTTCAATGACCGAAAACAGGTCCACAAGACGGTCCTGAATCTGTTCTATTTCTGCGTCTTTGAGTGTCACCATCGAGCTGTATTTGAAAGAACCTGAAACATCGAAGTACTCGCTCTTCTCCGGTTTGAGCAGTGAGCGATCAACTTCATGGCGCAGGAACTGATCCTTCAACTTCAAGGCATCCACCGATCTTGGCATCCTCAGCGTTGGCGCATGCCGCACAAACGGGGCATCAGGTGTGGCCCGCTCTTTGGAGACCAGGTTCAGGAACGCCTCGGTGCTTTGATCGTAGGCAAGGCCGATCTGCTGACACACCAACTGAATCTCCGCCACCGAGGCGCTGTCGACCATGTAGAGATACGTCATCAACGGCAGCAGCTCGAATTGCGCCTCGAACGCCGCTATCACCTCTTCGGTGACGATGAACTCACGCTCGTACCGGCTCAGGCTCAAGGCCCGACGCAGGATTTTGGAATCGTGTTCGCGCAGCTCCAGCCGCGAAGAAAGATCGGTGACCTCAACACCTTTGCCGAACAACATCTCGTGGACGTCAGCCGGCAACAGGTCTCTGAAGTAATGCCAGAAATAATCAAAACTGACTTTGCTGGCCGCGTCGATGCCCAAGTGGTCATGCAGTTCGACGGCGGCATCGATACTCAGGTATTTCCTTCCGGCTTCGACATCACGGTAGTAATTGGCCGAAAAGGGAATATTGACCTCATCGAGAAACGTGGAAATCTTCAGATGCCCCGCGTCGATTCGAAACTGCATGAGGAATGCGCCAAACGCTCGTTTGCTATCCAAGCTCTTCAGCCTCTGCCGACAGAGTGACAACCACTCTGGTCGTATTTTTCTTGATCTTCATACTGGAAGTCACCACGCCTATTTCTTGCGTATTACGCACATGAACGCCCCCACAGGGGATTGACCAGTTTTCGCATTGCCACCAACGAAATCCCTGTCCCTGGCTGATATCCGCTTCCGTACGAATGTCATGACTTGCAGAGCAAAACTCATTCAAGGCGTCTGTCGCCCGCCTCAGATCGTCTTCGTCGAACTCACCGACAAACTCGTATTGATTCTCCCCACCCTCGTCGCTCAACGGCGAACGGACCGGATGCGCAATCGCTCGCCCGAGCGTCTGCTCAAGCATGCAATGGATCAAATGCATCGCTGAATGAACACGCATCTGATGATATCGCAATGACCAATCCAGCGTGGCGGTCGCCTGCTGGCCGATCAACCGCGTCTGCAGGTGCGTGAAGGCTTCGTCGTCAATGCTCAGGTAATGCCTGATCTGGTCATCCCTTTTTTTCGTTGCGACGATCTCCAGCGTGCGCAGCGCCCCACCCTCCCCGGCGACCGGGATGTTCAGCACACCCCGATCCCCCAGCTGCCCGCCGCCCTGGGGGTAGAACACGGTCTTGCCAAGGAGTGCGAAAGGCAGGCCGGCGTCGTCGCGCTCAAGCCGATCGACCTGGCAGTCCAGTTGCTTCAAGTACGGTTCAGCGTGAAACAAGGGCAGCGTCTGGCTCATTTTTACCTCAGGTAAGGTCTCACTGATTTTACGTTGCAAGCCCTGTGCAATCGCCGAGGGCCGCCATGCCCGGCTGGCCTCAGGCGAGCTCCATGGTTTGCAGTTTTGGCTTCAGTACATCGCACAACCGGGTCATCTGGGCCTGGTTTCCGAACGAGATCCGCAGGCACGTATCCAGGCCATAGTCGGTCAACCGCGACGTCAGAAAGCCCTCACTCTCCAGGTACTCATACAAGTCCTGGCAGCGTTGTTGGCTGCCGCACTCGACGAAAACAAAGTTGACGTACTGGCTCCTGGCTTCGATGCCATGGGCCTTGAACAGGCTGACGATTGCCTGCCCCCATGCCTGACAATACGCGGCGGTCTTGTCCAGATGATCGGAGTCCTGCAGGACGTATTCGCCGGCCAGGGCGGAAAACGAACTGACGTTGTACGGCGCACGCCGCGCTTGCAGTGCCGGCAGCAGATCGGCGCTCGCATAAGCCCAGCCGAGGCGTAAACCGGCAATGCCGTAGGCCTTGGAAAAGGTACGCAGACATATCGAGTTTTCCCGGGTGTTGACGATCTGAATGCCCGCCGTGTTTTCCCGGTCCGGCGCAAACTCTGCGTAGGCTTCATCGACGATGACGGTCGTACTCGGCGGAATCAGCGCAACCAGCGATAACAACTGCGATGGCAACAGATAGTCACCCAGTGGATTGGACGGATTGACCAGCACCACCACGTCCGGTTTGTTCTCCAGGGCAAGCTTCAGTGCAGCCTCATAGTCGCCGCTGGCGCTCGGGGCAATCTCGCTATAGTCAGCCCCCAGCAATGCCGAGCGGATTTTGTACATCTTGAAGGCGTGCTGCTGCGTCACGATGCAACTGCCCGGCTTCAACAGGCTGCGCAACGCAATATCGATCAGCTCATCGGAGCCAGCCCCCACCACCACACGCTCGGGATCAACGCGCCAACGCTCGCCGATCGCCGAGCGCAGGGACTTGTAAGTGACTTCAGGGTATTCGCTGAGCAGCGTCGGCATCGACGCGCACAGATGCAGGGCCAGGCCGGACGCACCCAACGGATTTTCATTGGCGTGCAGCCGGACACTCTCAGTGACCGCCGTTGCGAACAGATTGCCCTTTGCTGGCGAGTTCATCGGCTGTGTCCCCCCAGTACCTGGGCCACGATCGCTTCCAGATAGCTGGTCAATGCCACATCCCGATCCAGATACGGAATATGTTCACGCACCCGCGCATGCCACTCACGGCCTTTTGGCCCGAGTTTGGCGCTGCCGCGGATATCGGCCGCCTGGGCTGCACAGATCAACTCGAACGCCAGGACGTAACGGGTGTTCTGCAGCACTTCGGTCACACGACGCGCGGCGACAAGGCCGAACGAAACCACGTCCTGGAAGTCGCCCGTGGTAGTCAGGGTCTGGATCGAGACGGGGGTGGCCAGCGAACGGTTTTCTGCCGTCAGGGATGCCGACATGAATTGCCCGCCCATGAGGCCGAATCGCAGGCCTCCGTTTTCCGCACACAGGAATGACGGCAGGCCATTGCTGTTGGCTTTGGTCAGGAAGCGATCGATCCGCCGATCGGAAAGATTGCACAGGGTGATGACCGAGATCGTCAGGTAATCCATGGCTGAGGCGATGTACTGCCCGTGAAAGTGCCCATTGTGAAAGACCTGGCCGTTTTCAGGGGTGATCAGCGGGTTGTCGTTTGATGAGTTCAGTTCGTTGCCGACCACACGCTCCACGAACTCGATGGTTTCCAGCACCGGCCCGAGGATCTGCGGCGTGCAGCGAATGGAATAGGCATCTTCGATGGGCATGTCTTCCTGGCGCACCTGGTCGGTGCGCAGGGCGCTCAGTTGCGAAGAAAGTTCAAGATCGTCAATCGCCAGTTCCGAACCTTGAAGATCGGCCCAGATGGCCTCGGCAATTTTTTGCTGGCCCAGGTGCGGTTTCAACTGGTGAACATCAGGGTGGAAAGGACGCACCCGAGCTTGCAACGCTTCAAAGGAGAAGGCGGAAATCGAGGTGTATTGTTCAAGCAGTTCGCGGGCCTCAACCACATTCATCGCCGCGACCGCGACCATGCAGGACGTGCCATTGATCAGCGCCAGCCCTTCCTTGTAACTCAAATGGAGCGGCGCCAGGCCCAGCTGTTCGAGCGCTTGCGCCGCCGGAATCCGGGCACCGTCAAGGTAGGCGAAGCCGTCGCCGGTCAGCATCCGGGCGACAGCGGCCAGCGGCCCCAGGTCGCCACTGGTACCCAGAGACCCCTTGCTCGGAATTTCCGGAATCAGGCCCGAGTTGTAGATGGCAATGTAGCGGTCGAAATTCTCCAGCGAGAGCGCCGAGTTGCCACGGGACAGGGACACGATTCGCGCAAACATCGTTGCCCGGGCCACACTGTCCGGGAATCGCTCGGCAACGTTGGTCGAGACACCCTGAATCAGATTCGATTGAAGCTCGTGGGCTTTCTCGATCGGCACCAGATGATCAACGAATCCGCCCATTCCGGTGTTCACGCCATAAATCACCGCGCCCTGTGCGACGAGGTTTTCCAGGGCCTCTCGCGATGCCTGAACCCGTTGCCGGGTGGCTTGCGAGGCGACCACCTGTTTCCCGGGACGGGAATACTTGATCAAGTCCTGGAGACTGACATCGGTGCCGGGGGTCAGTACAAAGGTGCTGTCCGACGTGAAGTTTTTTTCCTGAATTGTCATCTTTTCATCCCTGAGCTACGTGTGCCTGACCATCGGCCCAATTGGCGATGATCACGTTGATTGTCCTGTTGCCCGAAAACGCGCGCCGACCGTGCGCGTACTGGAAATTGTCGAGCAGTAAAATATCGCCCGCCCCCAGATCGACATCTTGCTCAACACTTCTGACGGTGTGGAACAGCTCGAGGGTGAGGTCTTCCGGCAAGGGTTCGCCGTCACCAAAACACATCGCTTCCAACAATTGCGGACTGTTGCGCTGCGCCTTGGCCAGTTCACTGGCGTCCTGTTCACGACCGTCGATACGCGCCCATTCGATCATCGCGGCTGCGCCCCAGAAGTGCGCTTGATTGCACCAGATGTCTGCCGCTTTGCGCGGGTGCCGACGCATCGGGGAGATACAGTCCTGCCAGAGGATCAGGTCGTCGCCGCTCCATTCGAAGTCCCAGCCACGCGCCCGGCACAGCACTTCTGCCTCGGCGGTGCTGGTGGTGGAGAATGTCTCCTGCCAGCTTTTCTTCACTCCGGGTTTGAGATGCACCCGCGCCTCGCCGGGCAAGGTTCGGCGCAATTTAAGGCCACGTTCGGTCAGTTGCTCCAAGGTGGAACGATCAACCAACTGCTCCAGTTTACGCATGTCCCCGACCACGGATTCACCGCCCCGACTCGCCGGCTCGACGCAGACAAAGGCGATGATCTGCGGTGGATTTTTTACATAGGCCATTTCCTGATGAAGGATCACCGACCAGTCGGGAGGGGTGCGGGTCGCCTCCATGACCTTGCCCTGGATCGTCGAGCGTGGAGAGCTGCCACCGACGTAATCGCGGGTCTGAAAACCCAGCGCGCCAACCGCCCGTTCGAACACCTCAGGATCCTTGCACGGATTGGCACCGCGAATGAGCACCGCGCCTTCGCTCAGCAGTTGTGCCCGAATGTCGTGCGCCGCCGCTGAAAAATAGCGTGCCGGATCGGCATCGGCGCCGACCACGAAATCAAATGTTCCTTCTGCATTGCAGCCCATCACAGTCATCACTCCTCACGTCCCTGGAATCGTTGGCATGTCCATGTGCGATGCATTAGATACCACCCCCCATTTACAAATTCAACAGATAGAAATATGTTTCTTCCAATAGATTTCTAGCGACAGCACGCGCAAAACCGCCGTCGACCGCGCTGAAAAACCGATCTAACTTTTTGATAAAAATAGAAATAATCTGAAGGATCAGAATCCGTATGACTGTGGAAAAGCCCCTCTCTCCCGCTACTTGCACCGGCGTGTCATGGCAACGGCCTGCCCTGCCCCTCGCAAGCACCCCGCGAACACTCATGCAACCTTGCGAGAGTTCTTTCTCATGAGCGGACCCCATGCGCACTCAGGCCAACTGAAACGCAGCCTGAAAAATCGACACATTCAATTGATCGCCCTGGGTGGGGCCGTGGGCACGGGGCTGTTCCTGGGTTCGGCGGGAGCACTCAAACTGGCCGGGCCTTCGATGATCCTCGGCTACGCAATCTGCGGTTTGATCGCCTTCATGATCATGCGGCAATTGGGTGAGATGATCGTGGAAGAACCCGTTGCCGGTTCTTTCAGTCACTTCGCCCACAAATACTGGGGCGGATTCGCCGGCTTCCTGTCGGGATGGAACTGCTGGATGCTGTACACCCTGGTCGGCATGTCCGAGCTGACGGCCGTCGGCAAGTACGTGCACTACTGGTGGCCCGAGATACCGATCTGGGTATCGGCCGCCGTGTTCTTTGTGCTGATCAATGCGCTCAACCTGATCAACGTCAAAGTGTTCGGCGAAGCGGAATTCTGGTTCGCCATCATCAAGGTCCTGGCGGTGATCGGGATGATCGCCATGGGCAGTTATCTGCTGGTCAGCGGCAATGGAGGGCCACAGGCGTCGGTGAGCAATCTGTGGCAACACGGCGGTTTTTTCCCCCATGGATGGGGCGGACTGGCAATGTCCATGGCCGTTATCATGCTGTCAGTCGGCGGCCTGGAAATGCTCGGTTTTACTGCAGCCGAAGCCGAACAGCCCCGCAGCGTGATCCCCAAGGCCATCAATCAGGTGATCTACCGCATCCTGATTTTCTACATCGGCGTACTCGTCGTCTTGTTGTCATTGATGCCGTGGGACAGCCTGCTGATTTCGCTCAATGCCACGGGCGATACCTACAGTGGCAGCCCGTTCGTACGCGTGTGGTCAATGCTCGACAGCACGACCGCCGCGCACATTCTCAATTTCGTCGTCCTCACCGCCGCCCTGTCGGTCTATAACAGCGGCACTTATTGCAACAGCCGCATATTGCTCGGACTGGCCGAGCAGGGTGACGCTCCCCAAAGCCTGGTCAAGATCGACAAACGCGGCGTCCCCGTACGCTCGATCCTGGCAACGGCGGCGGTGACCTTGATCGCCGTGGTGATGAACTACGTGATCCCGCAGCATGCGCTGGAATTGCTGTTGTCGCTGGTGGTTGCGACGCTGGTGATCAACTGGACGATGATCAGCCTGGCCCATGGAAAATTTCGCCAGCACATGAACGAGACCCGGCAGACGCCCCTGTTCAAGGCGCTGTGGTATCCCTACGGCAACTATGTCTGTCTGGCCTTCATGGTGTTCATTGTGGCGGTCATGCTGATGGATCCCGTGAACCGGATGGCGGTCTACGCAATTCCGGTCTGGATTGCGTTGGTGTGGATATGCCACAGCATCAAGCATCGACGCAGTGCTGCACAAAACCTGTACGGCGAGGCCTGATCAATGGCAGCCGTTGCCCGGGCGAGACCGGGCAGCAAGGCTCACTTGCGAGGTTTGATCCGTGCAGTGGCTTGCGCCACCAACGGATCATCCGGCCAGTAATTGTCAATATCACCTGACACCTTCGACGTTGACAGCGTTGTAGCCCCTGACTTAGCGAACAACTGACCGCGAAGACCGCTCACATTCCTGGGGGAATATAACCGGGGACATACCTGACATTGGTGCACTTGCCATGAAGAATTCGTCCATCTTCGATCAGGAACTGCGCAATCTTCTTTTGTTGGTTGATCTTCGCCTGCAATTTGCAATCGGAACTGTGCCCGACTTGTTGATAGTGTTCGGTGTACACCATGCCATTACCGGTATGGGTCATCGATGTCCCGGCCGCTTCGGTGGTGGTCCAGCTCGCGGACTTGTACCAGGTCAGCACGGCCAAGGGTTCGCCGTTCGGGCCGGTTTCCTTTTGCATCGAATCGGGTTTGCCGAACAAGTCCAGCGCTTCCTGCATATCACGCCCTTCCCAGCGGCTTTGCGCAATAGTGGAACAGCCAGTCAAGAGCAAGGCGGCCAACAGAGTGGTCATCAATAAGCGTATGTAAGTCATTGGCTGTCCCGCCTTATTTTTTCAGTTCGAGCAGACTGTCGATGTTGTCCATCATGTGGCTCTTTTCCTGAATCGGTGCGAGTTTGAAGAACATCTGCTGCAGCATCTCGATCATCTGCAGGTATTCCATCTTGCCCACGGCGGCCATGTCGTTTTTAGCTCGACTGCCCGGCGCACAGGCAAACTTCAGCGCTTGCTGTACCCAGAACTCTTTCGGGGTCTGCCATTGATTGGCAACTTTCAGATGGCGCAGGGTGTAAGCCAGACGCTCGACGGATTGACCATTGATAAAGCGCACTTTGCCCGTAGAGCACTGGGCTTCGAGGTTGTAGACGTCGATCATCGGTTTGCCGGGCTCTTCATAAACCAGGGTCACCGCGACCATGGTCGCGCCTTTGGTTTTTTCCGAGGGCACCACCGACGTGGCATCGGCGACGTACATGATGTTTTTTTGGGCCACGCCATTGCCGTAGATAATCCACCAGTCGCCTACAGGGTTGGGCTCTTCGGCATTTGCCGAATTGAAGGCGAACAGCAGCGCAGCCGACAAGAAGATCAACTTCTTGAACTTGAAGAAAGATGACATGAGCAGTTCCGTTCCTTGGGTACACGTTGCCAGGCAGCAACTTGTTATTGTTCGGGCCGCCACTTTAGGAGGCAGCCCGAACAGGGGCAATTAGGGCGGATGGGCTAATGGCGCGCTGCCATTGCTGCTCAAGTGCCCCGAGGTTTTGCCCGTGCTGTGGCTTCGGCGACCAAGGGATCGTCCGGCCAGTAATGCTTCGGATAGCGCCCCTTCAGATCCTTCTTCACCTCGGCATAGGTGCTGCGCCAGAAGTTGGCCAGGTCCTGTGTCACCTGCACCGGGCGCCGTGCTGGCGACAGCAGATGCAACTTGACCACCTGCCGCCCGCCGGCAATGCGCGGCGTATCCGCCAGCCCGAACAGCTCCTGCAAACGCACCGCGAGAATCGGCGGAACCTCGCTGTAATCCAGGCGAATCGACGACCCCGACGGCACGCTCAAATGATGCGGCGCCAGCTCATCTAGCTTTTGCGGCAACGGCCACGGCAGCAGATTGCGCACGATGCTCGACAGGTCCAGATTGGCGAAATGGCTGAGCCGCGAGACTTTGCCCAAGTAAGGCATTAACCAATGCTCGAGGGTGTTCAGCAACGTTGCATCGCTGACATCCGGCCATTGGCTGTCGTCCTGATTGTTCAATTCCAACTGGCGCAACAACGCCACCCGCGCCTGCCACTGACGCAGCTCCGGCGTCCACGGCAGCAACTCCAGACCTTTGCGCCGCACCAGATTGACCAACGCCTGACTGCGCGCATTTTCATCAAGACCGGTCAACGGTTCGCGGCTGAGGATCAGTTCGCCGACCTTGCGCTGACGCTCGGCGCGCAGCACACCTTCGCGTTCGTCCCAGTCCAGTTGATCGACGCCGCTCACCTGCTCGGCCAACACTGAATCGAACAGCGCCGGATCGAAATCCGCCGCCAGATAAATCCGTTCCTCGCGCTGGCCCTGACGGCTGCCGAGATCAGCGATCACAATCCACGGTTCCTTCATCAGGCTGTCGGCTTCGGCGAACAGCGCAGCGCGTCCATTGGCCAGACGATACTCAGCGCCACCGGCGCGACGCTGCTGGGCGACGCGGTCCGGGTAGGCCAGCGCCAGCAATGCACCGAGCCAGCGCGGGTGATCAGGGTCGCTGACCGGCTCGCTCGCCTTGCCACGCAAGTAACCGCGATACTGCCGCGCCAGTTGCCGGGCCCGTTGCACGCCACCTTGAGCACCGCGCGCCGCGCGCTCCTCTCCGGAGAGCAACACCAATCGGCTGTGCAGATCCGCGCCGGCACCACGCAAAATGTCGCGCTCGCCGAGCAGTGCCGCGACGTCGCACGCCATGTTCGCCAGCCCCAGCGCCTGACCGCGCAGCAACAGATGGGCGATGCGCGGATGCGCCGGCAGCTCGGCCATGGCCTGACCGTGCGCAGTCAGCGCTTCACCTTCGAGTGCGCCGAGGCGCTGCAACAGATCCTGCGCCTGGGCATAAGCTGCCGCCGGTGGCACATCCAGCCAGACCAGTTCGCCCGGGGTCACGCCCCAACGTCCGAGCTGCAGCGCGAGGCTCGCCAGATCCGCCGAAAGAATTTCCGCACTGCCGTAAGCGGCGAGTTGCTCGTGCTGATCCTGCGACCACAAGCGATAACACACACCCGGCTCCAGACGCCCCGCCCGGCCGGCGCGCTGCGTAGCACTGGCCTTGGAAATACGCTGGGTATCGAGTCGGGTCATGCCGCTGCCGGGGTCGAAACGCGGCACCCGCGCCAGCCCGGCATCAATCACCACGCGCACGCCGTCGATGGTCAAACTGGTCTCGGCGATGTTGGTCGCCAGCACCACTTTGCGATGACCGGCCGGGGCCGGGTCGATGGCGGCGCGCTGGGCGTTGAGGTCCAGTTCGCCGTGCAATGGGCACAGCAAAACATCGCTGCGCTCGCCAATGGCATCGGCCAATTGTTGATGCACGCGACGGATTTCCGCCTGCCCCGGAAGGAACACCAGCAGGCTGCCGGTTTCATCGTGCAGGGCTTCAAGTACGGTCTGGGTCACGCGTTGATCGATGTATTCGCCGGGCTGGAACGGCCGCCCCCAGCGCATCGTCACCGGGTACATGCGGCCTTCGCTGCGCAGGATCGGCGCATCATCGAGCAACCCGGACAGGCGTTCGCCTTCAAGCGTGGCGGACATCAGCAAAATCTTCAGCGGCTGTTCAGCCCGGAACAACTCGCGACCGTTCAAACTCAGGGCCAAGGCCAGATCGGCATCGAGGCTGCGTTCGTGGAATTCGTCGAAGATCAGCAGGCCCACGCCCTCCAGCGCCGGATCGTCCTGCAGGCGTCGGGTGAGAATGCCTTCGGTGACCACTTCGATGCGCGTGTTGGGGCCGACCTTGCTGTCGAGGCGGATGCGATAACCGACGGTTTCGCCAACCTTCTCGCCCAGTTCGCTGGCCAGTCGCTCAGCCGCCGCGCGCGCGGCGAGACGGCGCGGTTCGAGCATGAGGATGGTCTGCCCGGCCAGCCACGCTTCATCGAGCAAGGCCAGGGGCACGCGGGTGGTTTTACCGGCGCCGGGCGGTGCTTCGAGCACGGCTTCGTGGCGTGTCGCCAAGGCTTCACGCAGCGCGGGTAAAACTTCATCGATCGGCAAAGAAATCATGCTGGCTCCCCAGGGCGTGCCCACAGTAAATTGCGAGTCGCGTTAAAGCTGTGAGCGTGGCAGGCAAGGCGCGGGACGCAGATAAGGGCCGTTTCCTTGCCAAGTTCCGCAACGCAGCATGGCGCGCTCACAGCTTTAGCCCGGAGGGCCGAACCCCGACAGGATTCATCAGCCTTCACGCGGTGTCGATCTGGAGAAAACAACTTCAATCCTCAACGTATTTCGGTGGGGTGAGACGAGGCCGCAATTTACTGTGGGCATGCCCTGCCGAGGGCGAGTATAACGGCGAACTGCTTGGCATTCGTCAGGGTCTTAACTTCACACAACGACGCTTCGTTATTTGATGATTCAGGAGACATTTCCCATGCGCTTACCTTCTCGCCTGATCGGCGGTGTACTGGTCGCTACCCTGCTCACTCAACTCACTGCGTGCGGTTCGATTTTCTACCCGGACCGGCGCGGGCAGATCGATGGCAAGATTGACCCGGCGATTGCCGTGCTCGACGCCGTGGGTCTGCTTTTCTACGTGATTCCCGGCCTGATCGCGTTCGCGGTCGACTTCACCACTGGCGCGATCTATTTCGAACCGGGCCACACAGCGCAGGTCGATCCGGCCAAACTCAAACAAGCTATTGGCCCGGACGGTCAGGTCGATAACCTCAAGTTGCAGGCTATTCTCGAGACTGAGCTGGGCCGCAATCTGCCACTGGACGACCCACGCCTGATCCAGCACAAGGGCAGCACTCAACAACTGGCGATGTTTGGCCTGCAACCAGCAGCATAAGGAAATGACATGACCACCAGCCCCGAACATGCCCGCCTGCTGCGGCTGGCAACCCGCGCCTCGGTGGCGGTGGCCTGCACGCTGATCGTCGCCAAAGCCATCGCCTGGTGGCTGAGCGGTTCGGTGAGCATGCTCGCCGGCCTCACCGACTCGGCGCTGGACGGCGTCACCTCGCTGCTCAATCTGCTGGCGGTGCATTACGCGCTGCGCCCGGCCGA
The DNA here is from genome assembly GCF_018729515.1 of Pseudomonas sp. MG-9. Lineage (NCBI taxonomy): Bacteria > Pseudomonadati > Pseudomonadota > Gammaproteobacteria > Pseudomonadales > Pseudomonadaceae > Pseudomonas > Pseudomonas sp. MG-9. Next base: position 177,615 of record NZ_JAHHZH010000008.1, read on the forward strand.
TGATGATCACCGTTACGGCCACGGCAAGGCTGAATCGCTGGCGGGCATGGCGCAGGCGCTGTTCATCGGTGGCAGTGCGGTGTTGATTGCCTTTCAGGCGTATGAGCGCATCAAGCAACCGGAGCCGCTGGGCGCGCCGTGGCTGAGCATCGGCGTGATCGTATTCTCCCTGCTGCTGACCGCCGCGCTGCTGACGCTGCAACATCGGGTGATCAAGCAGACCGGCTCCAACGCCGTGCGCGCAGACTCCCTGCACTACCGTTCGGACATGCTGCTCAACGGCAGTATTTTACTGGCGCTGATCCTCGCCGGCATGGGCTTTCACCAACTGGACGCGTGGTTCGGCCTGGGGATTGCCGGGTACATTTTGTGGAGTGCGATCCAGATCGCCCGGGAAAGTTTTTCGGTGCTGATGGATGAAGAGCTGCCAACGGACGTCAGTCAGCACATGCTCGAACTGGCCTGCGGTGTACCCGGCGTGCTGGGCGCGCATGATCTGCGCACGCGGATCTCGGGCAATCACTGGTTCGTGCAGTTGCATCTGGAGTTGCCGGGTGAACTGACCCTGTCAGTCGCTCACGGCATCAGCGATCAGGCAGCGGATGCGATTCACGCCGCCTACCCGCGAGCCGAGGTGCTGGTGCACGCTGACCCGATAAAAGCAGCTTCAAGCCACGAGCCGCAAGCTTCAAGCTTGTAGCTTGTAGCTTGTAGCTGGAAACTTGCAGCTCGTAGCTGCTCTTACTGGACCTGATAACCGCGACTGCTCAGGCAATTGCCCTGAGCCTGACGGTAGGCCTGCACCACCTCGGGCGCTGGTTGATACGTCGCGGTACGCGGATCGAAACCGCTTTGCTGCACCGCGTATTGGTAGCACTGGTAACCGTCCTGCTGGACCTGTTCCGGTGACTGACCGTTGGCCGGGTAGGCCTCGACGTCGTAACCCTGGGATTGCGGTTGCGGCGGTTGCTGCACCGGCGGCTCGACCACCACGTAATCCTGGGTGGCTTCCTGATACGCATAGTAGGAACCGGCAGCGAGGAACAGCAGCGCACCGCCGATCCACACTTCACGGGCATAGTCCGGCAGATACTGAATACGGATGCCCCTTGGCGGCTGCACGACGATGTAGCGCGGCCCTTGCGGGCGATACCAGTAGCCGCCGGAGAAGAAATAATCCTGACCTCGATACGGCACGCGGTATTCGCGATCCGGGAACCGGTCGATCACATGCCCCGGGCGGTATTGCGGGCCTGGGCCCCAACCGTTGCCATGTCCGTCCGGGCGACCCGGCCAGCGATTGTCATTGGGCCGGTTACCGGTTTGCCATTGCTGGTTGTGGTAACCATTCTGCGGACGCTCGTCGCGGTAGTAACCCTGACGCGGCTCCTGGGTCTGACGCACGGTGTCGGGCCGTGGCTGGATCGGCAGGTTGTTCGTCGGTGGCGCCTGATGAACCGGAGCTGGCGGGTTGGGCGCGCGGTTCTGGTTCTGCCACTGACCGTTGTTTTGCCATTGACCGTTATTATTGCGTTGCTGGCCGTTGTGTTCGAACTGGCGGCTGTTGTCGCCACGAATGATCTCGTTGTTCTGCGGCCGCGGCTGATTTTGCGGCGGCGGATTGTTCTGCCCGTGGGGCTGACGCTCGCCGCCACGCCCCTGATTACCCTGATGTTCACCACCGTGCCCGTTATTGTCGGGGCCACGATTCTGTGGCTCGTCGGCAAGCGCTTGCGCACTGACGCTCACACACAGCAAACCAACACCGGCCAGACGCCAGATGCGCGACTTCATGCTTTTCCTCACTGCGGGTAGTAAGAGGGCTTGTAACTAAGACCGGGAATACACACACCGGGTTCTGCGACAGGTTATCAGTCACGAAACTTATTTATTGAGGATAGCCGTGCGCCAAGGCACAAAAATCGCAAGCAAGAAAAAAGGGAGACCCGTCGGCCTCCCTTCTAGAGAACTTCGTCCTGGCTCGACGCTTTTGACGTCGGCTCACCTCACGCCGTCTTCTGGACAGTGTGCAGCTCGGGGGCCGGCACATCCCCGGTGGGGGTGGCGGCCGCGGCGGGCCTGATTGGGCGGGCCGCAGTGGACTGTGTTACCGAGCAGTGATTCTGGTGATAAGAATAGGCCGGGAGCCGCGACAGAGGATTGCGAAGATTGCTCAAATAAACACTACTTGCGCAATTTTTAACCATGGATAGATAATCCGCCGCAATAGTTACAAACAAGGACAGATTCATGAGCAAACTCGACCGTTACGACCTGAGTATTTTGGCTGAATTGCAGCGCGACGCCCGCATCTCCAACCAGGAACTGGCCGAGCGCATCGGTCTGTCGCCCTCGCCCTGCTCGCGCCGGGTCAAGCAACTGGAGGACGACGGCTACATCTCACGCCAGGTCGCGCTGCTCGATCGCAAGATGCTCGGCCTGAGCCTGACCGCCTACGTGCTGATCGGCATGGACCGGCACACGCCGGAACGTTTCGAAAACTTCGAAGCGGCGATCCGTACCTTGCCACAGGTACTGGAATGCAGCCTGGTGACCGGCGTCGATGCCGACTATCAGTTGAAAGTGGTGGTGCCGGACATGGACCATTATCAGAAGCTGCTGCTGGGGCATTTGACCCGGATTGAAGGGGTGACCAGCGTGCGTTCGAGTTTTGTGCTGAACCAGGTGCTCAACAGCACTGAATTGCCGCTGACTCATCTGCGCAGTTGAAACCGCCTTCGCGAGCAGGCACAGGCGACCAATGACTGCGGCACACCGACGCAGATCAATGCCTCGCCTCGCGCCCTTGACGTATACTCGCCGCGCCCTTTTTGCCCCCTGCGCGCCGGAGATGCCCGATGGATCCTGCAGTATTCGAAGAGTGGATGATGACTGGCCTGGTCAGCATCCTGATCATTTTCATGGGTTTCATCGTCTGGGATCTGGCGAAGAAATCCAAGGCCGGGCGCTTCGGCTCGTTCATTCTGTTCTTCGTACTGGGCCTGGGCGTGGCCGCGTTCATCATCAAGAGTGTGGTGATCGGCCTGATCGAATCCGGCGTTCTATAAGCGCGCCGGCACTTCTTTCCATTGCCCCTGATTGAGCCCATCGATCGTCCAGTCGCCAATCCTCACCCGCACCAGCCGCAACGTCGGCAGCCCGACCGCGGCGGTCATCCGCCGTACCTGACGATTGCGCCCTTCGCGGATCACCAGTTCCAACCATGAAGTCGGTATCGTCGCGCGAAAGCGTACCGGTGGATTGCGCGGCCACAACTCGGGTTCATCCAGTTGCCGCGCTTCGGCAGGCAGGGTCATGCCGTCGTTCAACTCAACGCCGTCACGCAAACGCTGCAATTGCTCGGTCGTGGGCACGCCTTCGACCTGCACCCAATAGGTCTTTGCCAGTTTGTGTTTCGGATCGGCAATCCGTGCCTGCAACTGGCCGTCGTTGGTCAGCAGCAATAGACCTTCACTGTCGCGGTCCAAGCGTCCGGCCGGGTAAATCCCGGGAATGTCGATGAAATCCTTGAGCGTCGCCCGCCCGCCTTCGTCGCTGAATTGCGTCAGCACATCGAACGGTTTGTTGAACAGGATCAGCTTCGGCTCGGCCGGCGGCGCCTTGGCGACACGGCGCGCAGAGGAAGACGGAGGCTTCACGCCAGGGCGACGGGAAGGTGGACGCGGGGGACGGGACATGGCGAAAAGAACATCTAACGGTCAGGGCTGCTAATGCTAGTGCCCCGACCGCCAAATGACCACGACTAACCGTTAACGGAACGGCGGCTCGTCGAAGCTGCGCAGTTTGCGCGAGTGCAGCGAGTTGAGTTCGGTGCGCAGCAGATCCACCGCTTCGATGCCGATCTTCAAGTGCTGGCTGACCGCACGCTCGTAGAACGCGTTGGCCGAGCCCGGCAGCTTGATTTCACTGTGCAGCGGTTTGTCCGAGACGCACAGCAACGTGCCATACGGCACCCGCAAGCGATAACCCTGGGCGGCGATGGTGCCGCTTTCCATGTCCACGGCCACGGCGCGGGACAGGTTGATCAACGGACGCTCCTGGGCCCAGCGCAGTTCCCAGTTGCGATCGTCGTAGGTCAGCACGGTGCCGGTGCGCAGGCGTTTTTTCAGCTCTTCGCCTTTTTCCCCGGTGATATTGGCCGCCGCTTGTTGCAGCGCCAGCTGCACCTCGGCCAGCGCCGGGATCGGAATGTTCGGCGGCACCACGCGGTCGAGAATCCCGTCGCGACGCATGTAGGCGTGAGCCAGCACGTAATCACCAATGGTCTGCGACTGACGCAGGCCGCCGCAGTGGCCGATCATCAGCCAGCAATGCGGACGCAGCACCGCCAGGTGGTCGGTGATGTTCTTGGCGTTGGACGGGCCGACACCAATGTTGACCAGGGTCACACCATGCCCGTCGCTGGCGATCAGGTGATAGGCCGGCATCTGGTAGCGGTGCCAGACCACGCCAGCGGCAATCGCCGAGGCTTCGCCGTGATCCATGCTCTTCTCGATGATCACGTTGCCCGGCAGGACCATGCGCACGAAACGCGGGTCTTTGCGCAGTTGTTCCAGGCCATGGACGATGAACTGATCGACGTAGCGGTGATAGTTGGTCAGCAGGATCCACGGCTGCACATGGCGCCAGTCGCTGCCGGTGTAATGCACCAGACGGCGCAGGGAGAAGTCGACCCGCGCAGCGTCGAACAGTGCCAGTGGCAGCGGATCGGTGTTTTCCCAGTCGTAGAGACCGTCGGCGATGCCATCGGTGGCGGCGGACAGGTCGGTACTCGGGAACACCCGCGCCAGCACCGCAGCGGTGACGCCGGAGCCGGCCAGTTCATCGCCCTGCTCGACCACGTACGGGTACGGAATGTTCTGCTGGCTGACGCCGACTTCCACGGTCACGGTGAAGTCGTGCATCAACGGCACCAGCTGTTCCAGCAGGTATTTGCGGAACGCCTTGGGGTGGGTGACGGTGACGCTGTAGGTGCCCGGCAGTTGCACCTTGGCGTAGGCGCGGGTGGTCTGCGGGACTTCGCCCTGGCACAGGTAGGTCAGACGCAGTTCGGGATAACGAAACAGAGCACGCTGTTCGGCGTCAGGCTCGACGCGATCCTTGAGGTAACGCTTGAGCGCCGAGTTCAGCGCAGTGGTGGCCCGCTCATGCAGCTCGGCCAGACGGTCCACGGCTTGTTCGGCGGTTTGAACGACAATAAACGCTTCGGTCACGATCAGCTTCCTGTGTTCTGACTTGCAGAGCTTCATCTTGCCTGCATCGTGGTCTCACGGGAACAGTGGCATGTTGGCAACCGCACAATATATGGGTCACCTACGATCCCTGTGGGAGCTGCCGAAGGTTACGATCTTTTGATCTTATAAACAGCAAGATCAAAAGATCGCAGCCTTCGGCAGCTCCTACAGGTGATTTTGTATGAGGTCAGAACCCTTGCGGAGTCGAGCGCGCAACGATGGCTTCGACGTCCAGCCCACGCGGCAACGCGCCATAGACGCGACCGCCGCCGCTCAGCCGACTGGCAATGAAAGCATCACTGACCGCCGAATTCCCCGCCTCCAGCAACAACTTGGCCTGCAGCCCCAGCGCAATATCTTCAGTCAACTGCCGCGCGCGGTACTGGATATCGCTGGTGTCCTTGAACTGCGCCTGCAACTGCTGGATGTGCGCCGCCAGACGCTTGTCGCCATGGCCGTCGCCCAACTCGCTGAACAGCACATCGAGCACACCCGGCTCTTTGGACAGCGCGCGCAACACGTCCAGGCACTGCACGTTGCCCGAGCCTTCCCACGTCGAGTTGACCGGCGCTTCGCGGTACAGCCGCGGCAGAATGCTCTCTTCGACATACCCTGCGCCGCCCATGCATTCGGCGGCTTCGTTGATCATGGCCGGTGCGCGCTTGCAGATCCAGTACTTGCCCACCGCTGTCACCAACCGGGCGAATTGCGCCTCGTGGCGATCATCCAGATGATCCAGCGCTTGGCCCATGCGCAGGCTCAAGGCCAGCGCGGCTTCGCTTTCCAGAGCGAGGTCGGCCAGTACGTTCTGCATCAACGGTTGCTCGCTGAGCAGTTTGCCGCCGACCTTGCGGTGCGCGCAGTGGTGGCTGGCCTGGGTCAGCGCCTGACGCATCAGCGAGCTGGACCCGACCATGCAGTCGAAACGGGTCATCGCCACCATCTCGATGATGGTCGGCACCCCGCGCCCTTCTTCGCCGACCATCCACGCCAGGGCACCTCGAAACTCCACTTCACTGGAAGCGTTGGACTGGTTGCCAAGTTTGTTTTTCAAACGCTGAATGTAGAACTGGTTGCGCGTGTCGTCGGGACGATGGCGTGGCAGCAGGAAGCAGGTCAGGCCCTTGTCGGTCTGCGCCAGCGTGAGGAACGCATCGCACATCGGTGCCGAGCAGAACCACTTGTGCCCGACCAGTTCATACGCCTGGCCCGGGCCACTGGCGCCGACCGGATAAGCCTTGGTGGTGTTGGCCCGCACGTCGGTGCCGCCCTGTTTTTCGGTCATCGCCATGCCGATGGTCACACCGGCCTTGTGCGCCATACCAACGTTGCGCGGATCATATTCGGTGGCGAGGATTTTCGGCAGCCACAGCTCGGCCAGATCCGGTTGCAAACGCAACGCCGGCACGCTGGCGAAGGTCATGGTCAACGGGCAACCGCTGCCCGCCTCGGCCTGGCTGTGCAGATAGCTCATCGAGGCGCGGGCGACGTGCGCGCCGTCCTGCGGATGGGTCCAGGGTGACGAGGTCAGGCCGTGTTCGATCGCGGTGCGCATCAGCTCGTGATAGGCCGGATGAAACTCCACCAGATCGATGCGATGGCCGTAGCGATCATGGCTGACGAACAGCGGTTTGTTCTGATTGGCGAGGAACCCCGCTTCCATCAACGGACCGCCGGCCAGCGCGCCGTAGGCATCGATCCGCGACTCGGCCCAACCGGCGCCGAAACGGCGCGACCACTCCTGCAGCGGCAGATCGATGCGGTACAGGTTGGCACCATCCAGCGACGGCGGCTGATTGGTGACTTCGTGGGTTTCGGCGAACTGATGCAGGTTCATGACGGGGCTCCTTTGGTCAGCCAAGGGATTCAGTTAAGCACCGGCCCGTGGCTGATCAAAGTGTCATATACGCCGAACTGTCGGCGCTTTCACCCTATTATGCGCTGAGTACCCGACGCTCCAGCGCCGTTTGCAGGTCTTCGAATTTCACCGGTTTGCTCAGGTAATCGATGCGAGTGCCGGGCGCGCACTGCTCGCGATCTGCGCCCAGAGCCAGCATGAACACCGGCACATTGGCACAGCCCGGCAAAGCGTGGATCTGGCAGCACAGCGAAGCGCCTTCATGGCTGGGCAACTGGCAATCGATCAGCACCGCATCGAAGGTTTCCCGTTGCAGACAATCGAGCGCCGCCGCGCCATTGTCCGCCGTACGCACGCGGAAACCGAGCTTGAGCAGCATGCCGCGCATCACCAGTTGATTGACGCTGTTATCGTCCACCAGCAACACCGTGCAATCCTGTGGCGCACGGACGCGGTCATGCGGCGGGACCGGGCTCGGCGCGGCTTCGACCACCGGTAGTTCGAACTCGACGTCCAGCTGAAAACGACTGCCACGCCCGGGCTCGGAACGATGGGTGAGCTTGCCGCCGAGCAGCTCGACCAGTTGCCGACAGATCGCCAGCCCCACGCCGAGGCCGCCGTATTCGCGGGTCATCGAACCGTCGAGCTGGAAGAAGCGCTGATACATCGTCGCCTCGCCCAGATCGGTGAAACCGATGCCGGTGTCGATCACTGCAAACGACAGCGCCAAGCGGTTGTCCGCCGACGGTTTGCCGGTCACCCGCAGCGCCAGACCGCCGACACGGGTGAACTTGATCGCGTTGTCCAGCAGGCACTCCAGGCATTGCGCCAGTTTGGCGCTGTCGCCGTGCAAACGGTCCGGCAGGGTCGGCAGCACCTCGACCTTGAAGTCCAGCGACTTGCTCGCCGCATTGCCGTCGAACTGCACGCGCAAGGCCTCGACCACCGCGCGCAGGCTGAAGCTGCCCGGTGTCGCCTTGAGCTTGCCAGCCTGCAGTTCGGTGAGGGTGAGGATGCCGTTGACCATGCGCATCATGTCCCGGGCGGAACCGGCGGCGGTTTGCTGGTACTGCTCCAGCTCAGGTTCCAGCTCGACGGTCTGCATCAACTCCAGCGAACCGATCACCCCGTTCATCGGCGTGCGCAATTCGTGTGTCAGGGTCGCGAGGAATTCATCCTTGAGCTTGTTGCTGTGGGCCAGTTGCTGGTTGAGCACTTCGAGCTTCTGCCCGGCATCAAACAGGGTTTGTGCCTGCTGCTCGCGCATCGCATTGATGCGGTCGGCCAGCGCCAGCGACAGCAGCGCCACTTCAATCGCCGAACCGATCTGGCTGGCGTACATGGTCAGGAACACGTTCGGCAGCAAGCCAAGCACCATCAGCGTATTGACGATGCCGCCGAGCAAAAACGCCGACCAGGCAATGATGAAATAACGCGCCACCCGCAGGCCGCGCCACCAGGCGAGGACCCCGGCGGCGAAGATCACCACGGTGAAAGTCAGCGCCAGCAGGGTCGCCAGGCGCAGCGACAATGCATAACTGGTCATCAGCGACAGGCCGACCACCAGGGCGCCGAACGCGATCAGCGCAATCAGCAGCCGGTCGAGCCAGCGGCTATGGTTTTTGGTCTGCAGAAAACTGCGGGCGAACTGGCTGCCGAACAACCCCGCACAGCCGATGAAAAACGGTGTGGCGGCGTTGGCCCACCACGGATTGTCCGGCCAGAAATACTCGACCGCCGCGCCGTTCACCGACAGTTGATAAAGGCCGAACGCGGCAATGTAGAAGATGTAATAAAGGTAGCTGGTGTCGCGCACGCTCAGGTAAATGAACAGGTTGTAGACCAGCATCCCCAGCAGCACGCCGTAAATGATCCCCAGCACATACAGGCGAACCGGCTGGTCTTCGAGGTACGCGGTGCTCGACCACAACGTCACCGGCGCCTGGATCGAGCCTTCGCTGGCCAGCCGCAGGTACAGGGTCTGTTGCTGGTCGGGGGCGAAGCTCAGGTCGAACAGGTAGTTGTTCTGGCGGATCTCGCGACTGGCGAACGGCAAGGCGTCGCCAGTTTGCCGGATCAGGCGATAGTCGCCATTGGCATCGGCCATGTACAAATCAAGGTGATCGAGCGGCGGGTACGCCAGCTCCAGCAGCCAGGTGCGCTGTGCGGCCGGATTGTTCGGACGGTAATGCAGGTCGATCTTCAGCCAGAACGCCGAACGCGAGTAACCGGCATTGAGCGTGGCTTTATCGTGGGGTTTGAAATTGCCTGCCGCCGCTTGAGCGCGGACGTCGGCGATGCTCGCCTGACCCGTCGGGTCTTCGAACACCTGCAAGGCGCGGCCCAGGGGAAGGCTCTGGGTATTTTCGTCGAACTCGACGGCGCTTGCGAGGAGGGGCAAGCAGAACAGCAACATCAGCAAATAGCGCATTGAAGCCCCAGCGTGGCTCGTCCGGTTGTGTCAGGAAGCCCCCCATTCCCTTTGAGTAGACGTAAAACCGGTATTACCTGTTATTGGTTTGGATCCAGACTAGCATAGCCGTTGATGGCCATTAAGCACCATTAAAATTTTCACGACAAAGGCTCTAGAACGGGCGTTTCAGAGCAAAGCAGCGGGCTAGAGCTGTTGGCTTGGTCAAGCTTTTCGAATAACGCGCAGCGGCGAGTACTTGTGGCGAGGGCGCTTGCCCCGGTTGGGTTGCGAAGCAGCCCCATTTGATCTTGGTCACCAGCGTTTGCGACTGCTGTGCAGTCGAACGGGGGCAAGCCCCCTCGCCACAATGTATTAACCGTCACGACACCCCAAAAACAGGTTTGGTGGTAAGCTCGCGCACCATGAATATCTACAGCTCCCGCCCCGTTGTCCTCTGTCTCTCCGGCCACGACCCCAGTGGTGGCGCCGGCTTGCAGGCAGATATCGAAGCCCTGCTCGCGCAGGGTTGCCATGCGGCTCCGGCCGTCACCGCCCTGACCGTGCAAGACACCGTCAACGTCACTGACTTCCGCGTCCTCGACCGTGAGTGGGTACTGGCCCAGGCCAATGCCGTGCTCAACGACTCCGAAGTCGCCGCCGTCAAACTGGGCATGCTCGGTTCGCTGGAAATGGTCGACACCGTGGTCGAACTGCTTTCGGCGCACCCGCACCTGCCGGTGGTCTGCGACCCGGTGCTGCGTGCCGGTGGCGGTGGGCGCCTGGGCAAGGACGAAGTCGGTTATGCGATGCGCGAGCGTCTGCTGCCGCTGTCGATCATTGCCACCCCCAACCTGCCGGAAGCGCGGATCCTCGCTGAACTGCCCGAAGGCACTGCGGACGAGTGCGCTGAAAAACTGTTGCCGTTCGTCAAAAACCTGCTGATCACCGGCGGCCATGGCGACGAAACTGAAATCCACAATCGCCTGTACAGCCGTGATGGCCTGCGTGAAACCTTCTATTGCCAGCGTTTGCCAGGCAGTTATCACGGTTCCGGTTGCACCCTGGCCAGCGCCCTCGCCGGTCGTCTGGCCCAAGGTGAAAATCTCGCCAGCGCTGTACGCACGGCACTGGATTACACCTGGCGCACCCTGCGCGATGCCGAACAACTGGGCAAAGGCCAGTTCGTGCCGCGTCGCCTGCCGCTGGATTTTTGCTCGTAACGTCGTGAGGTCTGCCTGATGAAACTACGTGGCCTGTATGCCATCACCGACAGCACACTGCTGGCGGGCAAGTTTCTGTCGTACGTGGAGGCGGCGCTGGAAGGCGGCGTCACCCTGCTGCAATACCGCGACAAAAGCAGCGACGAGGCCCGCCGCCTGCGCGAGGCCGAAGCCCTGCGTGACCTGTGCGAGCGCTACAAGACGCAGTTGATCATCAACGATGACGCCGAGCTGGCCGCGCGCCTGAACGTCGGCGTGCACCTGGGCCAGACCGACGGCCCACTGTCGCCGACCCGCGCTCTGCTCGGCTCCAAGGCCATCATCGGTTCGACCTGCCACGCGCAACTCGAACTGGCCGAACAAGCCGCCAAAGAAGGCGCGAGCTATGTCGCCTTCGGCCGCTTTTTCAACTCCAACACCAAACCCGGCGCACCGAGTTGCAGCCTCGATCTGCTCGACGAGGCCAAACGCACACTGCACCTGCCGATCTGCGCGATTGGCGGCATCACCCTCGACAACGCCGCCCCGCTGGTGGCCCATGGTGTCGACCTGCTGGCGGTTGTCCACGGCTTGTTTGGTGCCCAAAGCACCGCCGAAGTGACCCGCCGCGCCCGCGCCTTCAACGAACTTCTGAAAATCTGATTTGAGAGCCCGACCATGTCTCGTTCCGAAACCCTGTTTGCCAATGCCCAGAAACACATTCCCGGAGGCGTGAACTCGCCGGTTCGCGCGTTCAAGAGCGTGGGCGGCACGCCGCTGTTCTTCAAGCATGCCGAAGGCGCCTACGTCACTGACGAAGACGACAAGCGCTATGTGGATTACGTGGGTTCGTGGGGGCCGATGATCCTCGGCCACAGTCACCCGGACGTGCTCGACGCCGTGCGCAATCAACTGCAACACGGTCTGTCCTACGGCGCGCCGACCGCGATGGAAACCGAAATGGCCGATCTGGTCTGCTCGCTGGTGCCATCGATGGACATGGTGCGCATGGTCAGCTCCGGCACCGAAGCGACCATGAGCGCGATCCGTCTGGCCCGTGGCTACACCGGTCGTGACAGCATCATCAAGTTCGAAGGCTGCTACCACGGTCACTCCGACAGCCTGCTGGTCAAGGCCGGCTCCGGCGCACTGACCCAGGGCGTACCGAGCTCTGCCGGTGTGCCAGCCGCATTCGCCAAACACACCCTGACCCTGCCGTTCAACGACATCGACGCCGTTGAGAAGATGCTCGCCGAAGTCGGCCAGGATGTGGCCTGCATCATCGTCGAGCCGGTGGCCGGCAACATGAACTGCGTACCGCCAGCGCCGGGTTTCCTCGAAGGCCTGCGCTCGCTGTGCGACAAGCATGGCGTGGTGCTGATTTTCGACGAAGTGATGACTGGTTTCCGCGTCGCCCTTGGCGGTGCTCAGGCTTACTACGGCGTCAATCCTGACCTGACCACGTTCGGCAAGATCATCGGCGGCGGCATGCCGGTCGGCTGCTTCGGCGGCAAGCGTGAAATCATGGAACGCATCGCGCCGCTGGGCCCGGTGTATCAGGCTGGCACCCTGTCGGGTAATCCGCTGGCGATGGCCGCGGGTTTGACCACCCTGCGCCTGATCAGCCGCCCGGGTTTCCACGCCGAGCTGACCGACTACACCACGCGCCTGCTCGACGGCCTGCAACAACGCGCCGATGCGGCGGGCATTCCGTTCGTCACCACCCAGGCTGGCGGCATGTTCGGTCTGTACTTCAGCGGCGCCGACGACATCGTCACTTTTGAAGACGTAATGGCCAGCGACGCGGCGCTGTTCGGTCGCTTCTTCCACCTGATGCTGGAAGGCGGTGTGTACCTGGCACCGAGCGCGTTCGAAGCCGGTTTCACTTCGATCGCCCACGGCGAAGCCGAGCTGAAAATCACTCTGGACGCTGCCGAGCGCGCCTTCGCTGCACTGAAGTAATGGCCGTGACGCTGACGTTGGCCATTGCCAGCGTCAGCTTTCACCTACACCCACGCCGTTTTTCCACGCCTCTGCTAAAAATCCGCCACAAAGTGGGCGATATATTCCCCGCGCAGCAGAAAAACGAGTAAAGACTTTGTAAGGTTGGCCCTGCTTATTTCATAATGCGCGCTTATTGGATCCCTCGATGGGTCCGCGTGCCCTTCAGAGGTAAGTCGATTCCCATGAACCGCACCGGCCGCACCCTTGCCTTGGGCTGCCTGTTGCTCCTTCAGCCCCTGCTCGCGCATGCACAAGCAGGCGGCAACTCGTTGTTGATCCCGGCGATGGGTCGTTGCACCCTCAACACTCAGCCGCAAGACGTCACGCAGGCACTGGCCGCCTGCCAGAAAGCGGCGGACGAAGGGGATGCGCAAGCGCAATACGAGTTGGGTGAGTTCTACTACGACGGCAAGAATGCGCCGCGCGACCTCAATCAAGCCCTGAGCTATTTCGAAAAGGCCTCGTTGCAAGGCCACGCTCAGGCGCAGTTCAAGCTTGGCACCATGTTCTTCCACGGCGAAGGCGTGCAGGCCAACAACATTCAGGCGTACATCGTGCTGAAGATGGCTGCGGTCAACGGCGCTGAAGACGCCCTGGACACCGCCGACGAAGTCTCCGAAAAAATGTCCCGCGAAGACCTCGAAACCGCTACCCAGGTGCTCGGGCAAATTTTCCGTAAATACCTGATGGAACTGCAGAACGCCGATGGGCGTACGCCGTTCTCGCCTCTTCCCTGATTTCTGCGCCGACCTTTCTGACCCCATCGCGAGCAGGCTCACTCCTACAGGTGATCTTCTTGTAGGAGTGAGCCTGCTCGCGAATGGTGCGACTCGGTTTGGCGGCTTACTTCTCAGGCATCGGCATCGGAAACGGCATCACATTGCCGACCGCACCACGGGCTTCGCTGATTTTCGGGGTACCCAGACGTTCCACCTCGTCGATGCGCACGATCGAATGCATCGGCACAAAGCTGCGCACCACGCCTTCGAACTGCGCCTTGAGCTTCTCTTCGCTCGGATCGACGACCACTTGCGTGCGCTCGCCAAAGACGAACTCTTCCACTTCCAGGAAGCCCCACAGATCACTTTGATAGATCTGCTTGGCGTACATTTCGAACACCTGGCCCTGGTTGAGGAAAATCACCTTATAGATTGGAGCTTCGCGTTTGGTCATGGCGGGGGGATAACATCGGGGATAAAAATGAGGGCGCAAACTATAGCATAGCCACCGGACGCGCAGCGGTAGGAACCTGAGGGCTTGTTCCCTATAATGCGCGGTTCTTTGAATCACGTGACGACCCTACTCCATGGCCAAGAAGCTTTACATCGAAACCCACGGTTGCCAGATGAACGAGTACGACAGCTCGCGCATGGTCGATCTGCTGGGCGAACATCAGGCCCTGGAAGTCACGGCTCGCGCGGAAGACGCCGACGTGATTCTGCTCAACACCTGCTCGATCCGCGAACGCGCCCAGGACCGGGTGTACTCGCAGCTCGGCCGCTGGCGCGAACTGAAGCTGGCCAACCCGGACATGGTCATCGCCGTCGGCGGTTGCGTGGCCAGCCAGGAAGGTGCGGCGATCCGTGATCGCGCGCCGTACGTCGACGTGGTCTTCGGCCCGCAGACCCTGCACCGCCTGCCGGAAATGATCGACGCCGCGCGCAGCAGCAAGCTGCCGCAAGTTGACGTCTCGTTCCCGGAAATCGAAAAGTTCGACCACTTGCCCGAGCCGCGCATCGATGGCCCGAGCGCCTACGTGTCGGTGATGGAAGGCTGCAGCAAGTACTGCACGTTCTGCGTGGTGCCTTACACCCGTGGCGAGGAAGTCAGCCGGCCGTTTGATGACGTGATCGCCGAGATCATCCACCTCGCCGAAAACGGCGTGCGTGAAGTGACCCTGCTGGGGCAGAACGTCAACGGCTATCGCGGCCTGACCCATGACGGTCGCCTGGCCGATCTGGCGGAGCTGATTCGCGTGGTGGCCGCCGTTGATGGCATCGACCGCATCCGCTACACCACCTCGCACCCGCTGGAGTTCTCCGACAGCCTGATCCAGGCCCACGCCGAAGTGCCGGAGCTGGTGAAACACCTGCACTTGCCGGTGCAATCGGGTTCGGACCGGATTCTGGCGGCGATGAAGCGCAACCACACGGCGCTGGAGTACAAATCCAAGCTGCGCAAACTGCGCGCCGCCGTGCCGGGCATCTGCATCAGCTCGGACTTCATCGTCGGCTTCCCCGGCGAGACCGAGAAAGACTTCGAACAGACCATGAAGCTGATTGCCGATGTCGGCTTCGACTTCTCCTACTCGTTCGTCTACAGCCAGCGCCCGGGCACGCCGGCGGCCGATCTGGCCGATGACACGCCGGAAGAGCTGAAGAAAGAACGCCTGAACGCTTTGCAGCACCGTTTGAATCAGCAAGGGTTCGAGATCAGCCGACAAATGGTCGGCTCGATCCAGCGCATTCTGGTCACCGACTACTCGAAAAAAGACCCGGGCGAGCTGCAAGGGCGCACCGAGAATAATCGTATCGTCAACTTCCGCTGCGATAATCCGACCCTGATCGGCCAGTTCGCCGACGTGCACATCGACGCGGCGCAACCGCACTCGCTGCGCGGCTCGCTGGTCCAGTAACAAAAGGCGATGTAGAGCCTTTGTGGCGAGGGGGCTTGCCCCCCCCGTTCGGCTGCGCAGCAGTCGCAAGATAGCGGGAGCGCTGCGCACTCCAACGGGGGCAAGCCCCCTCGCCACAGTCCCCACCTCTAACCAGAGAGAAAGAGCTCCAAACCGGCAGGGATATTTAAGAGCTTTCGCACCCACGCCACTGGCGTTATCCTTGATTTCATCTTAATTGCCCCAGGGCGGCTAAATACGACCTTGAACGCACCCATAGAACCACATCGTTTTATCCTCGAGCCCTTTGAGGCTCGCCGCTTCGCCAATCTGTGCGGGCAATTCGACGAGCACCTGCGCTTGATCGAACAGCGCCTGGCCATCGAGATCCGCAACCGCGGAAACCAGTTCGAACTGATCGGCGAACCCAAGCACACCACGTCTGCGGAAAACCTGCTGCGCCGCCTGTACCGGGAAACCAAGGGTACCGAGCTGTCGCCGGATCTCGTGCACCTGTTCCTGCAGGAATCGGCCGTCGTCGAGCTGGACAATCACGCCCCCGCCGAAGCTTCCGTCGCCCTGCGCACCAAGAAAGGCATGATTCGCCCACGCGGCTTGAATCAATTGCGCTACGTGAAGGAAATCCTCGGTAACGACATCAACTTCGGCATCGGTCCGGCCGGTACCGGCAAGACTTATCTGGCCGTGGCCTGCGCGGTCGATGCCTTGGAGCGCGAGCAGATCCGCCGCATCCTGCTGGTGCGTCCAGCGGTTGAAGCCGGTGAAAAACTCGGCTTCCTGCCCGGCGACCTCGCCCAGAAGATCGACCCGTACCTGCGTCCGCTCTACGACGCACTCTACGAAATGCTCGGCTTCGAGTACGTGGCCAAGCTGATCGAGCGCCAGGTGATCGAAGTCGCACCGCTGGCCTACATGCGCGGTCGTACGCTGAACAACAGCTTCATCATTCTTGACGAAAGCCAGAACACTACCGTCGAGCAGATGAAGATGTTTCTGACCCGGATCGGCTTCGGTTCCACTGCGGTCATCACCGGTGACATCACCCAGGTCGACCTGCCGCGCGGCACCAAGTCCGGTCTGCATCATGTGATCGAAGTGCTCAAGGACGTTCCCGGCATCAGCTTCACGCACTTCCAGCCCAAAGACGTCGTGCGCCACCCATTGGTGCAGCGGATCGTCGAAGCCTACGAGCGCTTCGAGAGCCGCGCCGATGCCCCCAAGGAAACCTCGCGCGATGCTTGAGCTGGATCTGCAAATCGCTACCGAAGCGAACGCCCCGAGCGAAGCCGAGTTCCGCCAATGGTGCGAACTGGCCCTGCGCCAGCGCACCGCCGACTCGGAAATGACCATTCGTCTGGTCGATGAGGAAGAAGGTCGTGAGCTCAATCACACCTGGCGCCACAAGGATTACGCCACCAACGTCCTGTCGTTCCCGGCCGAAGTACCCGACGAGTTTCTCGACATCCCGCTGCTCGGCGATCTGGTGATCTGCGTGGCCGTGGTCGAGCGCGAAGCCGCCGAACAGGGCAAGGAACTTAAAGCACACTGGGCACATCTGGTCATTCACGGCTGCTTGCATCTACTCGGTTACGACCATATAGATGACGACGAAGCCGAAGAAATGGAAGCACTGGAACGCGAGTTGCTTGCCGAATTGGGCTATCCCGATCCGTACGCGGACGACGAAACCGAAACATCCCCTATCGTTACGACAAAGGATTCAGAGTAATCGCTATGAGCGAAGATCGATCGAGCAACGGGCAGAAGTCATGGCTGGGTAAACTGACCCAGGCTTTTGCCCACGAGCCGAAGAACCGTCAGGAGCTGCTTGAGCTGCTACGTGATGCACATCAGAACAAACTGCTGGACAGCGAAGCGCTGGCCATCGTCGAAGGCGCCATTCAGGTGGCTGACCTGCAAGTACGCGACATCATGGTCCCGCGCTCGCAGATGATCAGCATCAAGGCGACCCAGACCCCTCGTGAATTCCTGCCTGCCGTGCTCGACTCGGCCCACTCGCGCTACCCGGTCATTGGCGAAAGCCACGACGACGTGATGGGCGTGCTGCTGGCCAAGGACCTGTTGCCGCTGATCCTCAAGGAGAACGGCGACACCTTCAACATCAAGGACCTGCTGCGCCCGGCCACCTTCGTGCCGGAGTCCAAGCGTCTGAACGTGTTGCTGCGTGAGTTCCGCGCCAACCATAACCACATGGCCATCGTCATCGACGAATACGGCGGCGTCGCCGGTCTGGTGACGATCGAAGACGTGCTGGAACAGATTGTCGGCGACATCGAAGACGAACACGACGTCGAAGAAGACAGCTACATCAAGCCGCTGCCCAGCGGTGACTTCCTGATCAAGGCGCTGACGCCGATCGAGAACTTCAACGAGTTTTTCGACAGCGAATTCTCCGACGACGAGTTCGACACGGTCGGCGGCCTGGTGATGAGCGCGTTCGGGCACTTGCCAAAACGCAACGAAATCACTGAAATCGGCGCCTATCGTTTCCGCATCCTGAACGCCGACAGTCGTCGGATTCATTTGCTGCGACTGACGCCAATTGCTCGTTAATTCTAAGGACTGAAATGCGCTGGACAACCCGCCCCGGCTGGCCCGGTAATCTGCTGGCCGTGGCGGCCGGTGCAATCACCACCTTCGCTCTCGCGCCGTTCAACATCTGGCCGCTGGCTCTGCTGGCGGTCGGCTTGTTCTATGCCGGTTTGCGCGAGCTGAGCCCGCGTCAGGCGCTGGGCCGTGGCTGGTGCTTCGGTTTCGGCCTGTTTGGCGCCGGCACCAGCTGGATCTATTACAGCATCCACCATTTCGGTGGCGCATCCGTGCTGCTGGCCGGGTTCCTGATGCTGCTGTTTACCGCAGCGATCGCGTTTTTCTTCGCCCTGCCCGCATGGGTCTGGGCGCGCTGGCTACGCCGCACCGAGGCACCGCTGGCCGACGCGCTGGCGTTCGCTGCGTTGTGGGTAGGCCAGGAAGCGTTTCGCGGCTGGTTCCTCACCGGCTTCCCGTGGCTCTACTCCGGTTACAGCCAACTCGACGGCCCGCTGTCCGGGCTGGCGCCGGTCGGCGGCATGTGGCTGGTGTCCTTCGTATTGGCCCTGACCGCGGCACTGACCTACAACGCACCTCGCCTGCTGAGCAGCGGTCGCAAAGGCTTTATCGCCGCGGGCCTGCTGTTGCTGGTCGGGCCGTGGGTCGCCGGCATTGCCCTCAAGGGCCACGCCTGGACCAGTCCGTCCGGTCCGGCTCTGAGCGTTGCCGCTATTCAGGGCAACGTCGAACAAAGCATGAAGTGGGACCCGGCGCAGCTCAACGCGCAACTGGCGCTGTACCGCGACCTGAGTTTGCGCTCCAAACCGGTGGATCTGCTGATCTGGCCGGAAACCGCCGTGCCGGTACTCAAGGAGTCCGCCGAGGGCTACCTGAACATGATGGGCACCTTCGCCGCCGAGCGTAAATCGGCGCTGATCACCGGTGTGCCAATCCGCGAGATGGTCCACCACGAAAAACGCTTCTTCAACGGCATCACCGTGGTCGGCGAAGGCGATGGCACCTACCTCAAGCAGAAACTGGTGCCGTTCGGCGAATACGTGCCGTTGCAGGATCTGTTGCGCGGTTTGATCGCATTCTTCGACTTGCCGATGTCCGACTTCGCTCGCGGCCCCGCGGATCAGCCATTGCTGCAGGCCAAGGGTTACCAGATTGCGCCGTTCATCTGTTACGAAGTGGTGTACCCGGAGTTCGCTGCCGGCCTGTCGGCACGCAGTGATCTGCTGCTGACGATCAGCAACGACACCTGGTTCGGCACCTCGATCGGGCCGCTGCAACACCTGCAGATGGCGCAGATGCGCGCACTTGAAGCGGGCCGCTGGATGATCCGCGCCACCAACAACGGCGTGACCGGGCTGATCAACCCGTTCGGGCAGATCACCGAGCAGATCCCACAGTTCGAGCAGGGCATCCTGTACGGCGAAGTGGTGCCGATGCACAACCTGACGCCGTACCTGCAATGGCGCTCGTGGCCGCTGATCATCGTCTGCGTGCTGCTGTTTGGCTGGGCACTGATGGCGAGCCGAATGTCGAAAACCCTTTAAAAGTAAAGATCGCAGCCTTCGGCAATTCCTACAGAAGCATCACACATCCTCAGTAGGAGCTGCCGAAAGCTGCAATCTTTTGATCTTCAGCGGTAAAAAAGCGAATACCCCACCTGCCCCACCGCCTCATTCAGCAACTGCCCGCTCTGCCAGATCGACTTGAACTCCGGCAGCCAGCCACCGAACGGTCGCGCATTATCGGTCCCGAGGAACCCTACGGGCGCCGGCACCACTTCGAATCCTGCCTGCTGAAAACACCACACAGCGCGTGGCATATGCCAGGCCTGCGTTACCACCACGACGCGCTTGATGCCTTGGGGCAACAAGATGTCGGCGCTGAATTTGGCATTCTCCCAGGTAGTACGGCTTTCACCTTCCTGCCAGCGCGTGGTCACGCCGAAATCATCGAGCAGCGAATCGGCCATCAGCTTCGCCTCGGTCGGCGGCGTGCCGTAATGCAAACCGCCGCTGGTCAGGATCGGCAGCCCGGACGCCTTGGCCAGCCGCGCGGCATAGCGCTGACGCTCCAGCCCCACGCCCGTCGGCTGATCCTCGCCCCAGGCCAGATCGCCACGCTCACGGCCAGAACCCAGCACCACGATGGCATCGGCCCGCTGCGCCAGCGCCGTCCACGCATCACGGGGCAGCGGCGGTTCACGCTCCAGCGCTTTGGCGCCCCACTGCACGACCACCGGCAGGCTCATCAGCCAGAATCCACCAAGACCCATGGCAAAACACAGGCCGGCCAGCCGCGGCCGGGAGCGGCGCAGCCACCACGCAACCAGCAACAGCAGCAAAAGAATGCCGGGCGGCAATAAAAGTTGTTTGATGAAGTAACGAAAAGGCATCGGGGCATCTCCAGAGATGCCCGAAGCCTAAGAGTGTTAATAAAGCGTTACAACCGGTAGGGTCGGATCGCGTTGAAAAAGATCCGTTTTTTGACCTGCCATGCGTTTACTTGGCCTGTACAGAACGAACCTTGACGGTGTCTCTGCCGGGCGCCTTGTCCTTGAGCCAGATGACCTTGGCTGAATGTGCTGCATCGAGCTGTTTCACTGCCTGCGACAGGTATCCATGCGTTTCACGCTCACTGCGATCCAGATAGGCCTTGACCAGTTTGAACTCGGCGGGACTCAAGCCACGCAATTCCAGCTCCAAGGGGCGCTCATCGCGCAGCCGGCCAGCGGTTTTGGCAGCGTCCAGAGCCATGCCCAGACGATCCATCAACCGTTCGTACAACTCGGGTTTCGTCACGTTTTTTTGCCGTTGCTCCACCATCCCTCACCTCATTGAAGATAAGACTCACTCCCCAATAAGAGCTTAGCTTCGCTGCACAAACCGGCTGCACGCCGCGACCAACGGCCCTCGCCATGTTTTTGACCGGCCAAACAGCTGTAATCAGGGTTTCCCTAGGCCAAGCGCGGTCATGTATGCTACGGCGCTTCCTGTAATTCCACTTCCAGCTCGTCCGGATCATTCCCGGATGGCGCATTGAAGAGGATTAGGCCACCCCTATCCAGTACAAAAGTAGCCATGCACGAACAATATCAGCCCCGTGAAATCGAAGCCGCCGCCCAGTCGTTCTGGGACGAGCAAAAGTCCTTTGAAGTCAGTGAACAGCCAGGCAAGGAGACCTACTACTGCCTGTCGATGTTCCCTTACCCCAGCGGCAAGCTACACATGGGGCACGTGCGCAACTACACCATCGGCGACGTGATCTCCCGCTACCAGCGCATGCAAGGCAAGAACGTCCTGCAACCGATGGGTTGGGACGCCTTCGGCATGCCGGCGGAAAACGCCGCGATGAAGAACAACGTGGCGCCCGCCAAGTGGACCTACGAAAACATCGCCTACATGAAGTCCCAGCTGCGCAGCCTGGGCCTGGCGGTGGACTGGTCCCGTGAAGTGACCACCTGCAAGCCAGACTACTACCGCTGGGAACAATGGCTGTTCACTCGCCTGTTCGAAAAAGGCGTGATCTACCGCAAGAACGGCACCGTGAACTGGGACCCGGTCGACCAGACCGTGCTGGCCAACGAACAGGTGATCGACGGTCGCGGCTGGCGTTCCGGCGCGCTGATCGAAAAGCGCGAAATCCCGATGTACTACTTCAAGATCACCGCTTACGCGGATGAGCTGCTGGAGAGCCTCGACGAACTGACTGGCTGGCCTGAACAGGTCAAGACCATGCAGCGCAACTGGATTGGCAAATCCCGCGGCATGGAAGTGCAGTTCCCGTACAACGTCGACTCGATCGGCGAAGAAGGCACCCTCAAAGTCTTCACTACCCGTCCGGACACCCTGATGGGCGCGACCTACGTTGCCGTCGCCGCCGAGCACCACCTGGCCAGCCTCGCGGCGCAGAACAACCCTGAGCTGCAAGCGTTCATCGCTGAATGCAAGGGCGGCAGCGTGGCCGAAGCCGACGTCGCCACTCAAGAGAAGAAAGGCCTGCCGACCGGCCTGTTCGTCGAGCACCCGCTGACCGGCGAAAAACTGCCGGTGTGGGTCGCCAACTACGTGCTGATGCATTACGGCGACGGCGCCGTGATGGCAGTACCGGCTCACGACGAGCGCGATTTCGAATTCGCTCACAAGTACAACCTGCCGGTGAAATCGGTGGTGCGTACCAGCTCCGGCGACACCAACCCGGCCCCGTGGCAAGACGCTTACGGCGAGCACGGTACGCTGATCAACTCCGGCGAATTCGACGGCCTGGACTTCACCGGCGCGTTCGACGCCATGGAAGTCGCCCTGATCAAGAAAAACCTCGGTGCCTCGCGCACCCAGTTCCGCCTGCGCGACTGGGGCATCAGCCGTCAGCGCTACTGGGGCTGCCCGATCCCGATCATCCACTGCACCACTTGCGGTGACGTGCCGGTGCCGGAAGACCAGTTGCCGGTGGTGCTGCCGGAAGACGTGGTGCCGGACGGCGCTGGTTCGCCGCTGGCACGCATGCCGGAATTCTACGAGTGCAGCTGCCCGAAATGCGGCCAGCCGGCCAAGCGTGAAACCGACACCATGGACACCTTCGTCGAGTCCTCGTGGTACTACGCCCGCTACGCCTCGCCGCACTTCGAAGGTGGCCTGGTGGAAAAATCCGCAGCCGACCACTGGCTGCCGGTGGATCAGTACATCGGCGGTATCGAGCACGCCATTCTCCACCTGCTGTACGCGCGCTTCTTCCACAAGCTGATGCGCGACGAAGGCCTGGTGAGCTCCAACGAGCCGTTCAAGAACCTGCTGACCCAAGGCATGGTGATCGCCGAGACCTACTACCGTCGCGAAGCCAATGGTGCCTACACCTGGTTCAACCCGGCGGACGTGGAACTGGAGCGTGACAGCAAGGCCAAGGTCATCAGCGCCAAACTGAAAACCGACGGCTTGCCGGTGGAAATCGGTGGCACCGAAAAAATGGCCAAGTCGAAGAACAACGGCGTCGACCCACAGTCGATGATCGATCAGTTCGGCGCCGACACCTGCCGCCTGTTCATGATGTTCGCCTCGCCGCCAGACATGAGCGCCGAATGGTCCGACTCCGGCGTCGAAGGCTCGCACCGCTTCCTCAAGCGCGTCTGGCGTCTGGCGCAGACCCACGTGACCCAGGGCCTGCCGGGCAAACTGGACATCGCCGGCCTGAACGACGAGCAGAAAGCCGTTCGCCGCGCCATCCACCTGGCCATCAAGCAGGCCAGCCACGACGTCGGCCAGAACCACAAATTCAACACTGCCATCGCTCAGGTGATGACGCTGATGAACGTGCTGGAGAAAGCTGCGCAAGCTACCGAACAGGATCGCGCGCTGATTCACGAAGGCCTGGAAGCCGTCACGCTGCTGCTGGCCCCGATCACGCCGCACATCAGCCACGAGCTGTGGAAGCAACTGGGTCATGCCAACGCCGTGATCGATGCCGGATGGCCAGCGGTCGATGAAAGCGCCCTGGTACAGGACAGCCTGCAACTGGTCATTCAAGTCAATGGCAAGCTGCGCGGCCAGATCGACATGCCGGCCAGCGCGACGCGCGAAGAAGTCGAAGCGGCGGCCCGTGCCAACGAAAACGTCCTGCGTTTCGTCGACGGTCTGACCATTCGCAAAGTGATCGTCGTACCAGGCAAACTGGTCAACATCGTCGCCAGCTAAATTGGATTGAGCGCCCGGTCTGCCTGGCGCTCTGTAAAACCTTTCGGGCCGCAGGGTCGGCCCACATGGTTTCAAGGGGAGCAACACAATGATCAAACGCAATCTGCTGGTGATGGGCCTGGCCGTTCTGCTGAGCGCCTGCGGTTTCCAGCTGCGTGGCACCGGCACCAACGAACTGACGATCAAGGAACTTGATCTGGGCGCCCGCAACGCCTATGGCGAGACTGTCACCCAACTGCGTCAAGTGCTCGAGTCCAGCGGCGTCAAGGTTTACAACGGTGCACCGTACAAGCTGTACCTGTCTGACGAGCAGGAAAGCCAGCGTATCCTCAGCTACGCCGGCGCTGGCCGTACTGGCGAGTATCAGGTCAACACCGTTCTGAACTACGACATCGTCGGCGAACACAACCTGAACCTGCTGAGCGACAAGCTCGAAGTGCAGAAAGTGTTCATTCACGACGGCAACAACCTCGTCGGCTCCGATCAGGAAGCCAACGACGCCCGTCGCGAAACCCGTCGCGAGCTGGTTCAGCGCATGATGCTGCGCCTGCAACAGCTGACTCCAGGCCAACTGCAGCAATTGCAGCAAGCAGCCAACGACCGGGCAAGAGCCGAAGCCGATGCGCTGAAGGCGGCACAGAAGGCTGAAGCGGAAACCCCGCGTCAGTCGCCGCTCGAAGTACCGCAGCAGTAAGACGTACGGGGCGCTCAGGCGCCCCGTACGCCCCTTCTTATGAAGCTCGCTCCCGCTCAACTCGGCAAACACCTGCAAGGCGCGCTAGCGCCCGTCTATATCATCAGTGGCGATGACCCGCTGCTGTGCCAGGAAGCCGCCGACGCCATCCGCAGTGCTGCCCGCCAGCAAGGTTTCGACGAACGCCAGGTGTTCGCCGCCGACGCCAATTTCGATTGGGGCACGTTGCTGCAGGCCGGTGCCAGCATGTCGCTGTTCGCCGAAAAACGTCTGCTGGAACTGCGCTTGCCTTCGGGAAAACCCGGAGACAAGGGCGCTGCCGCACTGATCGAATACTGCTCGCGCCCCGCCGAAGACACGGTGCTGCTGATCAGCCTGCCCAAGCTCGATGGCAGTGCACAGAAGACCAAGTGGGGCAAGGCGCTGGTCGAAGGTCAGCAGACCCAGTTCATCCAGATCTGGCCGGTGGACGCCAATCAGCTACCGAGCTGGATTCGTCAACGTCTGTCGCAGGCCGGGTTATCCGCCAGTCAGGACGCCGTCGAACTGATTGCCGCCCGCGTCGAGGGCAACCTGCTCGCCGCCGCGCAGGAAATCGAAAAGCTCAAGCTGATGGCCGAAGGTGGACAGATCACCGTCGAAACCGTGCAGGCCGCAGTGGCCGACAGTGCCCGCTTCGATGTGTTCGGCCTGACCGACGCCGTGCTCAACGGCGAACCGGCCCATGCGCTGCGCATGCTCGAAGGCCTGCGCGGTGAAGGCGTCGAGCCACCGGTGATTCTCTGGGCGCTGGCGCGGGAGTTGCGCCTGTTGGCCAATATCTCACTGCAGTACAGCCAGGGCACGCCGCT
Source organism: Pseudomonas sp. MG-9 (assembly GCF_018729515.1). Taxonomy (NCBI): domain Bacteria; kingdom Pseudomonadati; phylum Pseudomonadota; class Gammaproteobacteria; order Pseudomonadales; family Pseudomonadaceae; genus Pseudomonas; species Pseudomonas sp. MG-9. Next base: position 202,776 of record NZ_JAHHZH010000008.1, read on the forward strand.
GGACAAGTGCTTCAGCCAGTCGAAGCCACCGGTCTGGGATAAGCGCAAACCGCTGATGAGCAAGGCCTTGCAACGCTACTCGGCGCAACGCTGGGCGCAATTGCTGCTCGAAGCCCAGCGCATCGATGCGCAAATCAAGGGCCAGGCCGCCGGTTCGCCGTGGATGAGCCTGAGCCGATTGGCGTTGTTGATGGCTGGCCAACGCCTGTCATTGCCTGCCGAATAAGCTCAAAAGATCGCAGCCTCCGGCAGCTCCTACACTAATCCCTGTAGGAGCTGCGGCACGCTGCGATCTTTTGATCTTGTTTTCCTACAAAAAAACCTGCATTTGCCCTATAGACAGACGCCCGACATCGGCAGATTATTTTCCGCGCAAACCCCACCCATCGAGAGATCCATCATGAGCAAAAAGCCATCAAAACATGGCCCGAACAAGGCCAAATCCATCGTCGCCCAACCCCTGTTCCGCAGCCGCCAGGAACGACCAAGCAAGGGCAAAGGCAGCTACCGTCGCGAAGCCTTCCAGTCTGACAGCTGGGAGGCTTCTTACTTTCTGGCTGCCTGAAGCGCAGTACCCCTCGCTCATGTTAAGGTCTGCACCTGATTCGTATTCCCTGGAACTGTGCATGCCCTTCAGTCTTTCCCGTCGTTGGCCCATTCGCCAACTGATCGCTGCCTCCAGCTTCATTCTGCTTGTCGCCTGTGCGGAAAAACCGACCGCCGCCGATGCGCAACCGCTACAGACCGCCCCTGCAGTCACCGCCCCGGCCATCATCCCGCCGGTAGTGCCATCAGGTGACAATCTCGATATCCAGCCGACCCAGACCTTCGCCGAATGGCAGGCAGGTTTCCGCAAAGATGCGCTGGCAGCCGGGATACGCGCTGACCTGTTCGATCGCGCCTTTGCCAGTGTCAGCTTCGATGCCAGTGTTATCAAAGCCGACCGCAGTCAGCCGGAATTCTCTCGCCCGGTGTGGGAATACCTCGATGGTGCCCTGTCGCCGCTGCGGGTGCGCAAGGGCCAGGCGCTGATCAGTCAGTACGCCGACATCCTGCAAAGCATCGAGCAGCGTTATGGCGTGGACCGTCAGGCGCTGGTGTCGGTGTGGGGCATGGAAAGCAATTTCGGCCAGTTCCAGGGCACCAAGTCAGTGATCAACTCGCTGGCGACCCTGGCCTACGAAGGCCGTCGCCCGGGCTTTGCCCATGCACAACTGATCGCGGCGCTGCAGATCCTGCAACAAGGCGATATCACCCCGGAGAAGATGTTGGGCTCGTGGGCCGGCGCGATGGGCCAGACCCAGTTCATTCCGACCACCTACAACACCCATGCCGTGGACTTCGACGGTGACGGTCGCCGCGACATCTGGGGCAGCCCCGCCGATGCGCTGGCGTCCACCGCGCACTACCTGCAAAGCTCCGGCTGGCAGCGCGGTCAGCCGTGGGGCTTCGAAGTGCAACTGCCGAGCGGTTTCAATTACACCCTGGCCGATGGCGCGATTCGCAAGAGCGTTGCCGAATGGCGTCAATTGGGCGTGATCCTGCCCAATGGCGGTCAGGCCCCGGCCGGTTCGGAACAGCTCTCCGCGGCCCTGCTGCTGCCGGCCGGCTATCGCGGCCCGGCGTTCCTGATCCTCGACAACTTCCGGGCGATCCTCAAGTACAACAACTCGTCGTCCTATGCATTGGCGGTGAGCCTGCTGTCCGAACGTTTCAACGGTGATGGGCTGATCAATGGCACCTGGCCAAAAGATGATCTGCCATTGAGCCGCACCGAGCGCATCGAACTGCAGACCCTGCTGAGTGCGCGCAATTACGATGCAGGCACGGCGGACGGGATCATCGGTGCCAATACGCGTAAAGCGATTCGCAGTGCACAGCAGGCGTTTGGCTGGCCGGCGGACGGGTATCCGACGCATAAGCTGCTTGAGAGCCTGCGGACCCAATAAAGCAAAAATCAAAAGATCGCAGCCTTCGGCAGCTCCTACACGGGATTGATGTTTATCCTGTAGGAGCTGTCGAAGGCTGCGATCTTTTTGCTTCACCCCCGCATTATCGGGTGACCACATCCTGCTCCAGCATCAACTCCTTCTTCCCCGCATCCAGCCTTACCAACGCGCCCATCGGCAGCGTCAGGTTCGGATCGCAATGCCCACTGCGCCAGCCGGACAACACCGGGATCCGCAACGGTTCGAAGGTCTGCTTGAGCAAGCGGTTCAACGCGTCGATATCCACCCCGGCCACATCACCGACCAGCACCCCACGCAACCTGGCCAGTTTGCCGGCCAGACGCATCTGCGTGAGCAAGCGGTCGATCCTGTACAGCGGCTCGTTGATGTCCTCGATCAGCAGGATCACACCTTCCACGTCGATTTCGTAAGGCGTGCCCAGCGTCGCGGCAATCATCGCCAGATTGCCGCCCAGCAGCCGCCCATGGGCGATGCCGGGCTCCACGGTGGTCAACGGATAAGCCACCGGATGGCTCAGCACACTCCCCGCCTTCAATTGACCGCGCAGCATGGCGAAGAATGACGTGACGGTCGGCGGCTCCTTGTCGCCCAGCAGGTCGGCATTGAGCAACGGACCGTGAAAGGTCACGAACCCGGCGTAGCGACTGATCGCCAGATGCAGCGCGGTGATGTCGCTGTAGCCGACAAAAGGCTTGGCGTGGCGGCTCAACAGGTCGAAGTCGATCCGGTCCAGCAGACGTGGCGTGCCGTAGCCACCGCGCAGGCAGATGATCGCGTCGACCTCGGGGTCGGCGAACGCCGCGTGCAGGTCATTGAGGCGTACGTCGTCGCTGCCGGCCAGATAGCCGTCCTTCTCGTAGACACCGGGAAACACCCGCAACTGGTAACCCCGGGCACGCATCCACTGCACAGCCTTGTCGGTGTCCAGACTACCGGGGCCGGCGGGGGCGATCACGCCAATCAGCCCTTCTGGCGGCAGCGCCGGCACCGGTTTGTGCGCAACGAGGGTGTGAGTCGGTCGAACGGTCATCCATGGGTCTCCCTGCGAATTCATGCACACACAGTAGTCAGGAACAGAAATAAACAAAAGAGCTGAGACTACCCAATAACTTGTGACGAGGGAGCTTGCTCCCGCTGGAGTGCGAAGCAGTCCCAAAAAACTTGGGCTCGCTGCGCAACCCAACGGGAGCAAGCTCCCTCGCCACAGGGTTCGGAGGTAAACCAGCCCAAACAAAAATACCCGCCAAGGCGGGTATTTTCAGAGGCGTTCAGCGCTGAATCAGGAACCGAGCAGCTCGGCCTTGACCAGTTTCGCTTGCTCGTCAGCGTGGTACGACGAACGTACCAGCGGGCCGGAAGCAACGTTCTTGAAGCCCATCTTGTAACCTTCCTCGGCGAACCAGGCGAAGGTGTCCGGGTGCACGAAACGCTGCACCGGCAAGTGGCTGCGGGACGGTTGCAGGTACTGGCCGAGGGTCAGCATATCGATGTCGTGTTCGCGCATGCGCTTCATGACTTCGATGACTTCCTCGTCCGTCTCGCCCAGGCCCAGCATCAGGCCGGATTTGGTCGGGATGTGCGGCATCATCTGCTTGAAGCGCTGCAGCAGGGTCAGCGACCACTGGTAGTCCGAACCCGGACGCGCAGCCTTGTACAGGCGCGGCACGGTTTCCAGGTTGTGGTTGAACACATCCGGCGGCTCGGCGGCGGTGATTTCCAGCGCGATGTCCATGCGGCCACGGTAGTCCGGGACCAGGGTTTCCAGCTGCACGTTCGGCGACAGCTTGCGGATTTCGCGGATGCAGTCGGCAAAGTGCTGGGCACCGCCGTCACGCAGGTCGTCGCGGTCAACCGAGGTGATCACTACGTACTTGAGCTTCAGGTCAGCGATGGCGATCGCCAGGCTTTCCGGCTCGTTGACGTCCAGAGGCTTCGGACGGCCGTGGCCGACGTCGCAGAACGGGCAGCGACGGGTGCAGATGTCGCCCATGATCATGAAGGTCGCGGTGCCGCCGGAGAAGCACTCGCCCAGGTTCGGGCAGGACGCTTCTTCGCAGACGCTGTGCAGCTTGTGTTTGCGCAGCAGGCTCTTGATGCGATCGACTTCCGGCGAAACCGGGATGCGCACACGAATCCAGTCAGGTTTCTTCGGCAGTTCGGTGGTCGGAATGATCTTTACCGGGATGCGTGCAACCTTCTCGGCGCCGCGCAGCTTGACGCCGGCTTCAACCTTGGGACGCGGGGCCGGGCGCTCGGTCACGTCGAGCGTCGGGATCATGGTTTGCACTGCATCAGTAGTCATATCAGTCGATTCCGCCCGTCAGGGTCGTCTGCTCAGCATAGTCGAGGTGTTTGACGAGCTGCGCGCGCAGCCGGGCACTTACCTCGGCAAATTCAATCGATCCTGCGTGATCGCTCAGCTGGGTCATCGCCAGCCCGGCATAGCCGCAGGGATTAATCCGTCGAAACGGCTCCAGGTTCATATCCACGTTCAGGGCCAGGCCATGAAAGGAGCAACCGTGGCGAATCCGCAAACCCAGAGAAGCGATTTTCGCTCCGTCGACGTAGACGCCGGGAGCATCTGGCTTGGCTGCGGCGGTCACGCCGTAGCTGGCCAGCAGTTCGATCAGGCACTGTTCCATGCGCGTGACCAGATCACGTACGCCGAACCCCAGCTTGCGCACGTCCAGCAACAGGTAGGCGACCAATTGGCCTGGGCCATGATAAGTCACTTGCCCGCCACGATCGACCTGCACCACCGGGATATCCCCCGGCAGCAGCAAGTGTTCGGCCTTGCCGGCCTGGCCCTGGGTAAACACCGGAGGGTGCTCGACCAGCCAGACTTCGTCGGCGGCATTGCTGCCCCGTTCGTTGGTGAAGCGTTGCATGGCATGCCAGACCGGCTCGTAAGCCATCTGGCCAAGTTCGCGAAAGCCCAGCGTGCCCTGCATCACAACACCATGTGTACGAAGCCGGAAGCCCGCAGTTCGCTGTTGATGTTGTACAGCTGATCCTGGTCTGTCGCGACGATGTGCAACTGGATGGTGGTGTATTTGCCGTTGCTGCTTTGACGCTCGTCGATGCGCTCATCATTGATGGTCGCGTGTTTCTTGACGATGTCGATGATCTTGTCTTTGTTGCCGACGCCCGTATCGCTGATCACCTTAATCGGATAATCAGTCTGCGGAAATTCGATCTTTGGCGCCTTTACTTCGGTATCGGTCATGGCGTAACGGCCTCTAGAGCGCAAGCCGTGGTAACGCACATGGCCCCGCACCGGATCGGGGCGGGGCCATGCAGGTCAACACAAAATCAGTTGAACAAGCCGTAGAAGAATAGACGGATGCTATCCCACATGCGGCGGAAGATACCACCCTCCTCGACAGCGTCCAGGGCGATCAGGTCGGCGCTGTGCACCACTTTGTCGTCCAGTTTCACTTCGACTTTACCGATCACGTCGCCCTTGGCGATTGGCGCGGTCAGTTGCGGGTTCATGGTCATGCTGGCAGCGAGCTTTTTCAGCTGGCCTTTTGGCAGGGTCATGGTCAAGTCTTCAGCCAGGCCGGCCTTGACTTGACTGGTGGTGCCCTTCCACACCGGGGCTTGCGCCAGTTCGGTGCCCTTCTGGTAGAAGGTCTGGGTTTCGAAGAAACGGAAGCCGTAGGTCAGCAGTTTCTGGGTTTCAGCGGCACGGGCCACTTCGCTGTTGGTGCCGAACACCACTGCGATCAGACGCTGGCCGTCACGTACCGCCGAAGACACCATGCAGTAGCCGGCTTCGTCGGTGTGACCGGTTTTCAGACCGTCAACAGTCTTGTCGCGCCACAACAGCAGGTTGCGGTTAGGCTGCTTGATACCGTTCCAGAAGAACTCTTTCTGCGAGTAGATCGCGTAGTGAGCCGGGTCTTCGTGGATGATCGCACGGGCCAGAATCGCCATGTCGTGAGCCGACGAGTAGTGCTCAGGGTTCGGCAGACCGGTCGGGTTCATGAAGTGGGAATTGGTCATGCCCAGATCGGTAACGGTCTTGTTCATCAGGTCGGCGAAGGCATCTTCGCTACCGGCGATGTGCTCGGACAGCGCGACGCTGGCGTCGTTGCCGGACTGAATGATGATGCCGTGCAGCAGGTCGCTGACGGTCACTTGCGAGCCGACTTTGATGAACATCCGCGAACCGCCGGTACGCCAGGCGTTTTCGCTGACGGTCACCGGGTCGTTCTCACCGATCTGGCCGCGACGGATTTCCAGCGTAGCGATGTACGCGGTCATCAGTTTGGTCAGGCTGGCTGGCGGCAGACGCTGGTCACCGTTGTTCTCGACCAGCACGTTGCCGCTGCTGGCGTCCATGAGCACGTAGGCTTTTGCAGCCAGTTGAGGTGGCGACGGCATCATCTCGGCCGCGAAGGCGGCAGGCGAGAGGAGCAGCGGGACTAGCAGACACAGGCGTTTGGCAAAGGTGGTGATGTTCATCCGTCTCTCGAAATCGCTAATGGAAACTTGCCCGAAGGCAAAACTATTCAGACAGCCTTCTAACGGGCCATCGCGTGTTCAGTTGCTCACTCCAGTCACCCTTGCCGGGCTTTTGTTCTTCGACGAGCCAACAACCTGGTCCACCCCCCAAAACCGCAAGTGAACCGTCAATCAAGTGCTACGTGTATTACTCGGTGACCACACTCGGCGAGCCGAGATTGGCCAGGCGCACACTGTTCTGCACCTGGGCGATTTCACCCGGCGAACCGATCGGCCCCAAGCGTACCCGATGCAGGGTCTGCTGATTGCGCACGATCGAGCTGATGAACACCGGAGCGCTCACCATCCCGCTGAGCTTCGACCTCAGGAGTTCTGCAGCGTCCGGGTTGGCGAACGCGCCCACCTGCAGATACTGGCCAGACGCTGGTACAGAAGCGTTTTTTTTTGCGCTGATCTGTACAGGGACAGTGTCAGAGGCATGTTGCTGTGGCGGCGGAGTCCATTGCTCGATGGTACCGGCCGAGGCCGTGATCACCGGCGCGCTATTCTGCGCGACCTGCGGTTCGTTGAGCATCAACGGTGCCGGACGGCCCTTGGCGGCCCACCATTGTTGCGGATCGATGCCCTCGACCTTGACCCGCGCGGTGCCGATTTCGGCATACCCGAGTTTCTTGGCGGCCGCGTAGGACAAGTCGATGATCCGGTCGGAGTAGAACGGCCCGCGATCGTTGACCCGCAGGATCACGCTCTTGTTGTTGTCCAGGTTGGTCACCCGAACGTAACTTGGCAGTGGCAGAGTCTTGTGCGCGGCGCTCATGCCGTACAGGTCATACACTTCGCCGTTGGCGGTGTTCTGGCCGTGGAACTTGGTGCCGTACCAGGACGCCGTGCCCGAGGCGACGTAGGTCTTGGATTCCTGCAACGGGAAATAGGTCTTGCCCAGCACGGTGTACGGGTTGGCCTTGTACGGGCCGGTGTGCAGGGTCGGTGTGGCATCCGGGATGCGCGAAACATCCACGTCCCACCACGGCGCGCCATCTTTGTGCGCGCGGTTGATGTCCAGCCCCGGCTGCGCACGCACCGCGGTGGAGGAAGTTTTCTGGGTGGGCGCGCGACTGGTCGAACAACTGGCGACCAGCACCGCCAACGCAGCGAAAGCCACCAGCTTCAGGGGTTTATTGATAGGCAATGCCCGCATTACTTGACGCCCCGTGCTTTTACCAGCTCTTCAGACAGTTGATGTACGGCCATGGCGTACATCACGCTGCGGTTATAACGCGTGATCGCGTAGAAATTCTTCAGGCCCATCCAGTATTCAGGGCCGTTGTCGCCTTCGAGGCGAAATGCAGTAACCGGCATATCATCGCGCAGCGCATCATGACTTGACCAGCCCAGCGCCCGCAACTCTCCAACCGTCTTTGTCGGTTCGATCCCGGTAGTCAGGCCTTCGTCGACCTGCTCGCCGCGCACATCGGCGCGGCTGACCACTGGCTCGCCGGCGACCCAGCCATGACGCTTGAAATAGCTGGCGACGCTGCCGATCGCATCATCCGGATTGGTCCAGATGTTGATGTGCCCGTCACCGTCGAAATCCACCGCATAGGCGCGAAAGCTGCTCGGCATGAACTGCGGCAGGCCCATCGCCCCGGCGTACGAGCCTTTGAGGGTCAATGGATCAACCTGCTCTTCGCGAGCCAGCAGCAGAAACTCACGCAGCTCCTTGCGGAAAAATTCGGCACGGGGAGGATAGTCGAAACCGAGCGTGGACAAGGCATCGATCACCCGATAATTACCGGTATTACGTCCGAAAAAGGTCTCGACGCCGATGATCGACACGATGACTTGTGCCGGCACGCCGTATTCCTGCTCGGCACGGGCCAGTACGGCCTCGTGCTGGCGCCAGAAGTCCACACCACGGGCGATGCGCGCGTCAGTGATGAACATCGGGCGATATTCTTTCCACTGTTTGACCCGCTCGGCGGGTTTGGAGATGGCGTCGAGAATCGCCTGCTTGCGCTGCGCCTCGCGGAACACCGCCATCAGTTGCTCACCGGCAAAACCGTAGTCGCGGGTCATTTCACCGACGAATTCGGCCACCTGTGGCGAGCCTTCGTAATCGCCGGCCAGCGCTTCCTGCGCGCTGCCAAGGATGCCGACCAGGCCGACCCACGGCGCGTAACGAGTCGCCCAGCTGCGCATGACTTGCATTGAACTCTTCACCTTATTCAAACCTGTGCGATCCACTTGCGATGCGTATGAATCGACATCAAAACCCCAAACGCTGACAGCAGTGTCACCAGCGAAGTTCCTCCGTAGCTAATGAAGGGCAACGGCACACCCACCACCGGCAACAGGCCACTGACCATACCGATGTTGACGAAAACATAAACAAAAAACGTCATGGTCAACGCGCCGGCGAGCAATTTGCCGAACAGTGTCTGCGCCTGGGCGGTAATCACCAGGCCGCGACCGATCAACAGCAAATAGATCAGCAACAGCGCGCAGATGCCCACCAGACCGAACTCTTCGCCGAGTACGGCGATGATGAAGTCGGTGTGGCTTTCCGGCAAAAAGTCCAGGTGCGACTGGGTGCCCAGCAGCCAGCCCTTGCCGAATACGCCGCCGGAGCCGATGGCGGCTTTTGATTGAATGATGTTCCAGCCGGTGCCGAGCGGGTCGCTTTCCGGGTCGAGGAACGTCAGGATCCTCTGCTTCTGGTAGTCGTGCATGATGAAGAACCACATGGCGATCGCCACGGGTACCGCGGCGGCCAGCACGCTGAGGATCCAGCGCCAGCGCAGCCCGCCCATGAACAGCACGAAGGCGCCGCCGGCCAGAATCAGCAGCGAGGTGCCGAGGTCGGGCTGACGCACAATGAGTATGAACGGCACGCCGATCAGCATCAGGCTGATACCGACGTGCTTGAGCTGCGGCGGCAGCGTGCGCTTGGACAGATACCAGGCAATCGTCGCCGGCATCAGGATCTTCATGAACTCCGAAGGCTGAAAGCGGATCACCCCGGGGATGTTGATCCAGCGCGTGGCGCCCATGGCGTTGTGGCCCATGATGTCCACCACCATCAGCAACACCACCCCGATCACATAACCGAGCGGCACCCAACGCGCCATGAACCGCGGTTCGAATTGCGCGATGACGATCATCGACACCAGGCCGATGCCGAACGAAGTCGCCTGTTTGCCCAGCAGGTCCCAGCTCTTGCCGCTGGCCGAATACAGCACGAACAGGCTGCCTGCGGCGAGAATCAGCAGCAGGATCAACAAGGGGCCATCGATATGCAGACGTTGCAGCAGCGTCGCACGGCGACGCATCACATCCTCACTGGAGAGCATGCGATCGAAATTATTCTTCACGGGCCGTAGCCTCCGCATTGATAGGACCGGCGTATTCGGCCTTCAACCGACCATCCTGGTCCAGAAGCCAGGCATCCATGACCTGACGCACCACTGGCGCGGCGACACCGGAGCCGGACTCACCGTTCTCGACCATCACCGAGACGACGATTTTCGGGTTGTCGGCCGGGGCAAATCCGACGAACAAGGCGTGGTCGCGGTGGCGCTCCTGAACCTTGGAGCGGTCGTACTTCTCACCTTGCTTGATTGCCACTACCTGGGCCGTACCCGACTTGCCGGCGATCCGGTATTGCGCCCCGATCGCTGCTTTGCGCGCGGTCCCCCGGGCGCCGTGCATCACCTGCTGCATGCCGTGGTTGACCTTGGTCCAGTCCGACGGATCGCGCAGGACGATGTCCGGCATCGGGTTCTCATCCACAGGCTTGACGCCTTCGATGGTCTTGGCCAGGTGCGGCCGGTTCCAGATGCCTTTGTTGGCCACCAGCGCCGTGGCCTGCGCCAGCTGCAACGGCGTGGACTGCATGTAGCCCTGGCCGATCCCCAGAATCAGGGTTTCGCCCGGGAACCACGCCTGCTTGCGGGTTGCCCGCTTCCATTCGCGGGACGGCATCAGGCCGGGGGATTCTTCGAACATGTCCAGCGAGACCTTCTGGCCGATGCCGAACTTGTTCATGTAGGCCGACAGCCGATCGATGCCCAGCTTGTGCGCCAGGTCATAGAAGTAGGTGTCGTTGGAACGCATGATCGCTGTGTCGAGGTCGACGAAGCCGTCACCGGTGCGGTTCCAGTTGCGGTACTTGTGATCGTAGTTGGGCAGCATGTAGTAACCGGGGTCGAACACCCGGCTCGACGCTGTCACCACACCGGCATCGAGGCCGGCAATCGCCACCGCCGGCTTGATCGTCGAACCCGGCGGATACAGACCGCGCAGCACCCGGTTGAACAGTGGCCGGTCGATGGAATCGCGCAGCTCGGCATACGCCTTGAAGCTGATGCCGGTGACGAACAGGTTCGGGTCGAAACTCGGCTGACTGACCATCGCCAGCACTTCGCCGGTGTTCGGATCGAGCGCCACCACCGCGCCACGCCGCCCGCCCAGCGCAGCTTCCGCCGCCTCCTGCAGTTTGATGTCCAGACTCAGGACGATGTCCTTGCCGGGAATCGGATCAGTGCGCTTGAGTACGCGCAATACGCGGCCCCGGGCGTTGGTCTCGACTTCCTCGTAACCCACCTGCCCGTGCAGTTCCGGCTCGTAGAAACGCTCGATGCCAGTTTTGCCGATGTGATGGGTGCCGCTGTAGTTGACCGGGTCGAGGGTCTTGAGCTCTTTCTCGTTGATCCGCCCCATGTAACCCACCGAGTGCGCAAAATGCGCGCCCTGCGGGTAGTGGCGTACCAGCTGCGCGACCACTTCCACGCCCGGGAGGCGGAACTGGTTCACCGCGATCCGGGCGATCTGCTCTTCGGTCAGCTCGAACAGGATCGGCACTGGCTCGAACGGCCGGCGCCCCTGACGCATGCGTTTTTCGAAGATCACCCGGTCCTCGGGCGTCAACTGCAGCACTTCGACGATCACGTCGAGCACTTGCTGCCAGTCGCCGGAGCGCTCGCGGGTCATGCTCAGGCTGAAGCTGGGGCGGTTGTCCGCCACCACCACGCCGTTGCGGTCGAAGATCAGCCCACGGGTCGGCGGAATCGGCTGCACATGAACGCGGTTGTTTTCCGAGAGCGTCGAGTGGTACTCGTACTGGATCACCTGCAAGTAGTACAGCCGCGCAATCAGCACGCCGATCAACAGCATGACCGCAATGGCCCCGAACACGACGCGGCTACGCACCAGGCGGGCGTCCTTTTCGTGGTCCTTGATGCGGATCGGCTGAGACATGAGGGCAGGACTACTTGTGGTAAGGGTGACCGGACAGCACGGTCCAGGCACGGTACAGCTGTTCGCCGATCAGGATCCGCACCAGCGGGTGCGGCAAGGTCAGCGGCGACAACGACCAGCGCTGATCGGCGCGGGCGCAGACTTCCGGCGCCAGCCCTTCGGGGCCGCCGACCATGAAATTGACCGTGCGCGAATCCAGCCGCCAACGGTCAAGTTCGACCGCCAGTTGCTCGGTGCTCCAGGGCTTGCCGTGGACTTCCAGCGTGACGATCCGCTCGTTCGGCCCGACCTTGGCCAGCATGGCTTCGCCTTCCTGGCGGATGAAACGGGCCACGTCGGCGTTCTTGCCACGGGTATTGAGCGGAATTTCCACCAGTTCCAGCGCCAGCTCGGACGGAAGACGCTTGGCATATTCATGCCAGCCTTCTTCCACCCACTTGGGCATGCGTGAACCGACGGCGATCAGTCGCAGTCGCACAGCAATCCCTTACAGCTGGTCTTTGTTGAGCTTGGTGAAATGCTCGTGGGTGTTTTCCGGGCTGTGGTGCTTGGCATCTGCCGCACGGCTTTGCTCGGCACCGGCCCACAGGCGTTCCAGGTCGTAGAACTGACGTGCCGAGGCGGTCATCATGTGCACGATCACCAGATCCAGGTCCAGCAGAACCCAGTCGCTGTCGCCCTTGCCTTCTTCGCCCAGCGGCTTGGCGCCCTGCTTTTTGACTTCTTCGCGGACCTTGTCCAGCATCGCGTTGATCTGGCGATTGGAAGTACCGGTGGCGATGATCATGTAGTCGGTGATGCTCTGCTTGTCGCGAACATCGATGATCTGGATGTCTTGTGCCTTGACGTCTTCCAGGGCTGCCACGGCAACCTTGACCAGCTCGTCGCCCTTGAGCGGCTCGTTGGTGTTGGCGACTTCCGGCAGCGGCGCGCTCTTGAACGTGCCTTTGCGCTTAACTTTGCTTACATCTTTGTCGGTCATATAAAACTCGTTTTGCTCATGTATTCGGCGGCTTGGCGATACGTGGATTCGTATCAGTGAAGCACGCCTTGTTCAGTTCGACGCACGGTACAGACCGTGCGCATCGATGTAGGCCAGGACCGCGTCGGGCACCAGGAAACGTACCGACTTACCGCTGGCCAGCAGTTGACGGATCTGGGTGGCGGAAACCGCGAGCGGTGTCTGCCAGACGAATGCAATCTGTCCGCTCGGCCCTTTCAGGGCCAGCGGGTCGCTCACCGAACGCGCTGCCAGCAGGTTGCGCAAGGCATCCGGCGGTTCGCTGTCGGCGTCCGGGCGCTGTAGCACCAGGATGTGGCAATGCTGGAGCAACTCTTCCCAGCGGTGCCAAGTGGGCAGGCCGCAAAATGCGTCCCAGCCCAAAAGCAGAAAAACCTGGGTCTCAGCGGCCATTTCGGCACGCATCAACTCCAGGGTATCGATGGTGTAGGACGGTTTGTCCCGCTGCAATTCGCGGGCGTCCACCACCAGCGGCGGCACTCCGGCCACCGCGCATTCGACCATTGCCAGCCGATCCTGCGCCGACACCTGTGGCGTATCGCGATGCGGCGGCCGGGCGCTGGGCATCATGCGCAACTCGTCGAGCAGCAGCGCTTCGGCCACTTCCAGCGCACCGCGCAAATGGCCGATGTGCACCGGATCGAACGTGCCGCCCAGTACGCCGATGCGCCGGGGTCGGAGTTCGCTGTCAGGCAGCGGCGCTGTCAGGTCGAGGTCGGTCAAGTCAGACCGTCGCCTGGCCGCGCAACTGGCCGTCACCGACCACGATGTACTTCTCGCAGGTCAGTCCTTCGAGGCCCACCGGGCCGCGGGCGTGCAGCTTATCAGTAGAAATGCCGATCTCGGCACCCAATCCGTATTCGAACCCATCGGCAAAGCAGGTCGGAGTGTTGATCATCACCGACGCCGAATCGACTTCGGCCACGAAACGACGGGTGTCCGCGAGGTTTTCGCTGATGATCGAGTCGGTGTGGTGCGAGCCGTAATGGTTGATATGTTCGATGGCCTGGTCCAACCCGTCGACCACACGAATCGACAGGATCGGCGCCAGATACTCGGTGTTCCAGTCGTCTTCGCTGGCCGCCACGGCGCCAATGATCGCCCGGGTGCGCTCGCAGCCACGCAGCTCGACGCCTTTTTCGCGGAACTGGGCAGCCATCGCCGGCAGGAAATCCTTCGCAACACTTTGATCGACGAGCAAGGTCTCCATCGCACCACAGATGCCATAACGGTAGGTCTTGGCATTGAAGGCGATGCGCTGGGCTTTCGCCAGATCGGCGTGGGCACTGACATAGACGTGGCAGATGCCGTCCAGGTGCTTGATCACCGGCACGCGGGCATCGCGGCTGATGCGCTCGATCAGGCCTCGGCCACCGCGCGGCACGATCACGTCGACGTACTCGGGCATGGTGATCATCGCGCCAACGGCGGCACGGTCGGTGGTTTCGACCACTTGCACCACCGCTGCCGGCAATTCGGCCTCGGCCAGACCGCGCTGGATGCACGCGGCAATCGCCCGGTTGGAATGAATCGCTTCGGAGCCACCTCGCAGGATGGTCGCGTTGCCCGACTTCAGGCACAGGCTGGCGGCATCGATGGTCACGTTGGGACGGGATTCGTAGATGATCCCGATCACGCCCAGCGGCACGCGCATCTTGCCGACCTGAATGCCGGACGGGCGAAAGCTCATGTCGCGGATCGCACCGACCGGATCCGGCAATGCTGCGACCTGGCGCAAGCCGACGATCATGCCGTCGATGCGCACCGGGGTCAGTTCCAGACGCTCCAGCAGTGCCGGCTCCAGGCCATTGGCGCGGCCGGCAGCCAGGTCCTGTTCATTGGCGGCGGCCAGCTCGGCGCGTGCCGCGTCCAGGGCATTGGCAGCAGCCTGCAGGGCGCGGTTTTTCTGCGCGGTGCTGGCACGGCCGATGACCCGGGAAGCTTCGCGGGCGGCGCGACCCAATCGGGTCATGTAGTCAAGAACGGACTCAGTCATGGTCTGCTGGGGTCTTGGCAAAGAGGAAAGCGGCAGATTATAGCTGTCGCGTCCCGGGACTAACAGCGGTGACAGGCGGATGGTCGAAATGGACTGCAATTTGCCGACGTTCAGCCGTAATTAAGCCTCGGATTGTTATCATCACGACCTCCTTCGCCTGGATAAACACCGTTTGCCATGTCCAACCTGACCGTTCGCGCCACCGCCGAGCGCCTGCCTCTGGGCCTTCCGGACGCTTTTTTCGACCGTGACGCGCAGCTGCTGGCCCGCGACCTGCTCGGCAAAGTCATCCGCCACCGGGTCGGCGATTTGTGGCTCAGCGCCCGGATCATCGAGACCGAAGCCTATTACTGCGCGGAAAAAGGCAGTCATGCGTCCCTCGGCTACACGGAAAAGCGTAAGGCCTTGTTTCTGGATGGCGGGCACATCTATATGTATTACGCCCGCGGCGGTGATTCGCTGAACTTCAGTGCCCAAGGGCCGGGCAACGCGGTGCTGATCAAATCCGCCTACCCGTGGGTCGATGAAATCAGCGGGCCGGCGAGCCTGGCGCAAATGCTGCTGAACAACCCTGATGCTCAGGGGCGCCCACGGCCTTCGCAAAAGCTGTGCGCCGGCCAGACATTGCTGTGCAAGGCACTGGGATTGAAGGTGCCGGTGTGGGACGCCAAGCGTTTCGATCATGAAGTGCTGCTGGTGGAAGACACCGGGCCGGCGCCGGCGCAGATCATTCAAACCACCCGCCTGGGCATCCCCCATGGCCGCGACGAACACCTGATGTACCGTTTCGTCGACGCCAGTTACGCACAATGGTGCACGCGGAACCCGCTACGTCGGGGTCAGGTCGAAGGGCGCGATTACTTCCTGCTGCCGGGGTTAGAGGCAGGTCTGAAGTAAAGGAACTCACTGTAGGAGTGAGCCTGCTCGCGATAGCGGTGTATCAGTCAACGAAGAAATCGACTGACCGGGCGCCATCGCGAGCAGGCTCACTCCTACAAGGATCAATTGAAGATTTGATGGAGTTGTTTGTATGGGCCCATGGCTCGATAGCGTGACCGGGTGGCTTGCCGCCAATCCGCAGTGGCTGGCCGCAGCGGTGTTTATCGTCGCCTGCGTGGAGTGCCTGGCGATTGCCGGGCTGATCGTGCCGGGCACGGTGTTGCTGTTTGCTGTCGCCGTATTGGCTGGCAGTGGCGCGCTGTCGTTGAGCGAGACCCTGCTGCTGGGCTTTCTCGGCGGGATTCTGGGCGACATGATTTCGTACTTCCTCGGCCGGCATTTCCACCAGAACATCCGCCGCCTGCCGGGGCTACGCCACCATGCGGAGTGGATGGCCGGTGCAGAAACCTACTTCCAGCGTTACGGCATCGCCAGCCTGCTGGTCGGGCGTTTTATCGGCCCGTTGCGGCCGATGCTGCCGATGGTCGCCGGCATGTGCGACATGCCCTTCCCGCGCTTTGCCGCCGTCAGCCTGCTGGCCGCGGCCGGCTGGAGCGTCGCCTACCTGCTGCCGGGCTGGGCCACTGGCGCGGCGATCCGCTTGCCGCTGCCGGAAGGTTTCTGGCTGCAGGCCGGCATCGTCGCCGCCAGTATCGCGGTGATGGTCGGCCTGAGCGTCAACAGCAGCTTGCGCCAGCATCGCCGGGCGACCGTCTGGATCAGCAGCATGAGCCTGTTGATTCTGATCGGGCTGTTCGTTGGCTATCCGTATCTGAGCGCCCTCGATCAGGGTGTCATGACATTGGTACAGGAACATCGTCAGCCGATGCTGGATGAAATCGCGGTGACGCTCACCCTGATCGGTGAATTCCACAACATGCTGATGTTCAGCGCCCTGCTCACCGGTCTGTTGCTGCTGTGCCGGCAATGGCGCCAGGCAATCTTTGCCGGCGGTACGCTACTGTGCACGGCGCTGCTCAACACGGGCACCAAACAGTTTTTCGCCCGGGTACGCCCGGAAGTGCTGACCGATCCGCTGACCAGTTACAGCATGCCCAGCGGCCATGCCTCGGGTTCGTTCGCGCTGTTTCTGGTGCTCGCGGTCCTCGCCGGGCGCGGCCAACCGCCGCGCATGCGCCTGACCTGGCTGCTGCTCGGCTGTATACCGGCGCTGTCGATTGCCTTGTCGCGGGTGTATCTGGGCGCGCACTGGCCGACGGATATCCTGGCGGGCGCGATGCTCGCGGCGTGCGTGTGTGCAGCAGGCCTGTGGCTGAGTCAGCGCCAGACGCCGCTCAACCCGATGCCGTTCAAAGTCTGGTGGCTGATTCTGCCGGCGCTGCTGGTGTTGTTCAGCCTGTTCGTCCTGCGCCATTTGCCGCACACGATGTTGCGTTACGCCTATTGATGACAACGTTGATGAAGCGCGGCCGAGATTGCCGGATTAATTCGGTTGGCGCTCATCATCCTTCTTCGGGTCTGTCGATAACTTTCAGAATAAACGTAACCGGCGTGTTATTGAACGCATCATGCTGACTCATATTGGGATCAACATCCTTGAAGTAGCGTCTACCATTTTCACTGGCCAGGTATATCGCGTTACGCCCCTTAGCCGCGAGAGCAACATGACAGGGGCCTTTATCCAGATCGCTGAACCGGGCATTCTCTACATCATGTTTCACCAACGTGAATTGACTACCCTGAGCAACATCACCGACAAAAACATGGCGAGCAGACTGACTGATTGCCAAGTACCCCTGATCATAATCACCTTTTAAAATCGTCTGAATGACATACTTGTCACCTTGGGGTGTAAACCTGAGCAACAGCGGTTTGTCATCTTCATGATCAGCCAATGTAAGAAAGTCCGAACCCTCGCGACTGGCAAGAGCGGCTTCGACCTCCAGCCGCTCGCGCCTGATGATCCGCGAATCGCGCAGACGCTGCTTCAGGCGCTGCTGACTAAGCACTACCGGCAGGCCGTCGACATAAAGATTTACTGTAAATGAATTGTTATTGATATTTATTAGAGACATAAAAACACTCACACAGACGCCAGACTGTCTATCCACGACAATCGTGGGTCTTTATTAAAATATTGGGTTTACCTGGATGCGCCGGCTGCCATAAAACTGGCCGCTGTCATTGAAACTCTCGGCATATCGCCTTCAGGGATTTTAGCTGCCCTTCTTTTGCGACGAGCGATGACCATCAGGTCAGCGTAAACACCGGCCGCCTCAATAACGTTTGTAACGTTGCGATCGGTATCTGCGTGTTTGAAAATATACTTTCCCGCTATGTCATCCCAAAACGCCCATTCGTCCTCGTAAACAGTCATGACTTCATCCTTACAATTATTAAGACCACCAACTTCCTGTTGATGAATAAAAAGTAAGGCAAAGACGAAAGCAAAACAATACTGGCAGAGGCCACGAGTTAATTCAGAGTGCAACTACGCGAACAACTCGCCCTGCAACTCATCGAGCAGCGCCTGGATCGCATCCAGCCGCTGCTGCGGATCGTCGAGTTGCAGCAGGTCAATCTTGTCTTCTTCGGCGAACGGCAGCAGATACGCCAACTGATTGGCCAGCGACTGCTGCCCCAGCGCTTCGTTGCCCATGTTCAACGCCTCGACCATCGGGTGCTCGGCCAGAGCCCTGAGCAGCGCCACCAGATCGGCGTCTTCATCCTGCAACGGTTGTTCCGGCTCATCGTCGAGCCATTCGACGTCGGCGAGGATCAGTTGATCGCGCTGCACTTCAGTGCGCAGCACATGGAAACGCCGCCCGCCCTGCACGCGAATCCCCAGCAGGCCATTGTCCTGCTGCTGGAAATCGGTGATCCGCGCTTCACAGCCGACCAGAGCAAAACCTTGTGGTGCGACGCCAACTTCGTGACCGTCGAGAATGCACACCACGCCGAAGCCGCCACCCTGTTTCATACAGCGACCAATCATGTCCAGGTAACGCGCCTCGAAGATCTGCAAGTCGAGGTTGCAGCCGGGAAACAGCACCGTGTTCAGCGGGAAAAGCGGCAGACTCATAGACATTTCCTTAGACCACCATCGACACCGCCAACGGCAGGAATACCGCCGTGGCCACGCCCATCAAACTCATCGCCAGCGCCGCAAAGGCGCCGCATTCATCACTTTCCTGCAAGGCCACCGAGGTGCCGACCGCGTGCGCGGTCATGCCCAACGCCATGCCACGCGCCTCCGGGCTGTGCACGCCGAGGCGGGTCAGCAACGCCGGGCCGAAGATCGCGCCGATCACCCCGGTGATCAACACGAACACCGCCGCCAGCGCCGCGACTCCACCGATCTGTTCGGCCACCAGCATCGCAATCGGCGAGGTCACCGACTTCGGCGCCATGGTCATCAGAATCATGTGCTCGGCGCCAAACCACCAGCCCAGCAACACACCCATGCCCGTGGCGACCACCCCGCCTATCACCAGCGTAGTAAAAATCGGCCAGAACAATTGGCGGATGCGTTTGAGGTTGAGATACAGCGGCACTGCCAGCGCCACTGTCGCCGGGCCCAGCAAAATGCTGAGGATCTCGGTGCTCTTGCGGTACTCGGCGTAGGTCAGGCCGCAGCCGACCAGCACACCGATCACCAACAGCATGGAGACCAGAACCGGTTGCAGAAAGATCCAGCGGGTTTTCTCGAACGCCGCCAGCACCAGTTGATAGGCACCCAGGGTGATGCCGATGCCGAACAGCGGGTGATGGATCACCGAGACCCAGGCGCCTTGCCAATCGAAGAGCATCAGGACTCCTCCGAGTGCGGCGCGTGTCGCTTGACCAGGCGCTGCATCAGCACCCCGGCGAAGGCCATCGACAGGATCAGCGACAGCACCAGTGCGCCGACAATCGCCCAGAAATCGGCGGCAATGTCGCTCGCATAAACCATCACGCCCACCGCCGGCGGCACCAGCAGCAACGGCAGATAACGCAGCAGGCTGCCGGCCGCCAGGTTCAGCGGCTCGCCGACTTCACCGCGAATGATCAGGAACACCAGCAACAGCAGCAGGCCGATGATCGGCCCCGGCAGCACCGGCAACAGCAAATGGTTGAGCGCCGTGCCGAGCAGTTGGAACAGCACCAGCATGGTCAGGCCACGTAACAACATCAGACATCTCCCCCCGCAAGTCATCGGCATTATAAGCACGGCAGCGCTATGGATCGGCATTCGCCAAAAGCATGGTCGGTTGACCGGAGCAAATCGCCATGTTGATCTACAGTGGTTCGCAGGGCGGTCAAATCCCCCACCTGAAAAACTATAAAACCGATGAACCCAAGGAGAGTCTCAATGCCCTATGTTCCCGTTGCAGAGCTCAAAGATTATGTCGGCAAGGAACTCGGACGTTCCGAATGGCTCACCATCGATCAGGAGCGCATCAACCTGTTCGCCGAAGCCACCGGGGATTATCAGTTCATCCATGTCGATCCGGTCAAAGCCGCGCAAACGCCATTTGGCAGCACCATTGCCCACGGTTTCCTGTCGCTGTCGCTGATCCCCAAACTGATGGAAGACATCCTCGTGCTGCCGCAAGGCCTGAAGATGGTGGTCAACTACGGTCTGGACAGTGTGCGTTTCATCCAGCCAGTGAAGGTCAATTCAAAAGTTCGCCTGAAGGTCGATCTGGCCGAAGTGACCGAGAAGAAACCCGGTCAATGGCTGCTCAAGGCCACCGCCACGCTTGAGATAGAGGGCTCGGACAAACCGGCCTACATCGCCGAGCCGCTGTCGCTCTGCTTCGTTTGAGTCACCGGATGCGAAACAGCGCACGCTGTTTCGCATCAGCGCTGTTTTTACCGGCTGTATAAGGTCACATAGCTGCGGCATACTCGGTCGCCTAATTGCCCGGATCCCGCTATGCGCCCACTCGCTTCCCTTGCACCCCTTGCCCTGATCCTGATGCTCACCGCGTGCGGCGACGGCGAATCGCTGTTGCCTCCGGATGCGCGCCTGCCGGACGGCGGACGCTATCGCGGCGAACTGGTCAACGGCTTGCTGCAAGGCCAGGGCCGGGTCGACTATCCCAACGGCAGTTGGTACGCCGGGCAGTTCGACAAGGGCCA
Organism: Pseudomonas sp. MG-9; assembly: GCF_018729515.1. Taxonomy (NCBI): domain Bacteria; kingdom Pseudomonadati; phylum Pseudomonadota; class Gammaproteobacteria; order Pseudomonadales; family Pseudomonadaceae; genus Pseudomonas; species Pseudomonas sp. MG-9. Next base: position 223,513 of record NZ_JAHHZH010000008.1, read on the forward strand.
ATGGCATGGCCAGGGTGAGTGGCACGGCAGTAACGGCGAGATCTATCGCGGCCAGTTCCAGCAGGGCCTGTTCGATGGTCAGGGCAGTCTGACCACCAACGCCAGCAGTTACACCGGCGGCTTCAGGCAGGGCCGGCGCGACGGCGAAGGTACCCTCAAGGAAAACGCCATGACCTACCGTGGCGAGTTCAAGGCCGACCAGTATTCCGGGCTGGGCCGCCTGGAAATGGACGACGGCAGCTCGTATCAGGGCCAGTTCGCCCACGGCAAACCCAACGGCGAAGGCCAACGCGGCGACGCCAGCGGCAACTCGTTCAGCGGCCATTTCGTCAACGGCCAGCTCGAAGGCAATGGCACCTTCAACAGTGCCGATGGCGACATCTATGTCGGTGGTTTCAAGAACAGCCAGTTGCACGGCAAGGGCCGCTATGAAAACGCCGATGGCGACGTGTGGCTCGGCCAGTTCAAGGAAGGCGCACTGACCGGCAAGGGTGAACTGATCGGCACCGACGGCAGCCATTACATCGGCTACTTCAATGACTGGCGCTTCAGCGGTCAGGGCCGTTTGAATCTGTCTGACGGCAGTTTCTACATTGGCGGTTTCGACAACGACAGCTACGCCGGACGCGGCACCCTGGTGCTGACCGATGGCACCGTACTCAGCGGCACCTGGATCAACAGCCAACGGGTGCGCGACGCCGACGGCAAGCTCCTGCCCGACATCCTCGAACTCGGTTTGCTGGCTCAGGGCCGCCTGCTCGATGACGCGCTGTCCGCCGTGCCCGCCTCGACGCCGGCGGTCGAGCTGTACACCCTGACCCTCGGTGGCGACGGCAAGCAAAGCGTGTTCCTACGCGAATCCGACTACGTCGCCAACATGCTCACCACGCGTTTCGGTGCTTACGGCCAGATTCGTCTGGTCAACCACCGCGACCACCTCGGCGACCGGCCGATGGCCACCCGCGAAAACCTGCGCCGCGCCGCGCAGATCCTGGCCGAACGCAGTGGCCCGGAAGATCTGGTATTCATCTACCTGACCAGCCACGGCACCGCCGAACACGAACTGGTGCTCGACCAGCCACGCATGGAGCTGGCCGACCTGCCCGCCGATGAACTCGCCGCCGTGCTCGCACCGCTGAAAAATCGCGACAAGGTGATCGTGATTTCATCGTGCTATTCCGGTGGTTTCATCCCTGCGTTGAAAGATGAGCGCACACTGATCATGACCGCCTCGCGTGCCGATCGCGTGTCGTTCGGCTGCTCGGAAGAAGCCAACTTCACCTACTTCGGCGACGCCTTGTTCGCCCAGGCGCTGAACCAGACCGACGATCTGGAACAAGCCTTCAAACTGGCCAAGGCCACCGTTGCCGAGCGTGAACTGGCCGACAATTTCGAAGCCTCGGAACCACAGATCTGGGCACCCAAGACTGTGCTGTCGCACTGGCAACTGCTGCGCAAACAGCAAGCAAGAAAAGCTTTGCAAAGCGCTGCATTGAACGACGGAGCGACAAACAGCAACTAAGCTGAACAGTATCAAGGGAGAGACACAATGTACTTGACGCCTCAGCACGTATTGCTTGCCGGAGCCACCGGATTGACCGGTGAACACCTGCTCGACCGCTTGCTCAACGAGCCGACGATCACCCGCGTGCTCGCCCCGTCGCGCCGGCCACTGGCTGAACATCCGCACCTGGAAAACCCGGTCGGCGACCCACAGGCCTTTCTGCCGCAACTCAGCGGTCGCGTCGATATCGCCTACTGCTGCCTCGGTACCACCATCAAGCAGGCAGGCTCGGAAGCGGCATTTCGCGCGGTGGATCTGGACATGGTGGTGGCGTTCGCCAAGCGCGCCCGGGAAATGGGCGCACGGCATCTGATCGTGATCAGTGCGCTGGGCGCCGATCCGAAGTCATCGATTTTCTACAACCGGGTCAAAGGCGAAATGGAACAAGCGCTGCGCGCCCAGAACTGGCCGCAACTGACCATTTGCCGGCCGTCGCTGCTCTTGGGTGAGCGCACCGAACCGCGCCTGGGCGAACAACTGGCCGCGCCGTTCTCCAAACTGATCCCCGGCAAATACCGCGGCATCGAAGCCTGCCAACTGGCCCGGGCGATGTGGCGCCTGGCGCTTGAGGAGCAGGATGGGGTGCGGATTGTCGAGTCGGATGAGCTGCGCAAACTCGGCAAGTAATCAATGCAATCGCCAGCAAGCTGACGATGGAGTGCGCAGCACTCCCAGAATCAAAAGATCGCAGCCTTCGGCAGCTCCTACACGGGATTTATGTTCACCCTGTAGGAGCTGCCGAAGGCTGCGATCTTTTGCTTTTACAATCCGCCAGTCGCCTGAAACCCCACGCCGATCACGGTGAGCAACGACAACGGCAACAACAGCGTATCGAGCAAGGCACTCGCCGGCAGGTCCACCCCCGGATAGCTCGGCGCTTCAGCCCCGAAACGGTCCATTGCACAACACCCGCCGTTCATCGCATACAAATCCAGCCGCGTCCCGGAATACACCACCGGTGCGCCCGGCTTAGCCGCATCCAGCGTACGCACGGTGGCGCAGCCGGCCAGTTGCAGCGCCAGCACAATCGTCAGCAGCTTATTCATCGCTGCTCAGATGATGCTCGCCCCAACGCGGCAGCATGTCCTGAGGAATGCCCAGCAAATTGAGAATCCGCGCCACGACGAAATCGATCAGGTCATCAATGGTCTGCGGCTGGTGATAGAAGCCCGGCGAGGCCGGCAGGATGGTCACGCCCATGTTCGACAGCTTGAGCATGTGCTCCAGATGAATGCTCGAATACGGCGCCTCGCGCGGCACCAGAATCAACTGGCGACGCTCCTTCAGCGTCACGTCCGCCGCCCGCTCGATCAGGTTGTTGCAGGCGCCCGTGGCAATCGCCGACAAGGTGCCGGTGGAGCATGGCACCACAACCATCGCTGCCGGCGCGCCGGAGCCCGAGGCTACCGGCGACATCCAGTCTTCCTTGCCGTACACGCGGATCTGCCCGGAGGCCGCCCCGGTGTACTCGGTCAGGAACGCCTGCATCATCTGCGGTTTGGCCGGCAGCGAGACGTCGGTCTCGGTGGCCATCACCAGTTGCGCAGCTTTGGAGATCAGGAAGTGCACTTCGCGATCTTCGCGCACCAGGCAATCGAGCAGGCGCAAACCGTACTGCGCGCCGGAAGCACCGGTCATCGCCAGCGTGATGCGTTCCGGGCCGCCGTCCTGGGAAAGAGTGTTCATTTAAGCGCCTCGGCGAGTTTGCCGTGCAGGCCGCCGAAGCCGCCGTTGCTCATGATCACCACATGAGTGCCGGGTTGGGCCTGGCTCTTCACGCGCTCGATGATGCCTTCGAGCGAATCGCTGACGATCGACGGCACGGTGCACAACGCGGCAGTGGCACCCAGATCCCAGCCGAGGTTGGCCGGGGCGTACCAGATCACCTGATCGGCATCGACCACGCTGTCGGGCAAACCGTCACGGTGCGCGCCGAGCTTCATCGAGTTGGAACGCGGTTCGATGATCGCGATCAGCGGTGCGTCGCCGATGCGTTTGCGCAGACCGTCGAGAGTAGTGGCGATCGCGGTCGGGTGGTGGGCGAAGTCGTCATAGATGGTGATGCCGCGCACTTCGGCGACTTTCTCCATCCGGCGTTTGACGTTCTTGAACGCGCTCAACCCGGCGATGCCCATCGATGGCACCACACCGACATGCCGCGCCGCCGCCAAAGCAGCCAAGGCGTTGGCGACGTTGTGCTGCCCGGTCAACTCCCATTCGACGGTGCCTTGGGACACGCCCTCGAACATCACCTCGAACGCCGAACCGTCATCCTTGAGCAACTTGACCTGCCACTGACCACCGGCACCGGTGGTTTGCACCGGGGTCCAGCAGCCCATTTCGATCACGCGCTGCAAGGCAGGCTCGGTGGTCGGATGAATCACCAGACCTTCACTCGGAATGGTGCGCACCAAATGGTGAAACTGTCGCTCGATGGCCGGCAGATCGGGGAAGATGTCCGCGTGATCGAACTCAAGGTTGTTGAGGATCGCGGTGCGCGGGCGGTAGTGGACGAACTTCGAACGCTTGTCGAAGAACGCGCTGTCGTATTCGTCAGCCTCAATCACGAAGAACGGCGTACCGCCCAGGCGCGCGGACACCGAGAAATTCTGCGGCACGCCACCGATCAGGAACCCCGGGCTCATGCCGGCATGTTCCAGCACCCAGGCGAGCATGCTGCTGGTGGTGGTCTTGCCGTGTGTACCGGCGACCGCCAGCACCCAGCGACCTTGCAACACGTGATCGGCCAGCCACTGCGGACCGGAGACGTACGGCAGGCCCTTGTTCAGCACATATTCCACCGCCGGGTTGCCGCGGGACATGGCGTTGCCGATCACCACCAGATCCGGCGCCGGATCGAGCTGGGCCGGGTCGTAGCCTTGGGTCAGTTGAATGCCCTGGGCCTCAAGCTGCGTGCTCATCGGCGGATAGACGTTGGCGTCGGAACCGGTCACGTGATGGCCCAACTCTTTGGCCAGAACCGCCATCGAGCCCATGAAAGTCCCGCAGATACCCAGAATATGAATGTGCATAGTCGACCTCGTAAAACATGGCCGCAGGTTAGCGTAGGGAGGGGAAAATCGCACTCTTTAGCTGACACCATCACCCACCACCACGATCACTACCCCACCTGTAGGAGCTGACGAGTGCAACGAGGCTGCGATCTTTTGATCCTATAAAGAACAAGATCAAAAGATCGCAGCCTTCGGCAGCTCCTACAGGGGGATTTATCCGGTTCGGGCGATGCCGTGTTTGCGCAGCTTTCTGTAGAGGGTGTTGCGGCTCACGCCCAGTTGCTCGGCGGTGTGAGTCATGTGCCAGCGCGTGCGTTCAAGAGTATTGAGCAACGCCAATCGTTCGGCATCCTCGAGAGGTTGCTCGCAGGGAATGGATTCCACCGCTGGCGGCCGCACCTGACGAATCATCGCTGGCAGATCCTCCAGCCCGATCCGCCCGTCATCGCACAACGCCGCCAGCGTACGCAGGACATTGCGCAACTGCCGCACATTGCCCGGCCAGTTGAAGGCCAGCAACGCCTGGCGCGCCGGTTCGTCGATGACGATCACCTCCCCGCCCGCCTCCTCGGCCAGCAGGAAATCCAGCAACTGCGATTTGTCACTGCGCTCGCGCAACGCCGGTAGCGCGACTTCGAGACCGTTGAGCCGGTAATACAGATCTTCGCGGAAGCTGCCGTCTTCGACCCGCTCCAACAGATTGCGGTGCGTGGCGCTGATGATCCGCACGTTGACCGCCTCCGGCTCGCCGCCGATCGGCACCACTTGTCGGTCTTCCAGCACCCGCAACAAACGGGTCTGCAGCGCCAGCGGCATGTCACCGATTTCATCGAGGAACAAGGTGCCGCCATCGGCCTGCTGCAACTTGCCGCGCATGCCGTCCTTGCGCGCGCCGGTGAAACTGCCGCCGCGATAACCGAACAGTTCGCTCTCGATCAGGCTCTCGGGAATCGCCGCGCAGTTGAGGGCGACGAAGGCTTTGTTGGCGCGCTGGCTGGCGTGATGCACAGCCTTGGCGAAGGCTTCCTTACCGGAGCCGGTCTCGCCGTTGATCAGCAGCGGCACGTCGCGCTCGAACACACGCAACGCCTTGCGAAAATCGGCTTGCAGCGCCGCGTCACCGAGGCAAATGCCCGCCAATGGTTGCGCCCGAGCCACAACCGGGGCCGGCGTAATCGGCAGCGGTTTGCGCGATTCACCACGCAGCAAGGCAAACAGATGCCGCCCGTCGCGGGTGCGCAACGGCCAACTGGCGCTGGCATTGGCGCTGGCGCGGCCGAGCAGTTCGTCCAGCGAGCAATCGAAAAACGCTTCCACCGGTTTGCCCAGCAAGCCACCGCGAATATGCCCCAGCAGGTTCAGCGCACTCTGGTTGACCGCGCTGATCCGCCCTTCTCCGTCAAACGCCAGCAGCCCTTCGCTGAACAGGCCGACGGATTCGGCCTGCAAGTGAAAACGCAGCAACCACTGGTTATCGAAGCAACGCAGGAAATAGCAGCTCTCGATCATCTTCGCCGACAGGTTGACCAGCGCCATGGTGTGGAACTGGCTCTGCCGCGAGACATCGTGGCGCGCCGAGGACACGTCGAGCACCGCGAGCAATTCGCCGTGCGGGTCGAACACCGGACTCGCCGAGCAGGTCAGGCCGGTGTGACGGCCGCGAAAGTGTTCGTCCTGGTGAATGGTCAGCGCCTGGCGCTCGACCAGGCAGGTGCCGATGCCATTGGTGCCTTCGCAGGCTTCGCTCCAGTCGGCGCCGAGCCAGAGGCCGGCACGTTCGAAAATCTTGCGTTCGGCTGGTGCGGTGACGCAGTTGAGGATCACCCCACGCGCATCGGTCAGCAGCACCGCATGGCCGGCGCCAGACAGTTGTTGATGCAGGCTGCTCATTTCATTGCCGGCAATCTGCAACACCTGTTGCAGGCGCTCGCGGCTTTCGAGGACGCGCCCGTGTTCGAGCACGGTGGGCGCCATGGCAAGCGCCGGGTCGAGATGATAGTCCTCAAGACAACGCAGCCACGAACGGGCAATCGACGGATCGGCACCGGGCCCGTGCAGGTGCGGCTTGCCCTGGGTCACGGTGAGCACCTGTTGGGCATGGCGACTCAAATGGTTGTCGTGCATTTCTTATTATTCTCCCCGAAAGGTCGACGCAAACCTCGTGTAGGAGCTGCCGCGGCTGCGATCTTTTGATCTTGATCTGCAAGAAAGCAAAATCAAAAGATCGCAGCCTGCGGCAGCTCCTACAGGGTTTCTGTTGGCTGAGGATCCTCCAGGCCGGCCGGCATTGCAATGCTGGCAAGACCGGCCGGTCACAGGCTGTGCCAAAAGCGGTACAAACTGTCACCCCCTCTGTACCGAAACCATCACAGGCATCACCCGCCCGTCCGACAAAAAACCCGCAAGGCCTTGATTTGCCTGACCTGCACGGCAGTGGCCCGACCTTTGCTCTACGCTTATAGCAAGCGCACTTGCGCGTTTCTCTAATAAGTACAAAGCCAAGGAGAACATCATCATGCGTTACGCTCACCCCGGTACTGAAGGCGCCAAAGTCTCGTTCAAGAGCAAGTACGGTAACTACATCGGCGGCGAGTTCGTCGCGCCTGTCAAAGGTCAGTACTTCACCAATACCTCGCCAGTGAATGGCCAACCGATTGCCGAATTCCCCCGTTCCACTGCCGAAGACATCGACAAGGCACTGGACGCCGCCCACGCCGCCGCCGACGCGTGGGGCGCGACCTCTGTGCAGGCGCGCTCGCTGATCCTGCTGAAAATCGCCGACCGCATCGAAGAAAACCTCGAACTGCTGGCGATCACCGAAACCTGGGACAACGGCAAAGCCATCCGCGAAACCCTCAACGCCGACATCCCGCTGGCCGCCGACCATTTCCGCTACTTCGCCGGCTGCCTGCGCGCCCAGGAAGGCAGCGCTGCCGAAATCGACGGCAACACCGTGGCCTATCACATCCATGAACCACTGGGCGTGGTCGGTCAGATCATCCCGTGGAACTTCCCGCTGCTGATGGCCGCGTGGAAACTCGCCCCGGCGCTGGCTGCCGGCAACTGCGTGGTGCTCAAACCTGCCGAGCAAACCCCGCTGGGCATCTGCGTCCTGATGGAGCTGATCGGTGATCTGCTGCCACCGGGCGTGCTCAACGTGGTGCAGGGCTTCGGCAAAGAAGCCGGCGAAGCGCTGGCCACCAGCAAACGCATCGCCAAGATCGCTTTCACCGGCTCGACCCCGGTCGGCTCGCACATCATGAAATGCGCGGCCGAGAACATCATTCCGTCCACCGTGGAGCTGGGCGGCAAGTCGCCGAACATCTTCTTCGAAGACATCATGCAGGCCGAACCGAGCTTCATCGAGAAAGCGGCCGAAGGTCTGGTGCTGGCGTTCTTCAACCAGGGCGAAGTGTGCACCTGCCCGTCCCGCGCACTGGTGCAGGAGTCGATCTACGACGAATTCATGCAAGCGGTGATGAAGAAAGTCAGCCAGATCAAACGCGGCGATCCGCTGGACACCGACACCATGGTCGGCGCCCAGGCGTCCGAGCAGCAGTTCGACAAGATCCTGTCGTACCTGGAAATCGCCAAGGGTGAAGGCGCCGAACTGCTGACCGGCGGCAAGGTGGAAAAACTCGAGGGCAGTCTGGCGACCGGCTATTACATCCAGCCGACCCTGCTCAAGGGCACCAACAAAATGCGCGTGTTCCAGGAAGAAATCTTCGGCCCGGTGGTGAGCATCACCACCTTCAAGGACGAAGCCGAAGCCCTGGCGATTGCCAACGACACCGAGTTCGGTCTCGGTGCCGGCCTGTGGACCCGCGACATCAACCGCGCCTACCGCATGGGTCGCGCGATCAAGGCCGGTCGCGTGTGGACCAACTGCTACCACCTGTACCCGGCGCATGCCGCGTTCGGCGGGTACAAGAAGTCCGGCGTCGGCCGCGAAACCCACAAGATGATGCTTGATCACTATCAGCAGACGAAAAACCTGCTGGTGAGCTACGACATCAATCCGTTGGGCTTCTTCTAAAACCCTGGGGCGACACTGATGTTTCGGTGTTGCCCTATCGACCGCTATCGCGAGCAGGCTCACTCCTGCAATTGCACCGCATCCCTCCTGTAGGAGTGAGCCTGCTCGCGATTGGCGTCCTCAATGACACAACACAAGGCCTGGCCGCGCTGGCACGGCCCTTGCGTACCCGTCATTCAGGTTTGCGCGAAAACTGCCGCTGCGTGAACAGCATCCATCCACCCAACCACTGCACCCGAAAGTCCAACAGATCGAACAATAAAAAACAGAGAGGACTTATGACTTCCACCACACAGCTCAAACCCACACTCGGCACCCTGCACCTCTGGGGCATTGCCGTCGGCCTGGTGATTTCCGGCGAATACTTCGGCTGGAGTTACGGCTGGGGCACGGCGGGCACCCTCGGATTTCTGGTCACGGCGCTGATGGTCGCGACCATGTACACCTGCTTCATCTTCAGTTTTACCGAACTGACCACCGCGATTCCCCACGCGGGCGGGCCGTTTGCCTACAGCCGTCGGGCGTTCGGCGAGAAAGGCGGGTTGATCGCCGGCATCGCCACCCTGATCGAATTCGTTTTCGCCCCACCGGCCATCGCCATGGCGATCGGCGCCTACCTCAACGTGCAGTACCCGGAGCTTGATCCGAAGGTGGCAGCGGTCGGCGCGTACTTCGTGTTCATGACCCTGAACATCCTCGGCGTCAGCATTGCTGCGACCTTTGAGTTGGTGGTCACCGTGCTGGCGGTCGCCGAGCTGCTGGTGTTCATGGGCGTGGTCGCACCGGGCTTCAGCTTCAGCAATTTCGTGCTCAATGGCTGGTCGGGTTCCAACGAGTTCACCCTGGGTTCGATCCCCGGAATCTTTGCGGCGATCCCGTTCGCGATCTGGTTCTTCCTCGCCATCGAAGGCGCGGCCATGGCGGCCGAAGAAGCCAAGGACCCGAAACGCACGATTCCCAAGGCTTACGTCAGCGGCATCCTGACCCTGGTGTTCCTCGCCATCGGCGTGATGGTGATGGCCGGCGGCGTCGGCGACTGGCGCCAACTGTCGAACATCAACGATCCGCTGCCGCAGGCCATGAAAGCGGTGGTCGGCAACAACTCCTCGTGGATGCACATGCTGGTGTGGATCGGCCTGTTCGGCCTGGTGGCGAGTTTCCACGGGATCATCCTCGGCTATTCGCGCCAATTCTTCGCCCTCGCCCGCGCCGGTTATCTGCCGAAGAGCCTGGCCAAGTTGTCGCGTTTCCAGACCCCGCATCGGGCGATTCTGGCCGGTGGCGTGATCGGCATCGCGGCGATCTACAGCGATGGTCTGGTCAATCTTCAGGGCATGACCCTGACCGCCGCGATGATCACCATGTCGGTGTTCGGCGCGATCGTGATGTACATCATCAGCATGCTCAGCCTGTTCAAACTGCGCAAAACCGAACCGAACCTGGAACGCACCTTCCGCGCCCCGGGCTACCCGGTGGTGCCGGCAATTGCGCTGTTCCTGGCGGTGGTGTGCCTGGTGGCGATGGCGTGGTTCAACACGCTGATCGGTTGTGTGTTCCTGGGCTTCATGGCCGCTGGCTATCTGTACTTCCAGCTGACCGCCAAGCAACGCGCCGAAGCCCCGGCAGACGCTATGCTCGAAGGTATCTAGTTGCACCGGCACCGGGCCTTTCGCCCGGTGCCCGCTATATAGAAGTGCACGCTGCCTCCTGTAGGAGCTGCCGAAGGCTGCGATCTTTTGATCCTGCATTTTCAAGATCAAGATCAAAAGATCGCAGCCTTCGGCAGCTCCTACGAGGATGTATCAATTATTGGAGGACACCGCCCCATGGCCGCATTTGCCCATTCCGTCGGCGCCCAGACCTACCGCTTCGACAGCCTCAAGGACGTCATGGCCAAGGCCAGCCCGGCGCGCTCCGGGGACTTCCTGGCCGGCGTCGCCGCGCTCAATGACGGCGAGCGCGTGGCCGCACAAATGGCGCTGGCCGACATCCCGCTCACGCATTTCTTGCAGGAAGCGCTGATTCCCTACGAAGCCGATGAAGTCACCCGACTGATCATCGACACCCATGACAAACAAGCCTTTGCCGTGGTCAGCCACCTCACTGTCGGCGGTTTTCGCGACTGGCTGCTCAGTGATGCGGCCGACGAAACCAGCCTGCGCGCTCTCGCCCCCGGCCTGACCCCGGAAATGGTCGCCGCCGTGTCGAAGATCATGCGCGTGCAGGATCTGGTGCTGGTGGCGCAGAAGATCCGCGTAGTGACGAAGTTTCGCGGCACTCTCGGCCTGCGCGGACGCCTGTCGACCCGCCTGCAACCGAATCACCCCACCGACGAGCCATCCGGCATCGCCGCGAGCATTCTCGACGGACTGCTGTACGGCAACGGCGACGCGATGATCGGCATCAACCCGGCCACCGACAGCATTGCCTCGATCTGCGCGATGCTGGAAATGCTCGACGCGATCATTCAGCGCTACGACATCCCGACCCAGGCCTGCGTGCTGACCCACGTCACCACCTCGATCGAGGCAATCAACCGCGGCGTGCCGCTGGATCTGGTGTTTCAGTCGATTGCCGGCACCGAAGCGGCCAACGCCAGTTTCGGCATCAACCTGAATGTCTTGCAGGAAGGTTATGACGCAGGGCTGAGCCTCAAACGCGGCACCCTCGGGCAGAATTTGATGTATTTCGAGACCGGTCAGGGCAGCGCACTGTCGGCCAACGCCCACCACGGTGTCGACCAGCAGACCTGCGAAACCCGGGCCTACGCCGTGGCGCGGCATTTCAAGCCGTTCCTGGTGAACACCGTGGTCGGCTTCATCGGCCCGGAATATTTATACAACGGCAAACAGATCATCCGCGCCGGCCTCGAAGACCATTTCTGCGGCAAGTTGCTCGGCGTGCCGATGGGTTGCGACATCTGTTACACCAACCATGCCGAAGCCGACCAGGATGACATGGACACTCTGCTGACGTTGCTCGGTGTAGCCGGGATCAACTTCATCATGGGCATCCCCGGCTCCGACGACATCATGCTCAATTACCAGACCACCTCGTTCCACGACGCGCTCTATGCGCGACAGACCCTGGGCCTGAAACCGGCGCCGGAGTTCGAGCAATGGCTGGCGAACATGGGCATCTTCACCCAGGCGGACGGCAAGGTTCGCTTTGGCAACAACCTGCCGCCGGCCTTCCGCCAGGCGTTGGCGCAACTGGGATGAATGTTATGGAAAAACCGCCTGTCGACCCGCAAAACCCGTGGCTGGAGCTGCGCCGCCTGACGCCGGCGCGCATCGCCCTCGGCCGCACCGGCACCAGCCTGCCGACCCGCGCCCAACTGGATTTCCAGTTCGCCCACGCCCAGGCACGGGACGCGGTGCATCTACCGTTCGATCATGCCGGGCTGAGCGCGCAACTGAGCGAACGCGGGCGCCAGAGCCTGTTGCTGCACAGCGCGGCGACGGATCGCAACAGCTACCTGCAACGGCCGGATCTGGGGCGCAAGCTCAGCGAAGACTCGGCGAAAATCCTTCGGGATTACGCAGCAGCACATCCGGGCGGCGTCGATCTGGCGATTGTGGTGGCGGACGGTCTGTCGGCGCTGGCGGTGCATCGGCATACCTTGCCGTTTCTGACCCGTCTGGAGGAGCAGATGAGCGCCGACGGCTGGTCGCTTGCCCCCGTGGTACTGGTGGAACAGGGGCGGGTCGCCGTCGGTGACGAAATCGGCCAGTTGCTTGGCGCAAAAATGGTGGTGATGCTGATCGGAGAGCGTCCGGGCCTCAGCTCGCCCGACAGCCTGGGTTTATATTTCACCTACAATCCAAAGGTCGGACTGACCGATGCCTACCGCAATTGCATTTCCAACGTCCGGCTTGAGGGCTTGAGTTACGGCATGGCAGCGCATCGCTTGCTGTATCTGATGCGCGAAGCCTGCCGGCGGCAGTTGTCGGGGGTCAATTTGAAGGACGAAGCACAGGTTCAGACGCTGGAGTCGGACGCAGGTGCGGACATGAAGGGAAACTTCCTACTCGATCCGCCCACAACCTGAACCGTTTCCGCATTGCGTTTCTGCGCTGCTTTCAGGCAGGATCGATGCACGGCCGCCAGGGTTTCCCATCGCCGTCAGAGCAGTTGAAGACAGCCACTTGAAGACGAGACCTATCATGCGGATTATTCAAGCGACCCTCGAACACCTGGATTTGCTGACCCCGTTGTTCGTCAAATATCGCGAGTTCTACGGTTCCCTGCCTTACCCGGATTCCTCCCGCGCGTTTCTCGAAAAACGCCTGCGACGCAAGGAATCGGTGATTTATCTGGCCCTGCCCGACGATGACGACAAGAAGCTGATGGGCTTCTGCCAGCTGTATCCAAGCTTTTCCTCGCTGTCGCTCAAACGCGTGTGGATCCTCAACGACATCTATGTCGCCGAAGACGCCCGCCGCCAGCTGGTGGCTGACAACCTGATCCGCACCGCCAAGAAAATGGCCAAGGAAACCCAGGCCGTGCGCATGCGCGTCTCCACCAGCAGCAACAACGAAGTGGCGCAGAAAACCTACGAATCCATCGGCTTCAGGGAAGACACCGAGTTCAAGAACTACGTGTTGCCGATCAGCGACGAGCTCTGAACCCAAAGATCGCAGCCTTCGGCAGCTCCTACATTGGAATGCGTTGCCCTGTAGGAGCTGCCGAAGGCTGCGATCTTTTTGCTTTTGCTTGGCACTCGACCGAGTGTTGCCTCCCCTCATCAAGCTCAACGCCCGCCTGACAAATACTCACACCCCGACATTCCCCGCTACAAAACCAACGCGCTTTTCACCTCTCAGACCGTATAATCCCGAGCTTTCCGGCTTGTAAGAAAAACTACACCCAGCTGTAGGCTTACACTCGAATCATCCGCACAGGCCTGCCGAGTCGGGCCGTCACCACAGGTGCCCCCATGGATTTCAACCCGCTCGACCTTATCCTGCATCTCGACGTGTACCTCGATTTGCTGGTGACCAACTACGGGCCGTGGATCTACGCGATTCTGTTCGCTGTCATCTTCTGTGAAACCGGGCTGGTGGTGATGCCGTTCCTGCCGGGCGATTCGCTGTTGTTCATTGCCGGTGCCGTGGCGGCGGGCGGTGGCATGGATCCGGTGCTGTTGGCCGGTCTGTTGATGCTCGCGGCCATCCTCGGCGACAGCACCAACTATGTGATTGGTCGAACGGCGGGCGAAAAACTCTTCAGCAATCCGAACTCGAAAATCTTCCGTCGCGACTACCTGCAAAAAACTCACGATTTCTACGACAAGCACGGCGGCAAAACCGTGACCCTGGCGCGTTTCCTGCCGATCATCCGCACGTTTGCACCGTTCGTCGCCGGCGTCGGGAAGATGCCGTACCCGCGTTTCTTCGCGTTTAGCGTGTTCGGCACCGTCCTGTGGGTTGGCGGTCTGGTGACGTTGGGGTACTTCTTTGGCAACGTGCCATTCATCAAGAAGAACCTGTCGCTGCTGGTCGTCGGCATCATCCTGCTGTCGCTGGTGCCGATGATCATCGGCGTGGTGCGCAGCCGTTTTGGCGGCGCCAAAGCCGAAACCCACTGAGCCGATGTGGTCACTGAGCGCCTGGCGTCGCCGGCGCATCCTGGCCAGGCACCCGATTGCCGACGAACTGTGGCAACGGGTGCGCCACCATCTGAGTTTCCTTGACGGCATCAGCGCCGCCGAAGACCAGTGGCTGCGTGAAGCCTGTGTGCTGTTTCTCGATGACAAACACCTGACCGCCCTGCCCGGCGTCGAACTGCATCAGGAACAACGCCTGCTGCTCGCCGCGCAGGCCCAGTTGCCGCTGCTCAATCTGGGCGACTTGAACTGGTATCAGGGCTTTCACGAAATCATCCTCTACCCTGACGACTTCCTCAGCCCGCAACGCCATCGCGATGCCAGCGGGGTCGAGCACGAATGGGACGGCGAACACAGCGGCGAAGCCTGGCAACAGGGACCGATCATCCTCGCCTGGCCGGGGGTGATGGCCAGTGGTGGCTGGGAAGGCTACAACCTGGTGATCCACGAGCTGGCACACAAGCTCGACATGCTCAACGGCGACGCCAACGGCCTGCCGCCGCTGCACGCCGACATGCGCGTCAGTGACTGGGCCGCGGTCATGCAACACGCCTACGACGACCTCAACCGCCAGCTCGACCGCGATCCCGACGTCGAAACCGCCATCGACCCGTACGCCGCCGAAAACCCGGCCGAGTTCTTCGCGGTCACCAGCGAATACTTCTTCAGTGCCCCGGATCTGCTGCACGAGGCTTATCCACAGGTCTACTTGCAACTGAAGCTTTTCTACCGGCAGGATCCGTTGGGCAGGCTGCGGCAACTTCAGGCCACAGACCCGGTCTATCAGGCGCAGGAGTAAGCGCTGCACGACTTCTGGTACGTGGCGTCGGCGTAGGAATGTGCCTATAATCGCCGCCACTTTTTGGTCAATCCGGCCAAGTGTTTTTGGTCAACTACGGGGGCAACGCCCAATGAGCTACAGCAAGATTCCGGCTGGCAAAGACCTGCCGAACGACATCTACGTCGCGATCGAGATCCCGGCCAACCACGCGCCGATCAAATACGAAATCGACAAAGACAGCGATTGCCTGTTCGTTGACCGTTTCATGGCCACCCCAATGTTCTATCCGGCCAACTACGGTTACATCCCGAACACCCTGGCTGACGACGGTGATCCCCTCGACGTGCTGGTTGTGACCCCTTACCCGGTTGCTCCAGGCTCGGTGATCCGCGCGCGTCCAGTCGGCATCCTGAACATGACCGACGACGGCGGCGGCGATGCCAAAGTCATCGCAGTCCCACACGACAAGCTGTCCCAGCTGTACGTCGACGTGAAGGAATACACCGACTTGCCGCCGCTGCTGATTCAGCAGATCGAGCACTTCTTCGCGAACTACAAAGATCTCGAAAAAGGCAAGTGGGTCAAGATCGAAGGCTGGGCTGGCGCTGACGCCGCTCGCGACGCGATCACCAAGTCGGTTGCTGCCTACAAGGGCTAAGCTGCACGACCTGCGATACGCTTGAAAAAACCCGGTTGATCCGGGTTTTTTTTCGCCCCGGAAAAGCGGCTTAAACAGCGTGTTTACGACGGACTACAGAAAAGTTTGAAGGTGTGTAATTTCCCACAAGCACGTCTTACATCCAGTCGCAAAATACAGCCGTTTTTTGAACACCCAGTTTATTCAAACCGCTCTAGCGCGCCCGTAGACTCCGTGTTTATGAGAAAGAACACTAGCGGTCCAAGATTCAAGGCACTCCTGGAAGCAGCGAACATCACCACCACGGGATTCGCAAAGTTCTGGGGCACGGAAGCCCAAAACATTCATAACTGGTACACCCGGGGCGTCCCGGCGTATCGCATGGAGGAAGTCTCGCGCCTGCTGTCGGTCAACAGCGACTGGCTGAAAACCGGCGAAGGCACCAAAGAGTCACCCCGCCTGCAAACCCCTGCCAGCAACGGCGACACCTTCGACGCCCAGGCCATCCGTGGCGTCTACACGGTCATCGATCCCAACGACATCGAACTGCCGTTCTTCAAGGAAACTCCGCTCACCACCGGCGCCGGCAAAACCCACGTCATCCTCGACCCCGAGCACACCATCCGCCTGCCCCGCGCCCACCTCGACCAACTGGAAATCCGCCACACCGACGCCATCTGCGCGCACATGATCGGCAACAGCATGGGCGAACGCATCGAAGACGGTTCCATCGTCGGCATCGACCGCGGCCTGACCCAAGTGGTCGACGGCGAAATCTACGCCATCGAACACGACGGCATGCTGCGCATCAAATACCTGCACCGCATGCCCGGCAACGCCCTGCGCCTGCGCAGCCACAACAGCGCCGAACACCCGGACGAAATCTTCCGCGCGGCGCAGATCGATGAGCAGCGAATACATATTCTGGGCTGGGTATTCTGGTGGTCGACCCTGGGCAAACGCCGACCGGTGGTTCCGTTTCTTTGACCCCCTCCCGAGCCGCGCCCTCCCCTGTAGGAGTGAGCCTGCTTGCGATGAGGCCCTCATAATCGGTACAAATCTCGAATTTGTTCGACTGAGATCGCTCTAAACCGCACTTCAGGCTGGGAATCCCCAACAAAACTCAGTATCCTGCGCCCCACATTTGCGCATCGACCCGCTCCCGCGGCTCAGATGACGCCTGACGCGGCAGACCAACATCTGACCAAGTCCCACAGCCGGACGCAGATCCGGGTGTACGTTTTGAAGGCTGACGCGGTTTACCAAAAATAAACCAAGCCAGTCCCCGAGAAGCCGGCCACAAGCCGGCTTTTTAATGCCCGTAGAAAACCAGGCCAGATGCTTCTGACGGTCAAAATCTGCTGGCGTGCCCCCCGATCCGTCGCATCGATAAATTAACGCGAAGTACAACCAGCATGGGTTTGTTACTTGGCTGACCGCGCTAAAACGAATCAGGCAAATCCCCATCGCGGGTCAACTTTTAAAAAGTCACCGCCCATCCAGATTGCCCGCAAACAAGAATAAGTCCTGTGAATAACCGAAACTAAAAACACTCAATATTTATAAACCCTCTTAGCCATTAGTCGAATACTGGCCCGTTGACACCGGCGATTATAGTAACCACCACAAAAGCCAATCCGACCACCAGTTAGTTTTGGAACTAAAATGTCTTTGAGCCAATACCCGCTGGGTACGATACCGATAGATGAGAAACTACTGCAATTACTCCACGCCATAGACAGTGCGCGCATCGCTTGGAAAACTACAGTCAATCAAATAAACGCAGCCTGTGATGACGTGTGGCTAGCTCGAATGTGGGAAGTGGAAAAGCTCGAAGGCCACTACAGAGCCTGTCAGGATCAACTGTTTTTTTACCTGAAGCAGCTGGTTCACATCTAATCGTTACAGCAGCTGATTCCGCAGGAAAGTCCGCGAATCCGGGCTATCCAGATCACGACAACTCTGCCTATTCGACTAAAGAATGAGGCATGTTGTTTTATCTTCCTTTGATGTCTTTGGTCAACCGCCGAAGAGCGCTCACAACTCAGGCGGGCTTTAAGCTGTAACCTTTCAGTTACCCGACATCATGTAGCACCGACGCTGACTATTTTTCCGACCAACAGACTAAAAATTACTCACCCCTCAATTAATAGCAGCCGCAAAGTTAAAGATTCACGACTCAGGGTCGACATCAGAACACCAAGATCAATCTAAACCCATCATTACCTGGAGTCCTTATGTTCGGCTGGATCAGCGATATCCGTGTCAGCGCTAAACTTAGTCTGGGGTTTGGACTGGTATTAGGACTTACGTTGTTAATCGCAGCCTCCGGCTGGTATGCGGTTAACGCACTGACCGAGCGTGGCATCAAGATCGAAAAGATTGCTCAAGTCAGTAATTACACGAAAGACTTGCGAATCATTCGTTTACGCATAGGTGGCAATCCTCAACCGGATGCCTATCGCCCCTTGCAGCAAACGCTGGATAGCCTGCTGGCCCACCTGACCAGTATCAAAGGAGAATTCATCGTACCGGTAGATCACGAGCTGATTCAGCAACAGATCAGCGCAGCGACGGAATATGGACAACTGCTGCAAGAACTGGTCAGGCCCAACATTGATCAGGCACCCATGTTCAAACGAATGGGGCAGTTGGGCGATCAGTTGCTCGACACCACGCAAAAACTCATTGATTCGCAAAACGCCAAGCGCGCGACCGATGCCGAGTCCGCCAAAACCCTGCTGAGCCTTGTAGCCGCCCTGGCTTTACTGCTCGGCACACTGGCGGCATGGGTGATTAATCGACAGATCGTCACCCCGCTACGCGGCACACTTGAGGCGGTCAATCGCATTGCCGAAGGTGATTTAAGCCACCAGGTTCAGGTTGATCGGCGTGATGAGTTGGGCCTGTTGCAATCGGGTCTACACCGGATGACGCTCAACCTCCACGAGTTGATCGACGGTATTCGGGCCGGTGTCATCCAGGTAGCAAGCGCTGCCGAACAGCTATCGGCCATTACCGAGCAAACGAATACAGGCGTGAACAATCAGAAAGTCGAGACTGATCACGTTGCCACTGCAATGAACGAAATGACCGCCACCGTGCAAAACGTCGCACGCAATGCCGAAGAGGCGTCGGCTGCCGCCACTGTCGCAGATCAGCAAGCCTGCGAGGGGGAGCAGATCGTCGGTGATGCCATCGCTCAGATCAAACGTCTGGCGGAAGAACTCAACCGCTCGGCAGAGGCTGTACGCCACCTTCAGGAACAAAGCGACAAAATTGGCGGTGTGCTGGATGTGATCAAGGCCGTAGCCCAGCAAACCAACTTGCTGGCGCTCAATGCCGCCATTGAAGCGGCTCGCGCAGGAGAGGCAGGTCGCGGTTTCGCAGTGGTTGCCGATGAGGTGCGTAATCTGGCCTTGCGCACCCAGCGCTCCACTGAAGAAATTGAAAATCTGGTCGCCGGTGTGCAAAGCGGCACTCACGCCGTCGCTTCAGGCATGGACAGCAGCCTGCTGCTGAGCGAAAGCAGCGTGGACTTTACCCATCGCGCCGTCAACGCCTTGGAAAACATCACCGCCAAGGTATCCATTATCCAGTCGATGAATCAGCAGATCGCCACCGCGGCGGATCAGCAAAGTGCCGTAACCGAGGAAATCAATCGCAGCGTAATCAACGTTCGCGACATTTCAGATCAGACGGCAAGTACCTGTGAAGAAACCGCGTCGTCGAGTATTGAACTGGCGCGGCTGGGGCATGAGCTGGAAGGTCTGGTTGGCCGTTTCAAAGTATGAGCCCTAGGCAGGCGCTGCCCGCTCCTGGCGGCGCCCGACCTCACTCCGTCGAGAGTAAATTCACGGATAGCTGAACGACTTCACCAACGTCAACTCCCCCACCGCCCGCATCGGCACGATAAACGTCTCCATCTTCTCGCTTGGCGTACCTTCCTCGGTAATCACCGTCACCTGCGCCGTGGTCAGCGGCTGCACAGCCTCATCGCCGCCCTCGTCATCCCCGCGATACCCACCGCCGAAGTAGTTCACATACACCAGATACTGGCCCTTGATCGGCGCCGGCATGGCGAAGATTTCCGGGCCGTAGCCGGTGGTGACGTCGACGTCGAGCGCTGCGCCGTTGGGGGCGGTGCGGTCGCCGTACCAGATGTGGGCGCCGTCGGGGGTAATCAGGTGCAGGTCGAGATCGGTGCCGTCGCTGTCCCAGGCCAGCAGTACGCGCAGTTTCGCCGGGGTGGCGCCGCCGCTGGCGTTGAGGAACTGGGTGCGGTGGCGCTGCTGGCCGTCGGGGCTACGCACTTCGACGCTGTTGCTGCCGTTGGGGAAGGAGAACGGGCGGTCGAAACGGCCGCTGTCATCGATTTTCAGCGGCATGCTGACGCCATTGACGATCAGTCGGCCGGGTTCCTTGCTCTTGGGGGTGGCTTTGATTTCGCCGCTGATGCGCGCGGTGTTGGCCTGGCCGACCGGGGTGTTCACCGAGGAGGCCGGGTAGTTGACGGTCTGGCGGAAGTTTTCGCCTTCGCCCTGGGCCGCGCCGGTGCGCCAGCCGCCGACCGGGGTGTCGAGTTTGACGCTGTCGGCGGCCATTGCCATCGGCAATGCATTGAACGCGCAGAGCAACAGCAAGACCTGTGGATAACGGAGTGTCATGGTCTATTCCAGCAAGAGGTGACGGGCGAGCCCTTCGATGTAGGTTTCATCCTGGCCATTGGGATGTGCTTCAAAGGCCAGGTGCAGGTATTCATGAGTCAGGTCGAGGCGATCCTGCAGCGTCAGCACACCACGCACGTAGATGCGCTGGCGTTCGCGATCAACAAACGGGCGGCCAAAAGCCAGTTTGCACACGGCGAACGTGCTGACTTCGTTGTAGCCGGTTTCGCTTTCCAGCGTCGGACGCCAGCCGCGACGCTGCTTTTGCAGCCAGTCCTGGGCAGCGGGCAGCGCTTCGCAGGAGGCCACCGGGTTGTCCCAGCGACTGAGGCTCGCGCGTGGATAGGCGTGCAGCAGAATCGCGTCGTAGCGCTGGCCGGCGTTGGCTTGTTCAACGGCTTGTTGCCAGGCAAGTTTGTCCGGGCCGGGTTGATCGGAGTGATAGGTGACCGTGCTACCGGCCAGCACCAGATCCGCCGTCCACGCCGCGATGCTGCGCGACTCCGCCGAGGCCGGGCGCGGGGCGACACGCTGACGGTTGCTGCTGTCGTCGATGCTCAGGCAATCGCCATTGCGCGTGGCGTTTTGCAGCAGATACGTGCGGATCGCCACGGCCAGTGCCTTGGCGGCTTCAGCGGGTTCAGGCTTGGCTTCGCGCTCAAGGACACGGGCGACGTATTCTTCGCGATCGAGTCTTGCGACCAGTTTGTCGTTGAGCAGAAACAATTCGCCGGCGCTGTGGATATCCAGCGCATTGCCGTTGGCGAATTCGACGCGGTAGTCGCCCTGCAGCGGGCCGGACGTCACCACCCGCTCGCCCGCCAAAACCCGCGTCAACGGATAGCGCGAGAACAGCCCGACCTCGACACAACGCCCCGCCTCGGCGGGCCATGCCGCCGGCAACACCGTCGCCAGTGCCTGGCCGTAATGACGCAGAACCATCTGACTGGTGCCGCGCCCACCGGCCCAGATCGGCGAACCGTCCACCGTCCAACCGGCGAAACCGCCCTGCCGCGATTGCGGATCCTGATCGGCGAGCCAGCTCCAGGTCTTCACCCGCAAGCGCCCGCCCAGCTCGCCGACGACATTGCCGTCCGCCGCGTTCAACACGACGTCGAGCAATACGCGGCGCATCTGATCCTGCGCCGGCAGCAACGACAACACCTTCAGCAAGTCAGCCACGGAAACCCGAGTTGCCGGTTGCACGGTTGGCAAATCCAGCAACCACGACGGCGCCTGCCGCTCCTGCCAATAGGTTCGCCAATCGCCAGCATTTATACCCAACCGCGCCGGTTCAAAGTACAACCCGCAGGATTTCACCAACGCCTGATCCCGCTCGATCTTGCCACCCGCCGAGCAGCAATAAATCTCATCCTTGGACTGCCCGCGACATTCATACGCCGGCTCGCGAGCACCGGTATCCACCAGCCACGCGTACACGAACAATTTCCACAGGCTGCCCAGCGGCGTATCCAGCGTCGACGGTAATGGCTCGCGCGCGATCAGTTGTGTGTGATTCAACGACAACAACTCGCCCTTGTACGCCAGCCGCAACGGTTCATCCTGCGCCGTCGCCAGCGCAGGCATCACACACATCAGCAGCCACAGCAGCGGCCGGTTCATGTCAGTTGACCGAGACCTGACCGAGGGCGGCTTTCGCTTCCTGGGCCTGATGCTGCGGCGCGTAGACCTGAGTGAAACGTACCGGCGGCAGGTTGAACTGGCCCTTCTGCGAGAAACGCACCAGATGGCGCAGACGCAATTCGCCGCTCAGTGCATCCACCGGCACCGCGTAGGACAGTTGCCCCGGTTCGAAGCGCGCCTTCTCCAGCGCGGTCGGTTCGGTGCCGTCCTTGCCCTGCAACTTGATGCCCCAGGTGGTGCGCTCGACATCGGCTCCCGGTGGCAGCGGCACTTCGAGCATGCCGTAGCGCAGCGGTTTCGGTGCCTTGCTGGTGAGGATCACTTCGTCCAGGTACAGGCTGTCGCTGGACAGCGGCTTAGTGCCGACCGGCTCCAGTTTGAAGGTGAACGCTTCGTCGCCCGGCACCAGTCGCGACAGACGCCGGGTGATGGTCACGGCCATTGGATCGACGGCCGGTTGCTGGGTCTGGAAGCTCAGCGCCGCCCGCAGCGGACGCTCCTGAGTACCGGACACCGACAACACACTCGGCACCGGTGTCGCGCCCTGCCACGTCCAGAACATCTCGCCGGTCGCGCCGTAGTTTTTCTTCCAGCCTTCACCCGGCATCAGCGCGATGGTCGGCGACGCCTGCGCGATGCTGCGTTGCAACCAGCTCAGCGCCAAGGCGCGCTCGAGGGTCGATTGTTGTGGCAGCAGACGTTGCAACAGCGCGGTCGCACGGGCCTGATCGAACGGTTGCAGCGACAGGTTCAGCGCCTCGGCAAACGGCTGCGAACTGACCGCCAGACGCTGTTGCGCCGCGCCAACCTGACGATTGAACGCCTCCGGCAACGCGACTTTCGACTGCGTGGCCAACGAAGCGGTCAACACCCGCGCCGCCGCCAGACCGAGCGCCGATTCCGGGTCGCTCATCACCAGGCTGTCTGCGCCATCGTCCATCAGGGTTTCCGCGTTGCCTTCACCGGCCTTGGCCAGATCGTCCATCAAACCGCTGAGCAAGGTGTTCACCGGCAGGTGCATTTGCTTGGCGAACGACAGGATCAGCGCCCGTTGCAGCAGCGGCGTGTTCGGCGCTTGCTTGGCGTAGACCTCCAGCACTCGCTGCCAATGCTCCGGCGGCAAGGTCAGGTCCAGCACCTGACTGGCGTTCCAGTCGGCGTAGTAGGCGTAAGCGGTAAGGAAGGCATCCGGCTCACCGTCGTAACCCCACCAGGTGAAGCTCGCCGATGGCCCGGCCATTTGCACCAGACGCAGGCGGCTGTTCTGCATGATCAGGCGCAAGCGATCGCGGATCTGCGGGTTCGACGCCAGCGACGGATAAGCGATGCTCAGCGGCAGCAAACGGCTGGCCGTCTGCTCGACGCCGCCGTACGGATAGCTCAGCAGATCATCGAGGGCAGAGCGGAACAGCGCTTGCGGACTGTCATCCAGACGCAGGCGAATGTCGGTGGCGTCCGCCGGCAGGCTCAACGGGGTATCGCCGCTGGCGACGTCGAGGCTTTGGGTTTGCGTCACTTGCCAGCCGTCACCGGTAGCGCTCAGGCGCACGACCAAGGCGTCAGCGGTTTTACCGTCCTGCACCAGTTCGGCGGTCCACTCACCCGAGGCCAGGGCGAACGCTGGTAGCGGGACGTAGTTGATGCCGTTGTTCAGGGTCACCGGCAGGCGTTGTTCGGCGCCCGCGTAATGGGTGACCAGCTCAGCCTTGACCGGTTTCTCAGCCTGGCTGAAGGCGAACACCCCGAGCTGCGGCTGATCGCCTTTGCGGAATTTGCTCGGCCCGCTCCACTTCAGGTACAGCGGTTTTTCCGAACGCACGAACTGTTTCTTCTGCCCGACCTGACCGTCATCGGCGATGGCCCGGGCGGTGATGCGCCAGCGGGTCAGCGAGTCCGGCATCTTAAAGGTGAAACGGGTTTTGCCGTCGGCGCCTGTGAGCAACTCCGGCTGCCATGCGGCGGTGTCGACGTCTTCACGACGCGGACGCTCCAGCACCTTCACCCCACGCTCGCTGCGGTTGGCCTTGCCCGGCGCGCCGGGGCTGCCCGGCAGTGCCACGTCATAACTGATGAACGACAGGCTGGCGCTGGTGCGCACGTTGTTGCGCCGAGGGTGATAGAAGAACTGGTCGATGGTCGGCGCGACCTCCGGTTGCAGTGCGTAGACCATTTCATCGACGACGCTGACGGTCAGGTGCGCCGGCACCGCTTTGCCGGCGAACTGCGTGGTCAGGTCGACGGTAACGGTATCACCCGGTTGATACACCGCTTTGTCGGTGCTGATCGCCACGTCGATTTGCGGGGCAATCACCTTGATCCCGGCGTTCTGGAAGCTGTACTGACCACCCTTGGTGTAGAGCACCGAGAAGGTCAGGTTCGGCGCGAAGCTGTCCTTCACCGGAATGCGCGCACGGTATTGGGTGTCGCTGAGCTTTTCCAGTTTCAGCCAGTCGCCGCCCTTGCCCAGCAGCGCGGTGGCTTCAACCTTGTCGCGCTCCAGCGACAGCAGTGCATCGCTGACTGGCTCAGGGAAGGTGATCAGCGCCAGCGCTTCATCGCCGGCCTTGTACTCGGGTTTGTCTAGGACGATTTCCACAGTGCCCGGCACCGCTTTGACGCCGTCGCCGGTGACCGAATGGCCGGTAGCGCCAAGGACGCGACCGTGCTGATCTTTCAGCGTCAGGTTGTAAGTACCCGGACGTTCGAAGGCCATGCTGAAGCCCTTGTCAGTCGCCGCCAGTTTGCCTTCGCCAGTGCTCTGGTCTTCCAGACGCACCCAGCTGTAGCTACTCGGGGTGACCGCTTTGCTCTGCTCGCTGCCACCCTCGTTGGCGTAGCTGAACGCGACTTTGTCCTTGACCGCGCTGAAGCGTTGCGGCGCACTCAGGCGGAAGCTCGCGGCGCCACGGTCGATGAGGATTTCCTTGGTGGTCTTGACCCGATACGCTGCGCCATCGCTGGCAAACACGGTGAGCATGTAGCGACTCGGTTTGTCGGCGGCCGGCAGGTCGAGGGTCGCGTTGCCCTTGCTGTCGGTGGTCAGTTCGGTGCTGCTCAGCTCTACCGGGAATTGCCCGAGGTATTGCAGCTCGTTGTCGACCATCGACAGTTGCTGGGCGCGCAGGCTCAGGGTCAGTTTGGCGTTGGCCACCGGTTTGCCGTCCGGGTAGAGCAGCACCAGACTGCCCTTCACCGGCTCGCCTGTGCGGTAATCCTGCTTGGCCAGATTCAGCGAGATTTCGAAGTGCGGCTTGATGTATTCCGCGACGCGGAAGGCACTGCTGTAGGCCTGATCCTTGTAGTTGAAACGAATCTCGTAACCACCGGCCACGGCGTTATCCGGCAACTGGAACCGGCCTTGAGTGCCGGCCTTCGAGTCGAGTTTCAGGTCAAGGTGCTGCAGCTCGGTGCCGGTGGCGTCGAGCACGCTGACCGTGACATCTGCCGCACCGGGCAACACCGAATCCCGAGCATTCTTGAACTCGCGACCAACGATCTTCAGCGACACCCAGTCACCCGGGCGATACAGCGGCCGGTCGGTGAACGCGTAGAGTTTGGTGTCGTAGATTTCGCTGTCGTAATAGAAGTTCTCGGAGACGAACACCCCGCCCTCTTCGTCCTCACCGATCACGAACGAACGCTCGGGGCTGACGTGTTTCAGGCGCAGCAAACCATCGGCATCGGTGGCACCGCTGCTCATCACGCCGAGGCCGTCGGTCCACAGCACATTGACCTTCGGCACCGAACTGCCTTCGTGTTTGCGCGCCGCCCACACCAGCAATTCATCACCGGCAATCTTGCTCACCGCCACCGTGTTGGAGACGAAGACCATGGTGGTCGCGCGGTACTTGCCGATCAGCGCCTCGACCAGGTACAGGCCCGGTTTCAGGTTGCCCAACGGGATGTACACGTTGCCCGGGGCAACGCTGACGAACTCGCTGGAAGACCCGGCCAGATTGACCCCGGCCGGCGGCTGGATCGGTTTGGCCTGCCACAGCGGATAGCGGAACTGGCTGACCACCGGCAGACCCGGGATCAAGGCAAATTGCGGCTGCGCGTCGTACGGAGTCGGCGCGGCGATGGCGTTGCCCATCTTCAGTTCCGGCACTTCCTCGGTGACTTGCTTGCGCGACTCGTAGGAGAACGCGCGCTGCATCACCCGACGGGATTTGCGGTACCAGTTGTCCCACAGGTACGCGAGGGTGTTGGACAGACCTTCGCCCTTGAACTGGCCGTCGCTGACCACACGGTGCAAGTTCTTCTGGCGCTTGAGGAAATCCAGCGGCTTGTCGATGCGGTACACGCGGATGTCGGCGCCGCCATAGGGTTCCATGCGAAAGCGACGGTAGTCGCGGCCCGGTGCTTCGAGGCGCACCATCGCCTGCTCGTCCGCCGCGAAACTGCTGTCGGCCAGCAGGAAGAAGCTTTCACCGGTGACCGGCGTGTAGCCGCTCGGCTCCACCGAATCTTCAGCGTTGACGGTCGCCAATGGCAGCAACAGCGCCAGCAGCACAGATACTCGGGAGCAGATACGCAACATGCGGGCACCGGTCATTGGGAGAGAAAGTTCAGTCGATAGACGCCGATGAAGTTGGGGTTGGCTGCGTCGGGTATCCATCGGGTGTCCTTCCATGTCATGAGTTGCTGCAGGCTTGCCGAACGCATGCCGTTGTCAGTGGGGGTGGTCGTGCCGGTGTGATAGGCGATGTAGCGGCCCATCCAGATCATCAGGTGCTGGTCGTCGCCCTGATCGAAAAACATCAGGTCGCCGGGGCGTGCCTGGGACACGTCGCGGCTGACCAGATGGCTGTTGAACTGAATCAGTTTGATCGCGTTGACGTACGGCCCGACCTTGCCGCCGCCCTGCTGCCATTGCTGGGCGAGCTTGCGCTGCTCATCGCTCAGCGACAGCTCCGGCGGCAGGTAGCGATTGGACAGACCATTGCTGCGCAGCCACTTGTCGTCGTGGACTTTCAGCGCTTCGTTGGCGGCGAAACGTACCAGTCCGGCACAGTCTTGCTGATACCAACGCGGGCTCGGGCCCTGACTCAGTTGCTCTTGAGCAATGCGCACAAACCAGGCGCGAAACACCTGGGATTGCGCCGGATCCAGGGCTGGCGCTTCAACGGCTCGGGCGCCCGCGCTCAGTAACAGCGCGAGCAAGCCGAGGCTGCGGATCAGTGTCGTCACAGCGCTTTCCATTCCAGCGGCAGCCACTGCCAGTGGCCATCAGGCTCGCTGCCTTCAGGCAAAGTCAGGGCATATTTACCGTAGCCGCCAAGGGTGCGCAGTTTCGGGATCAGGTAGGTTTGCGCGGCGTTGTAGAACACCGGTTCCATGTCCTGCGGCAGGCTGTCGAGGGTTTCCTGCTGCATCAGTTGCGCCATAGAGTCCGGGCCGAAATAGATCGGCATCAGCACGTCTTTGGGCAACACGTCAGCCATCGGCGGGAAGCGTTTGTCGAGGGTGCCGAGGGCCTTGTCGACCAGTTTGTCGTCGAGGGAAAACAGCAGCGTCGAACCGTGACGCGCGAGGCTGACTTTCATGAAAGCGCGGCCACTGATGGCGTCCGGGTTTTCGGCAGTCTTCGCCGCGTACGGGCCAAAGTTCGAGCTGACCTGACGCTGCCAGACATGGTTTTGGCCTTCTTGCTTCTCAACCACCGGAAAGACTTTTTCGTCGACGTTGGCCTCGAAGGCACCCACCATCGAGCCGAACAGTTTGCCCAGGTCGCCGTCGAGTTTGCTGCTGTCCTCGTCCTTCAGGCTGGCGACCAGCAAGGGTGTGTACAACCGCGAATCGGCGTACCAGCACAAGCCCGCCGCGCCGGCCACGTGTTCGGTGAGGGTCTGCGCCACCGCCTCTTCAGCGCCGAGTTTCACCAACAATGGTTTCTGCGGTTCGGCTGCCACCGGCAGGGTCACGCAGGCACTGGCGCCCAGCGGCATGGCTTGCCACACCGGTTTGAAATCGAAGTCCGGTTGGTTATCCAGCTCATTCATGGCGAGGAAGCTGTGCCAGCCCTTGTCGTCCATGTCGAAGCGCAGCCCGGCAAAGTTCGGGATAAAGCGCTGATAACCCATGGCGAGGACGCTGGAATTGACCGACAGACGCTGTTTGACGTCCGGCGCCTTGGCCGGGAGCCCGAAGGCCTCGGGGAACAGTTTGTCGCCGTTGAGCAGGGCCGCCAGCGCTTGGGGCGAAACATGCCCGGACTCTTCGGACTCGCCGTTGGCCGGGTCGTAATACTTGTTCGGGTTGGACAGCACCACCAGTTTGTCGCCGCGCGAAGCAAACAGCAGCGACTTGCTGGCGTTGTAGCTGAGCTGGTACAGCGGCACTTCGTCGCTGCCGACTTTCAGGCTGCCGAAGACGCTGAGCTGCGAATCGTCCAGCGCCACTTTCGCCAGCGGTTCGAGCAGTTTCGCCAACCCGCCGCGATCCATCACCAGCAGGAAATCCTTGAGCCGACCGTCGGCACCGCGCCACAGCGCGACGTCGGCCGGTTGATCGAAAAGCTGCTCGATCAGGCTGTCCTGCAGCTTCAGGTCATGCTCGTAGATGATCCGTCGCAGGCTGCCGATCAGGCCGAGGCGGTCGGCGTGAGTTTCGTAATAGAAGACGAAATCTTCGGTCAGCGTGGCCTTGAGGAACGGCACCGTCAGCAGGTCCTTGGGCAACTGGCTCAGGGACCGGGTTTCCAGCAGCGCGTCCGGACGGCTCAGGCCGAGCTTGTCACTGGCAAGTAGAGCCGCCGGCAACTTGGGTTTGTGCAGCAGCCAGCCGAGACCTCCGGCCGCGCCGGCCACCAGGACCAGACCGATCAGCAGCGCCGGCCAGCGCCGGGAAGGTTGGCCGGCAGGTGTCGGGACGGCCGGAGAAGCAGCGTTATCACTCATGTTCACAAAACCCGAAGTTCATCCGTGGTGCGGGATGCTTAATAGTTGAAAGTCTTGACCAGCAGCAGATCACCGATTGCCCGCAGGGGCACGATGAACGTTTCGCGTTTTTCGTCGACGGTGTTTTCGTTGAGCACCAGCGTGATTTGCGAGGTGATGACCTCGTTCTGGTTGCTGGTCTCCTCGAAGTTATAGCCGCCGTTTCCGAAGTTGCCCCAATAGTTGACGTAAACCAGATAAGTGCCGTGCAGCGGCGCGGTCATGGTGAACATTTCCGGGCCGGGGCCATCGACGCCGTCCGGGTCCAGGCCGCCGCCATTGCTCAGCGCCGGCCGCGCCCAGAACGCATGCTGACCGTCGGGCGTGACAATGTGCAGATCGAGCTCGGCTTTTGGATCGTCCCATCCCAAGACAAGACGAATTCGCGCCGGCGTGCGTAGATTATTTGCTTCATAAAATTGCACGCGCTTGAGCGACTGGCCCTCGGCGCTGCGCACTTCGACACTGTTGGAGCCGGCGCCGAACGCATACGGCCGGGCGAAACGCCCAGCGTCGTCGGTGTACAGATTCAATGGATTGCCGTTGACCGCCAGCGTGTGCGGCCCGCGCTGATTGCCGATGGCCTTGAGCTGGCCCTGGATCATCGTGCGATTGCGCTGGATACCGCGATCGATCGGCGGCGTGGGATAGGCGACTTGCGGGTTTTCACTGCGATCGAGCAGGCCGTGGTAACGCCAGCCGCCCGACGGCTCGGACAGTTCAGCGGTCGGCGCCGCCAGCAGCGCAGGCGCGCAGGCCAGGCCGATCAGCAGCAAAAGAAATGAACGCATGTAATGCCTCCTGCCATGCCTGAACGAAACCTTGCACCCGATCCTCGGTACTTCACAGCGATGAAAACTGCGTTTCGTCTGAAAGACCCGTGACTATGGGGTCGTAGAAGGCGCGAAGATTAGCGATTCGGCAGTTTTTTAACAATCGGATACATGTGCTATTGCTGTAGGAATCAAGCCAACGCGGTGGACGGTGAGCCGAATAGGCGTCATATTCGGCTCACAAAATGAGCCGAATAGCTTTTCTATTCGGCTCACGGACTCAAGGCAGGCAACGAATGGCAACTCACTGGATCTGGCAGCAGCCCGATTGGCCCGACGTCAACTGGCAGGCAGAACGCCTGACGCCGTTGTTGCGCGAGTGTGTACAGGCACAAGGTCAGTTGATGGGGATGGCCGGTTCAGTAGGTGACTCTTTGGGGGCTCAAACCGAACTGGACGCCCTTTTGCAGAATATCGTGACGTCTTCGGCCATCGAAGGCGAGCAACTGAATGTCGGCTCCGTGCGGTCATCTTTGGCGCGACGTTTGGGCCTGGAGTTGATCGACGGCGATAAAGTCAGCCAACGCAGTGAAGGTCTGGCGCAGCTTATGCTGGATGTCACCCGTCGATTTGCCGAACCGTTGACGCTGGAACGCCTTCTGGAATGGCACCAATGGCTGTTTCCCGATCAAGAGGCCGACCTTACTGCACGCCGCATGCATGTGGGTGCACTACGCGGTGACGAGCCTATGCAGGTGGTATCGGGTCGCATTGATCGTCCAACGGTTCATTTCGAGGCGCCACCTCGCCAAGGTCTTGAGCAGCAGCTCGAGCAATTTCTCCAATGGTTCGAGGCCAGCCAGCATCAGACAGCACTGGACCCGATGCTACGCGCGGGCATCGCCCATTTCTGGTTTGTCACTTTGCATCCGTTCGACGATGGTAACGGCCGTCTGACCCGCACCATCACTGATCTGGCGCTGGCACAGGGCGAAGCGCAAGCCATCCGTTTCTACGCCATGTCGGCGAGCATTCTGGATGATCGGTCCGGCTACTATCGGATTCTGGAATCGAGCCAGAAAGCCACACTGGATATCACTGAATGGCTCACATGGTTTCTGCAAACGTTGCTAAGCAGCTTGCAACAAGCCATCACTCGAATCGAAAGCGTGCTGGGCAAGACGCGTTTCTGGCAGGCGCACCGCGAGTCCGAACTCTCGGCGGAACAGGTCAAAGTGCTTAACCGTCTGCTCGACGGCGGTGAGCGGGGCTTTGAGCACGGTATTAGCGCCGGGCAATATCAAGCTGCGGCGAAAGTGTCAAAGGCCACGGCGACCCGACATCTTGCGGAGTTGCTGGAGAAAGGTTGCCTGCAACGCTTGCCGGGAGGTGGTCGTAGTACCCGCTATCAGGTCAACTATCCCGACAGAACTACACATTAATCTCACTCAACACACAGCCATTCTTACCCTTGCGGGGTGAGCCGCTCATTTGCCCATAAACCCCCTATCTGCTAGTGTCGCGCCGGTTTAACGTCAACCGGAAATCGCCGCCATGGCCCGCAAAAAAGCTGCACTGGATTTCGAACAGTCCCTCGCCGACCTGCAAACATTGGTCGAGCGTCTGGAGAACGGTGAATTGTCGCTGGAAGACTCGCTGACCGCTTTCGAGCAGGGCATCGGCCTGACCCGTGACTGCCAGGCGGCGCTGGCCCAGGCCGAGCAGAAGGTGCAAGTGCTGCTGGAGCGCGATGGCGAACTCGCCGAGGAACCCTTCGACGCGGAACAGCCAGAATGATTGCAGCGTATTCGGCGACCAGTCAGGCGCGGGTCAATGCGGCACTGGAAATCCTCTTCAAGGCACCGCTGCCAGAGCTGTCGCGCCTGTATGAGGCGATGCACTACAGCGTGATGATCGGTGGCAAACGCGTGCGTCCGCTGCTGGCCTACGCGGCGTGCGAAGCACTTGGCGGCACGGCTGAGCAAGCCAATGGCGCGGCCTGCGCGGTTGAATTGATCCACGCTTATTCGCTGGTGCACGACGATCTGCCGGCGATGGACGACGACGATCTGCGTCGTGGCCAGCCAACCACCCACAAGAAATTCGACGAAGCCTGCGCGATCCTTGCCGGTGACGGTTTGCAGAGCCTGGCGTTCAGCGCCCTGCTCGACCCGCGCCTGAGCAGCCTCGACGCCGACATCCGTCTGCAACAGGTTACGGCACTGGCGCACGCGGCAGGCCCGGCAGGCATGGTCGGCGGTCAGGCCATCGACCTCGGTTCGGTCGGCCTGAAGCTTGATCAGCAAGCGCTGGAGCAGATGCACCGGCACAAGACCGGCGCGCTGATCGAAGTCAGCGTCAAGCTCGGCGCCCTGGCCAGCGGCCGTGCCGAGCAGGAAGAACTCAAGGCCCTGCAGACTTATGCACAGGCCATTGGCCTGGCATTTCAGGTCCAGGACGACATTCTCGACGTCGAAAGCGATACCGAAACCCTCGGCAAACGCCAGGGCGCCGACATCGCCCGCGACAAACCGACCTACCCGGCCCTGCTGGGGCTGGACGCGGCCAAGGCCTACGCCTTGGAGCTACGCGATCAGGCGCTGCACGCGCTGCGACCGTTTGACGCGGCAGCCGAGCCTTTGCGCGACCTGGCCCGGTATATCGTCGAGCGGCATAACTGAACGCCAACCTGCCAAAAAAGACCAACGCGTGGGCAGGGGGCGATGCATCAGGTAAACTGCCGCATCTTTTATACCTATAACGATTCGCCTGATGCCCACGACGTTTCATGAGATTCCCCGCAAGCGCCCGACCACGCCCCTGCTCGACCGCGCGAACACGCCGGACGGCCTGCGCCGGTTAGGCGAAGCCGAGCTGGAAACCCTGGCCGATGAGTTGCGCCTGGAATTGCTCTACACGGTCGGTCAGACCGGTGGGCATTTCGGTGCCGGCCTGGGCGTCATCGAGCTGACCATCGCGTTGCATTACGTCTTCGACACCCCGGATGACCGGCTGGTGTGGGACGTGGGTCATCAGGCGTACCCGCACAAGATCCTCACCGGTCGTCGCCAGCGCATGGAAACCCTGCGCCAGAAGGACGGCATCGCCGCCTTCCCGCGTCGCTCCGAGAGCGAGTACGACACCTTTGGCGTCGGCCACTCCAGCACCTCGATCAGCGCAGCGCTGGGCATGGCGATTGCCGCCCGCCTGCAAAACAGCGATCGCAAGGCGATTGCCGTGATCGGTGACGGCGCGCTGACCGCCGGCATGGCCTTCGAGGCGCTGAACCACGCGCCGGAAGTGAACGCCAACATGCTGGTGATCCTCAACGACAACGACATGTCGATCTCGCGCAACGTCGGTGGCCTGTCGAATTATCTGGCGAAGATCCTTTCCAGCCGCACCTACGCAAGCATGCGTGAGGGCAGCAAGAAAGTCCTGTCGCGCCTGCCCGGCGCCTGGGAAATCGCCCGTCGCACCGAAGAATACGCCAAGGGCATGCTGGTTCCCGGCACCTTGTTCGAAGAGCTGGGCTGGAACTACATCGGCCCGATCGACGGCCACGACCTGCCGACCCTGATCGCCACCCTGCGCAACATGCGCGATCTGAAAGGCCCGCAATTCCTGCACATCGTTACCAAGAAAGGCAAAGGCTTCGCTCCGGCGGAAGTCGACCCGATCGGTTACCACGCGATCACCAAGCTTGAACCGGTCGACGCCCCGGCCGCTGCGCCGAAGAAGGCGGGCGGGCCGAAGTATTCGGCGGTGTTCGGCGAATGGCTGTGCGACATGGCTGCGGCTGACCCACGTCTGGTGGGCATTACCCCGGCAATGAAGGAAGGCTCGGACCTGGTCGCGTTCAGCGAACGCTTCCCGCTGCGCTATTTCGACGTGGCGATTGCCGAGCAGCACGCCGTGACGTTCGCCGCCGGCATGGCCTGCGAAGGTGCCAAGCCAGTTGTGGCGATTTACTCGACGTTCCTGCAGCGCGGTTACGACCAGTTGGTGCACGACGTCGCCGTGCAGAACCTCGACGTGCTGTTCGCCATCGACCGTGCCGGTCTGGTGGGCGAAGACGGCCCGACCCACGCCGGCAGCTTCGATCTGTCGTACCTGCGCTGCATCCCGGGCATGGTCATCATGACCCCAAGCGATGAAAACGAACTGCGCAAGATGCTCACCACCGGCCACCTGTACAACGGCCCGGCGGCGGTGCGTTACCCACGCGGCACCGGCCCGAACGCGACCATCGACAAAGACCTCGAACCGATCGAAATCGGCAAAGGCGTCGTCCGTCGTCAGGGCAGCAAAGTGGCCTTGCTGGTGTTCGGCGTGCAATTGACCGAAGCCCTGAAAGTCGCCGAGAAGCTCGACGCGACCGTGGTCGACATGCGTTTCGTCAAACCGCTGGATGAACAGCTGGTGCGCGAGATCGCCGGCAGCCACGAGCTGCTGGTGACCATCGAAGAGAACGCGATCATGGGCGGCGCCGGTGGTGCGGTCAGCGAATTTCTCGCACGCGAGAATATCCTCAAGTCGATGCTGCACCTGGGCTTGCCGGACGTTTACGTCGAACATGCGAAACCCGCGCAAATGTTGGCCGAGTGCGGGCTGGACGAGGCCGGAATCGAGGCGGCGATTCGCGAGCGCCTGGCGTTGCTCAACCGCTGACACTGCCCCCCTGTAGGAGCTGCCGAAGGCTGCGATCTTTTGATCCTGATCGTCGGCAGCTCCAGACCTTTCTCAAAAGCAAAATCAAAAGATCGCAGCCTTCGGTAGCTCCTACAGGTTTTTGCATAAACCATGGATTGCCATGAACCTCTCCCGCCTCGCCCTGCCCTTCCTGCTGCTGCCAGCCGTCAGCGCCCTCGCCGATACCTTCGAACGCGACGAAGCCCTGAAGCTGCCGGACACGCTGATCAGCGCCAACCGTCAGGTCGAAGCGCGCAACGACAGCAGCGCCGCCAATACCGTGTTCACCCGAGAAGACATCGACCGCCTGCAACCGAGCAGCGTCACCGACCTGCTGCAACGGGTGCCCGGCGTGCAAGTGGCGCAGGCGGGTGGGCGCGGCAGTCTGCCGGGGATCTACATTCGCGGCACACAGTCGGCGCAGAGTCTGGTGCTGGTCGACGGCCAGCGTATCGGCAGCTCGACCTCCGGCGACAGCAACCTGCAGCACCTGAACATCGACCAGATCGAGCGAGTGGAAGTGCTACGCGGTTCACGCTCGGTGATTTACGGCAGCGATGCGATTGGCGGGGTGATCCAGATCTTCAGCCGGCGCGGCACTGAGCAAGGCCTGCAGCCGCGCCTGCACGTCGGTTTCGGCAGCCATCAGACCTGGGAGCGCAGCCTCGGGCTGTCAGGGGGAGATGACAAAACCCGCTTCAACCTCGGCGCCAGCCTCGATGACACCGCCGGCCTCGACCGCACTCACGAGTCCTACCCCAGCGACAGCGATCACGATGTCTACCGCAACCAATCCATCAGCCTGAGCCTCAGCCATGCGCTGACCGATGACATCGAAGTCGGCGCCAATCTGCTGGATAACCGTGGCAAAAGCGAGTTCGACAACCCGTTCGGCCGCTTCGACATGACGACCTTCGAGTCGGTGCAACAGCAGCCTTACAGCGACTTCAACGTCAGCAGTGTCAGCAGCTACGTCGATGCCCGGGTCAACGACGTCTGGAAAACTCGCGTCGAGTTTGGCCACAGCGAGAACCGCGAGAAAACTCTCGACAAGCTCAGCGACGAGCGCACGGTGTTCAACACTTACCGCGATTCGGTGAACTGGCAGAACGACGTGACCCTGGATGCGCGCAACAGCCTGATCCTCGGCGGCGACTGGTACGAAGACCGGGTCAATAGCAGCACCGCGTTCAACGAGGACAGCCGCTGGAACCGCGCTGCGTTCATCCAGCATCGTTATCAGGCCGACAGTTTCTCCACGGAACTGGGCCTGCGCCACGACGACAACCAGCAGTTCGGCGGCCAGAACACCTGGAGCGGCACCTTTACCCTGCCGCTGAACCCGGACAACGATCTGCTGCTGAGCTACAGCGAAGGCTTTCGCGCGCCGACCTTCAACGACCTGTATTACCCGGACTTCAGCAACCCGGACCTGAAGCCGGAAACCTCGAAAAGTTACGAACTGCAATGGCGCAGCCAGTTGAGCGACACCAGCCGCCTGGAAGCGTCGATTTACCGTACGGATCTGGAAGACGCGATCATCTTCGGCAGCAACTCACGTCCGGAGAACGTTGCCTCGGCGCGGATCAACGGTTTCGAAGCCGCGCTGAAACAGGAACTGTTCGGCTGGCAGAGCAACCTTGGGGTTTCGATCATCGATCCGCGTGATCGCGATACCGGGCGCACTTTGGCACGTCGTGCGCGGCGCACGTTGAGTTGGGATCTCGATCGCCAGTTTGACCAAGTCAGCCTCGGCGCCAGCTGGCAGGCGGTCAGTAGCAGTTATGACGACCTGAAAAACGAGCAGCCGCTGGGTGGTTATGCGCTGTTCGGTTTGCGCAGCAGTTGGGCGCTGAACCGCGAGATCAAACTGGATCTGAAGCTGGATAATCTGCTGGACAAGGGATACAGCCGCGCGCTGTACAGCTATGACGGCAGCCAGTATGGCTATCGAGAGGAAGGTCGGGCATGGGTATTTGGCGTCACCTGGACCCCGGACATCCACTGATTTCAACTGTAGGAGCTGCCAAAGGCTGCGATCTTTTGATCTTGCTTGTGGCTGACTTGGAGTCGCCGAAGATCAAGATCAAAAGATCGCAGCCTTCGGCAGCTCCTACAGAGGTCAGAGGTGTGGCTGAATGAGTTGGCATAACTTGGCGGTCGCCTCGATCATCTGTCCGCTTGGGCGCTCCAGGCCTTTATCCGTGACCAA
Source organism: Pseudomonas sp. MG-9 (assembly GCF_018729515.1). Taxonomy (NCBI): domain Bacteria; kingdom Pseudomonadati; phylum Pseudomonadota; class Gammaproteobacteria; order Pseudomonadales; family Pseudomonadaceae; genus Pseudomonas; species Pseudomonas sp. MG-9. The sequence goes on from NZ_JAHHZH010000008.1 coordinate 260,079, forward strand.
CAGCAACTGCCCTGTCCTCACCGCATCGACCTGCGGCCAAGCTTTCCAAGCATCGAGCTGGGCCTGATCTCCCGCCAGAATCACCTCGGGATTACGTTGCAACACCGCCTCGATACTGACCTGCGGCGCCGGCAAGCTCAGGTCGGCGAATACGTTGCGCGCGCCGCACACTTCAAGCGCATCGCTGATGATCTGCCCGCCGCCGACGGTGTACAGCGGCTTGTCCCAGACCTGGTAGAACACTTTCAGCGGCACATCCCGGCGATAGCGCTGGCGCAGGTCGTCGAGTTTGCTGCGCAACTGCGCCGCCAGTTTCACCCCTCGCGCAGGTCGCCCCAGTCGCGTGGCAATGGTTTCAATCTGCGCAGACAGTTGTTCGAGATTGTGCGGTTCGGCAACGTAAGTCGGAATATTCAGGCGTTTGAGTTGATCGCGTTGCGCCGGGCCAACACTACCCGGCCACAGCAGCAATAAATCCGGCTTGAGGCTGAGCAGGCGCTCCATGTCCAACTGACCGTAACGCCCTACGGATGGCACTTCCTTGAGCGCTGCAGGACGCTCGCCAGCATCCAGCACGCCAACCAGTAGATCAGCCGAGTCCAGCTCAACGACGATTTCAGACAGGGACGGCGCGAGACTCACCACCCGCAGGCTCGCCAGCACCGGGCCGGCGCAGGCCAGCAGCAGAACCGCCAGCCACAGACGACGCATCAGCCGAGTTGACGCGGGATGCGATAGAGGTAGAACAGCACGGCCGTGGACAACGCCAGCAGCATCAAGGGCACCGCTTCGAGGCCGACGAACACTGCCAATGCACCGATCCAGGCTGGCAATGCGGCCGCGAGGAATGCGTTACGACGCTGGGCCGCCAAGGCAATCCAGGCCGCCGGTTCGTCAGGGGTATCGAGGGCTTTTTGCGTGGCGATCAGCGCATGTTTGTAACGGCCGAAAAACTTCAGGCTGACGAACATCGAAGCCACGCCGGCAATGAACATCGGCATTGCCAGCACCGGCAGAATGCCTTCGCCCTGGCCGAACAGACCATTGAGGACGAACAGTGGCACCAGTGCCAGCGCCAGGTATTTCCACCAGGCAACGGCCAGACGGCGTCGCACCTGACCGCGGGTCACGCCCGGTCTGCCTCGCCCTGATGCTCGTTGCCCATCATGTGGTCGAGCTTGCTGGCCTTGGTCGCCAGGTACAGTTTGTTGTGCGGGTTGTGGCCGGTGTGCAGCGGCACACGCTCGGCGACAACGATGCCCATGTCGGTCAGGGCTTTGACCTTGCGCGGGTTGTTGGTCATCAGGCGCAGGGACTTCACGCCCAGATGCTCCAGCATCGGCAGGCACATGGCGTAATCGCGCTGGTCGGCGGCAAAGCCCAGACGCTCGTTGGCTTCCACGGTGTCGGCGCCGCCGTCCTGCAACTCGTAGGCGCGGATCTTGTTCAGCAGACCGATGCCGCGCCCTTCCTGGCGCAGGTACAGCAGCACGCCACGGCCTTCGCGGGCGATGGCCTTGAGCGCCGCTTCGAGTTGCGAGCCGCAGTCGCAGCGCTGGCTGAACAGGGCATCACCGGTCAGGCACTCGGAGTGCAACCGGCCGAGAACCGGGGCACCGTCGTCAATTTCACCCAGGCTCAGCACAACGTGCTCGCGGCCGGTGGCTTCATCGAGAAAACCGTGCATGGTGAATTGCGCAAAAGGCGTTGGCAGCTTGGAAGCGGCGACAAAAACGACAGGCACCGGTGTGCTCCTGATCTAAAAAGTCTGAAGATTCGCAGGCCGGCATTGTAACAGCAGGTGCCTGCAGACGCTTAGGCTGAATTGTCGGGCATAACGATCAAAAAGTTAGATAACAACCCGGTCGACATAGATTCCTGTACGAGCTGTCGAGTGAAACGAGGCTGCGATCTTTGATCTGCTTTTTCAGAATCAAGATCAAAAGATCGCAGCGTGCCGCAGCTCCTACAGGGGATTCGCCGCTCCCGTAGCGAACGGATACGGCTGCTTCCACTTCTCGAAAACAGGCTTCAGCTCGCCGCTCTTCACCAACTGCTCCATGCGCTTGTCGAACAACGCCATCAGCGTGCGTGCTTGCGGGGTATCGGCGAAGCACAGGTACAGCGGCAGCTCGGCGATATGAGTCTTGCGAAACTGCGCAGGATCCTTGGCCCTGTCTGCCACGTAATCGATTTCGGTCAGCGCGTCGATGTAATAGTCGGCGCGGTTGTGGGTGAGCATCGACAGGATCCCGGTACGCCGGATGACTTCATTGTAGTTGCGCACATTGGGCAGATAGTTCTGATAGTCGTAACCGCGAACCCAGGCCAGTCGATAGCTGCCAAGCGTTTCCAGGGTCGGTAGCGGACTGCTCGCCAGGCCCAGGGCGTAGATGTGATCGGTGTCGAAATTCCAGCGCGGATACAGCAGGCTACTGTCCTCGTCACGATAGGAGCCGACGCAGGCGTCGACTTCGCCGCGCTCTGCCAGCCCGACCGAGCGGGTATATGGCTCGCTGCGAATGTCGAGTTTCACCCCGGCGGGCTCGAACACCTTGCGCAGCACGTCCCAGCCCAGGCCATGACCGTCGGCAGCGGTGTAGTCTGCCCATTCTTCGCTGGCCAGGTGGATGACCGACGGCGGGTGCGCAGCTTCCTGCGCACTGGCGACAGCGCCCAGCACGGTCATAAACACCAGCGCCAGCCAGCGTCGAGCCATCCCTAGTCTCCTCACTTAACCCTGACCATCCGGATCAGGCGAAAATCCACACCAGCCCCTGCATCGCCAACCAGGCGAACACGCCGGCCAGCACGTCGTCGAGCATGATGCCGACGCCACCGTGGACATGCCGGTCGATCCAGCGGATCGGCCATGGCTTGAGAATGTCGAAGAAACGGAACATCAGGAAACCGGCCAGCAACCAGTACCAGCCTTCCGGCACCAGCCACAGGGTGATCCACATCCCGACCATCTCGTCCCAGACGATGCCTTCGTGGTCGTGGACCCGCAGATCGTCGGCGACCTTGCCGCACAGCCAGAAGCCGAACAGCATGGTGATCCCGAGCATCAGCCAGTAACCCCAGTCGGGCAGCATCTGCCACAACGGGATAAAGGGTAGCGCAACTAACGAACCCCACGTGCCCGGCGCTTTCGGCAGGGTGCCGGAACCGAAGCCGAACGCGAGGAAATGCCAGGGATTGCGCCAGACCGACGGCGGAACGAATTCGGCCGGAACCTGTTTCGGGTGATCTGTCACGGTGTCTCCTGAAAATGTTGATAACCCCGGATTTGCGGGGTGATGTCATGTCCTTCGCGATCCAGCAGCACCACACCCTGGCCCTGCGCTACCCGCCCGATCACATGGATCGGCCAGCCATCGGCGAGCAACGCCGGCAACTCGACGGACGGTAACGTGAAGGCCAGCACGTAGTCATCGCCGCCGCTCAACGCCGCCCGTTCCGCGCCACGCTGACCGAGAAACGCCACCAAAGCGTTCGACAACGGTACGCGCTCGCGTTCAACCTCAAGCCGCACCTGTGACGCCAGAGCGATATGCCCGCAGTCGGCGAGCAGGCCGTCGGAGATATCCAGCGCCGAAGTGGCTTTGCCACGCAACGCCTGACCGAGCGCCAATTGCGGCTGCGGCGACCAGTAATGATCGAGCAATGGCTGGGCGATGTCCGGTTCGGCTTCGCGCTGGCCGAGCACCAGCGGCAAGGCCCCGGCGGCGTTGCCCAGCTCACCGCCGACACACAGCAGATCCCCCGGTTGCGCACCGCTGCGCGTCAACGCCTGGCCGGCCGGGACGCGACCGAACACCGTGACCGTCAGGCTCAACGGCCCACGCGTGGTGTCGCCGCCGACCAGCGCCACGCCGCAGCTTTGCGCCATGCGGTTCAAACCGCGGGCATAGGCTTGCAGCCAATCGGCTGTCACCGTCGGCACCGTCAGGGCAAGGGTAAAGGCTAGGGGCGTGGCGCCCATGGCGGCCAGGTCGCTGACCGCAACGGCCAGCGAGCGCTGACCGAGCAGAAACGGATCGCAGGGATCGGCGAAATGCACGCCGGCCACCAGCGTATCGGTGGAAATCGCCAGCTGTTCCCCGGGGGGAACCGCCAGCAAGGCGCAGTCGTCGCCGATCCCCAGTGCAACGCCCTCGCCGCCCTGCGCACAAGGCGCGGCGGCGAAGAAATTGCGGATCAGCTCAAATTCGCCCATGGCTGAGAAAAGTGCTCAAGCGCCAATCAGCGCTTGAACGCCTTCACTTCAGCTTCACGCAGGCGCGGAGCCAGCTTGTCGAGTACGCCGTTGACGAACTTGTGGCCGTCGGTCGAACCGAAAACTTTCGCCAGTTCGATACCTTCGTTGATCACAACGCGGTACGGCACGTCGACGCGCTTGAGCAGTTCCCAGGTGGACAGGCGCAGAACCGCCAGTTCAACCGGATCCAGCTCTTCGATTTCGATGTCCAGACAAGGCTTGAGCGCGGTGTCGATTTCGCTTTTGAACTGAGGAACCCCGTGCAGGATCTCGCGGAAGTAGGCGCCATCGACATCGGTGAAATCGTTATCGACCCGGAACTGCGCTTCGATCTCGTTCAGCGACTGCTTGGCCATGTGCCATTGGTACAGGGCCTGAGTCGCGAGCTGACGGGCTTCGCGGCGCTTGACGCTTTTCGATGGCTTGCCGGCGGCCGCAGGTTTTGGATCGCGCGGGTTGAAACGATCGCTTTCGTCGCTAATCACTTGGCCTCCAACTGCGCCAGCAGGCTGACCATTTCCAGAGCGGACAGGGCAGCTTCAGCACCTTTGTTACCGGCCTTGGTGCCGGAACGTTCGATGGCTTGCTCGATGGAATCAACGGTCAGGACGCCGAAAGCGACCGGTACGCCGAATTCCATGGACACCTGGGCCAGGCCCTTGGTGCACTCGCCTGCCACGTATTCGAAGTGCGGGGTGCCGCCACGAATGACCGCGCCGAGGGCGATGATGGCTGCGAACTCACCTTTCTGGGCGACTTTCTGCGCAACCAGCGGGATTTCGAAGGCGCCAGGTGCGCGGATGATGGTGATGTCGCTTTCGCTCACGCCGTGGCGAACCAGGGCATCAACTGCACCGCTGACCAGGCTTTCAACCACGAAGCTGTTGAAACGGCCCACTACCAGAGCGTAGCGGCCTTTAGGGGCGATGAAGGTACCTTCGATGGTCTTCAGGGTCATTCGTCAGATCTCTTAAAGAGCCGGGACGCGTCTCGTACGCATCCCTCAGTGATATTAGCCACGATTTCATGGCCGGAAACCCCGCATTGCTGCTCAATGACGAACCTGTGGCGAGGGAGTTTGCGCCCCGCTGGGCAGCGTAGCGGCCCCTTTGGTGGGCGCTGCGCACCCAAGCGGGAGCAAGCTCCCTCGCCACAATCGATCTACGTCAACAATGCCGAATTCACCGGGTCATTATTCGGAGGGCACGTATTCTACAACTTCCAGATCGAAACCGGATATCGCATTAAATTTCATCGGTGCCGACATCAGGCGCATTTTGCGCACACCGAGGTCGCGCAGGATCTGCGAACCGGCACCGACGATGCTGTAGGTGGTCGGTTTTTTCACCGCCGCCTGATCAGCGGTTTCGCGGATGTGCGCCAGCAGCACGTCGCCGTCCAGCGGGTGACCGAGCAACAACACCACACCACTGCCGGCCTCGGCGACCGCGGCCATCGCGGCGCGCAGGCTCCAGCGGCCCGGTTGCTTGACCATCAGCAGGTCACGCAGCGGGTCCATGTTGTGCACACGAACCAGGGTCGGTTCTTCGGCGCAAACCGTGCCCAGCGTGAGGGCCATGTGCACGTCGCCTTCCACCGAATCACGATAGGTCACCAGGTTGAATTGGCCCAGTTCGCTATCCAGCGGCTGCTCGGCAATCCGCTGAACGGTACGTTCGTGGATCATCCGGTAGTGAATCAGGTCGGCGATGGTGCCGATCTTGATGTTGTGTTCGGCCGCGAACGCTTCCAGCTCGGCGCGACGGGACATGGTGCCGTCGTCGTTCATCACTTCGCAGATCACACCGCTTGGCTCAAAACCGGCCATGCGCGCCAGGTCGCAGGCGGCTTCGGTGTGACCGGCGCGGGCCAGGGTGCCACCGGCCTGGGCCATCAGCGGGAAGATGTGGCCCGGGCTGACAATGTCTTCAGCCTTGGCGTCTTTGGCGGCAGCCGCTTGCACGGTGCGCGCACGGTCGGCGGCGGAGATCCCGGTGGTGACACCTTCGGCAGCTTCGATCGACACGGTGAACTTGGTGCCGAAACCGGAACCGTTGCGCGGCGCCATCAATGGCAGCTTCAACAGTTCACAGCGCTCGCGGCTCATCGGCATGCAGATCAGGCCGCGGGCGTGCTTGGCCATGAAGTTGATGTGCTCGGCCTTGCAGCATTCGGCGGCCATGATCAGGTCGCCTTCGTTCTCGCGGTCTTCGTCATCCATGAGGATGACCATCTTGCCTTGGCGGATGTCTTCAACCAGTTCTTCGATGCTATTGAGCGCCACAAGGCACCCCCCTTCTTTCGAATTTAGAGCTTCAGGATTTGAGGTAGCCGTTTTGGGCCAGAAAGCTTTCAGTGATCGTGCCACCCGATGCAGGCTCTGCGGCCTTGTCACCCATAAGCAGGCGCTCCAGATAACGCGCCAGCAAGTCGACTTCCAGGTTCACCCGGCGGCCCGGCTTGTAGGACGCCATGATGGTTTCGCTCAGGGTGTGCGGAATGATCGTCAGCAGGAATTCGGCGCCATCGACCGCGTTCACGGTGAGGCTGGTGCCGTCGACAGTGATCGAGCCTTTATGGGCGATGTACTTGGCCAGCTCCTTTGGCGCGCGGATACGAAATTCCACGGCGCGAGCATTGTCGCTGCGCGAGACCACTTCGCCGACACCGTCGACGTGACCGCTGACCAGATGCCCACCGAGACGAGTGGTCGGGGTCAGGGCCTTTTCCAGATTGACCGGGCTGCCGCTTTTCAGGTCATTCATGGCGGTGCAGTCGAGGGTTTCGCGGCTGACGTCGGCGGCGAAGCCGTTGCCCGGCAGTTCAACCGCCGTCAGGCACACGCCGTTGACCGCGATGCTGTCGCCGAGTTTGACGTCGCTCAGGTCGAGCTTGCCGGTTTCGACGTGTACCCGCACATCACCGCCCTTGGGGGTCAGTGCACGGATACTGCCGATGGATTCGATGATGCCGGTAAACATGGGGTTCTCCTTGAGAACGAAGCCAGCGCTAAGGCGATGGCCGGGAATTATACGCTCGCCGAAAGGACCGGCGTCGCAGTGACTCGCCAGTCATCGCCAACCGCGCGGATTTCAGTGATTTTCAGCTGCGCAGCGTCCTTCATATAGGTCAGCGGCCAGTCCAGCAGCGGACGCGCCGTGGAGCCGAGGAACTTGCCGGCGATGAAGATCACGAACTCGTCGACCAGACCGAGCTGCGCAAACGCACCGGCCAGACGCGGGCCAGCCTCGACCAGCACTTCGTTGACGCCACGGTTGGCCAGTTCGATGAGCAACTGATGCAGATCGACCTGACCGTCATCACCCGGCACGATCAGGCATTCCGGGCCGTTGGCATATTGCTCTTCAACCGCCATGCAGGTGGCGACCAGCGCCGGCCCGGCCTTGAAGAACGGCGCATCCAGCGGCACCCGCAGGCGCCCGTCGATCAGCACCCGCAGCGGCGGACGGCTCATGGCCAGGGCAGTTTGCTCGGCATCCAGGCCCAACTCGTCGGCACGCACGGTCAGGCGAGCACCGTCGGCCAGCACGGTGTCGGCGCCGGTCAGCACCACACTGGCCTGCGCGCGCAGACGCTGCACGGCCGAACGGGCGGCCGGGCCGGTGATCCATTGGCTCTCGCCGCTTTCCATCGCTGTGCGACCGTCGAGACTCATCGCCAGCTTGACCCGCACGAACGGCAAGCCGTGCTCCATGCGTTTCAGAAAACCTTGATTGAGCTTGCGTGCCTCGGCTTCCAGCACGCCGCTTTGCGTGGCGATGCCGGCATCGGTCAGCCGCTGCAAACCACGCCCGGCCACCTGCGGGTTCGGATCGCGCATCGCGGCGACCACCCGGCCCACCCCGGCATTCACCAGCGCATCGGCGCACGGCGGCGTGCGGCCATGGTGGCTGCACGGCTCAAGGGTGACGTAAGCCGTCGCGCCCCGGGCCAGTTCACCGGCGGCGCGCAGGGCGTGGACTTCGGCGTGGGGTTCGCCGGCACGCTCGTGGAAGCCTTCGCCGACAATCTGCCCGTCGCGCACGATCACGCAGCCCACCCGAGGATTGGGGTGCGTGGTGTAGTGGCCCTTGCGCGCCAGCTCCAGCGCGCGCGCCATGAAATGCGCGTCGAGGATGGCCTGCTCGGCGGCGCTAGTCATTCTTTCACCGGTTCGCGGGCGAGGCGGTCGATCTCTTCGCGGAACTCGTTGAGGTCCTGAAAGCGCTTGTACACCGAAGCGAAGCGGATATAGGCGACCTCATCGAGCTTTTGCAGTTCGGCCATCACCAGTTCGCCGACCACGAGAGATTTGACCTCGCGCTCGCCGGTGGCGCGCAGCTTGTGCTTGATGTGGACCAGAGAGGATTCGAGGCGCTCGACGCTCACCGGACGTTTCTCCAGGGCGCGTTGCATGCCGGCGCGGAGTTTTTCTTCGTCGAACGGTTGGCGGCTGCCGTCGGTTTTGATCAGGCGCGGCAACACCAGTTCGGCCGTCTCGAACGTCGTGAAACGTTCGCCGCAGGCCAGGCATTCACGCCGGCGGCGCACCTGTTCGCCCTCGGCGACCAGACGCGAGTCAATGACCTTGGTGTCGTTGGCACCGCAGAAGGGACAGTGCATGGTGGCTGGCAACAAAAAAAGGGAGGGCCATGGTAGCGCATCCCGGTGGCAAGACAAGCCATAGGGTTTGCGGTATACAGACTGCCATGATCGTTTGATCCATGGATTTCATTTTCTGGAGCTGCCAATGCCGCTACGACCGCTCGTTTTGCTCAGTCTTTTCGCCCTGCTGGTGGCCTGCGGCAGCGACAAGCCCAAGCCGCAACCGCCGACACCAGGGCCTGCGCCGCAACAGGCGCAGAAAAAAGCCCGGGAGGCCGCCGACCTGGGCCCGCTGCCAGCCTATCAACGTGAACTGAGCGGCACTTTGCAAGGTGTACCGACCGGTGCCGAAGTCGAACTGGCGCTGCTGGTAATCGACGAAAAGTCGCGTCCGCAGCAATTGCTCGCCAGTTCCAGCCTGATCGGTAACAACCAGACCCTGCCGTTTCGCCTGCGCTTCAACCCCGAGGCATTTCCGGCCGGCGCGCGAGTTGAGTTGCGCGGACGTGCCACGCAGTCGGGCCAGTTGATCCTGCACCTGCCGTCACAAACCATCACCCAGCCGACCACACAGGCGCTGGGCCAGCTGCAATTTGTCAAAGCACCATGACGGCACCGCTCGACCTGCAACAGGCGTTAGGTGAATTGCTCGGTGATGCGCGGCTCAAGGCCTGTGCATTGCCGGGCACCGATTTGCAGCTGTGGCTGATCGACGGCGACAACATGCACCGTGAGTTCAGCCCCGACGAAACCCGCCGCATCCTCCATGAGCCGCCGTATTGGAGCTTCTGCTGGGCCAGCGGTCTGGCGGTGGCGCGTTATCTGGCCGAATTCCCGGAATGGGTGCGCGGCAAGCGGGTGCTGGATTTCGGCGCGGGTTCAGGCATTGCCGGGATTGCCGCGGTGAAGGCTGGTGCGCTGGAGGTGGTGGCCTGTGATCTCGATCCACTGGCGATTGCCGCGTGCCAGGCCAATGCCCGGCTCAACAAGGTGCAAATGAGTTATTCGACGGACTTCTTCGCCGAGGCCGATCGCTTCGATCTGATCCTGGTGGCGGACGTGCTGTACGACCGCGAGAACCTGCCGCTGCTCGATGCGTTCCTCAGCCGTGGCCGTGAAGCGCTGGTGGCGGATTCGCGGGTTCGGGATTTTCGTCATCCATTGTACGAGCGGATCGAAATGCTCGAGGCGATGACCTTGCCGGATCTGGCGGAGCCGGAAGAGTTTCGGCATGTGAGCCTGTATCACGCGCGGCGTAATTGAAATGCTTAAAAGATCGCAGCCTTCGGCAGCTCCTACAGTGGGAATGCGATCTTTTGCGCCACCCCTTATAGTGCGTTCATTGACGCTTAAAAGAGATCCCCCATGAGTCAGCAAACGCCGTACATCTTCGACGCCACGACTGCCGATTTCGACCAGTCGGTGATCGAGGCTTCCTTCAACAAACCGGTGCTGGTGGATTTCTGGGCCGAGTGGTGTGCACCGTGCAAGGCGCTGATGCCGATGCTGCAGGGCATTGCCGAGAGCTATCAGGGCGAACTGCTGCTGGCCAAGGTCAACTGCGACATCGAGCAGGACATCGTTGCCCGCTTCGGCATTCGCAGCCTGCCGACCGTAGTGCTGTTCAAGGACGGTCAACCGGTCGACGGTTTTGCCGGTGCGCAGCCGGAATCCGCCGTGCGTGCCCTGCTCGAACCGCATGTGCAGATGCCGCCGCCAGCCGCCTCCGATCCGTTCGAACAGGCTCAGGCGCTGTTCGATGAAGGGCGTTTCGCCGATGCCGAAGCGGCTCTGGTGGTGATGCTCACCGAAGACAACAGCAACGCCAAGGCGCTGATTCTCTACGCCCGCTGCCTGACCGAGCGCGGCGAGTTGGGCGAAGCGCAAACCGTACTCGACGCGGTCAAGAGCGATGAGCACAAGGCTGCATTGGCCGGGGCCAAGGCGCAGATCAAGTTCCTCGGTCTGGCCCGTGACTTGCCGGATGCTGCCGACCTCAAGGCGCGTCTTGCACAGAATCCACAGGACGACGAGGCGGTGTATCAACTGGCGATCCAGCAACTGGCGCGTCAGCAATACGAGGCGGCGCTGGAGGCCTTGCTCAAGCTGTTCATCCGCAATCGCAGCTACGGCGAAGGTCTGCCGCACAAGACCCTGCTGCAAGTGTTCGAACTGCTGGGCAACGATCACCCGTTGGTAACCGCTTACCGCCGTAAGGTGTTCGCCGCGCTTTATTAAGATCAAAAGATCGCAGCCTGCGGCAGCTCCTACAGGTTCAGTGTTCATCCGTAAAACGGGTGACGCATCGACTCATATAGGAGCTGCCGCAGGCTGCGATCTTTTGCGGCTCACTCGACCCAGCTGTAGAGCGGCGTATCCCCGCTGCTCACCACTTTCACCTGCGAACTGTGGCGCAAGCGCACCAGCAGCCGTTTGCCCGCCGCCGCGCTGCCGGTCAAACCCTCAAGCTGCTCCAGCAGGTCCGGCCCGCTGAGCTTTCCGGCCTTGCGCAACAGGTCCTGCGCGACTTGCCACACTGCATCGTCCTGATTCTGCGGTTTCGCTGTTGGCGTCAGCGATGCCGCTGGCGACTGCTCGCTCTGCGACTGCGCCCCCAGCGCTGCGCCGAGCTTCGCCCAATCGCTGTCATCCAGCTCCACCGTCAAATCCACCGGCATCGCGCCAACGGTTCCGCGTATCCGCAACATCTGCTTTGCTCCTGCACTTTTCTGACCTGCATGCTCCCACGGGACTTGTGCAACGCCAAGCAGGCGGGCAAACTCTGCGCACTTTCGTTATAAGATTACATAACAAACTCTTCACTTTACTTTCCGGAGACCGCCATGCGTCGTCTGCTGCTCGCTTTGCCGTTTGCCCTGTTGCCGCTGGCCATCGCCCACGCCGCCGATGAACACGATCATGACCACGAGCACGGCAGCCTCGGCGCCCATGAACATGGTGTCGGTCGCCTGAACGCCGCACTCGACGGCCAGACTCTGGAGCTGGAACTGGAAAGCCCGGCGATGAACCTGGTCGGCTTCGAACACGCTGCCACCACCGACGCCGACAAGGCCAAGGTCGTGGCCGCTCGCACGAAACTGGAAAACCCGCTGGCACTGTTCAACCTGCCGGCCGCAGCCGGTTGCAAAGTGGCCAGCCAGGAACTGGAAAGCCCGCTGTTCGGCGACAAGCCGGATGCTGACGAGCATGACGATGATGATCACGACGAAGATGCCAAGGGCGGTGAAGCGCATCACCACGATCACAGCGAAATCCACGCGCACTATCAATTCAGCTGCGCGACCCCGGGTGCGCTGAAGACCCTCGACCTCGCGAACATTTTCAAGACCTTCCCGGCGACCCAGAAAATTCAGGTACAACTGATCAGCGCCAGTGGCCAGCAAGGTACCGAAGTGACGGCCAAGGCCGCTGCCCTGAAATTCTGATTGTCTGAAAAATCTCCTGTAGGAGCTGCCGAAGGCTGCGATCTTTTGATCCTGATCTTTTTAGAAGCAAGATCAAAAGATCGCAGCCTTCGGCAGCTCCTACAGGGGTTCTGTGTACAACCATGAAACTGGTGCCATGACCCAAGCACTCATCGAACTGTCCGACCTGGGCTTTAACTGGCCCGGTCACCCGCCGCTGCTGGACATCCCGGCGTTTCGCCTGGAGCCGGGCGAAACCCTGTTCCTCAAAGGCCCCAGCGGCAGTGGCAAGACCACCCTGCTCGGCCTGCTCGGCGGCGTGCAGAAACCCGGACGCGGCAGCATTCGCCTGCTCGGCCAGGAACTGACCGAACTGGGTGCCGGCGCCCGCGACCGCTTTCGTGTCGATCACACCGGCTACATCTTTCAGCAGTTCAACCTGCTGCCGTTTCTCTCGGTACGCGAGAACGTCGAGTTGCCCTGCCACTTCTCCAAACTGCGTGCCGAACGGGCGAAACAGCGCCACGGCAGCGTTGATCAAGCCGCCGCCACCCTCCTCGCGCACTTGGGTTTGAAGGATGAAAGCATCCTCAGCCGTCGCGCAGATTCGTTGTCGATCGGCCAGCAACAGCGTGTTGCTGCCGCCCGCGCCTTGATCGGCCAACCGGAACTGGTGATCGCCGACGAGCCGACCTCGGCGCTGGATTACGACGCCCGGGAAAACTTCATTCGCCTGTTGTTCGCCGAATGCCGCGAGGCCGGATCGAGCCTGTTGTTCGTCAGCCACGACCAGAGCCTTGCGCCGCTGTTCGACCGTCATCTGTCCCTGGCCGAGCTCAATCGCGCCGCCACGTCTGCCGAGGTCTGAGATGTATCTGTTTCGTCTGGCCATGGCCAGCCTGGCCAACCGCCGTTTCACCGCCCTGCTCACCGCGTTCGCCATTGCCCTGTCGGTGTGCCTGCTGCTCGCCGTCGAGCGCGTACGCACCGAGGCCAAAGCCAGTTTCGCCAGCACCATCAGCGGCACCGACCTGATCGTCGGCGCCCGCTCCGGTTCGGTGAACCTGCTGCTGTACTCGGTGTTCCGCATCGGCAACGCGACCAACAACATCCGCTGGGACAGCTTCGAACACTTCGCCAGCAACCCGAAAGTGAAGTGGGCGATCCCGATGTCCCTCGGCGACTCGCATCGCGGCTACCGGGTGATGGGCACCACCGAGGCGTATTTCGAGCATTACCAGTACGGCCGCCAGCAGCATCTGGAACTGGCCGATGGCCGGGCGTTTGCCACCGACCCGTTCGAAGTGGTGCTCGGCGCCGAAGTGGCCGATGCGCTGCACTACAAGCTCGGCGACAAACTGGTGCTGGCCCATGGCGTGGCGGCGATCAGTCTGGTCAAACACGATGACAAACCGTTCACCGTGGTCGGCATTCTCAAGCGCACCGGTACGCCGGTAGACCGCACGCTGCACATCAGCCTCGGCGGCATGGAAGCGATTCACATCGACTGGCACAACGGCGTGCCGGCCCGGGGCAATGGGCGGATCAGTGCCGATCAGGCGCGCAACATGGACCTGACGCCACAGGCGATCACCGCGTTCATGCTCGGCCTCAACAGCAAGATTTCCACCTTCGCCCTGCAACGCGAAATCAACGAATACCGTGGCGAACCGATGCTGGCAATCCTCCCGGGCGTGGCCTTGCAAGAGTTGTGGAGCCTGATGAGCACCGCTGAAAAAGCGCTGTTCGTGGTCTCTCTGTTCGTGGTGCTGACCGGGTTGATCGGCATGCTCACGGCGATTCTCACCAGCCTCAACGAGCGTCGCCGGGAGATGGCAATTCTGCGCTCGGTCGGTGCGCGGCCGTGGCACATCGCAAGCCTGCTGGTGCTGGAAGCCTTCGCCCTGGCGTTGACCGGGGTGATCGCCGGGCTGGCGTTGCTGTACATCGGCATCGCCGCCGCGCAGGGTTATGTGCAAGCCAATTACGGGCTGTATCTGCCGCTGGCATGGCCGAGCGAGTATGAATGGACGCTGCTCGGTGGCATTCTGGCAGCCGCGCTGCTGATGGGCAGCGTGCCGGCCTGGCGCGCGTATCGCCAATCATTGGCCGATGGCCTGTCGATCCGTTTATGAGGATGTTCACCATGCCCCGCGCCGTGCTTGCGCTGCTGTTGCTGGTTGCCCTGCCTGTGTGGGCAGCGGCGCCGAAAGACCTGACCTGGTCGGAGATGATCCCGCCGGACGCCGCGCCGGAAGTGCCGAACATGACGCCGTTGCACGACCTGTCGAAGATGGGCGATACGCTCTCGGCCGAGTCCGCGCCGGCCGCCAAGCAGGACATGCCCAACGCGCCGGTGGTGCAGAGCCTCGACGGCCAGAACATTCGCCTGCCGGGGTACATCGTGCCGCTGGAAGTCAACGAAGAGGGGCGCACCACGGACTTCCTGCTGGTGCCGTACTTCGGCGCCTGCATCCACGTACCGCCACCGCCGTCGAACCAGATCGTGCATGTGAAAAGCGAGCTGGGCGTGAAGCTCGACGAGCTGTATCAGCCGTACTGGGTCGAGGGACCGTTACAGGTCAAGGCGTCCACCAGCGAACTGGCCGATGCCGGGTATCAGATGGCGGCGGACAAGATCTATGTGTATGAGCTGCCGGAATAATTCCCGGCAGTTTTTAAAGTCAAAAGATCGCAGCCTTCGGCAGCGCCTACAGGGGGATCGCATTTCAACTGTAGGCGCTGCCGAAGGCTGCGATCTTTTGGGGCCATCACTGTTTCATTGAGCTGAGTCAACAGACCGTATCAGTCGGCTTCGTACCATAGGACATCAGACATCTTTAACGTCCTTCTGGAGCTCCCATGAACAAGTCCTTGCTCAGCGCTTCGCTGTTTGCATTCGCGCTCGCAGCCCCGCTCGCCCACGCCCACGAAGCCGGCGACATCATCGTTCGCGCCGGTGCGATCACCGTCAACCCGAAGGCCGACAGCTCCAGCGTCAAGGTCGATCAGGGTCCGTTGAGTGGCACCAACCTGGGCGGCAAGGCGACCATGAGCAGCGACACCCAACTGGGTCTGAACTTCGCTTACATGCTGACCAACAACATCGGTATCGAGTTGCTGGCAGCTTCCCCGTTCGAGCATGACGTCAAACTCAAAGGCACCGCACTGCCAGCCGCCAACGGCAAACTCGGCACCCTGAAACACCTGCCGCCAACCCTCAGCGTCGTGTACTACCCGCTGGATGCGAAGTCGCCATTCCAGCCGTACATCGGCGGCGGCATCAACTACACCTGGATCTACGACGAACACGTCGGCAGCGAAGCCCAGTCCAACGGCTTCAGCAACTTCAAGGCGAAAAACTCCTGGGGCCTGGCCTGGCAGGTTGGTGCCGACTACATGCTGACCGACAACATCATGCTCAACGCCCAAGTGCGCTACATCGACATCGACACCCGCGCCACCGTCGAGAACAACGCCGTGGCTCCGGGCACCCGTGCCAAAGTGAATGTTGATGTCGATCCATTTGTGTACATGGTGGGTCTGGGCTACAAGTTCTAAGGCAGATCGACAAAGAACGTTCACGTGGTGGTGAACCTGGCTATTGCAGTGAGAGTAAATAACTGTGGTGAGAGGGCTTGCCCCCTCGCCACAAGTCTCTTGTCTGCAGGAAGTATGTCGCCATCAGAGCGATTTCCGGCCACAAAAAAAGGCGTCCGCTCTGGACGCCTTTTTTTGTGGCAATAGGAACTTAGCGTCCCAGCAATCGCGCCAGCCCCACGCGCATCGGCGTCGGCTCTGGCAGCTTGAAGCGCTCGAGCAAACGAGCGTTGTTCGCCCGCGAATGACGGATGTCACCGGAGCGCGCCGGGCCGTAGCTGATCGGGGGCAGTTCGCCGACCACTTCCTGCAGCGCTTGCAGCATCTGCTTGAGGTTCATCGCCTGATTCCAGCCGACGTTCATCGCGCCGACCTCCACTTCAGGCTTTTCGATCGCCTGCACCAGCACATCGACCAGATCCTCGACGTAGAGGAAATCACGCGTCTGCTCGCCGTCGCCGAAGACGGTGATCGGCAGGCCTTTCTGCGCCCGCTCGCTGAAGATGCTGATGACCCCGGAGTACGGCGAGGATGGATCCTGGCGCGGGCCGAAGATGTTGAAGAAACGGAAGATCACCGGTTCCAGACCATGCTGGCGACGGTAGAAATCGAAATAATGTTCGCCGGCCAGCTTGTCTGAGGCATACGGGGTCAGCGGGGCCTTTGGCGTGTCCTCGTCAATGGACTCGCCTTCGCCGTTGTTGCCGTATACAGCCGCGCTCGATGCGTAGAGCACGCGCTTGACCCCGACCTGGCGCATGGCTTCGCAGACATTCAAGGTGCCGATGAAATTGCTCTGGTGAGTCTTCACCGGGTCATCCACCGAAGCCTGAACCGAAGCCACTGCCGCCAGATGCGCCACCGCGCTGCAGCCTTGCATCGCCTGCGCGACCAGCGCGGCGTCGGCGACGTCACCGACGATCAGCTCGACCTTCGGGTTGTCCAGTGGCAGGTTGGCGCGTTTGCCGGTCGACAGATCATCGAGAATCCGCACCGAGTGACCCGCGGCGAGCAACGCATCCGTCAGGTGCGAGCCGATGAAACCGGCGCCGCCGGTGATTAAAACAGGGCCTTCAGCCATGACGATAAAACCTATCCAGTAAAGCCGGGAGCGCAGCGCGCCAGGCGCGGGGCTTGATCCCGAAAGTGTGCAGAATTTTCTTGCAGGCGAGCACCGCGTGCTGCGGCTCCTCGGCGGCGTCTGGCCGTGCGGCATGCGCCTGGGCGGTGGGTGCTTCGATCGCCAGCGGATGCAGGTTGCGCGCTTCGCTCAGAATCGCCTGACCGAGGGCCAACGGCGTGGTCGCCTCGTGGCCGGCGTAATGGTACGTGCCCCACAGCGGCGCCGCGCAATCGAGTTGCTTGAGCACCGAAATGATCACTCGCGCGGCATCATCCACCGGGGTCGGGTTGCCCCGGCGATCATCGGCCATCAGCAACTCGTCCGGCTGTTCGGCGCGGGCGAGGAAGCGCCCGAGAGTGCCGTCAGGGCTGTCATCGAGCAGCCAGCCGAAACGCAACAGCACGTGCTGCGGGCAAGTGGCCCGAACACTTTGTTCGATGCGCCACAGCGCCTGACCGCGCAGGCCCAGCGGCACCGGCTCGTCTTTTTCGCTGTAGGCGGTTGCCCGCGAACCGTCGAACACTCGGTAACTGGACGGCTGCACGAGGATGATGTTGTGGTGCTGGCACAGCTCGGCCAGCCGCTCGATGGCGCGTTCCTGGCCGGCCAGACGGCTTTCGCTGACGGTTTCGGCCTGAAACCAGTCGAAATAGTAGGCGAGGTTGATCAACGCATCCGGACGGGTGTCGTCGAGCAGTTGCGTCAGGCTCGCGGCGTCCCAGCCGTCTTCTGGCGGGCGGGGGGCGAGGAAACCGATGTCTTCCTCTGCACCGAGGCGAATCAGCGCCTGCCCAAGGGCATTTCCGCCGCCCAGTAACATAAGGCGCATTCGCATAGAGTCAGCAGGCCCAGTCTGATTGGAACGATGGCTTTAGCGACGGCCGGTATGGCGCCGTCGTCGATAATTGCCGGAATCGTTGCATTTTGCGGGTTTAGTGCGCAACCGTCACCCGTAAAGTGTAGATCGCCGGGATTCACCCGGTTTCCTGTGGCGAGGGGCTTGCCCCCGTCCGGCTGTGAAGCCGTCGTAAACATTGATAGGCGAAAGGGTCGAAAAGCGGGGCCGCTTCGCGCCCCGACGGGGGCAAGCCCCCTCGCCACAGGGTTATCAGCCGGTCTGGAAAACTTGCATCTTCGGATGACCACCCGCATAACTTAAGCATGAATCTGCCCATCCCCAAGGACGCCGCCCTGGCAGGCTTCCACCCCGCCGTCAGCGCCTGGTTCAGCAGCACCTTCCCGACGGTCACCGCCGCTCAGGCCCGCGCGTGGCCGTTGATCCGCCAGCGCCGCTCGACGCTGATCGCCGCGCCCACCGGTTCCGGCAAAACCCTTACCGCGTTCCTCGCCGTGCTCGACGACCTCGTCCACCGTGGCCTGGAAAACCCCGACGGCCTGCCAGACGAGACCCTGGTGGTCTACGTTTCGCCGCTCAAGGCGTTGTCCAACGACATCCGCATCAACCTGCAGAACCCGCTGGCGGGGATCACCGAGCAGTTGCGCCAGATGGGCCAGCCCGAATTGCAGATCACCACGGCCGTGCGCACCGGCGACACCCCGCAAAAAGAGCGCGTCGCCATGCGCAAAAGCGCGCCGCACATTCTGGTGACCACCCCGGAATCGCTGTACGTGCTGCTCGGCTCCGAGTCCGGACGCAAAATGCTCGGCACCACACGCACGGTGATCGTCGACGAAATCCATGCGATCGCCGCCAGCAAGCGCGGCAGCCACCTGGCGCTGAGCCTCGAACGCTTGCAGGCCCTGTGCGCCGAACCGCTGACCCGCATCGGTTTGTCCGCCACGCAAAAACCCATCGACGCCGTGGCGCGGTTTCTGGTCGGCACCGATCGGCCCTGCGAGATCATCGACATCGGCCACGCCCGCCCGCGGGACCTGGGCATTGAAGTGCCGCCGGTGCCGTTGTCAGCAGTGATGGCCAACGACGTCTGGGAACTGGTCTACGATCGCCTCGCCGAGTTTGCCCGCGAACACCGCACCACGCTGATTTTCGTCAACACCCGGCGTCTGGCCGAACGCTTGAGCCGCCACCTCAGCGAACGCCTGGGCAAACACGCAGTCGCCGCGCACCACGGCAGTCTGGCCAAGGAGTTTCGCCTCGACGCCGAACAGCGGCTCAAGCGTGGCGAACTGCAAGTGCTGATCGCCACCGCCTCGCTGGAATTGGGCATCGATATCGGCGAAGTCGATCTGGTCTGTCAGATCGCCTCGCCGCGATCGATTGCCGGGTTTCTGCAAAGAGTGGGGCGTTCCGGACACCAGGTCGGTGGCACGCCCAAAGGTCGCTTGTTCGCCACCACCCGCGACGACCTGATCGAATGCGCCGCCCTGCTCGACTGCGTGCGCCGTGGCGAACTCGACACCCTGCACATTCCTGAAGCGCCGCTGGATGTACTGGCGCAGCAGATCATCGCCGAAGTCAGTTGCCAGGAATGGGCGGAAGACGCGCTGCTGACGACCTTCCGCAGAGCCTCGCCCTATCGCGAACTCGACGAAAAACACTATCAGGCGCTGCTGACCATGCTCGCCGAAGGCTACAACGGTCGCCAGGGCATCCGCAGCGCTTACCTGCATCGCGACGCCGTCAGCCGCACCCTGCGCGGCCGCCGTGGTGCGCAACTGACTGCCGTGACCAGCGGCGGCACCATCCCGGACAACGCCGACTACAGCGTGCTGCTGGAACCGCAGGGCCTGAACATTGGCAGCGTCAACGAAGACTTCGCCGTGGAAAGCATTGCTGGCGACGTGTTTCAACTCGGCAACACCTCCTATCGCATCCTGCGGGTGGAAACCGGCAAGGTGCGGGTCGAGGATGCCCAAGGCCAGCCGCCGACCATTCCGTTCTGGCTCGGCGAAGCCCCGGGGCGCAGCGATGAGTTGTCTTCGGCGGTGGCGCGCCTGCAAGCAACCCTCGACGAATTGCTCAGCAGCCGCCCCGGCGATCTGCAACCGGCGCTCGACTGGCTGACCGCAACCCTCGGCCTGAACCGCGCCAGCGCCGAACAACTGGTGGAGTATCTGTCCCGCGCACGCCTGACCCTCGGCGCCCTGCCCTCACAGGACACGCTGCTGATGGAGCGGTTTTTCGACGAGTCCGGTGGCACCCAGCTGATCATCCATTCACCGTTCGGCAGCCGCATCAACCGCGCCTGGGGCCTGGCGCTGCGCAAGCGTTTCTGCCGCACCTTCAACTTCGAATTGCAAGCCGCCGCCAGTGAAGATGCGATCGTCCTGTCGCTGTCCACCAGCCACAGTTTCGAACTTGATGACGTCTGGCGTTACCTGCACAGCAACAGCGCCGAGCACATCCTGATTCAAGCGATTCTGGACGCGCCATTGTTCGGCGTGCGCTGGCGCTGGAATGCCGGGGTGGCGCTGGCGTTGCCGCGTTTTACCGGCGGGCGCAAAGTCGCGCCGCAGTTGCAGCGGATGAAAAGCGAAGACCTGATCGCCAGCGTGTTTCCGGACCAGATCGCCTGCCTGGAAAACCTCGCCGGCGAACGGGAAATCCCTGAACACCCGCTGGTGGAACAGACCCTCGACGACTGCCTGCACGAGGCCATGGACAGCGAAGGCTGGCTGCAGTTGCTGCGGCGCATGGAGCGTGGCGAAGTGCGTTTGCTCAGCCGCGATCTGCCGGCGCCGTCACCGCTGGCGGCAGAAATTCTCAGTGCGCGGCCGTACACCTTTCTCGACGACGCACCGCTGGAGGAGCGCCGGACTCAAGCGGTGATCAACCGGCGCTGGAGCGATCCGCAATCCACCGATGACCTCGGTGCACTGGATGCCGATGCCATCGACGCCGTGCGTGAAGAGGCGTGGCCGACGCCGGCCAATGTCGATGAGATGCACGAGGCGCTGATGAGTCTGGCGTGCGTCAGCGAGGCCGAAGTGCAGGCCAACCAGCCTTGGCGCGAGTGGCTGAACACACTGACTGGCGGTGGCCGCGCCTGCTGTCTGATGATCAATCCACAACGTTGCCTGTGGCTGGCGCGAGAACGCCTGACCTGCCTGTTGGCCCTTTATCCACAGGCCACGCTGCAACCGCAGCAGGAGGCCTTACCCGGTTTCAATGAACCCTGGACGTTCGATGAGGCCCTGGTCGAAGTGATCCGCGCGCGGCTCGGCGCGTTTGGCCCGCTGCCGTTACCGGCGATTGCCGAGCCGCTGGCGCTGCCCACCGCGCAAGTCGCACAAGCCCTCGCGCAACTGGAGCGCGAAGGCTACGTGCTGCGTGGGCATTTCACCCCGGGCGTGGCGGTTGAAGAATGGTGCGAACGGCATCTGCTGGCGCGCATCCATCGCTACACGGTCAAGCGTTTGCGCCGGGAAATCGAGCCGGTGGCGTTGCAGGATTTCATGCGTTTTCTGTTCGATTGGCAGCACCTGTCCAACGCCACGCGCGGTCAGGGCAGCGCGGTGTTGCCAGCGATTGTCGGCCAGTTCGAAGGCTATCCGGCGGCGGCCTCCGCGTGGGACAGCGACATTCTCCCGGCGCGGCTCAAGGACTATTCACCGAGCTGGCTGGATGACCTGTGCCGCAACGGCAAACTGGTGTGGACGCGGCTCAGTGCCCGGCAGAAAGTCAGCGGTACGGCCCTGCGCAGTACACCGATTGTGCTGCTGCCACGTAGCCAGGTCGGATTGTGGAGTGCGCTGGCCGAGCAAACGCCGGTCAGTGAACTGTCGCCGAAAACCCGGAAGGTCCACGAGGCACTGAGTCAGCATGGCGCGCTGTTTTTCGATGAGTTGATCCACGAAGCACACCTGTTGCGCACCGAGCTGGAAATCGCCTTGCAGGAACTGGTCGGTGCCGGCCTGGTGAACGCCGACAGCTTCGCCGGCCTGCGCGCGCTGATCACCCCGGCGAGCAAGCGCCAGCAACGCAGCAGTCGTCGCGGGCGCGGCGCGTTCGTCGGCGGTATGGACGATGCCGGACGCTGGGCGTTGTTGCGTCGAGGGCCACTGGTGGAGAACCGCCAGAGCGTTTCGCCGGAAACCCTCGAGCACGTCGCCATGACCTTGCTGCGGCGCTACGGCGTGGTGTTCTGGCGCCTGCTGGAACGCGAGGCGGATTGGCTGCCGAGCTGGCGTGAATTGCTGCGCACGTTTCATCGACTGGAGGCCCGTGGCGAGATTCGCGGCGGGCGCTTTGTCAGCGGTCTGGCGGGTGAACAATTTGCCTTGCCGGAGGCGATTCCATTGCTGCGTGAAGTACGGCGGCGGCCGCATGACGGCAGTTTGATCGCGGTGTGCGGGGTGGATCCGCTGAATCTGGCCGGGACGTTGTTGCCGGGGGTGAAAGTGCCGGCACTGGCGAGCAATCGGCTGGTGTATCGCGATGGTCTTCCGGCGGCGGCCGAGATTGCCGGCAAACAGCAGATCTGGCTGGAGCTGGACCAAGTATCCATGGAACAGGTGCGCGGCAAGCTGATCCGGCATTGATGTCGTCTGGACTGGCGCTATCGCGAGCAGGCTCACTCCTACAGGGGAAACGCATTCCAAATGTAGGAGTGAGCCTGCTCGCGATGAGGCCGGTACTCCCGATACACCATCGCGCGCTAGGTCCGCGACTCCTGCGGCAACACCACCGCCGAATGCTCCACAGGTGTTTCTTCCTGCCGCTTGGGCAACAAAACCTGCTGGGGATAAGTCTGCGCGAAATGCACCACCGGGCTGTTATCCACAAGCTTTTTCAAACGCTGGTTGAACGCCCGGTTCACCGCATATTGCCCGCCCGACACGGTGCGGAATTGCGCCGTCAGCACCACGCCGTTCAAGTCCATCTTGTCCACCCCGAAGACATCCAGCGGCCCTTGCAGGTTGTACTTGAGAAACGGGTCTTCGCGGATCGAATCGCCAGTCTCGCGGATCAGTTCGATGGCCTTGTCGACATCGGTGTCGTAAGTGAACTGCACCGAGAAAAACGCATAGGCAAACTGCCGCGACTGATTGGTGACCGCTTTGATCTGGCCGAACGGCACCGAGTGCACAAAACCCTTGCCGTCACGCAGACGCAGGGTGCGAATGGTCAGGCCTTCGACCGTGCCGGCGTGCCCGGAATCGAGCACCACCCAGTCGCCGATCGACAAGGTGTCTTCGATGATGATGAACAGCCCGGTGATCACGTCCTGCACCAGTTGCTGCGAACCGAAACCGATCGCCAGACCGACTACCCCGGCACCGGCCAGCAGTGGCGCGACGTTGATCCCCAGGTTGGCCATGGTGGTGATCGCGCAGATCACCACGAGGATGATTTTGATCGCGTTGCGCAGCAGCGGCAGGATGGTTTTCACCCGGGTGCTGGGCTGACGTGACGAGCGTTTGCTGACCGGTGGTTTCAGCGCTTCCTGAATCGCCGTGTCGAGCACCACCCACAACAGCCACGTCACCAGAAAGATCAGGCCGATGCTGCTCAGGGCGTTGCTGATCGCCCGGCCGACCGTGCTGCTCTGGGCGAAATCGAGCAGAGAAACGCCCCAGATCCGCCCGAGAATATCGATGAAGGCAATCGCGATGACGATCCGCAGCAAGGCGTGCAACAGGCTGAGGAAGCGTTCCTTATAGGCGCTGCTGCGCTGGATCGCTTCGGCCTTTCGCGACTTGAACACGTGCTGGAGGATGGTGCTCAGGAACACCGTGCCAATCAGCAGCACCGTGGTGAACAACGCGCAACGCAGCGCCTTCTGGTTGTCCTCGCCGATGCCGATCAGGTTGACCGCCGAGACCAGCACCATCAGCACGATCGGCCAGTACCAGAGCCCGGAAAAAATCCGCAGCGACTCCTGCAGCGACGGTTGTTTCAGGCGCTGCGCCAGTGGCCGGTTACGGATCAGGTGCGCCACCGGCCGGCGCAGGCGAATCACCAGCAGGCCGAAAATGATCGAGGCGATCAGCCCGGTGAACACCGCGACACTGCTGGTGATGTTGCCGCCTAACTGACGGGCGATCTGCGGGCTGGTCAACGCGTCACTCAAGGCGGCGAGGAAACCGATCAGGAACAGCGGTTTCGGACAATAGTCGCGGATGATCCGCGCGGCAGGCCGTTTGTGCCCGACGTTGAACATCACCACCACGCACAACAACATCGAGGTGGAGAAAATGCCGCTGCTGGTGGCATACGCCAGACACAGCGCCAGCGCCCGGCCCACCGAGGCTTGCAGAAAGTGGCTGACGTACAGCGTCAGCGGCAGACAGATCAGCGCCGGCAGCGTGTACGGCAACAGGTAGCCGAGCAGGTCCTGGCTGCGCTGGCGGGTACGCAGCCAACGGCCCTGACTCAGACGCTTGGCCAGCAGGCTACCGAGTACCGTGAGCAGCGCAAAGGCGCCAAGCCACACCCCCGACAACATCAGGAAATCCCCGGCGACGCTCCAGCCCGAACGATCCGACGACTGGTTGACCAGTTTGTCGACCTCGTCCGCCGCACGGTCGGCACGCAGGCGCCAGGCATCGACCAGATGTTCGTTGAGATCGAGTTTGTCCTGCACATCGTCGATGCTCGAACTGATCGCGCCGAGCAAACCGCCCTGCACAATCGGCTCGGCCTCGGCGGCCTGGGTGGTGGCGGCCGGTACACCGGGCAACGCCGCGGCCTCCAGTTCACTGGCGCCGAGAAACAGCAGCACTCCCAGCACAATGGCGATCCTGAACTTGATCAAAACTCCGTTCTCCCTTGGCTGAACCTGTAAGGAACTGATCGGTGAATGGCGGACAAGTTCGGTTTTTGCCCTGAATGAATCCTCTCGCCATGCCTACGAATAAACACACCCCTGTGGCGAGGGGGCTTGCCCCCGCTGGGCTGCGAAGCAGCCCCGGATCAGGCGCCACTGTGTTTACGGATACGACCGAGGTGCCTGTATTCACGACTGCTTCGCAGTCGAACGGGGGCAAGCCCCCTCGCCACAGCAAGCCCTCTCTCCACAGCAAGCCCTTTCTCCACAGCAAGCCAGCTCGCCACATTAAGCTCCCTCCCCACAGGTACTCGGCACAGCGGGATCTTTGCGCCAAAGGCAAATATCAAATGCCTCTCCCTCTATTTTTCCGCACAACCCAAACCCCGACACTGCGCTCCATTCAAACCTCTACCGGAGTGCTGTCATGCCCATTGCCTTGCTCGCGCTGACCCTCAGCGCATTCGCCATCGGGACGACCGAGTTCGTCATCGTTGGTCTGTTACCCACCATCGGCGCCGATCTCGGCGTCAGCCTGCCATCCGCCGGGCTGCTGGTCAGTCTGTATGCGCTGGGCGTCGCCATTGGCGCGCCGGTGCTGACCGCCCTCACCGGCAAAGTCCCGCGCAAACTGTTGCTGCTGTCGCTGATGGTGCTGTTCACCCTCGGCAACCTGCTGGCCTGGCTGGCGCCGAGTTATGAATCGCTGGTGCTGGCGCGGATCGTCACGGGCCTGGCGCACGGGGTGTTCTTCTCCATCGGCTCAACCATCGCCACCAGCCTGGTGCCCAAGGAAAAAGCCGCCAGCGCGATTGCGATCATGTTCACCGGGCTCACCGTGGCCCTGGTCACCGGCGTGCCGCTGGGCACGTTCATCGGCCAGCATTTCGGCTGGCGTGAAACCTTCCTCGCCGTCTCGGCGCTGGGTGTGATCGCCTTCATCGGCAGCCTGCTGTATGTGCCGAACAACATTGCCCACAGCAAACCGGCGTCCTTGCTGCAGCAACTGCAAGTGCTGAAACAACCGCGCCTGCTGCTGGTGTACGCCATGACCGCGATCGGTTACGGCGGCTCGTTCATCGCCTTCACCTTCCTCGCGCCGATCCTTCAGGACATCTCCGGCTTCAGCGCCGGCACCGTCAGCCTGGTGCTGCTGGTGTACGGCGTGTCGGTGGCGGTCGGCAACATCTGGGGCGGCAAACTGGCGGACAAACGCGGGCCGATCAGCGCCCTGAAAATCATCTTCGCTCTGCTGGCGGCGGTGCTGTTCGTGCTGACCTTCACCGCCGGCAATCCATGGCTGGCGCTGGCCACGGTGCTGGTGTGGGGTGCGGTGGCGTTCGGCAACGTGCCGGGTCTGCAGGTGTATGTGGTGCGTCAGGCTGAACATCACACGCCGCAGGCGGTGGACGTGGCATCGGGGCTGAACATTGCTGCGTTCAACCTGGGGATTGCGGGCGGAGCGTGGGGCGGCGGACTGATCGTCGAGCACCTTGGCCTGATTCACACGGCGTGGATCGGTGGGGTGGTGGTGCTGGTAGCGTTGGCGCTGACCGCGTGGAGCGGTCGCCTCGACCGCCTCGGCCCGACCTATGCCGAGAGTTCTTCGCGCATCGTCATCGGTCACTGATAAAACCCAGATTCCCCTGTAGGAGCCGCCGAAGGCTGCGATCTTTTGATTTTAAAGATCAAAAGATCGCAGCCTTCGGCAGCTCCTACAGGGTTAATGAGTTCTCCAGACTACCGTCCGTAACACCACCGAAACTTTCCCGAACCGCCCACAGTCATCACCAAATACAGGCTGTACGAGGACTGACAACGGGAGGGCGGCATGGCAACGATTCACATCGGTATTTCCGGCTGGCGCTACGCTCCGTGGCGCGGGGATTTCTACCCGAAAGGACTGACCCAGAAACGCGAATTGCAGTTCGCTTCACGGGCGGTCAACAGCATCGAAATCAATGGATCGTTCTACGCCCTGCAACGGCCCGAACGTTACGCCCAGTGGTACGCCGAAACACCCGATGACTTCGTGTTCAGCGTCAAGGCGCCGCGTTTCATCACCCATATCCGCCGCTTGCGCGAGATCGAAAAGCCGCTGGCGAACTTCTTCGCTTCCGGGGTGCTGGAGCTCAAGCAAAAGCTCGGGCCGATCCTGTGGCAGTTTCCGCCAAACTTCAAATTCGACCCCGAGCGCTTCGAACACTTTCTCGCTCTGCTGCCCCACGACACCGAGGCGGCAGCCGCCCTCGCCCGCCAGCACGATGCCCACCTGCACGGCCATGCCAGCCTCAACGTCTGGCGCAAAAAACCGCTGCACCATGCCGTGGAAGTGCGCAACGAAACGTTCATCGATCCCGACTTCATCCGCTTGTTGAAACGCTACAACACCGCCCTGGTGATCGCCGACACCGCCGGCAAATGGCCGTACCGCGAAGACCTCACCAGCGATTTCGTCTACCTGCGCCTGCACGGGGCCGAAGAGCTTTACGCCAGCGGCTACAGCGACTGCGCGCTGAAAAACTGGGCCGAACGCATTGATGCCTGGCATCACGGCAAGCAGCCCGCCGATGCGCACCTGATCGCGCCGCGCCTCAAGCCTCGGGCGCGAAAAACCCGCGAAGTGTTCTGCTACTTCGACAACGACATCAAAGTCCGTGCCCCTTACGACGCTCGCAATCTTCTCCAGCGTTTCGACCTCGACAAACACCTGGCAACCACCCCCGGCGAGCCCGCTGGCGAAGGGGTGCTCGCATGAGTATTCCAGAGCCGGTGGGCTTCACCGATGAAGGCTCGGTCGTCGCGCCGTCGGTGCGCAGTTTTACCGTGCTGACGGTCAACACGCACAAGGGGTTCACCGCGCTCAATCGACGCTTCATCCTCCCGGAATTACGCGAAGCGGTGCGCAGCGTGGCGGCTGACGTGGTGTTTCTGCAGGAAGTCCACGGCACCCACGAGCACCATCCCAAGCGCTACAGCAACTGGCCGACGATGCCGCAGTACGAGTTCCTCGCCGACAGCCTCTGGCCTCAATTCGCCTACGGGCGCAACGCGGTGTACCCGGAAGGTGATCACGGCAATGCGTTGCTGTCGAAATTCCAGATCATCCGCCACGACAACCTCGACGTCTCGATCAGCGGCCATGAGAACCGCGGTCTGTTGCATTGCGTGCTGCGCCTGCCGGGCGACGGTGTCGAGGTGCATGCGATCTGCGTGCACCTGGGCCTGCGCGAAAGCCATCGCAACGCGCAACTGCAATTGCTCGGTCAGCGCCTGGCGGAGCTGCCGAAAGATGCGCCGGTGATCGTCGCCGGGGACTTCAACGACTGGCGCCAGCGCGCCGATGCGCTACTCAAGCCTTGCGGTTTGCGCGAAGTGTTCGCCGAGCATCACGGCAAACCGGCGCGCAGCTTTCCCGCGCGTCTGCCGACCCTGCGCCTGGACCGTATTTACGTGCGCAACCTCAAGGCCAGCCAGCCGAAAGTCCTGGCAAACCGGCCCTGGTCCCACCTTTCCGACCACGCCCCGTTATCGGTGGAGATTGAATTATGAGCAGCGCACCGCTGGAGAAATCCGCCGTGGAACCGGTCAGCATCACCTCGCCGGTACGCGAGCCCGGCCATGTCGATGTCGAGTACGGCTGGCAAGGCAACAACCGCGTCGAGTTGCTGGAAAACGGCGAGTCATATTTCCCCCGGGTGTTCGACGCCATGCGTGCGGCGAAGAGTGAAATTCTGCTGGAGACTTTCATCGTTTTTGAAGACAAGGTCGGCGCAGAGTTGCAGCAGATCCTGATCGACGCCGCACAACGCGGCGTGCGCACCACCGTCAGCCTCGACGGCTTCGGTTGTGGCGAGTTGACCACCGGTTATCTCTCGGCATTGAGCGACGCGGGCGTGCACCTGCAAATCTTCGATCCGGCGCCAAAACGACTGGGCATTCGCACCAATTGGTTCCGCCGTCTGCACCGCAAGATCGTGGTGGTCGACGGACTGATTGCGTTCATTGGCGGGATCAACTTTTCCGGCGATCACCTGGCCGATTTCGGCCCCGAAGCGAAACAGGATTATGCGGTGCAGGTTCAGGGGCCGGCGGTCGCCGACATCCATCACTTCGCCCTGCTGCAAAGCGGTCGCCCGGGACGCGCACGGTTCTGGTGGCTGCGTCGGCGCCAGCGTCGCGCAGAAATGGCCTTCAGCGATCACGACGGTCAGGTACGCCTGGTCTTTCGCGACAACAATCAGCACCAAACTGATATCGAAGACGTGTACTTGCAGGTAATGCGCCGGGCGAAACGCCGGGTGGTGATCGCCAACGCCTACTTCTTCCCCGGCTATCGCCTGCTGCGCGAGATCCGCAATGCCGCGCGCCGGGGCGTCGAGGTGCGGCTGATCCTGCAAGGCCAGCCGGACATGCTGGTGGCAAAACTGGCGGCGCGCATGACCTACGACTACCTGCTCAGGGCCGGCGTGCAGATTCACGAATATTGCCAGCGGCCGCTGCACGGCAAAGTCGCGCTGGTGGACGAGGAATGGAGCACGGTCGGTTCGAGCAATCTCGACCCGCTGAGCCTGTCGCTGAACCTGGAAGCCAACGTGTTGATCCGTGATCGTGCGTTCAACGCGGAGTTGTTCCAGCGCCTCGAAGACCTGAGCCAGAACCATTGCAAGGCCATGGACCCGAGCAAGTCGCCGCGCGGTCGGATCTGGCACATGACCGTGGGGTTTCTGGTGTTCCACTTCCTGCGGCATTTCCCCGCGATGGCGGGTTGGTTGCCGGCGCACAAACCGCGGCTCAAGCCGTTTCGAGGTGGCACGTCATGAGCCACTCCCACGTGCAATCGGCGCCAGCCACACACTCCCGCTGGAGTCGTTGGAAACGTCCGCTGACCTTGCTGTTCTTCCTCGCGCTGATCGTGTTGCTGACGCTGTTCGCCACGCGCATCGAATGGGCGGAGGTGCTGCAGACCCTGGCCGACTTCAAGGTCCGCACACTGATCATCGCCGCCAGCCTGACCCTGCTGAGCTTTCTGGTGTACGCCAGTTTCGACCTGATCGGGCGCACCTACATTCGCCAGGACCTGACCTGGAAACAGATCCTGCCGGTGGGGATCATCAGCTATGCCTTCAACCTCAATCTCAGCGCCTGGGTCGGTGGCATCGCCATGCGCTATCGGCTGTATTCGCGCCTGGGGGTGAGCAAAGGCAACATCGCCAAAATCCTCGGCCTGAGCCTGGCGACCAACTGGTTCGGCTACATGACAATTGCCGGCGTGGTGTTCAGCAGTGGCCTGGTGAGCATGCCACCGGGCTGGAAAGTCAGCAGCGACGCGTTGCAGGGCATCGGCGTGCTGTTGTTGCTGTTGAGTGCCGGTTACCTCGCTGCGTGCCAGTTTTCGACGCGCCGCGAGTGGTCGATTCGCGGGGTGGAAATCAACCTGCCGTCACTGCGCATGGCCGTCCTGCAATTGCTCCTCGGTGCGCTGAACTGGTCGCTGATGGCGGCGGTGATTTTCACGCTGCTGCCGGGCAAGCTGGATTACCCGCTGGTGCTCGGCGTGCTGTTGATCAGTGCGATTGCCGGGGTCATCACGCACATTCCCGCAGGGCTCGGGGTGCTGGAAGCGGTGTTTGTCGCGCTGCTGCAACACGAGGCTTCACGCGGCAGTCTGGTGGCGGGGCTGCTGGCGTACCGGGCGATTTATTTTCTGCTGCCGCTGTTGATCACGGTGGTGATGTATCTGCTGGTGGAGGCCAAGGCGAAGGCGTTGCGGATTGAGAAGAAACCGTCCTGAGTCTTTTGTTGAACGTGAAATGGCTATCGCGAGCAGGCTCACTCCTACAGGGGAATGCATTCCAAAATGTAGGAGTGAGCCTGCTCGCGATAGCGTCCGAAACAACGACACAGCTCAACTTGACTGAATAATGCTCAACCGCTCACCGACCACCATCTCGGTAATCCAGTCCACCAGAATCGAGGTGTAGGCCTGCTGCGAAACCGGCTCGCTCAAGGCGTGGTCAGCCCCGTCGATGATCCGGTGCGTCAGCGAATGCGTCTGCTGACACGCAGCGCGGTAACTCATGATCGTTGAGTGCGGCACGTAGTCGTCGGTTTCCGATTCCACCAGCAACACATCCCCGGTGAACTGCGAACAGGCGTGCAAGGCGCGATTGCTGTCGGCGCGCACCAGGGTGCCGCGATAGTCACGCAGGTCAGCCTTGTCCAGATCACGCTTGGGCGTGTGCCATTGATCGTCGCGATACAGCGCCGGCACCCGCAGCGCCAGCCAGCGCACCGGGCGCAACGAGGTGAGAATCGACGCCAGGTAGCCGCCGTAACTGGTGCCGACCACCGCAATCGCCGAGGTGTCGAGCGCCGGGTGCGCGAGCAATCGGTCGTAGGCCGCGAGCAGGTCGCGCAGATTGTCTTCGCGGGTCACCCGGGTCAGCGGAATGCCGGTGCCACCGGTGTGGCCGCGCAGGTCGAAGGTCAGGCACACACAGCCAAGCCCGGCGATGCCCTTGGCGCGCTCAAGGTCGCGCTCCTGGCTACCGCCCCAGCCGTGGACAAACAACACGCCGGGGACTTTCGATTTGGGACTGAGAAACGTCCCGCTCATCTGTTCGTCATCAATGTCGATTTGAATGCTTTCGCTTCTAGCCGTCATAGGATTTGACCGTTACGTATTTGAGGAGGAAGTCGCTGTTCTCGGCCGGCCCGCGATAGATTTCGATGGCGTCCGCCGGCAGGGTTTGATCGCTGTAAGTTTCCACCGTCGACACGCGGATCGCCGGCATCTGCGGATCGTTGACGAAGCCTTGCAGCGCGGCCAGTTCAGCGCTGCTGGCACCGCCCATGCGCCAGGATTGTTCGAGCACACCGCTGCGGGGTTTGCCATTGCTGTCCAGGCCTTGGGCAATGTCGTAGTTGCGGCGTGAGGCGTAGAAACCTGGATAGGCCTCATCCGCCGCCCGGTCGAAAATCTGCGCCTGTCCGATGGCCAGACGCACTTCCTCCGGCAGCTCCAGCGCCAGCAACTGCTCGTAACCGCCCTGCACCACCAGCAGATTCGAGCCGCCGTAGACGTCTTCGCCACGGGCATCCTGGGTCAAGTATTGATCACCGCAGTAACTCAGCACCTTGCCGCCGATGAATGACTGGCCGACGCTGTGGGTGAAGACCTTGCTCAAGTCCTGCTCCAGCACCACGCCTTCACGAAACAGTTGAGGGGCGTCCGCACGGGCGAGCACTTCATCGAAGGCGTCGAGGCTGTTGATCACTTCCTGGCCGCGACCGGCGCAGGCGTGAATCGGCTTCAGACGGATCGGCCCGCTGTACAGCAGATGCTCGGCGGCGGGCCGCGCATCTTCCAGGGCAAACACGGTCAGGCCATCGAGTACCACATCGCGCACGCGCTCGGAGAACAGCGGCGCCCAGCCTTGGGGCGCGTGGGCCAGATGACTGCGCAGGCCGTGACTGATCGCCTTGGTGCAGATGAAATCGTGTTCGACGAATCCGCCCCACAAGTCATCCGCGCTATTGATGCCCAATGTCTGCGCCTGGCTGGCACCGACAATGGTTTGCGTCGGCAACCAGTACAGGTCGCGACCACGGTGTTTTTCCGGGTCGTAGGTGCCGGCGAATTCGAGCCCGAGAATTTGCGCCAGCCAACGGGCCAGCGCCTTGTTGGTCTGAACTTCATGTTGCGGCGCGCCAGTGCGCACCGAGTGCGCGACGATCATTTTCCTGCTCGGCGTCGGGGTCATGCGTTCCCCTTGCAACGGTTTGGTGAATGTAGTGATGAACGGTGCAGAGATCAGGCCAACGGTGGATTCAGGGAAATGCTCGGCTAATCAGAAACTTGGCGAAAAGGTGCTGGCATCGCGCCTGTTTCAATCTGCACGACGGCCGATAAATTCCCGGCAATTTGCACGATCTCGCAATGCCCCCCCCTGTAGGCATGAGCCGGCTCGCGATAGCGGAGGATCAGTCGCTTGGTTTCCAGCTGACAGATTGCAATCGCGAGCAGGCTCACTCCTGCATCAGGTGGTCGGTGTTTTCACGGGCGGGGTCACCCCAAACCGCGCCCGATAATCACTCGGCGCCAGCCCGGTGACTTTCTTGAAGATCGCGCGAAACGCTCCCGGGTCCTGATAGCCCACCGTCCAGGCAATGTGGTCGATAGTGCCGTTGGTGAACTCCAGCAGCTCTCGTGCCTTGCCAACCCGCAGATGCTGGCAGTATTCGGTGGGTTTCAACCCGGTCGCCGCGCGAAAGCGACGCAAGAACGTGCGCTCCTCCAGCCCCGCCCGCTCGGCCATCGAGGTCAGCGAAACGTCGGTCGCCCCGGTGCTTTGCAGCCAATGCTGGACCTTCAGAATCGACGCATCGCCATGGCCCAGGATCGGCGCAAAATTGCTGCCGCAGGCACTGGCGCTGTCACTGTGTTCCATCACCAGAAACCGTGCGGTGCCGCTGGCGATGCTCGGCCCGAGCAGGCGATCGACCAGACGCAAGCCCAGCTCCGACCAGGCCATCAGCCCGGCGGTGGTGATCAGGTCGCCGTCATCGACAATCGGTGTATCCGCCTTGAGCCGGATGTTCGGATAACGCTCGGCAAACGTCTTGGTTGAAGTCCAGTGCGTGGTCGCGCTGCGACCGTCGAGCAGGCCGCTTTCGGCCAGCAGCAATGAACCCACGCAGACACCGCCGAGGGTGGCGCCGAGAGCATGCTGATCACGCAGCCATTGCAGCAACGCCGTTGAAACCCCGGACGCAGAAAACCCGCCGAGGGACGGTGGAATCAGCACCGCCAGCAAACCATTGTCAGCGTCTGGATGACTGTCATAAACCCGCTGCGGCGTCTGCTTCGCGTCGGCTTGCCAATGACTGACGCGCAGCACGGGCAACTGCGCAGCCTGATGCTCGGCAGCTATCCGGTTGGCGACCGCGAACAGGTCGGTCAGACCATGCACCGCCGCCAGCTGCGCGCCCGGGTAAAT
This sequence comes from Pseudomonas sp. MG-9, assembly GCF_018729515.1. NCBI lineage: Bacteria > Pseudomonadati > Pseudomonadota > Gammaproteobacteria > Pseudomonadales > Pseudomonadaceae > Pseudomonas > Pseudomonas sp. MG-9. The sequence goes on from NZ_JAHHZH010000008.1 coordinate 293,786, forward strand.
CAGTACGCCCAGTTCCACCGTAGCGGCTGTTTCTGCGCCCATGTCAGTTTTCCCCTGCTTATTGTCGGTACGGCCAATCTTCGAAACGCCGGCCAGCGCCAATACTGAATCCACTTTCAGCCCATGCATCGAGGACACACCCATGACCAGGCAAGCGCTCATCGTAGTCGATATCCAGAACGACTACTTCCCCCAAGGCAAATGGCCGCTGGTGGGGGCTGAAGCCGCCGCCGACAACGCCGCACGGCTGATCGCGGCCTTTCGCGAGACCGATGATCCGGTGGTGCACATCCGCCACGAATTCGCCTCGGCGGACGCACCGTTTTTCACCCCCGGTTCGGACGGCGCAAAACTGCATTCCAAAGTACTCAATCGCCCGGACGAACCGGTGGTGCTCAAGCACTTCGTCAATTCATTCCGGGAGACCAATCTGCAATCGATCCTCGATGAACAAGGCATCAAGGATCTGGTGATCGTCGGCAGCATGAGCCACATGTGCATCGACGGCATCACCCGCGCCGCCGCGGATCTGGGCTACGGTGTCACGGTGATTCACGACGCCTGCGCCAGCCGCGACCTTGAGTTCAACGGCCTCACGGTGCCCGCCGCCCAGGTTCACGCTGCGTTCATGTCGGCGCTGGGTTTCGCCTACGCCAGCGTGGTGTCGGCCGACGAGTTCCTGCGTCGTTGACCGATCAGGACATACTTGGCAAAACATGCGCCCGCCACGTTGCGGGCGTTTTTTCGCCTGTCATAAAAATCTCACGCGTGAGCCATTGATGGCACTTTGAATTGGTTGTAGTGTGGCTCACGCGTGAGATGTTCATAACGGAGTCATCGCCATGAAAAGCCGCTCCCCCACTGTTGCGTCAGAGAGCCCAAAGGGAGAGCGCTCGAAACCGTCCGCGAAAAAGCCGTCGAGCTTCTACATGAAGCAGATGCGCGCGGGCCTGGCTGCCGCCGGTTATGTGAAACACGAAACTTGGGTGCTTCCGGAAAACCGAAGCTTGCTCAAGCAAATGGAGCAACAGCTACGCCAACCGATTCTGGCTGGCTCATTCATGTCGGAGAATTACATGAGCGCAGGCAACAACTGGAACATCGATAGCCTCTTCAACGCCCTCAAGGCACTGGATGAGGTGGCTTCGCAGGAGATCACACTGTCTCTGATCCAGAGCTCCGAACCCAGCATCAAGCTGGAAATGAACGAATTCGGCGGTCTGCCGATTCATATCGCCGTGGCCGGTGCACAGATCATCGTCGACACCGTGCTGGTGGACATCGATTCGATCACTGACGTGCGCGCCTTCAACGACGCCGTGCTGCGCAGCCGGGAAATGTTCCCGCTGTCGTCGATCGGTATCGAGTCGATGCCCAACGGCCAGACCGTCTACAACATGTTTGGCGCGCTCAGCGCCGACTCGAGCCTGACCAACGTCGTCACCGAGGTGAAAACCCTGGTCGACAACGTGCAGCGCGCGAGCGAAGCCTTCGAACACTTCTTCAAGTAATCAACAGGGAATATCCAATGACTCAGTCCATCTGGAGCAAGTTGTTCACCGCTCTGCGCGGCGGCGCCAATGAAGTCGGCGAAGCGATCGTCGACCAACAGGCCCTGCGCATCCTCGACCAGGAAATCCGCGACGCCGACACCGCGCTGTCCAACGCCCGTCGCGAGCTGGTCACCATCATGGCCAAGCACAAACTGGCTGCCGACCGCGTGAGCGAGTACGACGCCAAGATCAAGGACCTGGAAGCCAAGGCGGTTTCCGCGCTGAACGCCGGCCGTGAAGACCTGGCCATGGAAGTGGCCGAAGCGATTTCGACCCTGACCAACGACCTGACCGCTGAAAAGGCCCAGAGCGACGAGTTCGGCACCTACGCCGAAAACATGCGCAAGGACATCACCAAGGCCGAGTCGCGGATCAAGAGCCTGCGCCAGCAGGTGGACATGGCCAAGGCCCGCGAAAGCGTGCAGAAGGCGCAGGTCAGCGCGTCCATCGCCAGCGGCGGCGCCAACGGCAAACTGGAAACCGCGGTCGGCACCCTGAACCGTCTGCAGGCCAAGCAGCAGCAACGTGCCGCCGAACTGAGCGCCGCCGATGAGCTGGCCGACGCTTCGACCGGCAACGATCTGGAACGCAAACTGCGTGACGCCGGCATCACGCCGAACGAAGGCAGCGCCAATGCGATTCTTGAGCGTCTGAAGCAGAAGTCCGCTCAGTAAGCAGCATCGCAAGCCCTTGTAGGAGTGAGCCTGCTCGCGATGAGGCCGGAACATTCAACCTCAGTGTTGTCTGGACCGCCGCCATCGCGAGCAGGCTCACTCCTACATTTTTTATGCTGTGCAAATGCCTCTGCTCGTTCGGCGCCATGCCCGGTACACTAGCGGCGCTTTTTTACGACGAACACCTCCACCCGCCTCAAGGAATGTACCCATGGGATGGTTCAAAGATTTGCTGGGCACCAGCAACTGGCAGCCTGCCGCGCCCGCTCCAGTAGCCGGCGGCCCACTCGGAATGGCACAAGGCAAAGGCGTGCGGTTCGATTCGACCCTGGCATTGCTGCTCGATGGCAGCACTTCGGTGCAGGTTCCGGCGGCAGAAGCAATCTGGAGCGCCGGCTGGATCGACCTCGGCCAATCCAACAAACTGCATCGCTACTACCTCAACAACGAGGAATTCTGGCTGCAGATCCACGTCACCGGTGACGACCAGATCGAGTCGGTTACCCTGTTCAACTACCTCAGCTACGTGACCGTCAACAGTGACGCCGAGCTGCAGCGCCTGGCTGGCCCCGACAGCCTGATCGGCCTGCCGACCTACACCCACGACGGCGTCCAGTACAGCCGCGAATGGGGCACGGAGCAGGGCCAGACCGAACTGGTGCCAATGACCGAACACGTGGTCAACCCGGACGAGAGCTACACCATCGAACATCACTCCATGCTTTACGCGCGCGAGACCGGCCTGACCGATCGCCGTGAATTGCTGCTGTTCTCCGTCGAGCAGGACGAGGAAGGCACCGTCAGCCTGAGCACCTCGCTGGGCATTTCGCTGTACACGACTGATCTGAGCACCATTTAAAAAGGAAGTTTTCCATGCTGGAAGTGCTGGCCGTTTCCCTGAACAAGACCGCGCTGGTCGGTTTCGTCGTCTACCTGATCGGCGCCGTCCTGCTGTTCATGCTGTTTCAGTTCGTCTACACCCGCATCACGCCACACAAAGAGTTCGAGCTGATCCGCTCCGGCAACATCGCCGCCGCCATCGCCCTGTCCGGCGCGATCATCGGCTTTGCGATTCCGGCCAGCAATGTCATCGCGTTTTCGGTCAACGTCCTCGATTTCGTGCTGTGGGCAGTAATTGCCGCCGTGGTGCAATTGCTCGCGTTCCTCGCCACCGGCCTGGTCCTCAAAGGCACCTCCAAGCGTATCGCCAACGGTGAAATCGCCTCGGGTATCTACGTGGCCGCGGTGGCCATCAGCGTCGGCATGCTCAACGCCGCGTGCATGACCCCGTCCAACTGATCGGCAGGAAGCCTTCGATGAAACGCAGCAAGTACGTTCAACTGTCTCTCGCCGCTTCGGTGGCGCTGGCGATTTCCGGCGAGGTTGCCGCGCAGGATCAGCAACGTTTTCAATCTGTCGAGCAGTGCGTCGACGCCGAAGTGGCCGCCGATGTCTGCTCCAACGCCTACGTCGCGGCATTGACCGAGCACCGACGCATCGCGCCGGCCTACGACGACAAGGCCAAGTGCGACGCGGACTTTGCTGCCGACTGGTGCCAGAAAAACGCCGACGGCCGCTTCGTGCCGAAGCTCGGCGGGTTCAAGGTGCCACAGAACGTTGAGGCGCCGCAGGACCTGAATGCGATCGCCAACGCGCAGATGCCTGCCGGTGAAGCAGCCGCCACACAGAACGCGCAAAGCACTTCCCATTCCTCCGGCGGTGGTGGTGGCGGCAACGGTTGGCTCTCGGGCTGGCTGATCGGCAATGCGATGAGCAACAACGCCGACCGTACCGTTTACCGCGACCGCGACACGCGTCAGACCTACAACACCTCGACGCAGTACCGCAAAATCGAATCGGCGCCGGCTACCCGCACCGACACCCGCTACGACAGCTCCCGAAGCAAACCGGTCAACGTCGCTTCGTCGACGTCCCGCGGCGGTTTCGGCAGCCAGTCTTCCGCCCGTAGCGGTTGGGGCGGCTGGGGCAGTTCGAGCAGCTGACCATGAAGAAGATCCACTGCGCCGAACGCCCCGACTGGAAACAGACCGCCGAAAGCCTCGGCTTTCTGTTCCACACCATCGACAACGAGCCGTACTGGGACGAAAGCGCCTACTACCAGTTCACGCTCGCACAGATCGAAAACGATCTGGAGGATCCAACCACGGAACTGCACGAGATGTGCATGGACCTGGTCGATCGCGTGGTGCACAGCGAAGAGCTGCTGGATCGCCTGAGCATCCCCGCGCCGTACTACGACATGATCCGAACGTCCTGGCTGGAAGGTCATCCGCATCTGTACGGGCGCATGGATTTTTCCTACAGCGGCAATGGCCCAGCCAAGCTGCTGGAGCTCAACTACGACACGCCGACCAGTCTTTATGAGGCCTCCGCGTTTCAGTGGGGCTGGCTGGAACAATGCATCGAGCGCGGGAGGCTGCCGCGTCATGCCGACCAGTTCAACAGCATCGATACCAAGCTGCATCAGGCGTTTACCGAATTGCAGCTCAAGCGGCCGTTCTACTTTGCCTCGATGAAAGACTCGGTCGAAGACCGCGGCACCACTGACTATCTGCGCCTGATCGCGGAAAAGGTCGGCATCGAATCCCGGCACATCGACATCGAGGACATCGGCCTGACCGCCGAGGGCCGCTTCGTCGACCTCGAGGACCGCTGGATCCCGCATCTGTTCAAACTGCATGCCTGGGAATTCATCTTCCACGAACCCTTCGGCGCAGCGATTGCCGAGTGCGATACGCAGTTTTTCGAACCGGCGTGGAAGTCGATTCTGTCGAACAAAGGCGCACTGCCGCTGCTGTGGGAGCTGCACAAGGGACACCCGAACCTGCTCGCGGCGCACCTTGATCCGAATCCGGCCAGCACCGTGCCCAAGGGCTGGGTACGTAAACCGTACTTCTCCCGCGAAGGCGCCAACATCGAGCTGCAAACGGCGGAAGGTCTGATCATCAAGGAAGACGGGCCCTACACCGACGCGCCGTTCATCCTGCAGGAATTCGCGCCGTTGCCGAAGTTCGACGACAGCTACACGCTGATTGGCTCATGGGTGATCGGCGATCAGGCGGCAGGGATTGGTGTGCGGGAAGACAACAGCCTGATCACCAAGGACTCCAGCCGGTTTCTGCCTCACCTGATCCTCGACTGAAACAAATCCCCCTGTAGGAGCTGCAGAAGGCTGCGATATTTTGATCTTGATTTCAAAGATAAAAAGATCGCAGCGTGCCGTAGCGCCTACAAGTAATTGGGGAGGCCGTAAATTTTGCGCGTCACAAAAAAGGCCCGTCGCTTGATGCGACGGGCCTTTTTATTTAGAGCGGATGCAGCGATAGCTTAGAACGGGATATCGTCATCAAAGCTGTCGAAATCCGGAGCCGGTTGCGGCGCAGCCTGCTGTGGAGCCGGGGCCGGACGCTGTTGCGGAGCCGACTGCTGCGGGCGTGGGGCCTGCTGACGTGGTGCCTGCTGCTGGTAGTTGTTGCCACCGCCTTGTTGGTCGCCCTGTTGTGGACGGCCGCCGAGCAGTTGCATGGTGCCTTGCATGTCGACCACGATTTCGGTGGTGTAACGCTTGATACCGTCTTTTTCCCACTCGCGGGTCTGCAGCTTGCCTTCGATGTAGACCTGCGAACCTTTACGCAGGTATTCGCCGGCGATTTCGGCAACCTTGCCGAACATCGAAACACGGTGCCATTCGGTCTTCTCGACCTTCTGACCGGTTTGCTTGTCGGTCCACTGTTCGCTGGTTGCCAGACTCAGGTTGGTCACGGCGTTACCGTTAGGCAGGTAGCGAACTTCGGGATCCTGGCCGCAAGTGCCGACCAATATGACTTTGTTAACCCCACGGGCCATAACGTTCTCCTAGGCTTCGCAAGCAGCCTCGGCCGGGTTGTTCACCAGGCGTTCGAGGGTGTCGCGATCCACTAATTCTTTGTCCAGTTTGATGTAAACAGCCGCTTCATCAGCAACTATCACTGCATCTGTTACCCCTACGAGGGCCTTGAGGCGCTCGACCAGACCCGCTTCGCGGATCGCCTCGGGCGACAACGGCAAGCGCAGGCTCGTCACGTAGGGAGGTTCGCGCATGGTAACAGCAAAGGCCAGCCAGATGGCAGCCAGACCGGCACATCCGAGGAATACAACCGACAGACCGCCATGCTGAAACAGCCAGCCGCCGAGTATCCCGCCGAGTGCCGAACCGAGGAACTGGCTGGTGGAATACACGCCCATCGCCGTGCCCTTCCCGCCTGCCGGTGAAACCTTGCTGATCAGCGACGGCAACGAAGCTTCCAGCAGATTGAACGCGGTGAAGAACACCACCGTGCCGATCACCAGCGCCCGCAAGCTGTCACCGAACTGCCAGAAGAATAGCTCAGTCAGCATCAACGTCAGGACGGCACCGAGCAAAATTCGTTTCATTTTGCGTTTCTTCTCGCCGTAGATGATGAACGGGATCATGGCGAAGAAAGAAATCAGCAGCGCGGTCAGGTAGACCCACCAGTGCTGCTCCTTGGGCAGCCCGGCTTTTTCCACCAACGCCAGCGGCAAGGCAACGAAGCTCGACATCAACATGGCATGTAACACAAAGATGCCCAGGTCCAGGCGCAGCAGATCCGGATGTTTGAGCGTCGGCATCAAGGCCTGACGCGCCACGCCAGACTCGCGATGCTGCAACGGCCCGGTCGAACGCGGCACCATGAACATGATGATGGCGATGCCGACCAGCGCCATGGCACCGGTGGCGAGGAACAATCCCGAGAGGCCGAAGGCGCGGGTCAGCAACGGCCCGACCACCATGGCCACGGCGAACGACAGGCCGATGGTCATGCCGATCATGGCCATGGCTTTGGTGCGATGCTGTTCGCGGGTCAGGTCCGAGAGCAATGCCATGACCGCGGCGGAAATCGCCCCGGCGCCCTGCAGGATGCGGCCGGCGATCACGCCCCAGATCGAATCGGCCTGCGAGGCCAGGACACTGCCGAGGGCGAACACGATCAGGCCGAGATAAATCACCGGACGCCGGCCGATGCGGTCGGAAATGATCCCGAACGGAATCTGAAATATCGCCTGGGTCAGGCCGTAGGCGCCGATGGCCAGGCCGATCAGGGCCGGAGTCGCTCCCGCCAGATCCATGCCGTAGGTCGCCAGTACCGGCAACACCATGAACATGCCAAGCATACGGAAGGCGAACACCAGAGCCAGACCGCTCGCCGCGCGAGTCTCGCTGCCACTCATGCGTTCGCTGTGGGGATCGTGCATGGAAAAACCTCGTGTGAACCGGCGGCGATTCTACCAGTCCCATCGAAAGACGGGGTATATCGCGACGCTATGACGCGTATAGATGAAACTCTCTTCATGTAAGGTAAAAAACCCTTCGCTTGATAGTGTGCATCCATCCAGTATTTGCCCGTATACTCCTACGTTTTCGACGCCCGCCGAGCGAGGCCACTTTGGACAAGATCCTGATACGTGGGGCCCGTACCCACAACCTGAAGAACATCGACCTGACCCTGCCACGGGACAAACTGATCGTCATCACCGGCCTGTCCGGATCCGGCAAGTCGTCCCTGGCCTTCGACACGCTGTACGCCGAAGGTCAGCGCCGCTATGTCGAGTCCCTGTCGGCCTACGCCCGACAGTTCCTGTCGATGATGGAAAAACCCGACGTCGACACCATCGAAGGTTTGTCGCCGGCGATCTCCATCGAACAGAAGTCGACCTCGCACAACCCACGCTCCACGGTCGGCACCATCACCGAGATCTACGACTACCTGCGCCTGCTTTATGCACGCGTCGGTACGCCGCGCTGCCCGGATCACGACATTCCGCTGGAAGCGCAGACCGTCAGCCAGATGGTCGACCTGGTGCTGGCTCAGCCGGAGGGCAGCAAACTGATGTTGCTGGCGCCGGTGATCCGCGAGCGCAAGGGCGAGCATTTGTCGGTGTTCGAAGAACTGCGCGCCCAAGGCTTCGTCCGCGCGCGGGTCAACGGCCGCATCTGCGAGCTCGATGAGCTGCCGAAACTGGACAAGCAGAAGAAGCACTCGATCGATGTCATCGTCGACCGCTTCAAGGTTCGCGCCGATCTGCAGCAACGTCTGGCCGAATCGTTCGAGACCGCGCTGAAACTGGCGGACGGCATTGCCCTGGTCGCACCGATGGACGATGAGCCGGGCGAAGAAATGATCTTCTCCGCGCGCTTCGCCTGCCCGATCTGCGGCCACGCCATCAGCGAACTGGAGCCGAAGCTGTTCTCCTTCAACAACCCGGCCGGCGCCTGCCCTACCTGCGATGGCCTGGGCGTGAAGCAGTTCTTCGACATCAAACGCCTGGTCAACGGTGAGCTGACCCTGGCCGAAGGCGCGATTCGCGGCTGGGACAGGCGCAACGTCTATTACTTCCAGATGCTCGGTTCACTGGCCGCGCATTACGGCTTTAGCCTCGAGAAGCCGTTCAACCAACTGCCGGCCGATCAACAGAAGTACATCCTGCATGGCAGCGGCTCGCAGAACGTCGACTTCAAGTACCTGAACGACCGTGGCGACATCGTCAAACGCTCGCACCCGTTCGAAGGCATCGTGCCGAATCTGGAACGTCGCTACCGCGAAACCGAATCGGCCAGCGTGCGTGAAGAACTGGCCAAGTTCCTCAGCACCCAGGCCTGCCCGGATTGCCGTGGCACCCGTCTGCGCCGTGAAGCGCGGCACGTGTGGGTGGGCGAGAAAACCCTGCCGGCGGTAACCAACCTGCCGATCGGCGATGCCTGCGAGTACTTCGGCGAGCTGAAGATGACCGGGCGACGTGGCGAGATCGCCGACAAGATCCTCAAGGAAATCCGCGAACGCCTGCAATTCCTGGTCAACGTCGGCCTCGACTATCTGTCGCTGGATCGCAGCGCCGACACCTTGTCCGGCGGCGAGGCACAGCGGATTCGTCTGGCCAGCCAGATCGGTGCCGGCCTGGTTGGAGTGCTGTATATCCTCGACGAACCGTCCATCGGTCTACACCAGCGCGATAACGACCGGCTGCTCGGCACCCTCAAACACCTGCGCGATATCGGCAACACCGTGATCGTGGTCGAGCATGATGAAGACGCGATTCGTCTGGCTGACTATGTAGTGGATATCGGCCCGGGCGCCGGCGTGCATGGCGGGCAGATCGTTGCCGAGGGCACGCCAGCAGAAGTCATGGCGCATCCGGATTCCCTGACCGGCAAATACCTGTCGGGCCGGGTGAAGATCGAAGTGCCGGCCAAACGCACACCACGCAATAAAAAGCTGACGCTGTCGCTCAAGGGCGCGCGCGGCAACAACTTGCGCAACGTCGATCTGGAAATTCCGATCGGCCTGCTGACCTGCGTGACCGGCGTTTCCGGCTCAGGCAAATCGACGCTGATCAACAACACCCTGTTCCCGTTGAGCGCTACAGCCCTCAACGGTGCGACCACGCTGGAAGCCGCTGCGCACGACAGCATCAAGGGCCTGGAGCATCTCGACAAGGTCGTCGATATCGACCAAAGCCCGATCGGCCGTACACCGCGCTCCAACCCGGCGACTTACACCGGGCTGTTCACCCCGATCCGCGAACTGTTTGCCGGCGTGCCCGAGTCGCGCTCCCGTGGCTACGGTCCGGGACGTTTCTCGTTCAACGTCAAGGGTGGTCGCTGTGAGGCGTGTCAGGGCGACGGTCTGATCAAAGTCGAAATGCACTTCCTGCCGGACATCTACGTGCCGTGCGACGTATGCAAGAGCAAGCGCTACAACCGCGAAACCCTTGAGATCAAATACAAGGGCAAGAGCATCCACGAAACCCTCGAGATGACCATCGAGGAAGCCCGGGAGTTCTTCGACGCGGTGCCGGCACTGGCGCGCAAGCTGCAGACATTGATGGATGTGGGCCTGTCGTACATCAAGCTCGGGCAGTCGGCGACCACGCTGTCTGGCGGCGAGGCGCAGCGGGTCAAGCTGTCGCGCGAGCTGTCCAAGCGTGACACCGGCAAGACCCTGTACATCCTCGATGAGCCGACCACCGGCCTGCACTTCGCGGATATCCAGCAATTGCTCGATGTGCTGCATCGCTTGCGCGACCACGGCAACACCGTCGTGGTGATCGAACACAACCTGGACGTGATCAAGACCGCCGACTGGCTGGTGGACCTGGGGCCGGAGGGCGGCTCCAAAGGTGGGCAGATCATCGCCACTGGTACCCCGGAGGAAGTGGCCGAGATGAAGCAATCTCACACCGGTCATTACCTCAAGCCGCTGTTGATTCGCGACCGAGCCTGATCACCGGGCATGAAAAAGCCCCTGTCACTTACACCGTGACAGGGGCTTTTTTGTATCTGGCAATCAGGTGTGGGATTGCAGGTAATTCTCGAGACCGATCAGCTTGATCAGGCCCAACTGCTTTTCCAGCCAGTAGGTGTGATCTTCTTCGGTGTCGTTGAGCTGAATGCGCAGGATCTCGCGACTGACGTAGTCCTTGTGCTGTTCGCACAGCTCGATGCCTTTGCACAGTGCGGCGCGGACTTTGTACTCGAGACGCAGATCGGCTTCGAGCATCTCCGGTACGGTGGTACCGACATCAAGATCGTCCGGACGCATGCGCGGCGTGCCTTCGAGCATCAGGATCCGACGCATAAGCGCATCGGCGTGGCCGGCCTCTTCTTCCATCTCGTGGTTGATTCGTTCGTAGAGCTTGGTGAAACCCCAGTCCTCATACATCCGCGAGTGAACAAAATATTGGTCACGCGCGGCCAGTTCGCCGGTCAGCAACGTGTTGAGGTAATCGATAACGTCTGGGTGGCCTTGCATCGCCCTACATCTCCCTGCTTGAAAGCCTGTAGTTTGAACCAAGCTGACCGGAAGGTCACCCCGTTTCGCGCAATAAAAGCGAAGATATTCTGAGAAAAGCAGCCTAAATAACGCAAAAACCGCCCTAATGAGGGCGGTTCTGCTTCTCGTTTAGACTTCGTTAAGCTGTACGTCGAGCAGCCTTGCGATTGCTTCTCCATACGCCGGATCGGCTTTAAAGAAATGCTGCAACTGACGGTCAACCACATCAGGCGAAACGCCGCTCATGGCACCGGCGATATTGCTGACCAGCAAGGCCTTCTGCTCGTCACTCATCAGTCGGAACAACGCTCCCGCGTGGCTGTAGTAATCGCTGTCCTCACGATGATCGTAACGGTCAGCCGGACCGTTCAAGGCCAGCGCAGGCTCGGCATAACGCGGGGCTTGCTTCGGTGATTCCACGTAGCTGTTAGGCTCATAGTTAGGCGCTGCTCCACCATTGCTGCCGAACGCCATCGAGCCGTCACGCTGGTAGGTGTTCACCGGGCTGCGCGGTGCGTTTACCGGCAATTGCTGGTGATTGGTACCCACGCGGTAGCGGTGCGCATCAGCGTAGGCGAACACGCGGCCTTGCAGCATGCGATCCGGCGACAGACCGACACCTGGCACCATGTTGCTCGGACCGAATGCAGCTTGCTCGACTTCAGCGAAGTAGTTCAGCGGGTTGCGATTCAATTCCAACTCGCCGACTTCGATCAGCGGAAACTCCTTCTGCGACCAGGTCTTGGTCACGTCGAACGGGTTCTCGTAATGTGCTGCGGCTTGCGCCTCGGTCATGATCTGGATGCACACACGCCATTTCGGGAAGTCGCCACGCTCGATCGCCTCGAACAGATCACGCTGGGCGTAATCCGGATCGGTGCCCGCCAGGCGCGCAGCCTCGGCCGGCGCCAGGTTCTTGATCCCTTGTTTAGTCTTGTAGTGCCACTTCACCCAGTGGCGCTCACCTTTGGCATTGATCAGGCTGTAGGTGTGGCTGCCGAAGCCGTGCATGTGACGGTAGCCATCGGGAATGCCGCGATCCGAGAACAGAATGGTCACCTGGTGCAGCGCTTCGGGCGAATGCGACCAGAAGTCCCACATCATCTGGGCGCTTTTCAGGTTGCTCTGCGGCAGGCGTTTCTGGGTGTGGATAAAGTCGGGAAACTTCAGTGGATCACGAATGAAGAACACAGGGGTGTTGTTGCCAACGATGTCCCAGTTGCCTTCCTCGGTGTAGAACTTCAGGGCGAAACCACGCGGATCACGCTCGGTGTCGGCCGAACCGCGCTCGCCACCTACAGTGGAGAATCGCAGGAACGTTGGGGTTTGCTTGCCGACAGACTCGAACAACTTGGCGCTGGTGTACTCGGTGATGTCACGAGTCACGGTGAACGTACCGTAAGCACCCGAGCCCTTGGCGTGCACGCGACGCTCAGGAATGTTCTCACGGTTGAAGTGGGCAAGCTTTTCGATCAGATGAAAATCGTCGAGCAGCAGCGGGCCACGTGGGCCGGCGGAGCGAGAATTCTGGTTATCAGCGACAGGTGCGCCACTGGCGGTCGTAAGCGTTTTGATCTGGCTCATACGGTCTTCTTCCTCTGTCAGTCTTGAAACTGCCGGCTAATCGGCTTGCTGGGAAGTATTGATCATCGATGTGACACCTACAAATTCATTAACTTGTAGTCATCGATAGAAAATTACTAACGGAAATACCCTGCACATAGTGCCAACAGAAAGATGTCAGAAGCTTGTACGAACAGCGCATTTTCTTGCAGACACAAAAAACCGGGCACTAGGCCCGGTTCTTCGTTTCAGACTGACGTCTTACTCGGCGGATACAGCTTCGCCAGCAGTAGCACGATCAACCAACTCGACGTACGCCATAGGAGCGTTGTCGCCAGCGCGGAAACCGCACTTGAGGATGCGCAGGTAGCCACCCTCACGGGTAGCGTAACGCTTGCCCAGGTCGTTGAAGAGCTTACCAACGATAGCTTTCGAACGAGTACGGTCGAAAGCCAGACGGCGGTTAGCCAGGCTGTCTGTCTTGGCCAGAGTGATCAGCGGCTCGGCAACGCGGCGCAGTTCTTTGGCTTTTGGCAGAGTAGTTTTGATCAGCTCGTGCTCGAACAGCGACACCGCCATGTTCTGGAACATGGCCTTGCGGTGCGAGCTGGTGCGGCTCAGGTGACGCCCACTTTTACGATGACGCATGGTTCATTCCTTACCAAACACTACGTTCGGTGATTACGACGATCAGGCAGTCGCCTTGTCGTCCTTCTTAAGACTTGCAGGCGGCCAGTTGTCGAGGCGCATGCCGAGGGACAGACCGCGGGAGGCCAGAACGTCCTTGATTTCAGTCAAGGATTTCTTGCCCAGGTTCGGAGTCTTCAACAGCTCTACTTCGGTACGCTGAATCAGGTCGCCGATGTAGTAGATGTTTTCCGCCTTAAGGCAGTTAGCCGAACGTACAGTCAGTTCCAGATCGTCAACCGGGCGAAGCAGGATCGGATCGATCTCGTCTTCCTGCTCGACAACCACTGGCTCACTGTCACCTTTGAGGTCGACGAACGCAGCCAACTGCTGTTGCAGAATGGTTGCAGCGCGGCGGATAGCCTCTTCAGGATCCAGAGTACCGTTGGTTTCCAGATCAATAACCAGCTTGTCCAGGTTAGTACGCTGCTCGACACGGGCGTTTTCCACCACGTATGCGATACGGCGAACCGGGCTGAACGAAGAGTCGAGCTGCAAGCGACCGATGCTGCGGCTTTCGTCTTCATCGCTCTGACGCGAGTCGGCTGGTTCATAACCACGACCACGAGCTACGGTGAGCTTCATGTTCAGGGCGCCGTTAGACGCCAGGTTAGCGATTACGTGATCGGGATTAACGATCTCGACATCATGATCCAGCTGAATATCGGCAGCGGTAACCACCCCCGAACCCTTCTTCGACAAGGTCAGCGTAACTTCGTCACGACCGTGCAGCTTGATGGCCAGACCTTTAAGGTTCAACAGGATTTCAATTACGTCTTCCTGTACACCTTCGATGGCGCTGTACTCGTGGAGCACACCGTCAATCTCGGCCTCGACTACTGCGCAGCCGGGCATTGAGGACAACAGGATGCGGCGCAGCGCGTTGCCCAGGGTGTGGCCAAAACCACGCTCGAGAGGCTCGAGAGTGATCTTGGCGCGGGTTGGACTGACAACCTGCACATCAATATGGCGGGGTGTCAGGAACTCATTTACCGAAATCTGCATGGATGCACCTATTTTCTAGCCCTTACTTGGAGTAGAGCTCGACAATCAGGCTTTCGTTGATGTCGGCGGACAGATCACTGCGAGCAGGAACGTTCTTGAAAACGCCCGACTTCTTCTCAGTGTCTACTTCTACCCATTCTACGCGGCCACGTTGGGCACACAGATCGAGAGCTTGGACAATGCGAAGTTGGTTTTTTGCTTTCTCGCGAACTGCGACCACGTCACCAGCACGAACCTGATACGACGGAACGTTTACGGTCTGACCGTTAACGCTGATCGACTTGTGCGATACCAGCTGACGGGATTCGGCACGAGTCGAACCAAAGCCCATACGGTATACAACGTTGTCCAGACGGCATTCGAGCAGTTGCAGCAGGTTTTCACCGGTTGCACCTTTCTTGCCAGCAGCTTCTTTGTAGTAGCCGCTGAACTGACGCTCGAGAACGCCGTAGATACGACGGACCTTCTGCTTTTCACGCAGTTGGGTGCCGTAGTCGGACTGGCGACCGCGGCGTTGGCCGTGGATACCAGGTGCTGCTTCAATGTTGCACTTCGATTCGATCGCGCGCACGCCGCTCTTCAGGAAGAGATCGGTGCCTTCGCGACGAGCGAGTTTGCATTTTGGACCAATGTAACGAGCCATTCTTTACAATCTCCTGGATTACACGCGGCGCTTCTTCGGCGGACGGCACCCGTTGTGCGGGATTGGCGTCACGTCGGTGATGCTGGCGATCTTGTAGCCACAGCCGTTCAAAGCGCGGACTGCGGATTCACGACCTGGACCTGGACCCTTGACGTTGACGTCGAGGTTTTTCAGGCCGTATTCCAGCGCAGCTTGACCAGCACGTTCAGCAGCTACTTGAGCAGCGAACGGGGTGGACTTGCGGGAACCGCGGAAACCCGAACCACCGGAGGTAGCCCAGGAAAGAGCGTTACCTTGACGGTCGGTAATGGTCACGATGGTGTTGTTAAAAGAAGCATGGATGTGGGCGATGCCATCAACCACTGTCTTTTTAACTTTTTTACGAGGACGAGCAGCAGGTTTTGCCATGATTAAATTCCTGTCGATTCGCTGGGGCGATTACTTGCGGATCGGCTTACGCGGACCTTTACGGGTACGCGCGTTGGTCTTGGTACGCTGACCGCGTACTGG
Source organism: Pseudomonas sp. MG-9 (assembly GCF_018729515.1). NCBI lineage: Bacteria > Pseudomonadati > Pseudomonadota > Gammaproteobacteria > Pseudomonadales > Pseudomonadaceae > Pseudomonas > Pseudomonas sp. MG-9. Next base: position 309,270 of record NZ_JAHHZH010000008.1, read on the forward strand.
AAGACCGCGACGATGACGCAGACCGCGATAGCAACCGAGGTCCATCAAGCGCTTGATTTTCATGTTGATTTCGCGACGCAGGTCACCTTCAGTGGTGAACTTCGCCACTTCGCCACGCAGCTGTTCAATTTGCTCGTCGCTCAGATCTTTGATCTTTGCCGCTGGGTTTACCCCAGTATCTGCACAGATTTTCTGTGCAGTAGTGCGACCAACACCATAGATGTAGGTCAGCGAGATAACAGTATGCTTGTTATCTGGAATGTTAACGCCTGCAATACGGGCCATTCAGTGGGACTCCAATTGACAGCTACCTACGCCCCGGAAGCCAAGAAATAGGGCGCGAGATAATATCGCTGTAATAACAAATAATCAACCCGGCAGCGCACTAGCTGCCGGGCTTGAAGCACAATCACACTCAGCCTTGGCGCTGTTTGTGACGCGGTTCCGCGCTGCAAATTACTCGAACAACACCTTCGCGGCGAATAATCTTGCAGTTACGGCACAGCTTTTTCACCGATGCACGAACTTTCATCACCAACTCCTCGAACCTTATGGGTACTCAGCGCAACATGCCGCTGCCGTAACCCTTCAGGTTGGCTTTCTTCATCAGGGATTCGTACTGGTGCGAAACGAGGTGCGATTGTACTTGGGACATGAAGTCCATCACAACCACGACCACGATCAGCAACGAGGTCCCGCCAAGGTAGAACGGAACGTTTGCTGCAACCACCAGGAACTGGGGCAACAGGCACACGGCCGTCATGTAAAGAGCACCGAACATGGTCAAGCGAGTCAGAACGCCATCAATATAGCGCGCAGACTGCTCACCTGGACGGATGCCCGGAATAAAGGCACCGGACTTCTTCAGGTTTTCCGCTACGTCTTTCGGATTGAACATCAACGCCGTATAGAAGAAGCAGAAGAAAATAATCCCTGCACTAAACAGCAGAATATTCAACGGCTGACCAGGAGCGATCGACTGCGAGATGTCCTGCAACCAGCCCATACCTTCAGACTGACCAAACCAGGCACCCAACGAAGCCGGGAACAGCAAAATGCTGCTCGCGAAAATAGCCGGAATAACACCGGCCATGTTCACCTTCAGCGGCAAGTGGCTTGTCTGCGCAGCAAAAACCTTACGGCCCTGCTGACGCTTGGCGTAGTGAACAGCAATACGACGCTGACCACGCTCAATGAACACCACGAAACCGATAATCGCTACTGCCAGCAAACCGATGGCAACCAAGGCGAAGATATTGATATCGCCCTGACGCGCAGACTCGAAAGACTGCCCGATTGCTCTCGGAAGACCGGCGACGATACCCGAAAAAATCAACATCGAGATACCGTTGCCTACACCACGCTCAGTAATCTGCTCACCCAGCCACATCATGAACATCGCACCAGCCACAAATGTGGATACCGCGACGAAATGGAAGCCAAAGTCACCAGTGAACGCAACGCCCTGCCCCGCCAGGCCAATGGACATGCCAATAGCCTGAACGAGAGCGAGGACGACGGTGCCGTAGCGGGTGTACTGGCTGATCTTGCGACGGCCAGCTTCACCTTCCTTCTTCAACTGCTCCAGCTGCGGGCTGACGGCGGTCATCAGTTGCATGATGATCGATGCCGAAATGTACGGCATGATCCCCAGTGCAAAGATGCTCATCCGTTCCAGCGCGCCGCCGGAGAACATGTTGAACAAGCTAAGAATGGTCCCCTCATTCTGTCGAAACAGGTCTGCGAGTCGGTCCGGGTTGATACCTGGAACCGGGATGTGTGCGCCTATTCGGTAGACGATAATCGCCAGGAACAGAAAACGCAGACGAGCCCAGAGTTCAGACATACCGCCTTTGCCGAGCGCAGAGAGAGCACCTTGCTTAGCCATTTATTCCTCGAACTTGCCGCCAGCTGCTTCGATAGCCGCACGCGCACCTTTGGTGGCGCCGATTCCCTTGCCGATAGTGACAGCGCGAGTCACTTCACCGGACAGCATGATTTTCACACGCTGCACGTTGACGTTGATCACGTTGGCATCTTTCAGGGACTGCACGGTGACGATGTCGCCTTCCACTTTAGCCAGCTCGGACAGACGCACTTCTGCGCGATCCATGGCTTTCAGGGAAACGAAACCGAACTTCGGCAGGCGACGATGCAGCGGCTGTTGGCCGCCTTCAAAGCCTGGAGCAATGGTGCCACCGGAACGGGAGGTTTGACCTTTGTGACCACGGCCACCAGTCTTACCCAAACCGCTACCGATACCACGGCCCGGACGATGCTTTTCGCGACGGGAACCCGGCGCTGGACTCAGATCATTGAGTTTCATCGATTAACCCTCGACACGCAGCATGTAGTAAGCCTTGTTGATCATCCCGCGATTCTCGGGAGTATCCTGGACTTCTACAGTGTGACCGATGCGACGCAGACCCAGACCCTTAACGCACAGTTTGTGGTTAGGGATGCGGCCGGTCATGCTTTTGATCAGCGTAACTTTAACGGTAGCCATGATCAGAAGATCTCCTTGACAGTCAGGCCACGCTTGGCAGCAATGGACTCAGGAGATTGCATGGCTTTCAGACCCTTGAAAGTGGCGTGAACCACGTTTACAGGGTTAGTCGAGCCGTAGCACTTGGCCAGAACGTTCTGAACGCCAGCAACTTCGAGGACAGCACGCATAGCGCCGCCAGCGATGATACCGGTACCTTCAGAAGCAGGCTGCATGTACACCTTCGAAGCGCCGTGAGCGGACTTCATTGCGTACTGCAGAGTGGTGCCGTTCAGGTCAACTTGAATCATGTTGCGGCGAGCAGCTTCCATTGCCTTCTGGATCGCAGCAGGCACTTCACGCGACTTGCCACGGCCGAAGCCAACACGCCCTTTACCATCACCAACCACGGTCAACGCGGTGAAAGTGAAGATACGGCCGCCTTTAACGGTTTTGGCTACGCGGTTAACTTGAACCAGCTTCTCAATGTAGCCTTCGTCGCGCTTTTGGTCGTTATTTGACATAACTTAGAACTCCAGCCCAGCTTCACGAGCAGCATCAGCCAGCGCTTTAACGCGGCCATGGTACTTGAAGCCAGAGCGGTCGAAAGCCACTTGCGAGACGCCAGCGGCCTTAGCACGCGTAGCGACCAGCTGGCCAACCTTTGTGGCCGCGTCGATGTTGCCAGTGGCGCCATCACGCAGTTCTTTATCCAAAGTCGAGGCGCTTGCCAGGACTTTGTTGCCGTCGGCCGAGATGACCTGGGCGTAGATGTGCTGCGACGAGCGGAACACGCAGAGACGCACGACTTCGAGTTCGTGCATTTTCAGGCGTGCTTTGCGAGCGCGACGCAGTCGAGTAACTTTTTTGTCGGTCATTTGCTATGCCCTACTTCTTCTTGGCTTCTTTACGACGGACGACTTCGTCCGCGTAGCGCACACCTTTGCCTTTGTACGGCTCTGGTGGACGGAAGTCGCGGATCTCAGCGGCCACTTGACCTACCAGCTGTTTATCGATGCCCTTGATCAGGATATCGGTCTGGCTAGGAGTCTCAGCGGTGATGCCTTGCGGCAGTTCGTAATCCACTGGGTGCGAGAAGCCAAGAGCCAGGTTCAGCACCTGACCTTTTGCTTGCGCCTTGTAACCAACACCGACCAGCTGGAGCTTGCGCTCGAAGCCTTGGCTTACGCCCTGGACCATGTTGTTTACCAACGCACGCGTGGTACCGGCCATTGCGCGAGTTTGTTGATCGCCATTGCGAGCAGCGAAACGCAGCTCACCAGCTTCTTCAACGATCTCAACGGACGAATGGATGTTCAGTTCAAGAGTACCCTTGGCACCCTTCACCGAAAGCTGTTGGCCTGCGAATTTGACTTCGACACCGGCTGGCAGCTTAACGGGGTTCTTAGCGACGCGAGACATGCTTATCCCCCCTTAGAACACAGTGCAAAGAACTTCGCCGCCGACACCGGCAGCGCGCGCAGCACGATCCGTCATCACACCTTTGTTGGTGGAGACGATAGACACGCCGAGACCGCCACGAACTTTCGGCAGATCTTCAACGGACTTGTACTGACGCAGGCCTGGACGACTAACGCGCTTCACTTCCTCGATGACCGGACGGCCTTCGAAGTACTTCAGCGAGATGGACAACGACGGCTTAGCGTCGGTGGTGATCTGAAAATCCGCGATGTAACCTTCGTCCTTCAGGACTTTTGCTACAGCCACCTTCAGCGTGGAAGACGGCATGCTTACGACAGACTTTTCAGCCATCTGGGCATTACGGATTCGAGTTAGCATGTCCGCTAACGGGTCCTGCATACTCATGGGCTAGACGCTCCTAATACAGAAAAATTAGCCTTGCGGCTACTACTTGTCGCCGAGAAACTCCGGGCATGAAAAACACGGGCTCAGGCGAGCCGGTCATTCTAGACACACCCCAGAAATGAATCAAGCCCCAAAAGGGGCTTGATTCAGATTCAAGGCCACCGATGGTCAGGTTCTTGCAAACCTGAGCATCAAGGCTTTGACAGCGATTACCAGCTGGCTTTAACCAGACCTGGAACGTCACCACGCATTGCCGCTTCACGCAGTTTGTTACGGCCAAGGCCGAACTTGCGGTAAACGCCGTGCGGACGACCAGTCAGGCGGCAACGGTTACGCATGCGCGAAGCGCTTGCGTCACGTGGTTGCTTCTGCAGAGCTACGGTAGCTTCCCAACGCGCTTCTGGACTTGCGTTCAGATCAACGATGATAGCTTTCAGCGCTGCACGCTTGGTGGCGTACTTGGCAACAGTGAGCTGACGCTTCAGCTCACGGTTTTTCATGCTCTTCTTGGCCATTTTCCTACTCCAATCAGTTGCGGAACGGGAATTTGAAAGCACGCAGCAGAGCGCGGCCTTCGTCATCGTTCTTGGCAGTGGTGGTCAGGGTAATGTCCAGACCGCGGAGAGCATCGATCTTGTCGTAGTCGATTTCCGGGAAAATGATCTGCTCTTTCACGCCCATGCTGTAGTTACCACGACCATCGAAGGACTTGGCATTCAGGCCGCGGAAGTCGCGAACCCGAGGCAGGGAGATCGACAGCAGACGATCCAGGAACTCGTACATACGCTCACGGCGCAGAGTCACTTTGACGCCGATCGGCCATCCTTCACGGACTTTAAAGCCAGCGATGGATTTACGAGCGTAGGTCACAACGACTTTTTGGCCGGTGATCTTTTCCAGGTCAGCAACAGCGTGCTCGATGACTTTTTTGTCGCCGATCGCTTCGCCCAGACCCATGTTCAGGGTGATTTTGGTAACGCGCGGAACTTCCATCACGTTCGAAAGCTTAAGTTCTTCCTTAAGTTTCGGAGCGATTTCCTTCCGGTAAATCTCTTTTAGTCGTGCCATGGTCTTCTACCTAGCAGTGTTCAAGCATCAACCGCTTTTTGGGTCGACTTGAAGACACGAATTTTCTTACCGTCTTCTACTTTGAAACCAACGCGGTCAGCCTTGTTGGTTTCGCCATTGAAGATGGCGACGTTGGAAGCGTGCAATGGCGCTTCTTTCTCGACGATACCGCCCTGTACGCCCGACATCGGGTTAGGCTTGGTATGACGCTTGACCAGGTTCAGACCACCAACAACCAGACGGTTGTCAGCAAGAACCTTCAGCACCTTACCGCGCTTACCTTTGTCTTTGCCGGCGATCACGATGATCTCGTCGTCACGACGAATCTTTTGCATGTCGGATCTCCTTACAGCACTTCTGGGGCGAGCGAGACGATCTTCATGAACTTCTCAGTACGAAGTTCACGGGTCACTGGCCCAAAGATACGGGTGCCGATCGGCTCTTGCTTGTTGTTCAGAAGAACAGCAGCGTTGCCATCAAAGCGGATAATGGAGCCATCAGCACGACGTACGCCGTGACGAGTGCGGACTACAACAGCAGTCATCACTTGGCCTTTTTTCACTTTACCGCGAGGAATTGCTTCCTTCACGGTAACTTTGATGATGTCACCGATACCAGCGTAACGACGATGGGAGCCACCCAGCACCTTGATGCACATAACACGGCGAGCGCCGCTGTTATCGGCCACATCGAGCATGGATTGAGTCTGAATCATATAATTTCTCCGACCCCTAGCCCTTAGACTTCCACAGCGCGTTCGAGAACATCAACCAGCGCCCAAGACTTGGTCTTGGCCATCGGACGAGTTTCACGAATAGTGACTTTGTCGCCGATGTGGCACTGATTGGTTTCGTCGTGCGCGTGCAGCTTAGTCGAACGCTTAACGTATTTACCGTAGATCGGGTGCTTAACGCGACGCTCGATCAGAACGGTGATGGTTTTGTCCATCTTGTCGCTGACAACACGGCCAGTCAGCGTACGGACAGTTTTTTCGGCTTCAGCCATGATCACTTACCTGCCTGCTGGTTGAGCACAGTCTTCACGCGAGCGATGTCACGCTTAACTTGCGAGAGCAGATGAGACTGCCCCAACTGGCCAGTTGCTTTCTGCATACGCAGATTGAACTGGTCGCGCAGCAAGCCGAGCAGTTGCTCGTTCAGCTGCTGTGCGGATTTTTCACGAAGTTCATTCGCTTTCATCACATCACCGTCCGTTTAACAAAGGAGGTGGCGAGCGGCAGCTTTGCAGCAGCCAGGGCGAAAGCCTCACGCGCCAGCTCTTCAGAAACACCCTCGATTTCATACAGGACTTTACCTGGCTGAATCTGGGCAACCCAGTACTCCACGTTACCCTTACCTTTACCCATACGAACCTCGAGAGGTTTTTTGGAGATCGGCTTGTCCGGGAATACACGGATCCAGATCTTGCCGCCACGTTTTACGTGACGGGTCAGAGCACGACGCGCTGACTCGATCTGACGAGCGGTGAGACGACCACGAGCAACAGACTTCAGCGCGAACTCGCCGAAGCTGACTTTGCTACCGCGCAGCGCCAGACCACGGTTGTGGCCGGTCATCTGCTTGCGGAACTTCGTACGCTTTGGTTGCAACATTTGGCGTACCCCTTACTTAGCAGCTTTTTTACGAGGCGCTGGTGCTTGTGGCTTCAGCTCTTCTTGGCGACCACCAATTACTTCGCCTTTGAAGATCCAAACCTTTACACCGATCACACCGTAGGTGGTGTGAGCTTCGTAGTTGGCATAGTCGATGTCGGCACGCAGGGTGTGCAGTGGCACACGACCTTCGCGATACCATTCAGTACGTGCGATTTCAGCACCGCCGAGACGACCGCTCACTTGGATTTTGATGCCTTTGGCACCAATGCGCATGGCGTTCTGTACTGCGCGCTTCATAGCGCGACGGAACATTACACGACGCTCCAGCTGCTGAGCTACGCTCTGCGCAACCAGCATACCGTCGAGCTCCGGCTTGCGGATCTCTTCGATATTGATGTGCACAGGCACACCCATTTGCTTGGTCAGGTCCTGACGCAGTTTCTCAACATCTTCACCTTTCTTCCCGATAACGATACCTGGACGAGCGGTGTGGATGGTGATGCGTGCAGTTTGGGCCGGACGATGGATATCGATACGGCTTACGGACGCGCTTTTTAGTTTGTCTTGGAGATACTCACGCACTTTCAGATCTGCGAACAAGTAGTCCGCATAAGTCCGACCGTCTGCGTACCAGACGGAGGTGTGCTCCTTGACGATTCCCAGGCGAATGCCAATGGGATGTACTTTCTGACCCATCTCTTCGACTCCGTTACTTGTCAGCAACCTTGACAGTGATATGGCAAGACCGCTTGACGATGCGATCAGCACGGCCTTTGGCACGTGGCATGATGCGCTTCAGCGAACGCCCTTCGTTGACGAAAACGGTGCTGACCTTCAGGTCATCAACGTCTGCGCCTTCGTTATGCTCGGCGTTGGCTACGGCCGACTCCAGCACTTTCTTCATGATCTCGGCGGCTTTCTTACTGCTGAAAGCCAACAGGTTGAGCGCTTCGCCCACCTTCTTCCCGCGGATCTGGTCGGCGACCAAGCGGGCTTTCTGGGCGGAGATTCGAGCGCCCGACAACTTAGCGGCTACTTCCATTTCCTTACCCCTTAACGCTTGGCTTTCTTGTCAGCCACGTGCCCACGATAAGTGCGGGTACCGGCGAACTCGCCCAGTTTATGGCCAACCATGTCTTCGTTCACGAGAACTGGGACGTGCTGACGGCCGTTGTGTACTGCGATGGTCAGACCGACCATTTGTGGCAGGATCATCGAACGACGCGACCAAGTCTTAATTGGTTTGCGATCGTTCTTTTCCGCCGCCACTTCGATCTTCTTCAGTAGGTGAAGATCAATAAAAGGACCTTTTTTCAGAGAACGTGGCACTGTCGTATCCCTCTATTTACTTGCGACGACGGACGATCATTTTGTCGGTACGCTTATTACCACGAGTCTTCGCGCCCTTAGTCGGGAAGCCCCATGGCGATACCGGATGACGACCACCAGAGGTACGACCTTCACCACCACCATGTGGGTGGTCAACCGGGTTCATGGCAACACCACGAACGGTTGGGCGAACGCCACGCCAGCGCTTGGCACCAGCTTTACCCAGCGAACGCAGGCTGTGCTCGGAGTTCGAGACTTCGCCCAGGGTCGCACGGCATTCAGCCAGGACTTTACGCATTTCACCGGAACGCAGACGCAGGGTAACGTACACGCCTTCACGAGCGATCAACTGAGCCGAAGCACCAGCGGAACGAGCGATCTGTGCGCCTTTACCTGGCTTCAATTCGATGCCGTGTACGGTAGAACCGACTGGAATGTTGCGCAGTTGCAGAGCGTTGCCTGGCTTGATTGGAGCCAGAGCGCCTGCGATCAGCTGGTCGCCAGCACTCACGCCTTTAGGGGCGATGATGTAGCGGCGCTCGCCGTCTGCGTAGCAGAGCAGTGCGATGTGAGCAGTACGGTTTGGATCGTATTCGATACGCTCGACAGTGGCGACGATGCCATCTTTGTCGTTGCGACGGAAATCGACCATACGGTAATGCTGCTTATGACCACCACCGATGTGACGAGTGGTAATACGGCCATTGTTGTTACGACCACCAGTCTTCGATTTTTTCTCGAGCAGCGGTGCGTGAGGAGCGCCTTTATGCAGCTCCTGGTTGACCACCTTGACCACAAAACGGCGGCCAGGGGAAGTCGGTTTGCATTTAACGATTGCCATGATGCACCCCTTCCTTACTCAGCACTGCTGCTGAAATCGAGATCTTGGCCTGGCTGAAGGGAGATAACTGCCTTCTTCCAGTCATTACGCTTGCCCAGACCGCGAGCAGTGCGCTTGCTCTTACCCAGAACGTTCAGGGTAGTGACGCGCTCTACTTTCACGCTGAACAGGCTTTCGACGGCCTTCTTGATTTCCAGCTTGGTTGCATCAGTAGCAACCTTGAAAACGAACTGGCCTTTCTTGTCTGCCAGAACCGTAGCCTTCTCGGAAACGTGCGGGCCAAGCAGAACTTTAAATACGCGTTCCTGGTTCATCCCAGCAGCTCCTCGAATTTCTTCACGGCCGACACGGTGATCAACACCTTGTCGTATGCGATCAGACTAACTGGATCGGAACCTTGCACGTCACGTACATCTACGTGTGGCAGGTTACGAGCAGCCAGGTACAGGTTCTGATCAACAGCGTCCGACACGATCAGAACGTCGGTCAGGCTCATGTTGTTCAGTTTGCCCAGCAGATCTTTGGTTTTCGGAGTTTCAACAGCGAAATCCTGAACCACGACCAGACGATCAGTACGCACCAGCTCAGCAAGGATGGAACGCATTGCTGCGCGATACATCTTCTTGTTCAGCTTCTGGGAGTGATCCTGTGGACGAGCTGCGAAAGTGGTACCGCCGCCACGCCAGATTGGGCTACGGATAGTACCGGCACGAGCACGGCCAGTACCTTTCTGACGCCATGGGCGCTTGCCACCACCACGAACGTCGGAACGGGTCTTTTGCTGCTTGCTACCTTGACGGCCGCCGGCCATGTAGGCCACGACTGCTTGGTGAACCAGCGTCTCGTTGAACTCGCCGCCAAATGTCAGTTCGGAAACTTCGATCGCTTGAGCGTCATTTACATTTAATTGCATGTCAGCTTCCCCTTAACCGCGAGCCTTGGCTGCTGGACGTACAACCAGGTTGCCGCCAGTAGCGCCAGGAACAGCGCCCTTGACCAACAACAGATTGCGTTCAGCGTCCACGCGCACTACTTCCAGGGACTGCACGGTCACGCGCTCAGCGCCCATATGACCGGACATTTTTTTGCCCTTGAATACACGACCAGGAGTCTGGCACTGGCCGATAGAGCCTGGGACGCGGTGGGATACGGAGTTACCGTGGGTGTTATCTTGCCCGCGGAAATTCCAACGCTTGATCGTACCCTGGAAGCCTTTACCCTTGGACTGACCGGTTACATCAACCAGTTGACCAGCGGCGAAGATTTCAGCGTTGATCAGATCGCCAGCCTGGTACTCGCCTTCTTCAAGACGGAATTCCATGGTAGTGCGACCAGCGGCAACGTTCGCTTTAGCGAAGTGGCCAGCTTGAGCTGCTGTTACACGCGAAGCACGACGCTCGCCGACAGTGACTTGCACTGCACGATAGCCATCGGTCTCTTCAGTTTTGAACTGGGTGACGCGATTCGGCTCGATCTCAATGACCGTGACCGGAATGGAGACACCTTCTTCGGTGAAAATACGGGTCATACCGCATTTACGACCGACTACACCAATAGTCATGTTGTAAACCTCATGAGTGTACGGGGCTTTCACCCGCTATGGCCGCCCATTTCAGAGCGTTACACGACCAAGACCGAGTCTTAGCCGAGGCTGATCTGCACTTCCACACCGGCCGCAAGATCAAGCTTCATAAGAGCATCAACGGTTTTATCCGTTGGCTGGACGATGTCCAGAACGCGCTTATGAGTGCGGATTTCGTACTGGTCACGCGCGTCTTTGTTGACGTGCGGGGAAACCAGAACGGTGAACCGCTCTTTACGGGTAGGCAGTGGAATTGGACCACGCACTTGAGCACCAGTACGTTTCGCGGTTTCCACGATTTCCTGGGTTGATTGGTCGATCAGGCGATGGTCGAAAGCCTTCAACCTGATACGGATTTGCTGATTTTGCATTGGATTTCAGACTCCGGCTGCTATTCCCACCGGGCGCAATACGCCCGTTAAAAGGAGGCGCAATTCTATAGACGCCCCAGATAGGTGTCAACCCAATAAAAAAGCCCCCGCTAAGCGGGGGCTTTTTCAATTCATCAAGCAGACTCTATAAAAGAGAATTACTCGATGATTTTGGCTACGACGCCAGCGCCGACGGTACGACCGCCTTCACGGATAGCGAAACGCAGACCGTCTTCCATCGCGATGGTTTTGATCAGGGTAACAGTCATCTGAATGTTGTCACCTGGCATTACCATTTCAACGCCTTCTGGCAGCTCGCAGTTACCAGTCACGTCAGTCGTACGGAAGTAGAACTGTGGACGGTAGCCTTTGAAGAACGGAGTGTGACGACCGCCTTCTTCCTTGCTCAGAACATAAACTTCTGCAGTGAACTTGGTGTGCGGCTTAACAGAACCCGGCTTAACCAGAACCTGGCCACGCTCAACGTCGTCACGCTTGGTGCCACGCAGCAGAACGCCGCAGTTCTCGCCAGCACGACCTTCGTCGAGCAGCTTGCGGAACATTTCAACACCGGTGCAAGTAGTAACGGTGGTGTCACGCAGACCAACGATTTCCAGCGGATCCTGAACGCGAACGATACCGCGCTCGATACGACCAGTCACAACAGTACCGCGACCCGAGATCGAGAACACGTCTTCGATTGGCATCAGGAACGGCTTGTCGATCATACGAACTGGCTCTGGAATGTAGGCATCCAGAGTCTCTACCAGCTTCTTAACAGCGGTAGTGCCCATTTCGTTGTCGTCTTTGCCTTCCAGCGCCATACGAGCCGAACCGATGATGATTGGAGTGTCATCGCCCGGGAAGTCGTAGGTGGACAGCAGGTCGCGAACTTCCATCTCAACCAGTTCCAGCAGCTCAGCGTCGTCTACCAGGTCAGCCTTGTTCAGGAAAACCACGATGTACGGAACGCCTACCTGACGGGACAGCAGGATGTGCTCACGGGTTTGTGGCATCGGACCATCAGCGGCCGAGCAAACCAGAATAGCGCCGTCCATTTGAGCAGCACCGGTGATCATGTTCTTCACGTAGTCAGCGTGACCTGGGCAGTCAACGTGAGCGTAGTGACGGATCTTCGAGTTGTACTCAACGTGTGCGGTGTTGATGGTGATACCGCGAGCCTTTTCTTCTGGTGCGCTGTCGATCTTGTCGAAGTCAACGATTGCGGAACCGAAAACTTCGGAGCAGACGCGAGTCAGAGCAGCAGTCAGAGTGGTTTTACCGTGGTCAACGTGACCGATGGTGCCAACGTTGACGTGCGGTAGGGAACGATCAAATTTTTCTTTAGCCACGACAATTAACTCCTAGCCTAAAGGGGCTGAATCAGCCTTGTTTTTTGGTTACGGATTCGACGATGTGCGACGGAGCCGTATCGTATTTTTTGAATTCCATAGAGTAGCTTGCGCGACCCTGGGACATGGAACGAACGTCGGTCGCATAACCGAACATCTCACCCAGTGGAACCTCGGCACGGATAACCTTGCCGGACACTGTGTCTTCCATACCCTGGATCATGCCGCGACGACGGTTAAGGTCGCCCATCACATCACCCATATAGTCTTCAGGCGTAACAACCTCTACCGCCATGATCGGCTCGAGCAACTCACCACCGCCCTTCTGGGCCAGTTGCTTGGTCGCCATGGAGGCAGCCACTTTAAACGCCATCTCGTTGGAGTCGACGTCGTGGTAAGAACCATCGAACACGGTAGCCTTCAGGCCGATCAGCGGATAGCCGGCAACAACGCCGTTCTTCATCTGCTCTTCGATACCCTTCTGGATAGCCGGGATGTATTCCTTAGGAACCACACCACCTACAACTTCGTTCACGAATTGCAGACCTTCCTGACCTTCGTCAGCAGGAGCAAAACGGATCCAGCAGTGACCGAACTGGCCACGACCGCCGGACTGACGAACGAACTTGCCTTCGATTTCGCAGTTCTTCGTGATGCGCTCACGATAGGAAACCTGAGGCTTACCGATGTTGGCTTCGACGTTGAACTCACGACGCATCCGGTCAACCAGGATGTCCAGGTGCAGCTCGCCCATGCCAGAGATGATCGTTTGACCAGTCTCTTCATCAGTCTTAACGCGGAAAGACGGGTCTTCCTGAGCCAGTTTGCCCAGAGCGATACCCATTTTTTCCTGGTCATCCTTGGTCTTAGGCTCTACGGCAACCGAAATAACCGGCTCCGGGAAGTCCATACGAACCAGGATGATTGGCTTGTCAGCGTTGCAGAGGGTTTCACCAGTGGTGACGTCCTTCATGCCGATCAGGGCCGCGATGTCGCCAGCGCGCACTTCCTTGATCTCTTCACGGGCGTTTGCGTGCATTTGCACCATACGACCCACGCGCTCTTTCTTGCCTTTAACCGAGTTGATCACGCCGTCGCCGGAGTTCAACACGCCCGAGTAAACGCGGACGAAGGTCAAAGTACCCACGAATGGGTCGGTAGCGATTTTGAACGCCAGAGCAGCAAACGGCTCGTCATCACTTGCATGACGCTCCATTTCCTCTTCCTCGTTATCAGGGTTGGAACCCTTGATAGCAGGAATGTCGGTAGGAGCAGGCAGGAAGTCGATAACGGCATCGAGAACCAGGGGAACGCCCTTGTTCTTGAACGAAGAACCGCAAACAGCCAGAACGATTTCGCCGGCGATAGTACGCTGACGCAAAGCAGCTTTGATCTCTTCGATCGACAGCTCTTCGCCTTCCAGGTACTTGTTCATCAGCTCTTCGTTGGCTTCGGCAGCAGCCTCAACCATGTTGTTGCGCCACTCTTCAGCCAGCTCTTGGAGCTCGGCAGGAATGTCCTTGCGAACAGGGACCATACCTTTGTCAGAGTCGTTCCAGTAGACAGCTTGCATGTTGATCAGATCGATCTGACCCTGGAAGTTGTCTTCGGAACCGATAGCCAACTGGATCGGCACCGGAGTGTGACCCAGACGCTGTTTGATCTGACCGATCACGCGCAGGAAGTTGGCACCAGCACGGTCCATCTTGTTTACGTAAACAAGACGTGGAACGCCGTATTTGTTGGCTTGACGCCATACGGTTTCCGACTGCGGCTCAACACCCGAAGTACCACAGAACACAACGACAGCGCCGTCGAGTACGCGCAGGGAGCGCTCAACTTCAATGGTGAAGTCTACGTGGCCCGGGGTATCGATTACGTTGAAGCGGTGCTCATGCGGGTACTGCTTCTCGGAACCTTTCCAGAAGGCGGTGATTGCAGCAGAAGTAATGGTAATACCACGCTCCTGCTCCTGCACCATCCAGTCTGTGGTCGCGGCGCCATCATGCACCTCGCCCATTTTGTGACTTTTGCCGGTGTAAAAAAGGACGCGCTCGGTGGTGGTGGTTTTACCAGCATCCACGTGAGCGACGATACCGATGTTACGGTAGCGACTAATCGGAGTAGTACGAGCCATAAAGCCCTCGCAAAATTAGTGAAGCTAAAATTAGAAGCGGTAGTGCGAGAAAGCTTTGTTGGCTTCAGCCATACGGTGCACGTCTTCACGCTTCTTAACAGCAGCACCTTTACCTTCAGCAGCATCCAGCAGTTCGCCAGCCAAACGCAGAGCCATAGACTTCTCGCCACGCTTACGGGCGAAGTCTACCAACCAGCGCATTGCCAGAGCGTTACGACGGGAAGGACGAACCTCGACCGGAACCTGGTAAGTAGCACCACCAACGCGGCGCGACTTCACTTCGACCAGCGGAGCGATGGCGTCGAGTGCTTTTTCGAAGAGTTCCAGGGGATCGGTGCCAGCCTTACGGGTCGCAACGGTTTCCAGGGCACCATAAACGATACGCTCGGCAACGGCTTTCTTGCCGCTTTCCATAACGTGGTTCATGAATTTGGCGAGGATCTGGCTTCCGTATTTCGGATCGTCCAGAATCTCACGCTTTGCTGCTACGCGACGTCTTGGCATGATAAGCCCTCAAGCGGTCTTCAGGTTAGCTCGGGACAGATCCAGTGGATGCGTGCCCGACCTTACTCTTATCGACTCAATAAAATGAAAATCTGCAAAACGACCGATTACTTCGGACGCTTGGTACCGTACTTCGAACGACCCTGGTTACGGCCTTTAACGCCGGAAGTATCCAAGGAGCCGCGAACGGTGTGGTAACGAACACCTGGCAAGTCTTTTACACGACCGCCGCGGATCAGTACCACGCTGTGCTCTTGCAGGTTGTGGCCTTCACCACCGATGTACGAGGAAACCTCGAAACCGTTGGTCAGACGCACACGGCATACTTTACGCAGTGCCGAGTTAGGTTTTTTCGGCGTAGTGGTGTACACACGGGTGCACACGCCACGACGTTGCGGGCAGTTCTGCAGCGCAGGTACGTCGGATTTCTCGACGATACGCTTACGCGGCTGACGTACCAGCTGGTTGATAGTTGCCATCTACTAGCTCCACTGTTGTCTTGCGACGCTATTGTCTTGCAAGAAAAGCAAAATGGCAGGAACGGATTCCCGCCAAATTTAGGGGATCAAGAGTCTAAAGAGGATCTTGTCCCCAGTCAAGGCAAGGCCCCGACCTCCCCGCCCGTCGAACCTAGACAAGTTGTCTCGATTCGACGAACGGAACGATCAGGGCCTCAGCTCATTTACCGCAGAACTCAGTTACCGCTCGAGTTCAGCGCTTCGGTCAGTGCAGCTTCCACTTCACTGGCGCTTACGCGCAACGGTTTGTCAGCATCACGGCGACGCTTGCGCTCGCTGTGATAAGCCAGACCGGTACCGGCCGGGATCAGACGACCCACAACCACGTTTTCTTTCAGGCCACGCAGGTAATCGCGCTTGCCGGTGACTGCCGCTTCGGTCAGTACGCGGGTGGTTTCCTGGAAGGAAGCCGCCGAGATGAACGATTCGGTGGACAACGACGCCTTGGTGATACCCAGCAGAACGCGAGTGAACTTGGAGACAAACTTGTCTTCTGCACTCAGACGCTCGTTCTCTACCAGAACGTGAGTCAGTTCCATCTGGTCGCCCTTGATGAAGCTGGAATCGCCGGACTCTGAGATCTCAACTTTACGCAGCATCTGACGCAGAATGGTCTCGATGTGCTTGTCGTTGATCTTCACGCCTTGCAGACGGTAAACGTCCTGGATCTCGTTCACGATGTACTTGGCCAGCGCGCTTACACCCAGCAGACGCAGGATGTCGTGCGGATCGCTTGGGCCGTCGGAGATAACTTCGCCGCGGTTTACCTGTTCGCCTTCGAACACGTTCAGGTGACGCCACTTCGGAATCAGCTCTTCGTACGGATCGCTACCGTCGTTCGGGGTAATGACCAGACGGCGCTTGCCCTTGGTCTCTTTACCGAACGCGATGGTGCCGCTGACTTCAGCCAGAATCGACGCTTCTTTCGGACGACGGGCTTCGAACAAGTCGGCAACACGCGGCAGACCACCGGTGATGTCGCGGGTTTTCGAAGTTTCTTGCGGGATACGAGCGATAACATCACCGATCGCGATCTTCGCACCGTCCGCAACACCGACCAGGGCGTTGGCTGGCAGGAAGTACTGAGCGATAACGTCAGTGCCTGGCAGCAACAGATCCTTGCCGTTGTCGTCGACCATCTTCACTGCAGGACGAATTTCCTTGCCGGCAGCTGGACGATCTTTCGCGTCGAGTACTTCAATGTTGGTCATACCGGTCAATTCGTCAGTCTGACGCTTGATCGTGATGCCTTCTTCCATGCCCACGTAGGTCACGGTACCTTTCATTTCGGTAACGATCGGGTGAGTGTGCGGATCCCACTTGGCCACGATTGCGCCAGCGTCGACCTTGTCACCTTCTTTAACCGAAATCACAGCACCGTACGGCAGCTTGTAACGCTCACGCTCACGACCGAAGTCATCAGCGATTGCCAGCTCACCGGAACGAGACACAGCAACCAGGTGGCCATCCACACGCTCAACGTGCTTCAGGTTGTGCAGACGGACAGTACCGCCATTCTTCACCTGAACGCTGTCGGCTGCGGAAGTACGGCTTGCCGCACCACCGATGTGGAACGTACGCATCGTCAGCTGGGTACCCGGCTCACCGATGGACTGGGCAGCGATAACGCCGACCGCTTCACCGATGTTCACCTGGTGACCGCGAGCCAGATCACGGCCGTAGCACTTGGCGCAAATGCCATAGCGGGTTTCGCAGCTGATCGGCGAACGCACGATCACTTCGTCGATGCTGTTCAGCTCGATGAACTCGACCCACTTCTCGTCTACCAGAGTACCGGCAGGAACGATAACTTCCTCGGTGCCTGGCTTGAATACGTCACGGGCGATAACACGACCCAATACGCGCTCACCCAACGGTTCTACAACGTCACCGCCTTCAATGTGCGGAGTCATCAGCAGACCGTGTTCGGTGCCGCAATCGATCTCGGTTACAACCAGATCCTGCGCCACGTCTACCAGACGACGAGTCAGGTAACCGGAGTTCGCAGTTTTCAACGCGGTATCCGCCAGACCTTTACGAGCACCGTGAGTCGAGATGAAGTACTGGAGTACGCTCAGACCTTCACGGAAGTTCGCGGTAATCGGCGTTTCAATGATGGAACCGTCCGGCTTGGCCATCAGGCCACGCATACCGGCCAGCTGACGAATCTGTGCTGCGGAACCCCGCGCACCCGAGTCGGCCATCATGTACATCGAGTTGAAGGACTCTTGGTCGACTTCGTCGCCGTGACGGTCGATGACTTTCTCTTTCGAGAGGTTGGCCATCATCGCCTTGGAAACTTCGTCGTTCGCCTTCGACCAAAGGTCGATCACTTTGTTGTACTTCTCGCCCTGGGTTACCAGGCCGGAGGCGTACTGGCTCTCGATCTCTTTCACTTCGTCGGTGGCTGCACCGATGATGCGGGCTTTTTCGTCCGGGATAACGAAGTCGTTAACACCGATGGAAACGCCGGAGATTGTCGAGTAAGCGAAACCGGTGTACATCAACTGGTCAGCGAAGATCACGGTCTCTTTCAGACCAACCACGCGGTAGCACTGGTTGATCAGCTTGGAGATCGCCTTTTTCTTCATCGGCAAGTTGACGACGTCGTACGATAGACCTTTTGGCACAACCTGGAACAGCAGCGCACGGCCGACGGTAGTGTCGACGATACGGGTACCGCTCACGCTGTTGCCGTCACGGTCGTTGACGGTTTCGTTGATACGTACTTTAACCTTGGCGTGCAGTGCGGCTTCGCCGGCACGGAACACACGGTCAACTTCCTGCAGATCCGCGAATACACGACCTTCGCCTTTGGCGTTGATCGCTTCACGAGTCATGTAGTACAGACCCAATACAACGTCCTGCGACGGAACGATGATTGGCTCACCGTTGGCTGGCGACAGAATGTTGTTGGTCGACATCATCAACGCACGCGCTTCGAGCTGGGCTTCCAGCGTCAGCGGTACGTGCACGGCCATTTGGTCGCCGTCGAAGTCGGCGTTGTACGCGGCGCAGACCAGCGGGTGCAGCTGAATAGCTTTACCTTCGATCAGTACCGGTTCAAACGCCTGGATACCCAGACGGTGAAGGGTCGGTGCACGGTTGAGAAGAACCGGGTGTTCGCGAATCACTTCAGCGAGAACGTCCCAAACCTCTGGCAGTTCGCGCTCGACCATTTTCTTGGCCGCTTTGATGGTGGTCGCGAGACCACGCATTTCCAGCTTGCCGAAAATGAACGGTTTGAACAGCTCGAGAGCCATCTTCTTCGGCAGACCGCACTGGTGCAGACGCAGGGTCGGACCTACGGTAATTACCGAACGACCGGAGTAGTCAACACGCTTACCGAGCAAGTTCTGACGGAAACGACCTTGCTTACCCTTGATCATGTCAGCCAGGGATTTCAGAGGACGCTTGTTCGAACCGGTGATAGCGCGGCCACGACGACCGTTGTCGAGCAGTGCATCGACAGCTTCCTGCAACATACGCTTTTCGTTGCGCACGATGATGTCCGGAGCGGACAGATCCAGCAGGCGCTTCAAACGGTTGTTACGGTTGATCACTCGACGATACAGATCGTTGAGGTCGGAAGTCGCGAAACGACCGCCATCCAGCGGGACCAGCGGACGCAGGTCTGGCGGCAGAACCGGCAGAACGGTCAGCACCATCCACTCTGGCAGGTTGCCGGAACCCTGGAAGGCTTCCATCAACTTCAGACGCTTGGACAGCTTCTTGATCTTGGTTTCGGAGTTGGTTTGCGGAATCTCTTCACGCAGACGGCCAATCTCGTGCTCCAGGTCGATAGCGTGCAGCAGTTCACGGACAGCTTCTGCACCCATGCGGGCGTCGAAATCGTCACCGAACTCTTCCAGCGCTTCGAAGTACTGCTCGTCGTTCAGCAGCTGACCTTTTTCAAGGGTGGTCATGCCTGGATCGATAACGACATAGCTCTCGAAGTAGAGAACGCGTTCGATATCACGCAGGGTCATGTCCATCAGCAAGCCGATACGCGACGGCAGCGATTTCAGGAACCAGATGTGGGCAACCGGCGAAGCCAGTTCGATGTGCGCCATGCGCTCACGACGAACCTTGGCCAGTGCAACTTCAACGCCGCACTTCTCGCAGATCACACCACGATGCTTCAAGCGCTTGTACTTACCGCACAGGCACTCGTAATCCTTTACCGGGCCAAAGATCTTGGCGCAGAACAGACCGTCACGTTCAGGTTTGAACGTACGGTAGTTGATGGTTTCCGGCTTTTTAACTTCACCGAACGACCACGAGCGGATCATCTCAGGCGAAGCCAATCCGATACGGATGGCGTCGAACTCTTCGACTTGACCCTGGTTTTTCAGCAAATTCAGTAGGTCTTTCAAGGCCTTTCCTCCTGGCGGAGCAGAGAGCGGGCAGTCCTGCCCCGCTCTCGATCGCGTCACGTGTTATTCGGTTTCCAGATCGATATCGATGCCGAGGGAACGAATTTCCTTGATCAACACGTTGAAGGACTCGGGCATGCCCGGCTCCATACGGTGATCGCCATCCACGATGTTTTTGTACATCTTGGTACGGCCGTTCACATCGTCCGACTTCACTGTGAGCATTTCTTGCAGAGTGTAAGCGGCACCGTATGCTTCCAGTGCCCAGACCTCCATCTCCCCGAAACGCTGACCACCGAACTGCGCCTTACCACCCAGCGGCTGCTGGGTAACCAGGCTGTACGAACCGGTAGAACGCGCGTGCATCTTGTCGTCTACCAAGTGGTTCAGCTTCAGCATGTACATGTAGCCAACGGTAACTGGACGCTCGAACTTGTTGCCGGTACGGCCGTCAGTCAGCTGCATCTGGCCGCTTTCCGGCAGGTCTGCCAGTTTCAGCATGGCCTTGATTTCGCTTTCCTTGGCACCGTCAAACACTGGAGTGGCCATTGGAACACCGCCACGCAGGTTCTTCGCCAGATCCAGGATTTCCTGATCGGAGAAGCTGTCCAGATCTTCGTTACGACCGCCGATCTGGTTGTAGATCTCGTCCAGGAAGGTACGCAGTTCAGCGACTTTACGCTGCTCTTCGACCATCCGGTTGATCTTCTCGCCCAGACCTTTGGCCGCGAGGCCCAGGTGGGTTTCAAGGATCTGACCAACGTTCATACGCGAAGGTACGCCCAACGGGTTGAGGACGACGTCGACCGGGGTGCCATTGGCATCGTGCGGCATGTCTTCAACTGGCATGATCACGGAGACCACACCTTTGTTACCGTGACGACCGGCCATCTTGTCGCCTGGCTGGATACGACGACGGATTGCCAGGTAAACCTTGACGATTTTCAGCACGCCTGGAGCCAGGTCATCGCCCTGCTGCAGTTTGCGCTTCTTGTCTTCGAACTTGTCGTCCAGCAGACGGCGGCGATCAACGATGTAGGCCTGAGCCTTCTCGAGCTGCTCATTCAGAGCATCTTCAGCCATGCGCAGTTTGAACCACTGACCATGCTCAAGACCGTCGAGTACTTCGTCGGTGATGTCCTGACCTTTCTTCAGACCGGCGCCGCCTTCAGCCTTGTGGCCTACCAGAGCGGAGCGCAGACGTTCGAAGGTCGCGCCTTCAACGATACGGAACTCTTCGTTCAGATCCTTGCGGATCTCGTCCAGCTGGGACTTCTCGATCGACAGAGCACGAGCGTCACGCTCAACGCCGTCGCGGGTGAAGACCTGTACGTCGATGACAGTACCTTTGGTGCCGGTTGGCACGCGCAGGGAAGTGTCTTTAACGTCGCTGGCTTTTTCACCGAAGATCGCACGCAGCAGTTTTTCTTCCGGAGTCAGTTGGGTCTCGCCTTTCGGAGTGACCTTACCCACCAGGATGTCGCCTGCGCCGACCTCAGCACCTACGTAAACGATACCGGCTTCGTCCAGCTTGTTCAGTGCAGCTTCACCCACGTTCGGGATGTCTGCAGTGATTTCCTCTGGGCCAAGCTTGGTGTCACGGGCCACACAGGTCAGTTCCTGAATGTGGATCGTGGTGAAGCGATCTTCCTGAACCACACGCTCGGACAGGCAGATGGAGTCTTCGAAGTTGAAGCCGTTCCATGCCATGAACGCGATGCGCATGTTTTGACCCAGCGCCAGTTCACCCATGTCGGTGGACGGGCCGTCGGCCATGATGTCGCTACGCTGAACGCGATCACCCTTGCTCACCAGCGGACGCTGGTTGATGCAGGTGTTCTGGTTCGAGCGGGTGTATTTGGTCAGGTTGTAGATGTCGACACCAGCTTCGCCGGTTTCAACTTCGTCATCCGCAACACGAACCACGATACGACTGGCATCAACGGAGTCGATCACGCCGCCACGACGAGCCACGACGCAAACGCCGGAGTCGCGAGCCACGTTACGTTCCATACCGGTACCTACCAGCGGCTTGTCAGCGCGCAGGGTTGGTACAGCTTGACGCTGCATGTTCGAACCCATCAACGCACGGTTGGCGTCGTCGTGCTCGAGGAACGGAATCAGCGACGCTGCAACCGAAACTACCTGCTTCGGCGAAACGTCCATCAGGGTGACGTCTTCCGGCGCCTTGACGGTGAATTCGTTCAGGTGACGTACGGCTACCAGTTCATCGATCAGAACTTTCTGCTCGTTCATGGTTGCCGAAGCCTGCGCGATCACGTGATCGGCTTCTTCAATGGCGGACAGGAACACGATCTCGTCGGTGACCACACCCTCTTTCACCACACGGTACGGGCTTTCCAGGAAGCCGTACTGGTTGGTGCGGGCGTAAGCAGCCAAGGAGTTGATCAGACCGATGTTCGGACCTTCCGGCGTTTCAATCGGGCATACACGACCGTAGTGAGTCGGGTGTACGTCACGGACTTCAAAGCCTGCGCGCTCACGAGTCAGACCACCAGGGCCGAGTGCAGAGACACGACGCTTGTGAGTGATCTCGGACAGCGGGTTGTTCTGGTCCATGAACTGCGAGAGCTGGCTGGAACCGAAGAACTCTTTCACCGCCGCAGCCACTGGCTTGGCGTTGATCAGGTCTTGCGGCATCAGGCCTTCGCTTTCGGCCATCGACAGACGCTCTTTGACCGCACGCTCAACACGTACCAGGCCAACGCGGAACTGGTTCTCGGCCATTTCGCCTACGCAGCGAACACGACGGTTACCCAGGTGGTCGATGTCATCGACGATGCCCTTACCGTTACGGATGTCGACCAGAGTCTTCAGTACCGCAACGATGTCTTCCTTGCACAGCACGCCCGAACCTTCGATCTCGGTACGACCGATACGACGGTTGAACTTCATCCGGCCGACCGCAGACAGGTCATAGCGCTCAGGGCTGAAGAACAGGTTGTTGAACAGGGTTTCGGCAGCGTCTTTGGTTGGCGGCTCGCCTGGACGCATCATGCGATAGATCTCGACCAGCGCTTCCAATTGGTTGCTGGTGGAGTCGATCTTCAGCGTGTCGGAGATGAACGGACCGCAGTCGATGTCGTTGGTGTACAGAGTTTCGATGCGAACAACGCCGGCCTTGGCGATTTTCGCCAGGACTTCGGTCGACAGCTCGGTGTTGCACTCTGCCAGGATTTCGCCGGTAGCCGGATGCACGATGACCTTGGCGGTGGTGCGACCCAGAACGTAGTCCAGAGGCACGTCCAGCTCTTTGATCCCGGCTTTTTCCAGCTGATTGATGTGGCGGGCAGTAATACGACGGCCCTGCTCGACAATCACCTTGCCTTTATCGTCCTGAATATCGAGAACAGCTACTTCACCGCGCAGACGCTGAGGCACCAGTTCCAGGCTCAGGCCTTCGCCTTTAACGTGGAATACGTTGGTGGTGTAGAACGCGTCCAGCACTTCTTCGGTGGTGTAGCCGAGCGCACGTAGCAATACCGAGGCCGGTAGCTTGCGACGACGGTCGATACGCACGAATACGCAGTCTTTCGGGTCAAACTCGAAGTCCAACCACGAACCGCGGTAAGGAATGATGCGCGCGGAGTACAGCAGTTTACCGGAGCTGTGCGTCTTGCCGCGGTCGTGGTCGAAGAACACGCCCGGGGAACGGTGCAGCTGGGAAACGATAACACGCTCGGTACCGTTGATTACGAAGGTACCGTTCTCAGTCATCAATGGGATTTCGCCCATGTAGACTTCTTGCTCTTTGATGTCCTTGATCGCTTTGTTCGACGATTCTTTGTCGAAAATGATCAGGCGCACTTTTACCCGCAAAGGTACGGCGAAAGTTACACCGCGCAATACGCATTCTTTGACATCAAATGCCGGTTCGCCCAGGCGATAACCGACGTACTCCAGCGCAGCATTGCCGGAGTAGCTGATGATCGGGAAAACGGATTTGAAGGCCGCATGCAGGCCCACGTCGCGGAACTGATCTTTAGTCGCTCCCGCTTGCAAGAATTCACGATACGAATCCAGCTGGATGGCCAGGAGGTAAGGCACATCCATGACGTCCGGCAACTTGCTAAAGTCCTTGCGGATACGTTTTTTCTCAGTATATGAGTAAGCCATCAGCGTTCCCCAGCTTGGTCACCTGCTTGTTTGGCCCCTCCCGACGGGAGCAGCCAGAAAATCGTGCAAACCCCATGGTTTGCTCCACCGCATCGGGTGGTTACAGCGCCTTTATCAGCACCGACCCAGTCGGCTGCCAATAACGGAAAAAGGCCGGTGGCAAGAGCCACCAGCCATCAGCCTGTCGCTTGACGCTCGGGCTGGAGGAGCAAAGTCGATACTTATTTCAGTTCGACTTTAGCGCCTGCTTCTTCCAGCTTCTTCTTAGCGTCTTCAGCAGCTTCTTTCGAAACGCCTTCAGCTACAACCTGAGGAGCGCCGTCTACTTTCTCTTTGGCTTCTTTCAGGCCCAGACCGGTCAGTTCACGAACTGCCTTGATCACGTTAACCTTCTTCTCGCCAGCTTCCAGCAGAACAACGTTGAACTCGGTTTGCTCTTCAACAACAGCGGCAGCAGCAGCTGGACCAGCCGAAGCAGCAGCAGCGGTAACACCGAAGGTTTCTTCCATCGCTTTGATCAGCTCAACGATTTCCACTACGGATTTCTGGCCGATTGCTTCGATGATTTGTTCGTTAGTCAGAGACATGACTCAATTCCTGAATTGGGGGACGGCCTACGCGACCATCGAAATAAACAAAAAACGCGAGAAGTTGACGAGCCTTAGGCTGCGGCAGCTTCTTTCTGGTCGCGAATTGCCGCCAGAGTACGAGCCAATTTGCTGGTAGCGCCTTGAATCACGCTCATCAGCTGAGAAATTGCTTCGTCACGGGTCGGCAGAGTTGCCAGTACGTCGATCTGATTAGCTGCGAGGAACTTGCCCTCGAACGCAGCTGCCTTGATCTCGAACTTGTCCTGACCCTTGGCAAACTCTTTGAAGATACGGGCAGCAGCGCCCGGATGTTCGTTCGAGAATGCAATCAGGGTCGGGCCGGTGAACACGTCGTTGAGGACACTGTATTGAGTGTCAGCAACAGCGCGCTTGAGCAGGGTGTTACGTACAACACGTACGTAAACGCCAGCTTCACGAGCCTCTTTACGGAGTCCGGTCATTGCGCCTACTGTTACGCCACGGGCATCAACCACGACAGCGGACAGAGCGACTTTGGCAGCCTCGTTGACTTCAGCGACGATGGCCTTCTTGTCTTCGAGATTAATTGCCACGGGTTTAACTCCTGCTTGTTACCGTTTCACTCGGTCGAAACCGAATGTCGTTTTGGTGTCTGATTCGGTAAGGAACCGGGAGCACCATCTGCGTAGGCTTATGGTTTAAGACTTGCGTCGCCTACGGTCTTGGATAGCCCCCGCCAGGCAGGGACCCCAATCTTTCAATTGGCGCGATCAACCGCGCCAACCTTTGTCTTACGCGTCCAGCGAGCTCTGGTCGATAACCAGACCTGGGCCCATAGTGGTGCTCAGGGTAACGCGCTTGACATAGATACCTTTCGAAGAAGCTGGCTTGATACGCTTCAGATCAGCGATCAGGGCTTCAACGTTTTCCTTCAGCTTGACGGCATCGAAGCCGATCTTGCCAACGGAAGTGTGGATGATGCCGTTTTTGTCGGTGCGATAACGAACCTGACCAGCCTTGGCGTTTTTGACCGCGGTGGCTACGTCTGGAGTTACGGTGCCGACTTTCGGGTTAGGCATCAGGCCACGTGGACCGAGGATCTGACCCAGTTGACCTACAACGCGCATGGCATCCGGGGATGCGATCACTACGTCATAGTTCAGGTCGCCGCCTTTCATTTCGGCAGCCAGGTCGTCCATACCTACACGGTCAGCGCCGGCAGCCAGAGCGGCCTCAGCAGCTGGACCCTGGGTGAACACAGCAACGCGAACGGTCTTGCCAGTGCCGTGTGGCAGCACAGTAGCGCTACGAACGACCTGGTCGGATTTACGCGGGTCTACACCCAGGTTTACAGCAACGTCGAACGACTCGCTGAACTTGACAGTCGACAGCTCAGCCAGCAGAGCAGCAGCGTCTACAATGTTGTAGGCCTTGCCTGCTTCGATTTTGCCGGCGATAGCCTTTTGACGCTTGGTCAGCTTAGCCATTACACACCCTCCACGTTAAGGCCCATGCTACGAGCAGAACCGGCGATAGTACGCACGGCTGCATCCATATCAGCTGCAGTCAGATCCGCGTTTTTGGTTTTCGCGATTTCTTCCAGCTGAGCACGGGTAACAGTGCCAACCTTAACGGTGTTCGGACGAGCGGAACCGCTGGTCAGACCGGCCGCCTTCTTCAGCAGAACCGAAGCAGGGGTGGATTTGGTTTCGAAAGTGAAGCTACGGTCGCTGTAGACGGTGATGATCACTGGAGTCGGCAGACCTGCTTCAAGACCCTGAGTACGGGCGTTGAAAGCCTTGCAGAATTCCATGATATTCACGCCGTGCTGACCCAGAGCAGGACCAACAGGTGGGCTTGGGTTAGCCTGAGCGGCCTTCACTTGCAGCTTGATGTAAGCGGTAATCTTCTTGGCCATGAGGCACTCCAATTACGGGTTCGAACGCCTCGAAAGGCTCCCCGGTTACTTGCGCGTTTATCCCAGTGACGACAAAACCCCACAGCCTAGGGCTGCGGGGTTGGGATGCTTGTTCAGCTAGACCTTTTCGACCTGACTGAACTCCAACTCTACCGGAGTAGAGCGACCGAAAATAAGCACTGCCACCTGGACACGGCTCTTTTCGTAGTTAACTTCTTCGACAGTGCCGTTAAAGTCAGCGAATGGGCCGTCAGTAACACGAACCACTTCACCTGGCTCAAACAAAGTCTTCGGCTTAGGCTTATCGCTACCATCAGCCACGCGACGCAGAATGGCTTCTGCCTCTTTATCGGTGATTGGCGCAGGCTTGTCGGCGGTACCGCCAATGAAGCCCATCACCCGAGGAGTATCCTTGACCAAGTGCCAAGTACCCTCGTTCATATCCATCTGCACCAGCACATAACCTGGGAAGAACTTGCGTTCGCTTTTGCGCTTCTGGCCATTACGCATTTCAACCACTTCTTCAGTGGGAACCAGAATTTCGCCGAAGCCATCTTCCATGCCAGCCAGCTTTACGCGCTCAATCAGCGAGCGCATGACATGCTTCTCGTAACCCGAGTAAGCATGCACAACGTACCAACGCTTAGCCACGGGACACCCTTAGCCGACAATCAAGGAAACAAGCCAGCCGAGCAGGGAATCAAGCCCCCACAACAGCAACGCCATAACCAGTACCACAGCCACAACAATCAAAGTGGTCTGCGTGGTTTCTTGGCGAGTTGGCCATACGACTTTACGAATCTCGGTGCGCGCTTCCTTAACCAGTACAAAGAACGACTTGCCCTTTGCGGTCTGCAGGCCCACAAAGGCAGCTACAGCAGCAATGACGAGCAAAGCGAGTACACGGTACAGGATCGGCGAAGCAGCGTAATACTGATTGCCAACAACGCCTACAACCACCAAAGCAACTACTACAAGCCACTTGAGCAGATCGAAGCGAGAGCCTTGAGCTTCAGCCTTAGGAGTCATCTATGAAGATCCTGTGAAAAGAAAGCCAGATACACCGAGTGAATCTGGCAGGTCAGGAGGGAATCGAACCCCCAACCTACGGTTTTGGAGACCGTCGCTCTGCCAATTGAGCTACTGACCTAAAACAAAATCAGGCCGACCATTATGCCGGCCCGAAAAATACATTACAACCGCTTATTCGATGATTTTAGCTACGACGCCAGCACCGACGGTACGACCGCCTTCACGGATAGCGAAACGCAGACCGTCTTCCATCGCGATGGTTTTGATCAGGGTAACAGTCATCTGAATGTTGTCACCTGGCATTACCATTTCAACGCCTTCTGGCAGCTCGCAGTTACCAGTCACGTCAGTCGTACGGAAGTAGAACTGTGGACGGTAGCCCTTGAAGAACGGAGTGTGACGACCGCCTTCTTCCTTGCTCAGAACATAAACTTCTGCAGTGAACTTGGTGTGCGGCTTAACCGAACCCGGCTTAACCAGAACCTGACCACGCTCAACGTCGTCACGCTTGGTGCCACGCAGCAGAACGCCGCAGTTCTCGCCAGCACGACCTTCGTCGAGCAGCTTGCGGAACATTTCAACACCGGTGCAAGTAGTAACGGTGGTGTCACGCAGACCAACGATTTCCAGCGGATCCTGAACGCGAACGATACCGCGCTCGATACGACCAGTCACAACAGTACCGCGACCCGAGATCGAGAACACGTCTTCGATTGGCATCAGGAACGGCTTGTCGATCATACGAACCGGCTCTGGAATGTAGGCATCCAGAGTCTCTACCAGCTTCTTAACAGCGGTAGTGCCCATTTCGTTGTCGTCTTTGCCTTCCAGCGCCATACGAGCCGAACCGATGATGATTGGAGTGTCATCGCCCGGGAAGTCGTAGGTGGACAGCAGGTCGCGAACTTCCATCTCAACCAGTTCCAGCAGCTCAGCATCATCTACCAGGTCAGCCTTGTTCAGGAAAACCACGATGTACGGAACGCCTACCTGACGGGACAGCAGGATGTGCTCACGGGTTTGTGGCATCGGACCATCAGCGGCCGAGCAAACCAGAATAGCGCCGTCCATTTGAGCAGCACCGGTGATCATGTTCTTCACGTAGTCAGCGTGACCTGGGCAGTCAACGTGAGCGTAGTGACGGATCTTCGAGTTGTACTCAACGTGTGCGGTGTTGATGGTGATACCGCGAGC
>NZ_JAHHZH010000008.1:338224-341400 GCF_018729515.1 Pseudomonas sp. MG-9
CCATTTGAGCAGCACCGGTGATCATGTTCTTCACGTAGTCAGCGTGACCTGGGCAGTCAACGTGAGCGTAGTGACGGATCTTCGAGTTGTACTCAACGTGTGCGGTGTTGATGGTGATACCGCGAGCTTTTTCTTCTGGTGCGCTGTCGATCTTGTCGAAGTCAACGATTGCGGAACCGAAAACTTCGGAGCAGACGCGAGTCAGAGCAGCAGTCAGAGTGGTTTTACCGTGGTCAACGTGACCAATGGTCCCTACGTTGACGTGGGGCAGGGAACGATCAAATTTTTCCTTAGCCATCGATAACACCCTCAACAGAAGAATTAGACGAACGATATCTACCATTAAAACAAAGGCAGATATTTTCATATCTGCCTTGTTATATGGAGCTCTTGAGCGGATTTGAACCGCTGACCTCACCCTTACCAAG
This sequence comes from Pseudomonas sp. MG-9, assembly GCF_018729515.1. Lineage (NCBI taxonomy): Bacteria > Pseudomonadati > Pseudomonadota > Gammaproteobacteria > Pseudomonadales > Pseudomonadaceae > Pseudomonas > Pseudomonas sp. MG-9. The sequence goes on from NZ_JAHHZH010000008.1 coordinate 338,653, forward strand.
GGTGTGCTCTACCAACTGAGCTACAAGAGCGTAACACTTTGCACAACCTGCAAACTTGGAGCGGGTAGCGGGAATCGAACCCGCATCATCAGCTTGGAAGGCTGAGGTTCTACCACTAAACTATACCCGCGGAGCTTGCAGCTCACGCTAAAAATGGTGGAGGGGGAAGGATTCGAACCTTCGAAGTCGTAGACGTCAGATTTACAGTCTGATCCCTTTGGCCGCTCGGGAACCCCTCCTAAGCGAGCCGGCATTCTATACTATGCCGACCTTCTGTCAAGCATTTTCTCATTAAAAACCTGAGGTTAGCTGCGTTGACACTGCTTCACTTTGACAACCTGTTTAGGTGTTCGCTGTGGAGCGGGCGCCATTCTATGCAAACTATTCCAGCGGTGCAACCCCCTCACACAGCATTATTTTATGTTTTAACTCATTGAATTCCTTGGAAAGGTTCTGCAACTGTACATCCCCCAATAAACGCTGGCTTTCGGGCGCAATGCGCAACCAGTAACCTGGCTCTGGAAGATCCTTTTGCGGTGGTTGAGCCTTCACATTCATGGCCAACAGCCGCTGTTGCAGCACAGAAACACTTTCCTCTCGAGTCAAACCACCCAAGAACAGACAATCTTGCCCCGCACGTCGCGCGCCCTGCCCTTCTCGAGAGTCACTACCGGCCTCACTCAGCAAGCGTATGTCTTGCTGGGATCCACGATACATACTGAGAGGCGTGACATCTTTTGCACGCAAGGGCGCTTCCTGCTGATGCCAGACGTAATAGAACACATTGAGAACAACAAGCAGCAGGAACAACCAGCGCATACAAACCTCAAGATAAAGGACACGCCATGGCCAGTCCAACAAAGACCAGATCAGGGACAACTCGTGCGTCAGGCACAACATCTGCAACCAACCCAGCGTCACCACCTGTAATAAAGACGGTAAAGCCCTCTCCCCAATAGGAACGAGCCAGTTCCATCTGGGTCAGGACGAAACCTCTCAACATCAACGAACATCCACGCTCCACCGCTTCAACAGTACTGCGTCCCGGAGCATGACTAGTCAGGGCCCGCTCTGCAGCCAAATCGCCGTAACGGATATTGCGCGTGTGAGTGCGTAATTGATTTCGCATCAATGGCATCCCTGGACAAATGAACCCTCCCAGGTGCTCCCCTTCAGCATCAATAAAATCCGCTGTTACAGCAGTGCCGAAATCCAGGATCAGACATGCGCCTGCTGCCAAGTGAAAACCACCCAGCATTGCCAGCCAACGATCGAGACCTAAACGCTCATAGTCGTCATATCCATTCCGGACACCAGACATTTCACTAGCGGGCTTGGCACACACAACCAATACGCCGAACGTCCGCTCAAGAATCCGAGTCAATGCAGCGGTTTCTTCACTCGTTCTGACACTGACCAACCGACAACTTCGTAGCGATAGACCGTCAAATGTGTGCAAGCTATCCACCAAGGCCTGATCCGAGTCGACAACCCCCTCCGCGAAAAGACCTCCGGCGGCAGTATTCAACACCCGCCATTTGATGAAGCTGTTCCCGCAATCGAGCTCAAGAATCATCACGCAACCTCAGACTGAGCTCACCGCCACTAAATACTTTTTCCACGCCATCCACCCTCAAGCGCAGCGCACCCTGACTGTCAATACCGAGCACTACACCTTCTATATGGCTAGCGCCGGCAATCAACGAAACCGGACGACCTTGCCACACGTGATCCCTTTCCCATTCCCCTTGGAGCGCTGAAAAGCCATCGATCTGATGGCGCTGGATATAGTCGCGCAGCTGCTCGCTCAGCTCCGCCACTAGCGCGTTGCGGTCGCAACTTTTGCCCGTCTCAAGCCGCATGGACGTCCATTGCTGATCAACCTCGTCAGCAACCTGCATGTTCACATTAATGCCTATGCCCAGCACCACATGACAAACATCTGCAGGATCGCCTACGAGCTCCAGAAGAATACCTGCAATTTTCCTGCTCCCAACCAATACGTCGTTGGGCCACTTCAATCCAGCACCCGACACTCCGAGCTTTCGCAGGGTATGCATGACCGCCAGACCTACAACAAGACTAAGCCCTTCAAGCTGGCGCATACCGCCCTCAATACGCAGGACCAGGCTGTAATAGAGATTTTCCGCAAAGGGGCTTACCCACTTACGCCCCCTGCGACCTCGACCGGAAATTTGCCGCTCTGCCAACACCAGGAACGGCGCCGTGCGACCTTGACTGATCGCGCGCAGCGCCTCTGCATTGGTGGAGTCAATGGAATCAAAGACTGTCATCGGCCAAACCGGGGCCAAGGCGCCGATACTGAGAGGATCGAGTAGAGTCAGGGGCGCAGCCAGTTGGTAGCCTCGACCCCGGACCTTATTAATGGACAAACCGAGCTCAGCCTCAAGATGCTGCAGTTGCTTCCATACAGCACTTCGACTGATACCCAGGGCTAGCCCCAGAGCCTGGCCAGAATGGAATCGACCATCCTTTAAAAGATTCAACAACGTCAGCATGCAGGTCTCGCCTCACAATGAGGCCCGAATAATAGCCATGAGCCGGGCGATTGCATAGAAATCAAGCAAACCACTTTCCGCCGGGCAAAACAAAACCCCAATTGCTTTCGCAATTGGGGTTTCGGAATTTAATCTTGACGATGACCTACTCTCACATGGGGAAACCCCACACTACCATCGGCGATGCATCGTTTCACTTCTGAGTTCGGGATGGGATCAGGTGGTTCCA
>NZ_JAHHZH010000009.1:0-247464 GCF_018729515.1 Pseudomonas sp. MG-9
TCGACCTGGTCAACAACCGATAATTTAAAAGCCAGTGTGTAATCACGCTGACTGCGCTTCGTGCCCGTATCCATTGCACCTTCCTGAAAAGAAGTCAGAAGGTGTAAACCTTATTCAGGACGGGACATCACCATAAAAAAGGCCTCGCATCTGCGAGGCCTTTTATTTGGGCTTCAATCGGTTCAACTCTGTGGCCTCATCCCTTGTGAAAGTCCGAACATGAACAGCAACAAATCATGATCAGGTTTAGTGGCCACGGAGGCTTTCGCCACCCGTGGTACTGCGCAGTGAGCATCGGCCGTGGTCGCACCGATCACCTGCATGCGGGGCTGCTCCCAGGCCGCCACCGCCAATGAAGCAACTGCCAAGGCTCCAACCAAAAACAAACCTCGTGCAATTTCGAGTTTCATCGCTATAAACCTTTGATAGCGCTGCCAAACGCCGTCTCATAAAAGTAGACGAGTTTTTTCCAGTCCGTGTCGCTGAACGACGAATGGCGACGCAATTGCTTCATATCATGGGAGGCCGCGCGATAAGCGGTCAGACGCTGGCGGCATTTTTCCAGATCGATCAATGCCACTTCGACCTGAGCCGAATCACCTTCGCCAGTCACCCGTACAAAGACGTGTTTGATGTAGATGCAGCTGTGCTGCCAACGGCCCTTGTGCATGCGCGCCAGGTTTTGCGCCAGGTCTTTAAGGACGCGTTCGTAGACGGCTTCGCCGTATTGGGCACGACCGCCAGCGGCTTCCCATTTTTCGAGTTCGTCGAAACCGTCCAGCGACTTGGTCACCAGCAGGGCACGCCATTTGTATTGCGGATCAGGCTGCGCCCCGCAGAACACGATTTGCGGTACACGCACGCCGAGGCGGCTGACGCCGGTCAGGGCATCCAGCTCACGCAATACCGTCGGGCGGCCGAAAGGATGCAGCCAGCTGCGATAGATATGTCCGGTCTGGCGCTTGGCATACAGTAACTGGCCGTCACGGCCCATGACTCGTTGCACACCACTTTCCCCGCCACGGCGTACATTGGGTTCTTCCACCCATTCACCGCGCTGGTTCCAGTAGTAGTCGAAGCGATCCTGGGGAGCGACTTCCGTTTCTGCTGCTATTTGCACCGCCATCCTGTTACCTCTTGCGTAATACGTAAACCCGCCACATGGCATAGAGCGGAATAAAGTCCAGTTGTTCCTGAATGCGAAAACCTGCCTCTTCGAATTCCTTTTCCACTGTCACAGCCGGTAACACAAATCGGTTCTGGTAACCTTCCTGCCCACGACGCTTCTCGGCGCGTTTGCGTTTCCAGGCCTTGAAATTACCGTCTACCCACAACGAAATGATGACGCTGTCGCGGGTGACACGCTCGAATTCGCGCAAAATCGCCCGCCGATGCTCGGCGTCACCGATGTGGTGCAGCAATCGCATGCAGAAAATGCTGTCGACGGCGTTATCTGGCAGGGCAATGTCGAACGCTGACGTGTGCAAAGGTTGTACCCGTTTCACCACGTCGGCCGGTTGCGACTGCATCGCAGTCTTGATCATGGATTCGGAATTGTCCGCACCAATGATCACCCGGTTGGGCTTTTCCGCCAGTAACGGCCAGAAACGCCCTGCTCCGCACGGCAGATCCAGAACCAACCCCGGCTCGCCGGCCAGTGTCAGGGCCTTGCGGGCCAACTGCTCGTCCCGCCAGTGAGACAACCGACGACCGAGACCGTCCTGATGCTTGCGCAAATATTTTTGCGCATGCTGGTCATCATACTTTTCGGAAAAATCGAGCTTGATCGGTCTGCTCATTATCACGGCTCCTGAATTACTGATACCCCTACCATAGGTAGCGGTATGTCAGCGTCAGGTCGTCACTTTGTGAAAAATACGTCAGGTAAACCAACAAACTATTACAGGGTTTTACAAGGAGAAAGCAATAGCGCGGGGCCATCAATGGGGCTCAGCGCAGCCCCAGCGTCACCTCGAAGCGGCAACCATTGGGCTCCATGGTGCTCAACGTCACCTCCCAGCCCTGGTTCTCGCAGATCCGCTGCACCAGCGACAAGCCCAGCCCAAGGCCTTCGCCGCGCTTTTCACTGCCGCGCACAAAGGGTTGGAACATGGCTTCGCGTTTTTCCTCGGGAATGCCGACGCCCGAATCCTCGACGACAAACCCGTTGTGGTTGAGTGTCAGGCGAATGAATCCCTGCTCGGTGTAGTGGCAGGCATTGCGCAGCAGATTGCCCATCACGGCGCCAAGCAGAGTGGCATTGAAGCAGGTGGCCGGCGGGTTGCCCGGCTCGAACATCAGACGCAGCCCTTTGGACTCGATCGGTTCGCGCCAGATACTCAACAGGCCATCGGCCACTTGAGTGAGGTTCTGCTGCGGCGCGGAACCGGCGTCTTCACGCTGGGCGCGGGCGAGCATCAGGAAGGTCTGCACCAGCTCGCGCATTTCCTCGCTGGCGCGAGCGATACGCTCGACCTGGGCCCGGCCGCGCTGATCCAGCCCCGGGTTTTCCAAAAGTAATTCGCAGGAACTGGCCAACACCATCAACGGCGTGCGCAGTTCGTGGCTGACGTCGCTGGTGAACAACCGCTCGCGGGTCAGCGCCTGACGCAGACGCCCGAGCGTGGCATCGAACGCCACCGCCAGTTCGCCGACTTCGTCAGCCGCGTAATCCGGGGCCAGCGGTGGTGCCAGGCCGAGCAGTTGATCGCGGTGACGCACTTGCCGCGCCAGTCGCACCACCGGCGCCATGACCTTGCGCGCCAACACCCAGCCGAGGAACACCGCCAGCGCCAGACTGAGCACGAAGCCCACCAGCACCACGGCGAACAGCACGCGTTCGCGCTCCTCGAAATCACTTTGATCCTGCAGCAGCACGTAGCGGCGACCATCGACGATCTCGACCATCGCGTGATACGACAGCTGTTCGCGGAAGACTTCGTGGAACCCCGCATCGAGGTGGCGCAGATCCTTGGGCAGCTCGAAATCACCCGGGCCGCCACTGAAATAGAACAACTGGTCCGGTTCCGGGCGATGGCTCCAGTCCGACACGCTGTCCATCAGCAGCAGACGTTGCAGATCGCCGCCCAGCCCTGCCGAAATCAGTTTTTCCTCCACCAGGTGCACGGTCGCCACAATGCCCATGGCGAAGGCCCCGGCCACCAGCGCACTCATCAGCGCAAAGGCGATGATGATCCGCTGCGAAAGGCTTTGCTTAAACTCCATCACGCCCCTCGGCCAGGCGGTAACCCACACCGTGCACGGTTTGCAGCAACGGTTTGGCGAAGGGCTTGTCGATCACCTGACGCAATTGGTGGACATGGCTGCGCAAGCTGTCGCTGTCCGGGCAGTCATCGCCCCACAGCGCTTCTTCGAGGATTTCCCGACGCAGCACGTGCGGGCTCTTCTGCATCAACACCGCCAGCAGTTTCAGGCCGACCGGGTTGAGCTTGAGCAGCTTGCCCTCGCGGGTCACTTCGAGGGTATCGAGGTCGTAGGTCAGGTCGCCGACCTGCAGCGCACGGCGTCCGCCGCCCTGGGTGCGGCGCATGACCGCCTCGACTCGTGCCGCCAGCTCGGACAGCGCAAACGGTTTGACCAGGTAATCGTCGGCCCCGGACTTGAAGCCCTGCAGGCGGTCGTCCAGTTGATCGCGGGCGGTGAGCATGATCACCGGTGTGTCGCGCCGGGCGTCTTCACGCAGGCGCTTGCACAGGGTGTAGCCATCGATCCCCGGCAGCATGATGTCGAGCACGATCAGGTCGTAATGCTCGGTGGCAGCCAAATGCAGGCCCGACAAGCCGTCCTGGGCGCAATCGACGGTATAGCCTTTGAGCCCCAGGTAATCGGCCAGGTTGGCCAGGATATCGCGGTTGTCTTCGACCAATAGAATTCGCATTGGCATTTCCTCCGTACACAGTTCCGGCCGTCTTGGCCCGCGCAGCTTAAGGCCAACGCCGGTTCAGGGCTAGCGCTGGCATGCGCGCACATCCATTTGCACAGCCAAATTAGATGTTTAACAAAGTTTTCACTATCGATTCACAACCTGACTACAGTGGCGCCGCGACACTCGCGCGCCATTGATATAAGGAAAACGAGACAATGGACTCTTTCAAGACCGCGCCTATGCGCTTTCTGCTGCTGATCACCGGCGCCTGGCTGGTCATTTTTCTCCTGACCCGAGCGGTCTTGCTGCTGACTCACCTGGATGAGGCCGGTGGCTTCGCCCTTTCCGTGTTTGGCATCGGCGCGCTGTATGACCTGGGGTTCCTTGCTTACGCGGCGCTGCCGATGGGCTTGTACCTGTTGCTCTGCCCGCCGGGCCTGTGGCGTCGTCGCGGGCATCGCGGGTTCCTGCGCGTCCTGCTGACGATCAGCCTGTTCGCCATGCTGTTCGTGGCGGTGGCCGAATGGCTGTTCTGGGACGAGTTCGGCGTGCGCTTCAACTTCATCGCCGTCGATTACCTGGTGTATTCCGACGAGGTGTTGAACAACGTCCTCGAGTCGTATCCGATTGGCAAACTGCTGAGCCTCCTCGCGGTATTGGCTGTGGTGATCAGTTTTGCCCTGCGCAAGCCATTCAATGCCGCCATGAATGCCCCGCTGCCACCGCTGCGCGGACGCCTGCTCAGCGCATTGGGCCTGCTGATCGTCGCGGGGCTGAGCCTGCAACTGCTCAGCCAGGACGCCCCGCGCGCCCAGGGCGGCAACGCTTACCAGAACGAACTGGCCAGCAACGGGCCATACCAGTTCTTCGCCGCGTTCCGTAACAATGAACTGGACTACACCCAGTTCTACAAAAGCCTGCCTGCGGAAAAAGTCGCCGGTGAGATCCGTGCCGAGCTGAGTGAAAGCAACGCCCGTTTCATCGGCCAGGACCCGCAGGATATTCGCCGGATGATCGACAATCCCGGCACTGCGCGCAAACCGAACATTGTGCTGGTGACCATCGAAAGCCTGAGCGCCAAGTACCTGGGCAGCAACGGCGACGGTCGCAACCTGACGCCGAACCTCGACGCCTTGCGCAAGCAAAGCCTGTACTTCAATAACTTCTATGCCACTGGCACCCGCACCGACCGCGGTCTGGAAGCCATCACCCTGGCCATCCCGCCGACGCCGGGCCGCTCGATCGTCAAGCGCATCGGCCGTGAAAGCGGTTTCGCCAGCCTTGGCCAACAGCTGAGCGCCGTGGGTTACGACAGTGTGTTCGTCTACGGCGGGCGCGGTTACTTCGACAACATGAACGCGTTCTTCAGCGGCAACGGTTATCGCGTCGTCGATCAGAGCAGCGTCGATGAAGCCGAAATCCACTTCAAGAACGCCTGGGGCATGGCTGACGAGGATCTGTATCGCCAGACCCTGAAGCTGGCGGATGCCGATTACGCCAAGCAGCAACCGTTTTTGCTGCAGTTGATGACCACGTCCAACCATCGTCCTTACACCTATCCGGACAACCGGATCGACATCAAGTCCGGCAACGGTCGTGATGGTGCAGTGAAGTACACCGACTATGCGATTGGACAGTTCCTCGAGCAGGCGCGGCAGAAACCGTGGTTCGACAACACGATCTTCATATTCGTCGCCGACCACACCGCCGGCAGCGCCGGCAAAGAAGACTTGCCGATCGCCAACTATCAGATCCCGCTATTCATCTACGCACCGAAAATGATCGAGGCACGCGAGAGCGCGCAACTGGCCAGCCAGATCGACCTGGCCCCGACGCTGCTGGGCTTGCTGAACCTGGATTACACCTCGACGTTCTTCGGCCGCAACCTGTTGCAGGACAACCCGCTGCCACCGCGCGTGGTGGTCGGCAACTACCAGCATCTGGGTCTGTTCGATGGCAAGGATCTGGCCATCCTCAGTCCGCGCCAGGGCTTGCGTCGGCATGACGATGCGCTGACCGAAAGCCGCGAGTCGCGAGTCACCAGCGACGACCCGCTGATCACCCGTGCGATCACCTATTACCAGACCGCCAGTTATGGCTTCAAACAGCAGTTGTTGAGCTGGAAAACCCCCGGCAACGCTGCGCAAGTCAGCGACCGTTAACAGAAACGCCCCGGGCTGATGCACCGGGGCGTTTTCCTTTATTCAGGATTGGCTCATGTCATCATCCGCTGTACATCCCTCTTCCCGCCCCCTCAATTTGCGGTTTTGCCTGGGCATTCCTGCTGCGGCGGCGATCATTCTGGTGCTGCTGGAACTGACCGATCTGGACATGGCTCTGGCCCGAGTGTTTTATGATCCGGTCGCTGGCGATTTCATCGGGCGCTACAGCTTCTTCCTTGAGGACATCCTTCATGATCGCGCCAAAGAAGCGGTGATCGTATTTTCGGTGTTGGCCATACTCGGCTTCATCGGGGCGTTTTTTCTGCAACGGCTCAAACCATTCAAGCGTGAACTGGGCTGCCTGGTGCTGTCACTCGGCCTCGCCACCTCATTCGTCAGCCCGCTGAAAACAGTCACCGCCGTGCAGTGCCCGTGGAGTCTGGAGCAGTTCGGCGGCCACGAAACCTACAGCAAACTGCTGGAGCCTCGCCCGCCGACCGACAAACCCGGCCGCTGCTGGCCCGGCGGCCACGCCTCCACCGGCTTCAGCCTGTTTGCGCTGTTCTTCGTGCTGCGAGACCGGCGCCCGCGCCTTGCACGCCAGGCGTTGGTCTTTGCCGTCGCACTGGGTTCGGTGTTTTCGATCAGCCGAATGATGCAGGGCGCGCATTTCTTCTCGCACAACGTGTGGACGGCGATCTTCTGCTGGCTGATTTGCCTGGGGTCGTATTACTGGCTGCTGTATCGCCCGGCAATGAAGGCAGAGGCGGCGGTCAAGGCACAACCTGTTACTACTTGAGTGAAGTTCGAAAGATCGCGCCCTTCGGCAGCGCCTACAGGCTTATCTATCTCGCACAGAGGCTGTCGAAGGCTGCGATCTTTTGCCTTTTGATCTTTCCTGAGGCAATAAAAAACCCCGCCTGCTCATCGCAGGCGGGGTTTTTCGTTACAGGGGTAAGGCTGGCTTACATCATGCCGCCCATGCCACCCATGCCGCCCATGTCTGGCATACCGCCGCCAGCCGAGCCTTCTTTCTTCGGTGCATCAGCAACAGCGGCTTCGGTGGTCAGGATCAGACCGCCGATCGAGGCTGCAGCTTGCAAAGCGGAACGGGTGACCTTGGTTGGGTCCAGGATGCCCATTTCGATCATGTCGCCGTATTCGCCGGAAGCAGCGTTGTAACCGAAGTTACCTTTGCCGTTCTTCACTTCGTTGACGACTACGCTTGGCTCGTCACCGGAGTTGGCAGCGATCTGACGCAGCGGCGCTTCAACAGCGCGACGCAGCACAGCGATACCGACGTTCTGGTCAGCGTTGTCGCCGGTCAGTTCGGTCAGGGCTTCCAGAGCACGGATCAGCGCAACGCCACCGCCAGGTACCACGCCTTCTTCAACGGCTGCACGGGTAGCGTGCAGGGCGTCTTCAACGCGAGCCTTCTTCTCTTTCATTTCAACTTCGGAACCAGCGCCAACCTTGATCACTGCAACGCCGCCGGACAGCTTGGCCAGACGCTCTTGCAGTTTTTCACGGTCGTAGTCCGAGGAAGTTTCAGCAACCTGAGCACGGATTTGAGCGATACGCGCCTGGATGTCGCCTTCAACGCCAGCACCGTCAACGATGATGGTGTTTTCCTTGGACAGGGTTACACGCTTGGCGTTACCCAGGTGTTCCAGAGTGGTGCTTTCCAGGCTCAGGCCGATCTCTTCGGAGATAACGGTACCGCCGGTCAGAACGGCGATGTCCTGCAGCATGGCCTTGCGACGATCGCCGAAGCCTGGAGCCTTGACGGCTGCGACTTTAACGATGCCACGCATGTTGTTCACTACCAGCGTCGCCAGGGCTTCGCCTTCAACGTCTTCGGCAACGATCAGCAGTGGGCGGCCGGCTTTGGCAACGGCTTCCAGCACTGGCAGCATTTCGCGGATGTTCGAGATCTTTTTGTCGACCAGCAGGATCAGCGGGCCGTCGAGCTCGGCAACCATGGTGTCCGGCTTGTTGACGAAGTACGGGGACAGGTAGCCACGGTCGAATTGCATGCCTTCTACAACCGACAGTTCGTTTTCCAGGCCCGAGCCTTCTTCAACGGTGATCACGCCTTCTTTACCGACTTTTTCCATGGCTTCGGCAATGATGTCGCCGATGGAGTTGTCGGAGTTGGCGGAGATGGTGCCGACCTGAGCGATAGCCTTGGTGTCAGCGCATGGCTTGGACAGGGCTTTCAGCTCTTTGACGATCGCGATGGTCGCTTTGTCGATACCGCGCTTGAGGTCCATCGGGTTCATGCCGGCAGCGACGGCTTTCAGGCCTTCGTTGACGATCGACTGAGCCAGAACGGTCGCAGTGGTCGTACCGTCACCGGCGTCATCGTTGGCACGGGAGGCAACGTCTTTGACCAGCTGCGCGCCCATGTTTTCGAAGCGATCTTCGAGTTCGATTTCCTTGGCGACGGAAACGCCGTCCTTGGTGATGGTCGGAGCGCCGAAGCTCTTCTCGAGAATCACGTTACGGCCTTTCGGGCCCAGGGTCGCTTTTACCGCGTCAGCCAGAACGTTGACGCCTTTAAGCATCTTGGAGCGGGCGGCATCGCCGAACTTAACTTCTTTAGCAGCCATGATCGATATTCCTTAAATACTTTGTAGTAACGGGAAAATGAGCGGGGTATCAGCCTTCCAGTACAGCGAGAATCTCGTTCTCAGCCATTACCAGCAGGTCTTCGCCGTCGACTTTCACAGTGTTGCTGCCGGAGTAAGGACCGAACACAACCTTGTCGCCGACTTTAACGGCCAGCGCACGCACTTCACCGTTTTCCAGGGTCTTGCCTGGGCCAGCAGCGACGATCACACCGTGGTTGGCTTTTTCAGCAGCCGAACCTGGCAGGACGATACCGCCAGCGGTTTTCTTTTCTTCTTCGCTGCGACGGATGACGACGCGGTCATGCAGAGGACGAAGCTTCATTGTCGATCTCTCCTAATTGTGGTTTTCATCGGCCGGTGTAGTCCCGGCGGGTTTAACAAATCCGGCCTGCGCCGGTTGCGGTTCGTCGAGCGAGCCGCGGAAGTCTGTCCGACTCAAATGTCGGAAACCTTTCGGTGACCGATACATAAGGGCGCATAAGCTTATTACAAGGGCGGGGGCAGAAAATTTTTCTCGATTTGCCCCTTGAATGCCGCGCATAAAGAAACGGCACCCGAAGGTGCCGTATCGATACAGAGGTTACTTGCTGTCGCGATGTTCGAACTCGCCTTCGATCACATCACCTTCACGACCCAGAGGCTGGCGCGGCGCAGGACCGCCGCGCGGTTGCAGGTCATCGGCGAAGGCACGCTGACGAATCGCCTGTTCCTCGGCGCGCTGGCGCATTTTATTCGCCAGCAGACGGCGGGTGAACGGCAACAACATCACCAGACCGACCACGTCGCTGACGAAGCCCGGCAGGATCAGCAGGCCGCCGGCCAGTGCCAGCATCAGGCCTTCAAGCATGGTTTGCGCGGGCAGTTCACCGCGATTCAGGCTTTCACGGGCACGCAGTGCCGTGGCCAGACCGGCGACGCGCAGCACGAACACGCCGAACATCGAGCCGAGAATGATCAGCAGCAGGGCCGGGAAAAACCCGATAGCCCCTGCCACTTTGACGAATACGAACAGCTCCAGCACCGGAAACAGCAGAAAGAGCAACAAAAAAGGGCGCATCAAAGATTCCTCAACGCAAGAAATGCCTTGCAGTAAGCATTAGATGACGTCGCCCTTTCGTGAATTCAAGCATCGGTCACCGCATTTTTTGGCCAGACCTCGGCGTGAGCCAGAGAAACCAAGGCTTCGCGCACTTGTATCGGCGTATGACAAGGCGTTTGAAACGGCAGCCAGTACAGCGCCTGACCGACGCGCAGGTGCATGCCTTCGCTGTCGATCCCGGCCAGTTGCGCCGGCACGGTTTGCGGCAGGCCGGCCAGTTCCACGTAATGGGCGATGGCCTTGGCGTGGTCGCTGTTCATGTGCTCGACCATGCTGATTTCAGCCTTGCCGGCAAACGGGTTGGCCAAGGTCAGTTGATCGACCCAGTGAATCGCGCCGAAACCGCCGATGTAGCGATGACGCACGGGGTTGAGCACCCAGAAGTCAAAATCGTGGGCCTTGTGGTAGTTCTGCGAATCGGGGAAATAACGGTAATAACGCTCGGCGGCCGCTTCAATGGCGATCGGCTCTTCGAGCTTTTGCGCTTCGGCCAGGTAGGTCAGGCGACCAACGGCCTGCACGTCGTCGGCCTCACGCTCGCCCACCAGCAGCGAACATTTTGGGTCCTTCTGCAGGTTGTGAGTGTGCTGGGCGATGCGGCTGATCAGGATCAGCGGGCGGCCCTGCTCGTCCAGGCAATAGGGAACCACGGAGCCGAACGGGAAACCGGGCATCGATTTGGAGTGGGTGGACAATACGCCACGGTATTCCTTGAGAAGCAATTCTCGGGCATTCTTGGCCGCTTCAACGCTCAATTTATGACTCCTTATATAGAATCCGTCAAAAAAACGGACAGGCGCCTGGGGATAAGTCCCGGTCACGCCATCGGGCAATGCTCATGTGCAACCAGGCCACGTTCGGTGCAGATCGAGCGTCGTCCACAACAAAAACCACTCAGACCGGCTATCGGGGCATGCGAATGCAACTCAACGACAAAGTAATCATTATCACCGGCGGTTGCCAGGGTTTGGGCCGTTCCATGGCCGAGTATTTCGCCGGCAAAGGCGCGAAGCTGGCCCTGGTGGACCTGAATCAGGAAAAACTCGACGACGCGGTCGCAGCCTGCAAAGCCAAGGGTGTCGAGGCGCGCAGCTATCTGTGCAACGTGGCCAATGAAGAACAGGTTGAGCACATGGTCGCCCAGGTGGCCGAGGACTTCGGTGCGATCCATGGCCTGATCAACAACGCCGGGATCCTGCGCGATGGCCTGCTGCTCAAGGTCAAGGACGGCGAAATGACCAAGATGAGCCTGGCCCAGTGGCAGGCGGTCATCGACGTCAACCTGACCGGCGTGTTCCTGTGCACCCGTGAAGTCGCGGCGAAAATGGTCGAGCTGAAGAACAGTGGCGCGATCATCAACATCTCGTCGATCTCCCGCGCCGGCAACGTCGGCCAGACCAACTATTCCGCCGCCAAGGCCGGCGTGGCAGCAGCCACCGTGACCTGGGCCAAGGAACTGGCGCGTTACGGCATTCGCGTGGCGGGCATTGCCCCGGGCTTTATCGAAACCGAGATGACCCTGGGCATGAAGCCCGAAGCGCTGGAGAAGATGACCTCGGGGATTCCGCTCAAGCGCATGGGCAAGCCGGAAGAGATCGCCCATTCGGCGGCGTACATCTTCGAGAACGACTACTACACCGGACGGATTCTGGAGATGGATGGCGGGTTGCGCATCTAAGCCCCCCACAAAACCAACTGTAGGAGTGAGCCTGCTCGCGATTACGCTCATTCATTCAACCCATCTGTTGAATGTTAATCCGCTATCGCGAGCAGGCTCACTCCTACAGGTCTTTCAATGTTGCTGGTCGATCAATCGTCGCTGATGCTGATATTCGGCATCGCCGGTGTCGCCGCTTCCTGCAACACAATGCGTGCGCCGACATGGCGGGCGAGTTCCTGATAGACCATCGCGATCTGGCTGTCCGGCTCGGCGATCACCGTCGGCTTGCCGCCATCGGCCTGCTCGCGGATAAGCATCGACAGCGGCAGCGAGGCCAGCAGCTCAACGCCGTACTGGGTCGCCAGCTTCTCGCCACCGCCCTCACCGAACAGATGCTCGGCATGACCGCAGTTCGAGCAGATGTGCACCGCCATGTTCTCCACCACGCCCAGCACCGGAATGTTGACCTTGCGGAACATTTCCACGCCTTTGCGGGCGTCCAACAGCGCCAGATCCTGCGGGGTGGTGACGATCACGGCACCGGCCACCGGGACTTTTTGCGCCAGGGTCAGCTGGATGTCGCCAGTGCCCGGCGGCATGTCGATCACCAGATAGTCCAGATCGCCCCACGCGGTTTGCGTGACCAGTTGCAGCAGTGCGCCGGAGACCATCGGCCCGCGCCAGACCATCGGCGTGTTGTCATCGGTCAGGAACGCCATCGACATGACTTCGACACCGTGGGCCTTGAGCGGCACGAACCACTTCTGGTCCTTGACCTCCGGACGGGTGCGCTCGGGAATGCCGAACATGATGCCCTGGCTCGGGCCATAGATGTCGGCGTCGAGAATCCCCACCTTGGCCCCTTCACGGGCCAGTGCCAGCGCGAGGTTGGCGGCGGTGGTCGATTTGCCTACGCCGCCCTTGCCAGACGCCACGGCGACCACGTTCTTGACGTTGGCCAGCCCCGGGATCTGTGCCTGGGCCTTGTGCGCCGCGATCACGCTGGTGACCTCGACCTTGGCCGAGACCACGCCGTCGAGGTTTTCGATAGCCAGTTGCAGCAGTTGCGCCCAGCCGCTCTTGAACAGACCGGCGGCGTAGCCGATTTCCAGTTGAACCTTGACGCGGTCGCCATCGATTTCGATGTGCTTCACGCAACCGGCGCTGACCGGGTCCTGGTTCAGGTAAGGGTCGGTGTATTGGCTGAGGACGGCTTCCACCGCTGCGCGAGTGACGGCACTCATGGGCAACTCCGATAACAAGACTGGGAATAGATGGCGGGTATCGTACCCCGCGGATTCGTTTGCGGTCAGGCGATTTATAATTCGCCGCGCCTTTGTGGCGAGGAAGCTTGCACCTGCTCGGCTGCGCAGCAGTCGCAATCAGGTTGACGCGGTGTCCGGTTCGGATGCGAAGGGGCGGCTTCGCCACCCAGCGGGAGCAAGCTCCCTCGCCACAATTAATTGCAGTTGCCGCATCCGGAAACAGGCGCACAGGGTGAAAAATATGCGCCAGCGCTTTATAGTGGCCGACCTCCGTTTCATCAAGTAGCGAAGCCCCACATGTCCGAACCACGCAAGATCCTCGTCACCAGCGCCCTGCCCTACGCCAACGGTTCGATCCACCTTGGCCATATGCTGGAATACATCCAGACCGATATGTGGGTGCGCTTCCAGAAGCATCGCGGCAACCAGTGCATCTATGTCTGCGCCGACGACGCCCACGGTTCGGCGATCATGCTGCGCGCGGAAAAGGAAGGCATCACCCCGGAACAACTGATCGCCAACGTGCAGGCTGAACACAGCGCCGACTTTGCCGAGTTTCTGGTCGACTTCGACAATTTCCACTCCACTCACGCCGAAGAAAACCGTGAGCTGTCGAGCCAGATCTACCTGAAGCTGCGTGACGCCGGGCACATCGCCCAACGCTCGATCACCCAGTATTTCGACCCGGAAAAGAAAATGTTCCTGGCCGATCGCTTCATCAAGGGCACCTGCCCGAAATGCGGCACTGAAGACCAGTACGGCGACAACTGCGAAAAATGCGGTGCGACCTACGCCCCGACCGATCTGAAAGACCCGAAGTCGGCCATTTCCGGCGCCACCCCGGTGCTCAAGGATTCCCAGCACTTCTTCTTCAAGCTGCCAGACTTCCAGCAAATGCTGCAAACCTGGACCCGCAGCGGCACCCTGCAGGACGCCGTGGCCAACAAGATCGCCGAATGGCTGGACGCCGGCCTGCAACAGTGGGACATCTCCCGCGATGCGCCGTATTTCGGTTTCGAGATCCCGGACGAGCCGGGCAAGTATTTCTACGTGTGGCTGGATGCGCCGATCGGCTACATGGCCAGCTTCAAGAACCTCTGCAACCGCACGCCGGAGCTGGACTTCGATGCGTTCTGGGGCAAGGACTCCACCGCCGAGCTGTACCACTTCATCGGCAAGGACATCGTCAACTTCCACGCACTGTTCTGGCCAGCCATGCTCGAAGGCGCCGGTTTCCGCAAGCCGACTGGCATCAACGTGCACGGCTACCTGACCGTCAACGGCCAGAAGATGTCCAAGTCCCGCGGGACCTTCATCAAGGCCCGTACCTACCTGGATCACCTGTCGCCGGAATACCTGCGCTACTACTACGCGGCCAAACTGGGCCGTGGCGTCGATGACCTCGACCTGAACCTCGAAGACTTCGTGCAGAAGGTCAACTCCGACCTGGTCGGCAAAGTGGTCAATATCGCCAGCCGTTGCGCCGGTTTCATCCACAAGGGCAACGGCGGCCTGCTGGTCGACAACAATGCCGCGCCAGAGCTGACCGAAGCGTTCCTGGCTGCCGCGCCAGGCATTGCCGACGCCTATGAGGCCCGCGACTTCGCCCGTGCCATGCGTGAAACCATGGCCCTGGCCGACCGCGCCAACGCCTGGATCGCCGACAAGGCCCCATGGTCGCTGAACAAGCAGGAAGGCAAGCAGGATGAAGTCCAGGCGATCTGCGCCACCGGCATCAACCTGTTCCGCCAGTTGGTGATCTTCCTCAAACCGGTGCTGCCGTTGCTGGCCGCCGATGCCGAGGCGTTCCTCAATGTCGCCCCGCTGACCTGGAACGACCACACCACCCTGCTGGCCAACCATCAGTTGAACGAATTCAAACCGTTGATGACCCGCATCGACCCGGTAAAAGTACAAGCCATGACCGACGCCTCGAAGGAAGACCTGACCGCCAGCCAGACCGACACCGGTGCCGCCGCACCGGCGGGCAACGGCGAACTGGCCAAGGATCCGCTGTCGCCGGAAATCGACTTCGACACGTTCGCCGCCGTCGACCTGCGCGTCGCCCTGATCGTCAAGGCTGAACACGTGGAAGGCGCCGACAAGCTGCTGCGCCTGACCCTGGACATCGGTGACGAGCAACGCAACGTGTTCTCCGGGATCAAGAGCGCGTACCCGGACCCGTCGAAACTCGACGGTCGCCTGACCATGATGATCGCCAACCTCAAGCCACGGAAAATGAAGTTCGGCATCTCCGAAGGCATGGTGATGGCGGCAGGTCCCGGCGGTGAAGAAATCTACCTGCTGAGCCCGGACAGCGGCGCCAAGCCGGGTCAACGCATCAAGTAAGGCCCAGCGGTAAAACGATCCCACAGGCATGTTCTGCAGGCCTGTGGGATTTTTCATATCTGGCCCACCCTTCGCGGGTGCCGGATAATGCCTAACCTTAAGTGACACCCGCCCGTTTTTGCCGGCAGAACCATGACCGAACTTGCGCTTACGCTGATCAGTGCCGCCCTGCTCAACAACTTCGTGTTGCACTGGCCGCTGGGCGTCGATCCGTTGCTGGCCGGCAGTCGGCGCCAAGTGCATGCGTTGGGGCTGGCCA
This sequence comes from Pseudomonas sp. MG-9, assembly GCF_018729515.1. Lineage (NCBI taxonomy): Bacteria > Pseudomonadati > Pseudomonadota > Gammaproteobacteria > Pseudomonadales > Pseudomonadaceae > Pseudomonas > Pseudomonas sp. MG-9. Next base: position 15,314 of record NZ_JAHHZH010000009.1, read on the forward strand.
CGTCATGCCTGATGCTGAGCGTCGGCGTCATCGGTTACGTGATCTGGCATTGGCTGCTGGTGCCGCTGCAACTGCAGGCCCTGCACCTGTTTGTGTTCTTGCCGCTCAGCGTGCTACTGAGCGCGCCAATGCTGAAACGGCTGGCGCGTGCGCTGCCCGACTGGCCGTTCGACGGACTGTGGCCGCTGTTGCTGGGCAATGCCGGGGTGCTGGGGCTGGCCTTGATCAATGCGCACAATGATCGAGGCTTGCTGCAGGCAACGGCGCTGAGCCTTGGCGCCGGCCTGGGTTTCTGGCTGGTGCTGAGCCTGTTCAGCGACTTGCGTGAGCGCACGGCCGACAACGACATTCCCCTGCCCTTTCGCGGCCTGCCGATCGATCTGATCGGCGCCGGACTGATCGCAGTGATTTTTCTCGGATTCAGTGGACTGATCAAAACATGAGTCTGATTCAACTCATCGATGCCCTCCTGCCGCAGACCCAGTGCGGCAAATGCGGCCACCCTGGCTGCAAGCCCTATGCGCAAGGCATCGTCGATGGCGAACCGATCAACAAGTGCCCGCCCGGCGGCGACGAAACCATCGCTGCCCTGGCTGAACTGCTGAAAGTACCGGTGCTGGAGCTGGACGTCAGCCGTGGTTCGGCACCGCCACAAGTGGCGTACATCCGCGAAGCGGAGTGCATCGGCTGCACCAAGTGCATTCAGGCCTGCCCGATCGACGCCATTGTCGGCGCCGCGAAACTGATGCACACCGTGCTGATCGACGAATGCACCGGTTGCGACCTGTGCGTGGCGCCGTGCCCGGTGGATTGCATCGAGATGCATCCGCTGCCACTCGGCACCTTGCCGGTGGTGGGCGGTCTGGCGGCCAGCCTTGAAGAGCAGCGCGCGCGCACCGCCAAACGTGATCATGCGCGCCAGCGTTTTGAACGACGCAACGCCCGCCTGCAACGCGAAGAGCAACAGAAACAGGCTGAGCGCGAGGCGCGGGCGCAACGTGCAGCGCAACCCGCAGTGGCAACCCTCGATCCAGTGCAGGCCGCCCTGGAACGCGTGCGCGCGCAGAAAGCCGCGACCGCCGACGCTGCGCTGAAAAAGGCCAAGATCGATGTCGCCATGAGCCGCGCGCAATTGCACAAATCGCTGAAAGCCTTCGGCCATCCACCGACGTTCGAGCAGCAGTCGCAACTGATTGTGTTGCAACAGCAGTTCGAAGCCGCCGAGCAGGCGCTGGCGATACTCGAAAGCAGCGTCCCTGCCGCCCCTGCAGCTCCGGCCCCGGCGAAAGACGCGGACCTGAAACGGGCGAAAATCCAGTTGGCCATGCGCCGCGCCGAGCTGAAAAAGGCCCAGACCGCCGAGGCACCACCGGAGCAGATCGCCACGCTGGAACAGGCCCTGCGTGACGCCGAGCAAGCCCTTCACGCTGCCGAAGCCGCCAGCGAGCAACCGGCGCCTGACCTCGTGCGCGTGGAAAAACGTCCGATCGACAGCCAGCTTCGCCAATTGAAAACCGAACTGGCTTACGCCCGCGCCAACCTGAGCAAACTCCAACGCCGCGCCGACACGCCGAGCGACGCCCTCGACAAGGCCCGCGCCCGCCTGCAGGACGCCGAGCTTCAGGTACACGATCATGTCGCCCCGTGAAGCACCGGATGATCGCCTGCAACAGGCGATGAAACAGGTGCTGCTCGCCACGTTGCCGGGGCTGCTAGGGTTGTTCTGGCTGTACGGCTGGGGCGTGTTGATCAATCTGACTCTGGCGGTGACCACCGCGTTAGTGGTCGAGGCTGGCGTCACCCGGCTGCGCCGACAGCCACTGCAACCGACGCTGAGCGACGGCAGCGCACTGGTCAGCGCCACCCTGCTGGCGGTTGCCCTGCCGCCTTATTGCCCGTGGTGGCTGACCGTGACGGCAATAGCTACGGGCCTGCTGTTCGGCAAGCACCTCTACGGCGGCATCGGCAAGAACCCATTCAATCCGGCCATGCTCGGCTTCGCGCTGGCGATGGTGCTGTTTCCGCAGCCGATGACCCACTGGCCGGCACACGGGATGAATTTGCTGGCAGCGTTTGAACACGTCTTCAATATGGGCCAGGCGCCGGACGCCTGGGCTCAGGCTACCGCGCTGGACAGCCTGCGCATCAACAAAAGCCTGACCATAGATGAGCTGTTCGCCGCCAACCCGGCGTTCGGGCGTTTCGGCGGGCGCGGTGTGGAGTGGGTCAATCTGGCGTTTCTCGCCGGCGGGCTGTTGCTGTTGCAACGCCGGGTGATTGGCTGGCAAGCACCGGTCGGCATGCTGGTCAGTCTGTTTGTTGTCAGTCTGCTCTGCTGGAACGGTTCGGGCTCCGATTCCCAAGGCTCGCCGCTGTTTCATTTGCTGAGCGGGGCGACCATGCTCGGCGCGTTTTTCATCATCACTGAACCGGTGTCCGGGGCAAAAAGTCCGTTGGCCCGCCTGCTGTTCGGCATCGGTGTCGGGTTGCTGACCTACCTGATTCGCACCTGGGGCGGCTACCCGGATGGCGTTGCATTTGCCGTGCTGCTGATGAATCTCTGCGTGCCGGCGCTGGAACGCATTGCTGCTGGCCGCCAGACGCAGGTGACCCCATGAACCGCACGGCCTCGGTCATCGCGCTGGTGCTGATCGCCGGTGCCGGTCTCGGCCTGACTTATGTGGTGCAACGCAGCAGTGCACCGCAGATTGCCATCGAACAACGCCTGCTCGACAGTCGCAAACTGCTGGATGTACTCGCGGCCGACAGCTACGACAATCAGCCGCTGGAGCAGCCGCTGGCGTTGGCGGACACTCAATTGAGCCACAGCACGCTGCTGGCCGGTTACCGCGCAAGCAACGCCGGGCAACCGGTGGCGGTGTTGTTGCGCACGCAGACCGAGGGTTATGCCGGCGCCATCGAATTGCTGATCGCCATTGATGCCAACGGCAGACTGCTGGGCGTTAAAACCCTGCGGCAAAACGAAACACCGGCGCTCGGCGGGCTCATCGGCGACTGGCCGAACACCTGGCTGGCAGGGTTTTCCGGGAAATCGCGCAGTGCCCCCGATGACGCAGGCTGGGCATTGAAAAAGGATCAGGGACAGTTCGATCAACTGGCTGGAGCGACCATCACGTCCCGCGCCACCGTGAATGCCATCCATGACGCCCTGCGCTACTTTGATGAGCACCGGGCAACCTTGCTGGGGATCGAACCATGAACCGGCCAACGAATCTGACCAATGCTTTGCTGCTGGCGCTGTTGCTCGGCACCAGCGCCACACTGGCCGGCGCGCTGGGCATGCTGTTGATGTCGAGCGTGGTCGTGACGGTTTACGCGGTGTGCATGGGGCCACTGCGTTCACGACTGTCCGACAGCAGCGGGTTGCTGGCCAGCGTGCTGCTGGCCGCCACCCTGACCAGTTGCGCCAATATCCTCGCGCAGCGCTGGGCGCTGCAGTGGCACCAGGCACTTGGAATCTATGCCGGGCTGATCGCCTTGCAATGCGTGGTGCTGGAATACAATGGGTTCTTTCGTCAGGCGCTAACCGAACGCCTGAAGTTTTTTGGCCCGTCGAGCGGGCTGCTACTGACGCTCGCTGTTCTGCGTGAGCTGTTCGGTCAGGGCTATCTCGGCCATGGTCTTTCAGCGCACTGGCAAGGTCTGGCTCTGTTCAACCAAGGGTTGCACCTGATCACCCTGGTTCCCGGCGCCTTCATATTGTTGGGACTGCTGCTGGCTGCCCGCCAGGCATGGACTCGCTCGAACGCTCTCTCCAAGGAAACACATCACCCATGAATGCCGCAAAACGCCTTGAGATTTTTCGCAGGCTGCACGAAGACAATCCCGAGCCGAAAACCGAACTGGCCTACTCCTCGCCCTTCGAGCTGCTGATTGCGGTGATTCTATCGGCTCAGTCGACTGATGTTGGCGTCAACAAGGCCACGGCCAAACTGTTCCCGGTGGCCAATACCCCGGCAGCGATCCACGCCCTTGGCGTCGAAGGGCTGTCTGAGTACATCAAGACCATCGGCCTCTACAACAGCAAAGCCAAGAACGTGATCGAGACCTGCCGCATGCTGGTCGAACTGCACAACGGTGAGGTCCCGCAAACCCGTGAAGAACTGGAAGCCCTGCCCGGCGTGGGCCGCAAGACCGCCAACGTGGTGCTCAATACCGCTTTTCGGCAATTGACCATGGCGGTCGACACGCACATTTTCCGCGTCAGCAATCGCACCGGCATCGCTCCGGGTAAAAATGTGGTTGAGGTGGAAAAGAAACTGATGAAGTTTGTACCCAAAGACTACCTGCTGGACTCTCATCACTGGTTGATTCTGCACGGTCGCTACGTATGTCTTGCTCGCAAGCCGCGCTGTGGCAGCTGCCGGATCGAAGATTTGTGCGAGTACAAACACAAAACCTCGGACGATTGATTGGCTATTGGTTTTATTGATTCATCGATTGAAAAAATCTTTTTTACCCGCAGCAGGAATGTCGATATAAGGAGCGCCAAAGGCAGTCTTAGCCTGGAGTTAACCTTATGACTGACAGCAAAGAACAACTGGATGTAGATGACGATTTCACCGCTGCAGAAACCGACGACGCCGAACCGGTGGTCGAGGTCGCCAAGACCAACCTGAGCAAACGCCGCACCATCGACAACCTGCTTGAGGAGCGCCGACTGCAAAAGCAATTGGCCGATTACGATTTTGATCTCTGACACTTAAAAGCCTCCCGAACCGGAGGCTTTTTACTTTCTGATGAATCTGACCCCGGGCGTCCCATGATCCAATGGCAGTCAAGCCCATCAGACCAGGCCGTTGCGTTGTGCCAGCTCGATCAGGTCCACCAGCGACCGGGCATTGAGCTTCAACAACAGACGGGTCTTGTAAGTGCTGACTGTCTTGTTGCTGAGAAACATGCCATCGGCAATTTCCTTGTTGGTCTTGCCACGCGCCAGTTGCTGCAACACCATCATTTCCCGTCCTGAAAGGCGGTCGACCATATCGGCCTCGCTGGCATTACCCAGGCTGGTTCGCACGGTATGCAGGGCCTGGTTCGGAAAATAGCTGTAACCGGACAACACGGCTTTTATTGCACTGAGCAGCTCAGTCAAATCCTGTTGTTTACAAACATATCCCGCCGCCCCCGACTGCATGCAGCGCATCGAAAAGTGCCCCGGCGCCTGTGAAGTCAGTACCAGAACTTTCAATGGCATGGCTGTCGAGTTAAGGCGCGCAATAACTTCCAGCCCATCAAGTTTCGGTATCCCGATGTCCAGAATGACGATGTCCGGCATCTGGTCGCGTGCAAGTTGTAACGCATCCACACCATTATCTGTTTCGGCAATGACTTCGTAGCCATGACGTTCCATCAGCATACGCACAGCAAGACGAATGACGGGGTGATCATCCACGATCAGCACTTTATTCATGGGCAAGTCCAGTTTCGCTGTTCGAATTTTTAGAGCACGCACAATAGCGTAGTCATCTACTTGATGGCACATCAGAGCGATCTGGCACTTGCAGCGAAAGACATCCCCTACAAGCATTGAGGATTAATCCTACAAAAAACATCTAGTCTGATGGCGCAATTGAAAAAAACATTCTCGACCCTCTCCTTTAGCCGAAAAAATTGTCGCGGAGTGTTTAAAAAAAGCACCCATGCATCCTGAATTAAACTGACTTAAACACTTCAAACACTCAAGCCGCCCGAATACGCCTTATAGTCCACCCTCCGATTACCACTTGCACCGACGACAAAGAACCCAGAGCAACTTCAGCACTCACAGACAAAAAAACAACAAAAATTATCAGCAGTGATTTTATTTGCTATAAACACCCACACAACAAACAACCTCAACCAACCATATCTCATTTCAAAAAAAACCAACGAACAATTAGCATGCTAAAACTAAAGAACAAAGTTACCAATCCGATGACAGTCATCGCTATATTTGCGGTTATATCCGAAACTTCCGCAGCTATTTCCCTGCCCTTTCTTGCCAACAAGGAACGGGAAATCTATGTCTGGTTTCTGATCAGCTTTCCGTTTTACCTGTTGTTTCTATTCTTTATCACTCTGAACTTCAATTATCGATCCCTGTATGCGCCCTCTGATTTCGACAAGGACAAAAACTTCCTAAGGGCCGGAAAAGACGACAAACGCCATCCCGGCAATCCATCGTCACCCACCGATAAAGCATCGCAAGGCGACTCAATGTGCCAGTCCATAAACCTGCAAGCCGACGGCCATAGTGATGACATGCGGCGTCCTCACAATGTGCCCGACCCTCCAGAATCCGGCACCCTGGCCCATGCCGTCCTTCAACACTTTGTCCACCTGCCCGCTTCAAAGGGCGAGTTGCTTTTTATCGACGGACGCCAGATAAAGCTCAAGAGCGAGCTTTCCGAGATACTGACGGGCGCCCCCCCCCTGCATAAGAACGCAACGCGGGTCATTGTGTTGCTGTCCTGCCACACGTCGAACGAGTTGCTCAAACGTCATGTGGCCCGGCAGCTCAAACCAGCCGGAAAAGGCACGATCACAACGATCTGTATTATTTACAACGTGTGTTCGCAAGAACTGACGATACTGCGAAGACGCTGACGCCAACCTGTATCCGTGAGAAGAACGATTGAAAAGCGTTAAGCGGGATCAGCAAAACAACTCAAAAAAAATGGCGGCCTGTTCGAAAACAGTGCCGCCATTTCTTTATGCGCCTGATGGACTCAGAACAACTTGCGGCCCTTGTTGGCAGCAATGCGCATGCGCAGCGCGTTGAGCTTGATGAAGCCCGCCGCGTCGGCCTGGTTGTAAGCACCGCCGTCTTCTTCGAAGGTCGCGATGTTGGCATCGAACAGCGAATCGTCGGACTTGCGGCCGGTCACGATCACGTTGCCCTTGTACAGCTTCAGGCGAACCACACCGTTCACGTTGACCTGCGAAGCGTCGATCATCTGTTGCAGCATCAGACGCTCCGGGCTCCACCAGTAGCCGGTGTAGATCAGACTGGCGTACTTCGGCATCAGCTCGTCTTTGAGGTGAGCGACTTCGCGATCCAGGGTGATCGATTCGATAGCGCGGTGAGCGCGCAGCATGATGGTGCCGCCCGGGGTTTCGTAGCAACCACGGGACTTCATGCCCACGTAACGGTTTTCGACGATGTCGAGACGGCCGATACCGTGAGCACCACCGATCTTGTTCAGCGTTGCCAGTACGGTGGCCGGGGTCATTTCTACGCCGTCCAGTGCAACGATGTCGCCGTTGCGGTAGGTCAGTTCCAGGTACTGCGGGGTGTCGGGAGCCTTCTCCGGGGAGACGGTCCAGCGCCACATGTCTTCTTCGTGCTCGGTCCAGGTGTCTTCCAGCACGCCGCCTTCATAGGAGATGTGCAGCAGATTGGCGTCCATCGAGTACGGAGATTTTTTCTTGCCATGACGCTCGATCGGGATCGCGTGCTTCTCGGCATAGTCCATCAGCTTCTCGCGGGACAGCAGGTCCCACTCGCGCCATGGCGCAATCACTTTCACGCCTGGCTTGAGTGCGTAGGCGCCCAGCTCGAAACGCACCTGGTCGTTGCCCTTGCCGGTGGCACCATGGGAAATGGCGTCGGCGCCGGTTTCGTTGGCGATTTCGATCAGGCGTTTGGCGATCAGCGGACGTGCGATGGAAGTACCCAGCAGGTACTCGCCTTCGTAAACGGTGTTGGCGCGGAACATCGGGAACACGAAATCGCGCACGAACTCTTCGCGCAGGTCATCGATGTAGATTTCTTTGACGCCCATGGCCTGAGCCTTGGCGCGAGCCGGCTCGACCTCTTCGCCCTGACCCAGGTCAGCGGTGAAGGTCACCACTTCACAGTTATAAGTATCCTGCAGCCACTTGAGGATCACCGAAGTGTCCAGGCCGCCGGAATACGCCAGAACGACCTTGTTTACGTCCGCCATGCCATCACTCCACGGGGTTCTACGGAAAGCCGAGGAGTCTACCGCTCAAATGCGATAATTTACAGAGGCGCGACAGCTTAAGACGACAAAGCGACAGAATCTGTCGAGAGCGCGACGATGACCGGCGAGTCAGGAAGTCGCCGCAGCGTTGGCAGGCGTACTGGCTTGCGGCGCTGGTGCGGTGGTCGGCGCCACCCGTGCCAGCTTCACGCTGACCCGGCGATTCTTCGCCCGGTTGGCCGCGCTGGTGTTCGGTACCAGCGGGTATTGCTCGCCATGGAAACGCACAGTGATCTGCGATTCGGCAATGCCATTGGCCTTGAAGAAGTCGACCACTGCCAGCGCGCGACGGCGCGAAAGCTCCCGATTGGTCAGACGGTTGCCGCTGTTGTCGGAGTGGCCATCGAGTTCGATGTGATTGACCGTCGGATCGGCCTTCATGTACTCGATCATCACTTGCAGTTTGGCCTTGGCGTCGGCATCCAGGTCGGTGCCTTCGCCAGGGAAGCCGATCTGCGACTGTTTCACCTGATCGAAATTCTGCGGCAGCAATTTTGCCACACACGTCTGGTACTCGTTGAAAGCCTTGCTGAACTTGACCGGCAGCAGGCGCACTTCAGACACCCGGCCATCGCCGGAAGCACGGCGCACCACCGGACTGCGACCGTCGAGCAAACCGCTGATCAATCCACCGGCCTGCGATTGCGAACTGTTGAACAGCACGTTGCCGGTGCCGATCCTGACGCTGCCCAGGTTGATGTCGTTGCGCCCCGGCTGCCACGGCGCTGCCGCCGCAAGCAAGGTCGCCGAACCACCGCCGAGCATGGCGTTGTAGGCATTCAGGCGGAAAATCGCCTGCTCGCCGGCCTTGCGCACGAACTGGCCCGAGCCGAAATCGGTGATCGGCTGGGTCAGGCGGCACTCGAACTTGTCGCCCTCGACCGTCCACTCAATGTTCTCCAGACGTGTCTGGTAGGTGAGCGCCATCGCGGGGAGGCTGGCAAACACACTGAGCAAGGCTAAATATCGCTGGCGCACGGGAGGCTCCATTGGCTTCTGTAACACAAAGACCGATTCACACTATGTTTACGGCATACCTACGGGATATCGGAAGGTTCCTGCAAAACTTGATAGCGAGTGCCTGCAAGAGTCTTTTCCGGTAGCATTCCCCTCAGTTTGACCCGCCTGGAATCCCCTCATGTCCGACCGCCTGACCCTGCTGCGTCCCGACGACTGGCACATTCATCTTCGCGATGGTGCCGTGTTGACCAATACCGTTGCCGATGTTGCGCGCACCTTTGGCCGCGCCATCATCATGCCCAACCTGGTACCACCGGTGCGCAACGCCGCTGAAGCCGACGGCTATCGCCAGCGGATTCTCGCTGCCCGCCCGGCCGGCAGTCGCTTCGAACCGCTGATGGTGCTGTACCTCACCGACCGCACCCAGCCCGAAGAAATTCGTGAGGCCAAGGCCAGCGGTTTCGTGCACGCCGCCAAACTGTACCCGGCCGGCGCCACCACCAACTCCGATTCCGGGGTGACCAGCATCGACAAGATCTTCCCGGCGCTGGAAGCCATGGCCGAAGTCGGCATGCCGCTGCTGATCCACGGCGAAGTCACCCGTGGCGATGTCGATGTCTTCGACCGCGAAAAGATTTTCATCGATGAGCACATGCGCCGTGTGGTCGAGCGTTTCCCGACGCTCAAAGTGGTGTTCGAACACATCACCACCGGCGACGCCGTGCAGTTCGTCAACGAGGCTTCGGCCAACGTCGGCGCAACCATCACCGCGCATCACCTGCTGTACAACCGCAACCACATGCTGGTGGGCGGGATCCGGCCGCACTTCTACTGCCTGCCGATCCTCAAGCGTAATACCCATCAGGAAGCCCTGCTCGACGCCGCCACCAGCGGCAGTGCGAAGTTCTTCCTCGGCACCGACTCGGCGCCGCACGCCCAGCACGCCAAGGAAGCCGCCTGCGGCTGCGCCGGCTGCTACACCGCGTACGCCGCCATCGAGCTGTATGCCGAAGCCTTCGAACAGCGCAATGCGCTGGACAAGCTCGAAGCGTTCGCCAGCCTCAACGGGCCGCGCTTCTACGGTCTGCCGGCCAACACCGATCGCATCACCCTGGTTCGCGAAGAATGGACCGCCCCGACCAGCCTGCCCTTCGGCGAGCTGAACGTTATCCCGCTGCGCGCCGGTGAAAAACTGCGCTGGCGCCTGCTGGAGGAACACGCGTGAGTGAAGACCATTTCGACGACGAACTGGACGGTCAAGGTGGCGGCGGCGGTTCCCGTCATCCAATGGCAGCGCGTTTTCGCGGCTATTTGCCGGTTGTCGTCGACGTAGAGACCGGTGGCTTCAATTCGGCCACCGACGCTCTGCTGGAGATTGCCGCGACCACCATCGCCATGGATGAAAAGGGTTTCGTTTACCCGGACCACACCTACTTCTTCCGCGTTGAGCCGTTCGAAGGCGCCAACATCGAAGCGGCGGCCCTGGAATTCACCGGGATTAAGCTCGATCACCCGCTGCGCATGGCCGTCAGCGAAGAAACCGCGCTGACCGACATCTTCCGCGGCATCCGCAAGGCGCTGAAGGCCAACGGCTGCAAACGGGCGATCCTGGTCGGCCACAACAGCAGCTTCGACCTCGGTTTCCTGAATGCCGCCGTGGCGCGACTGGACATGAAGCGCAACCCGTTTCATCCGTTCTCCAGTTTCGACACCGCGACGCTGGCTGGCCTGGCGTACGGTCAAACCGTGCTGGCCAAAGCCTGTCAGGCGGCCGACATCGACTTCGATGGCCGTGAAGCGCACTCGGCGCGTTACGACACCGAGAAGACTGCCGAGCTGTTCTGTGGGATCGTCAACCGCTGGAAACAGATGGGCGGCTGGGAAGACTTCGACGACTGATCCTCGTCGGGTATTTTCCGCGCACAAAAAAACCGGCCACGTGGGCCGGTTTTTTTGTGCCTCGACGTTGCGCCTTACAGGGCAGCAGCGTTCTCGGTCAGGTAAGCCGCAACGCCTTCTGGCGAAGCGTTCATGCCTTTGTCGCCTTTCTTCCAGTTGGCAGGGCAGACTTCGCCGTGCTCTTCGTGGAATTGCAGAGCGTCGACCAGACGGATCAGCTCTTCCATGTTACGGCCCAGCGGCAGGTCGTTGATGATCTGCGAGCGGACAACGCCCTTGTCGTCGATCAGGAACGCGCCACGGAAAGCCACGCCGCCTTCGGACTCAACGTCGTAGGCCTTGGCGATTTCGTGCTTCATGTCGGCAGCCATGGTGTATTTCACCTGGCCGATGCCGCCGTTGTTGACTGGGGTGTTGCGCCAGGCGTTGTGGGTGAAGTGCGAGTCGATCGACACAGCGACCACTTCCACGTTGCGCGCCTTGAAGTCGGCCATGCGGTTGTCCAGAGCGATCAGCTCGGACGGACAGACGAAGGTGAAGTCCAGTGGGTAGAAGAACACCAGGCCGTATTTGCCTTTGATGGCCGAGGACAGGGTGAAGCTGTCAACGATCTCGCCATTGCCGAGGACGGCCGGGACGGTGAAGTCAGGGGCTTGTTTGCCTACGAGTACGCTCATGGATATCTCCTGGTGAATAACTTGAAGTTCAGGGTCCGGGCCAGCCTGCCACCCTGAGGCGACAGCCCTGTGACACGAACCCTCTTCGCAAGGGCCGACCATCATACACTGCGTTTTTCGCCTGTCCTTAACGGTTTTTTGCCCGGGGCGGATAACGAGGCCGCATTTTCGGGGCCAGGCAAATCGCCATTAATCACCGTTCGTCAGTCGCCAGCGTTTCTATCGAAAACCATTCAGAAAGCACTTTGACAATCATTCTCGTTAACATTAAGATCCATCGCAATTGAGTCACAACCAGCGACGGTTCTCACTTATGTATGTTTGTCTCTGCACTGGCGTCACCGACGGACAGATCCGCGAAGCGATCTATGAAGGTTGCTGCAGCTATAAAGAAGTTCGCCAGGCCACCGGCGTCGCCAGCCAATGCGGCAAATGTGCGTGTCTTGCCAAGGAAGTGGTTCGCGAAACCCTGACCAAGCTGCAAACCGCTCAGGCTGCGATCCCCTACCCTGTAGAATTTACAGCGGCGTAATCACCCCCCTATTTCAAAAAACCGGACATATGTCCGGTTTTTTTATGCCTGCAAATCAAGCGGTTAGGCGCTAGACGCGGAACACAAACATTCTTATTCAGATTTAATTTCATTTATTATTCAATAACTTAGGTTTGACACTTATAAATACCAAGCTCAAACTCCGCCCTATATACAGCTAATACAGGGCAGGACTCCCATCATGAAAGGCGACATTACAGTCATCCAGCATCTCAACAAAATCCTTGCCAATGAACTGGTCGCGATCAATCAGTACTTCCTGCATGCACGCATGTATGAAGATTGGGGCCTGAACAAGCTGGGCAAGCACGAGTACCACGAATCCATCGACGAGATGAAGCACGCGGACAAGCTGATCAAGCGCATCCTGTTCCTCGAAGGCCTGCCGAACGTGCAGGACCTGGGCAAGCTGCACATCGGCGAGCACACTCAGGAAATGCTGGAGTGCGACCTGCGTATTGAAAAAACCGGCCACGCCGACCTGAAAGCCGCCATCGCGCATTGCGAATCCGTTGGCGACTTCGGCAGCCGTGAACTGCTCGAAGACATTCTTGAATCCGAAGAAGAACATATCGACTGGCTGGAAACCCAACTGGGCCTGATCGATAAAGTCGGTCTTGAGAACTACCTGCAATCGCAGATGGGCGAAGAGTAGGAGCTGCCGCAGGCTGCGATCTTTTCAGATTGCACCCGCAACTCGCAGTAACTTTTCGAACGCACTAAAAAGCCCCGCCCTCTTTCGAGGTGCGGGGCTTTTTATTGGCTGCAGATCAAGAGATCGCAGCCTCGTTTCACTCGACAGCTCCTACAGGAGCAACCAGCGCCGAGTGAAGCCTGGATCAGGCTTCGGACTTGTTCGCAGCAGCCGCTTCGACAGCCGCCTTGATGGTGCTTTGCAGCGAACCGTCAGCAGCCATCTCGGTCATGATGTCGCTACCGCCGACCAGCTCACCACCGACCCACAGTTGCGGGAAAGTCGGCCAGTTGGCGTACTTCGGCAGGTTGGCGCGGATTTCCGGGTTCTGCAGGATGTCCACGTACGCAAACTTTTCGCCACACGCCATCACAGCCTGCGCAGCTTTCGCGGAGAAGCCGCACTGCGGGGCATTCGGCGAGCCTTTCATGTAAAGCAGAATGGTGTTGTTGGCAATCTGCTCTTTAATCGTTTCGATGATATCCATGGAGCACCTCGGCTGAACTTTCCGACTCATGGGTCGGCACGGTGGCGCATTGTAACGGAATCCCGAGCGCGCTGCTCGGTCTCCCCGACAGACATGCTCAAGCCGCCGCCACCGTCACCGGCACGCCATTGAGCGCCGCGTTGCCCGACAACTCGTCGAGCTGGCATTCATCGGTGAGGTCGTTGGCACTCGACCCGGGCTGGCCGCTGGCAATCGTCATCTGCACCCCCGGCCGCGCATGTCCCCAGCCGTGCGGCAGGCTGACCACGCCCTTCATCATGTCCAGGCTGCCGAGCACTTCGACCTCGATCTGCCCGACCCGCGAACTGACGCGAACCAACTGCCCATCGCTGAGCCCGCGACTGGCGAGATCATCCGGATGCATCAGCAACTGGTGCCGTGGCTTGCCCTTCACCAGACGATGGTAGTTATGCATCCAGGAATTGTTGCTGCGCACATGCCGACGGCCAATCATCAACAGCTCATCGGCGGCAGGCGCCTGCAAGGCAGCGAAACGTGCGAGGTCAGCGAGAATCTCTGGCGGAGCGGCCTGCACATGCTGATTGGGCGTTTTCAGGCGCGATGCCAGATTTGGCTTCAACGCGCCAAGATCAATGCCGTGAGGATGATCAAACAGTGTCGCCAACGAGAGTTTCTGCTCGCAGGCATCGCCATACAGGCCCATGCGCAGGCCCATGTCGATCATCTTCGCCGGCGGCATGGTCGGTTTCAGCTCCTTGCCGGTTTTTTCGGCAAAGGCCTTGGCCAGGCCGACGAAGATCTCCCAGTCGTGCAACGCGCCTTCGGGCTTGGCGAGAATCGCCCGGTTGAAGCGAGTGACGTTGCGCACCGCGAACAGGTTGAACGTGGTGTCGTAGTGATCGTTCTCCAGCGCCGAGGTCGATGGCAGGATCAGGTCGGCATAACGCGTGGTTTCGTTGATGTACAGGTCAATGCTGACCATGAACTCCAGCCCATCCAGCGCCTGCTCCAGTTGCCGGCCGTTCGGCGTCGACAACACCGGATTGCCGGCCACGGTGATCAGCGCGCGAATCTGCCCTTCGCCTTCGGTGAGCATCTCTTCGGCCAGCGCCGACACCGGCAATTCGCCGCCGTATTCGGGCCGTCCGGACACCCGGCTCTGCCACTTGTTGAAATGCCCGCCCGAGGTCGATGCCACCAGATCCACCGCCGGTTCGGTGCACAACGCACCGCCGACCCGGTCAAGATTGCCAGTGACCAGGTTGATCAACTGCACCACCCAATGGCACAAAGTGCCGAATGCCTGAGTGGAAACGCCCATGCGCCCGTAGCACACCGCGCTCGGCGCTGCGGCGAAATCCCGCGCCAGTTGGCGGATCTGCTCGGCCGGCACGGCGCACAACGGGCTCATGGCCTCGGCGGTGAACGTTGCAACCGCCGCGCGCACTTCATCAAGGCCTTCGACCGGCAAATGACTGTCGCGCGTCAACCCTTCACTGAACAGCGTATTGAGCATCCCGAACAGCAGCGCCGCATCGCCGCCCGGGCGTACGAACACGTGCTGATCGGCGATGGCAGCGGTTTCGCTGCGACGCGGATCGACCACCACCACTTTGCCGCCGCGCGCCTGAATCGCCTTCAGACGTTTCTCGACATCGGGCACGGTCATGATGCTGCCATTGGAGGCCAGCGGGTTGCCGCCTAGAATCAACATGAAATCGGTGTGATCGATGTCCGGGATCGGCAGCAGCAAACCGTGGCCGTACATCAGGTAACTGCTCAGGTGATGCGGCAACTGATCGACCGAGGTCGCGGAGAAGCGATTGCGCGTCTTCAGCAAGCCGAGAAAGTAGTTGCTGTGAGTCATCAGCCCGTAGTTGTGCACGCTCGGGTTGCCCTGATAGACCGCCACCGCGTTCTGCCCGTGACGCTCCTGAATCGCCGCCAGACGCTCGGCCACCAGCGCAAAGGCCTCGTCCCACTCGATCGGCAGCCATTCGCTGCCAACCCGGCGCATCGGCTGGCGCAGGCGGTCCGGATCATTCTGGATGTCTTGCAGGGCCACGGCCTTGGGGCAGATGTGTCCACGGCTGAAGGTATCGAGGGCATCGCCCTTGATCGAGGTGATCGCAACGTTGCCATCGGTTTCGGTGGTCTCGATGGTCAGGCCGCAGATGGCTTCGCACAGGTGGCAGGCACGGTGGTGGAGAGTCTTGGTCATGGCCAGTCTCTGTCTTGTTCTGGGCAGGCAACGGTGATGCCTGCGGGAACAAAACTATGGCCCGTGTGCGCAAGCGACGCCAGCGACGTTCGTCTTGTGAATCGACGGCTATCAGGCGAGCCGATAGCCCGTCAGGGTCAGTTGGGCGGTAGTTGGGGCGGCGCCTGCAACTGGATTTCCTGAATGGTTTCGATCTGCTCCTGGGCGATGTGCACGCCGGTGAGTTCGCCGATCAGCCGCCAGTGCTCGTCGAGCCCGGCACTGATGGTCGCCATGCGATCGATCATGTGGCGACCGGCGGTCTTGACCACTTCGTCTTCGCTGCGCAACAGCTCGAAAGACATAGAAGTCACCGACGCAGTGAGATGGGTCAGTGAGCGAGCCGTGTGGCCCAGTAATTCCATTAACAGTTTTTCTTTCGATTCCATGCGGAGGCTTCCTGCGTCGCTCGAAACTTATTTATAACCCAGCACTTTGCTTTAGCAAATGTTTCAGCCTGAGCATCCGACCAAGCGAAACCGCAACCACGCAGTCTTGAACCGACCCGTTTGCCACTCTCCCCGCCACGCCGGATTGCCAAGCCCGCCGGAGCCAGTGTACAAAGGGGCTCGCTGCTGTCCCGAACCCGGCTTCAAACGCGTGACTGCCACTGGCGGTTCGTCCTCCGAATTCTGCAAAAACCGTAGCCTATTGGAAAAACGCGACATTTAGTGTCAATATCGCGCCTTCCCCTATTTCGTCGCCCCGTGCGGCTTACGCCGCAGGTCTCGCCCGTTGTTCCGTTAAACAAGGCTTTGAGCATCTGCGGTTTGTAGCAAAAAAGGTAGTCAATGATGAGCGCAAGGCACTTTCTCTCCCTGATGGATTGCACGCCCGAAGAGCTGGTCAGCGTGATCCGTCGAGGCGTTGAGCTCAAGGACCTGCGTAACCGCGGCGTACTGTTCGAGCCTCTGAAAAACCGCGTCCTGGGGATGATCTTCGAGAAATCCTCGACCCGTACCCGGATCTCCTTCGAGGCCGGCATGATCCAGCTCGGTGGCCAGGCGATCTTTCTGTCGCCGCGTGACACCCAACTGGGCCGTGGCGAGCCGATCGGCGACTGCGCCATCGTCATGTCGAGCATGCTCGATGCGGTGATGATCCGTACCTTTGCCCACAGCACCCTGACCGAATTCGCCGCCAACTCGCGCGTACCGGTGATCAACGGTCTGTCCGACGACCTGCACCCGTGCCAGTTGCTCGCCGACATGCAGACGTTCCTTGAGCACCGTGGTTCGATCCAGGGCAAGACCGTGGCCTGGATCGGCGACGGCAACAACATGTGCAACAGCTATATAGAAGCGGCGATCCAGTTCGACTTCCAGTTGCGCGTTGCCTGCCCGCAAGGCTACGAGCCAAACCCTGAATTCGTGGCCAAGGCCGGCGATCGCGTGACCATCGTCCGCGATCCGCAGGACGCCGTGCGCGGCGCGCATCTGGTGAGCACCGACGTCTGGACCTCGATGGGCCAGGAAGAAGAAACCGCCAAACGCCTGAAACTGTTCGCGCCATTCCAGGTGACCCGCGCCCTGCTCGACCTGGCGGCCGAGGACGTGCTGTTCATGCATTGCCTGCCTGCCCACCGCGGCGAAGAAATCAGCCTCGACCTGCTTGATGACCCGCGCTCCGTCGCCTGGGATCAGGCAGAAAACCGTCTCCACGCACAGAAGGCCCTGCTCGAGTTCCTCGTCGAACCGGCATATCACCACGCATGAGCCATGAATTACTGCTGAACCTGCGCAACCTCGCTTGCGGCTACCAAGATCAACGCGTGGTGCAGAACCTCAATCTGCACCTCAACGCCGGTGACATCGGCTGCCTGCTCGGTTCGTCCGGCTGCGGCAAGACCACCACTTTGCGCGCCATCGCCGGTTTCGAACCGGTGCACGAAGGGGAAATCACCCTGGGTGGCGAAACAATCTCCAGCGCCGGTTTCACCCTGGCCCCGGAGAAACGCCGGATCGGCATGGTGTTCCAGGACTACGCGCTGTTCCCGCATTTGAGCGTCGCGGACAACATCGCCTTCGGTATCCGCAAGCATCCGAACAAGGAGCGTGTCACCGAAGAGCTGCTCGAACTGGTCAACCTGAAGAACCTCGGCAAGCGCTTTCCGCACGAACTGTCCGGCGGCCAGCAACAGCGTGTCGCCCTCGCCCGCGCCCTGGCGCCGGAGCCGCAATTGCTGCTGCTCGATGAGCCGTTCTCCAACCTCGACGGCGAGCTGCGCCGCAAGCTCAGCCACGAAGTCCGAGACATTCTCAAGGCCCGTGGCACCAGTGCGATTCTGGTGACCCACGACCAGGAAGAAGCCTTCGCCGTGAGCGATCACGTCGGTGTGTTCAAGGAGGGCCGGCTGGAGCAGTGGGACACGCCTTACAACCTCTACCACGAGCCGGCGACGCCGTTTGTCGCCAGTTTCATCGGGCAGGGCTATTTCATTCGCGGCCAGCTCGGCAGCCCGGAATCGGTGCAGACCGAACTCGGCGAACTGCGCGGCAACCGGGCCTACACCTGGCCGGTGGGCGGTGCGGTGGATGTGCTGCTACGTCCGGATGACATCGTTTATGCGCCGGACAGTGCGCTGAAAGCGCGGATCGTCGGTAAAACCTTCCTCGGCGCCTCGACCCTGTATCGCCTGCAACTGCCGACCGGGGCGCAGCTGGAATCGATCTTCCCGAGCCATGCCGATCATCAGGTGGGGGCGGAAGTAGGCATTCGAGTGGCGGCAGAGCATCTGGTGTTGTTCCAGGCTTCGGGCAGCACCGCCGCACAAATCCCGGCTGTGGAAAACGGCGTGCGTCGCTACAGCGCAGCCCTCTGATCCAACACCATTCTCCCTGTAGGAGTGAGCCTGCTCGCGATTGCAGTACGTCAGTCAAATCATCTGTGACGGATGTACCGCAATCGCGAGCAGGCTCACTCCTACAGTTGTTTGGGTTAGCCCAACAACAATGTACCGCTGGCAACCAGCGTCGCATTCCCGCCAATCTTCACCCGCTCGCCTTCCAGCCGACAGAACAGCTCCCCGCCCCGCGCCGAACGCTGATACGCCGTCAGGCTCGATTTGCCCAGACGCTTGGACCAGTACGGAATCAGGCTGCAATGGGTCGAGCCGGTCACCGGGTCTTCGTTGATACCGATCGCCGGTGCGAAGTAGCGCGAGACGAAATCATGCTGATTGCCGCGCGCCGTCACGATAGCGCCGAGCCACGGCAGTTTGGCCAGCGCGACCATGTCCGGTGTGCAGTCGAGCACCTCCTGCTCCGACTCCAGCACCACGAACAACTCGTTGGAACCCAGCACATCCACTGCCTCGACGCCCAACGCGCGCTCGACATCCAGCGTCACGCCAATCTCTGACGGCATGATCGACGGGAAGTCCAGCCACAGACGATCGCCCTCACGGCTGACGCTCAGCGGCCCGGACTTGCAGATGAAGTCCAGACGCTCGGCGTTTTCCTTGTAGACCTCGAACAACACATAGGCGCTGGCCAGCGTCGCATGCCCGCACAACGGCACTTCGGTAGTCGGGGTGAACCAGCGGATATGCCACACCGCGCCTTCGCGCACCACGAAGGCGGTTTCCGCCAGGTTGTGTTCGGCGGCGATCTTCTGCATCAGCTCGTCCGCGAGCCATGCATCGAGCCGATAAACCATCGCCGGGTTACCACTGAACGGCCGATCACTGAACGCGTCAACCTGATGAAACTCGAGCTGCATAACCTTCTCCCTAAGTCAGTGGGCAAAGCATGCAGCCACGCTGCGATCAGCGCCAGTGACAGAACCGGGCGATTTTCTTCATACAGAGCGCAGCGTTATGCGCGACCGATGTCGGCAAATTTGGCCTGGGTGTGTTCGGCCAGCACGGCCGGCGCCAGCTCGACTTCCAGCCCACGCCGGCCGGCACTGACATAAATGGTGGCAAAACCCTGGGCGGAATTATCGATGAAGGTGCGCAGGCGTTTCTTCTGCCCCAGCGGGCTGATACCACCCAACAGATAACCGGTGGAACGCTGCGCAGCGGCCGGGTCAGCCATTTCGATTTTTTTCACCCCTGCCGCGTGAGCCAGGCCCTTGAGGTCAAGGCTTCCGACGACCGGTACTACGGCCACCAGCAATTCACCTTTTTCGCTGGCAGCGAGCAGCGTCTTGAACACCTGTGCCGGCTGCAGCGCCAGTTTTTCCGCAGCCTCCAGCCCATAGGAGGCGGCCTTGGGGTCATGTTCGTAACTGTGCACGCGATGTTCGGCACGAACTTTTTTCAACAAGTCCAACGCAGGGGTCATGGCAGCTCCAGGCTCGGCATCAACAGGAAAATCCTGCGCCGAATTCTAGGCCATCGCCTCGCAAAAGGCTCTACCGCAAGCCCCGATTCCCGGTCTTTGCAGGCAAACCGCAGGGTTATTGTCGCGGTCATCCGCTGAATCATTCAGCCGACTGATAGTTGAATTGTGACCGATGGTTCACTTTCGACCTTTGACAGGTTTGTTTCTTGTCTATATTTTATCGAATCTGAATAATGTAAGAATTATGTTCACCGCAGCACCCAGCAGTAAACCGGGAACAGGATGGGGATCCTGCCCCGGGGAAAATCGCGCTCTGCCCTGACGGCAAACGCGCCAGACAACAACAAAAATCGAGGTTTTCAATGACAACTGCTTTACAGCAACCATCGCTTTCGAGCCAATGCATGGCCGAGTTTCTGGGGACTGCACTGCTGATCTTTTTCGGCACCGGCTGTGTCGCCGCGCTCAAAGTCGCGGGCGCCAGCTTCGGGTTGTGGGAAATCAGCATCATCTGGGGCGTCGGCGTGAGCATGGCGATCTACTTGACCGCCGGAGTCTCCGGCGCGCATCTGAACCCCGCGGTGAGCATTGCCCTGAGCATTTTCGCCGACTTCGAAAAGCGCAAACTGCCGTTCTACATTCTTTCGCAGATCGCCGGCGCGTTCTGCGGCGCGCTGTTGGTTTACACGCTGTACAGCAACCTGTTCTTCGATTACGAACAAACTCACCACATGGTGCGTGGTACGACCGCCAGTCTTGAATTGGCCTCGGTGTTCTCGACGTTCCCAAACCCAGTGCTGTCCACCGCCCAGGCGTTCCTGGTCGAGATGATCATCACCGCGATCCTGATGGGCGTGATCATGTCCCTGACCGACGACAACAACGGCCTGTCGAAAGGCCCTCTGGCGCCGCTGCTGATCGGCTTGCTGATCGCCGTGATCGGCAGCTCGATGGGCCCGCTGACCGGTTTTGCGATGAACCCGGCCCGTGACTTCGGTCCGAAACTGATGACTTTCTTCGCCGGCTGGGGTGAAATTTCCTTCACTGGCGGTCGCGATATTCCGTACTTCCTGATTCCGATTTTTGCACCGATTGTCGGTGCCTGCCTCGGCGCTGCCGGGTATCGCGGGCTCATCGCCCGTCACCTGACCGGCGCCACACCTGCTACAAAGGATGCAGAACCGGCCATTGACGGCAAACCAAGAACCTCTTGAAACAGTCGGCGCGGGTTCCTGCCCTTTCGAACCCGCGCCATGGCCCACTCTCCCTTATTTCGTCCAAGGCAATCGACATGACCGACATTCAGAATAAGAACTACATCATTGCCCTCGATCAGGGTACGACCAGCTCCCGCGCGATCATTTTCGACCGCGACGCGAACGTGGTCTGCACCGCCCAGCGCGAATTCGCTCAGCACTACCCGCAAGCCGGCTGGGTCGAACACGATCCGATGGAAATCTTCGCCACCCAGAGCGCGGTGATGGTTGAAGCACTGGCCCAGGCCGGTCTGCATCACGATCAAGTGGCCGCCATCGGCATCACCAACCAGCGCGAAACCACCGTGGTCTGGGACAAGACCACCGGCCGTCCGGTGTACAACGCCATCGTCTGGCAGTGCCGCCGCAGCACCGAGATCTGCCAGCAGCTCAAGCGCGATGGCCACGAAGACTACATCCGCGACAACACTGGCCTGGTCACCGACCCGTACTTCTCCGGCACCAAACTGAAGTGGATCCTCGACAACGTCGAAGGCAGCCGCGAGCGTGCGCGCAACGGCGAGCTGCTGTTCGGCACCGTCGATAGCTGGCTGATCTGGAAATTCACCGGCGGCAAGGTGCACGTCACCGACTACACCAACGCCTCGCGTACCATGCTCTTCAACATTCACTCACTGGAGTGGGATTCGAAGATGCTGGAGATCCTCGACATCCCCCGCGAAATGCTCCCGGAAGTCAAAGCTTCTTCGGAGATCTACGGTCGCACCAAGAGCGGCATCGCCATCGGCGGGATCGCCGGCGACCAGCAAGCGGCGCTGTTCGGCCAGATGTGCGTCGAGCCGGGCCAAGCGAAAAACACCTACGGCACCGGCTGCTTCCTGCTGATGAACACTGGCGACAAAGCGGTGAAATCGCAACACGGCATGCTCACCACCATCGCTTGCGGCCCGCGCGGCGAAGTCGCTTATGCGCTGGAAGGCGCGGTGTTCAACGGCGGTTCGACCGTGCAGTGGCTGCGTGATGAACTGAAGATCATCAACGACGCCCACGACACCGAATACTTCGCCAATAAAGTGAAGGACAGCAACGGTGTGTACCTGGTGCCGGCCTTCACCGGTCTGGGCGCTCCGTACTGGGACCCGTATGCCCGTGGCGCACTGTTCGGCCTGACCCGCGGTGTACGCGTGGACCACATCATCCGTGCCGCGCTGGAATCGATCGCCTACCAGACCCGTGACGTCCTCGACGCCATGCAACAGGACTCCGGCGAACGCCTCAAGGCCCTGCGTGTGGACGGCGGCGCGGTAGCGAACAACTTCCTGATGCAGTTCCAGGCCGACATCCTCGGCACCCAGGTCGAGCGCCCGCAAATGCGCGAAACCACGGCACTGGGTGCGGCGTACCTGGCCGGTCTGGCGTGCGGTTTCTGGGGCAGTCTGGACGAACTGCGCGGCAAGGCCGTGATCGAGCGCGAGTTCGAACCGAGCCTGGACGAAGTCGAGAAAGAAAAACTCTACAAAGGCTGGAAAAAAGCCGTCAGCCGCACCCGAGACTGGGCGCGTGAGGACGCTGAATAAGCCAACCTGAGTACTGACTAAAGCTGTCCAAACAGCGTGAAAGCGTAGCGAGCGAAGGCAAGACAAGGCAAAAACAGGCGAGGACCGGCTGGGGTCGCACTCGACTTTACGGGTTTGTAAATGAGCAGTCCGAGCCTGTTTTTAACGCAGGATTGCTTGCGTAACGCCGAAGGCGCCCAGCACGAAGTAGCTTTCACGTTGTTTGGAAACTGGTCGGGAGGAGATTCCTGCGTCATCATGGGCAAATTTTGCACGGCAGCCCAAAGGAAGCCCCATGAATCTGCCTCCCCGTCAGCAGCAAATCCTCGAGCTGGTCCGCG
The DNA here is from genome assembly GCF_018729515.1 of Pseudomonas sp. MG-9. Classification (NCBI taxonomy): domain Bacteria; kingdom Pseudomonadati; phylum Pseudomonadota; class Gammaproteobacteria; order Pseudomonadales; family Pseudomonadaceae; genus Pseudomonas; species Pseudomonas sp. MG-9. Next base: position 38,235 of record NZ_JAHHZH010000009.1, read on the forward strand.
AACGCGGCTATGTGAGCATCGAGGAAATGGCTACGCTGTTCGTTGTCACCCCGCAAACCATCCGCCGCGACATCAATCAGCTCGCGGAAGCCAATCTGTTGCGTCGCTACCATGGCGGCGCGGCCTACGATTCCAGCGTCGAAAACACCGCTTATGCGATGCGCGCCGACCAGATGCGCGATGAAAAACAACGCATCGGTGAAGCCATCGCCGCGCAGATCCCCGATCACGCCTCGCTGTTCATCAACATCGGCACCACCACCGAATCGATTGCCCGCGCCCTGCTCAACCACAACCATCTGAAGATCATCACCAACAACCTGCACGTCGCCTCGATGCTCAGTGCCAAGGATGATTTCGATGTGCTGTTGACCGGCGGCAATGTGCGCCGTGATGGCGGTGTGGTCGGCCAGGCAAGTGTGGATTTCATCAATCAGTTCAAGGTTGATTTTGCGCTGGTAGGCATCAGCGGCATCGACGAAGACGGCAGCCTGCTCGACTTCGATTATCAGGAAGTGCGGGTTTCCCAGGCGATCATCGCCAATGCGCGACAGGTGATCCTGGCGGCGGACTCCAGCAAGTTCGGGCGCAATGCGATGATTCGCCTCGGCCCGATCAGCCTGATCGATTGCCTGGTCACCGACCAGCAGCCGGTGCCGGCATTGGCGCAGTTGTTGAGCCAGCACAAGATTCGTCTGGAAGTCGTTTAAACCTTTCCATCAGCTCCCTCTCCCCACGTGGCGAGGGAGCTTGCTCCCGCTGGGCTGCGAAGCGGCTCCAACACCATTCAACCCTGCTCATCCAGATACTCTTCTGTGCATTCACGACGGCTACGCCGCCGAGCGGGAGCAAGCGCCCTCGCCACAAAAAGCATCTCCCCGCCTGAAAATGTTCGAAAATTTTCTTTTAACCGCCCTTCGATGAGTTTTTTCAATCGAAGTCGACTGGCTGTGCGCGTCTTTATGGGCTACCATTTTCGCAAATGAACATTTATGTTCGATTTCCAAGACAGAAAATCAAAAGAGCCCGAGGCCAGCCGATGTCCACATCTACTTTGCGTACGCCCCCGATCGCCGAGATCTACGATGTTGCCGTGATTGGCGGCGGGATCAATGGAGTGGGGATCGCAGCGGATGCCGCCGGTCGCGGTCTCTCGGTGTTCCTTTGCGAAAAGGATGACCTGGCCAGCCACACCTCGTCGGCCAGCAGCAAGCTGATCCACGGTGGCCTGCGCTACCTCGAACATTACGAATTCCGTCTGGTACGTGAGGCACTGGCCGAGCGCGAAGTGCTGCTGGCCAAGGCCCCGCACATCGTCAAGCCGATGCGCTTCGTGCTGCCGCACCGTCCGCATCTGCGTCCGGCGTGGATGATCCGCGCGGGCCTGTTCCTTTATGACAACCTCGGCAAGCGCGAAAAACTGCCGGGTTCGAAAAGCCTGAAGTTCGGTGCCGACAGCGCGCTGAAAAGCGAAATCACCAAAGGCTTCGAATACTCCGATTGCTGGGTCGATGACGCCCGTCTCGTGGTACTGAATGCCATGGCCGCCCGGGAACAAGGCGCCCATGTGCACACCCAAACCCGCTGCGTCAGCGCCCGCCGCGCCAAGGGCCTGTGGCACCTGAACCTAGAGCGTGCCGACGGCAGCCTGTTTTCGATCACCGCCAAAGCACTGGTGAACGCCGCAGGCCCATGGGTCGCCAAGTTCATCCGTGACGATCTGAAAATGGAATCGCCTTATGGCATTCGCCTGATTCAGGGCAGCCACATCATCGTGCCGAAACTGTACGAAGGTGAGCATGCGCACATCCTGCAAAACGAAGATCAGCGCATCGTCTTCACTATTCCGTACCTGAACCACTTCACCCTGATCGGCACCACCGACCGCGAATACACCGGCGACCCGGCCAAAGTGGCGATCACCGACGGCGAAACCGATTACTTGCTCAAAGTGGTCAATGCCCACTTCAAGAAGCAGATCAGCCGCGACGATATTCAGCACAGCTACTCGGGCGTGCGTCCGCTGTGCAATGACGAATCCGACAACCCTTCGGCCGTGACCCGCGACTACACCCTGGCGCTGTCCGGCAGCGCGGAAGAAGCGCCGCTGCTGTCGGTGTTCGGCGGCAAGCTGACCACCTACCGCAAACTGGCCGAGTCGGCGATGGCCCAGTTGATGCCGTATTTCACCCAGATGCGCCCGAGCTGGACCGCCACCGCCACCCTGCCCGGCGGTGAAGACATGACCACCCCGCAGGCCTTGAGCGCGCAGATTCGCGACAAGTTCGACTTCGTGCCGACCGAGATCGCCCGCCGTTGGTCCACCACCTACGGCAGCCGCACCTGGCGCATGCTCGAAGGCGTGGAAACCCTGGCGGACATGGGCGAACACCTCGGCGGCGGGCTCTACACCCGTGAAGTCGATTACCTGTGCAGCGAAGAATGGGCCACCACTGCGCACGACATCCTGTGGCGTCGCAGCAAGCTGGGCCTGTTCACCACCCCGGCCGAGCAAGAGAAACTGGCGGCATACCTGGGCAAGGTCGAGCAGAATCGCAAGATTGAAGCGGCCTGACCTGACAGCCGATGGATAAAAAGCCCCTGGATCTCACGATTCAGGGGCTTTTTCGTATGCAAGACAAACGGCTATCCCCTGTAGGTGTGAGCCTGCTCGCGATAGCACCCGCTCAGGCAAATCATTTGTGACTGATGCATTGCAATCGCGAGCAGGCTCACTCCTACAGGTCATCAGTAGCCGCAGGAACCATGTTCGGATTTCCGAACGCGACCTTACGGTCGATTCGGTAAACCGGATCAGATCAGCCAAAAATCACCGACACAAAACTTTAATATCTCGCTAAATCAACCAGTTAACCAACGGCCACTGGTCTGGCACGACTCATGCTCTACACTCTCTCGACGAATGCCTGCCGTGCCAACACTTCAGGAGCCTTCAGGCATTCGAAGCACAAAAGGGCCGACGAACTGGCTCCATAAAAAAAACAATTCGAGGAAAATTTGATGCGCATCGTTCCCCATATCCTGGGCGCAGCCATTGCGGCCGCTCTGATCAGCACGCCAGTTTTCGCCGCCGAACTCACCGGCACCCTGAAGAAAATCAACGACTCGGGCACCATCACGCTCGCTCACCGCGACAGCTCCATCCCGTTTTCCTACATCGCGGATGCTTCCGGCAAACCCGTGGGCTACTCCCACGACATTCAGATGGCCATCGTTGAAGCCCTGAAAAAAGACCTGAACAAGCCAGACCTGCAGGTCAAATACAACCTGGTGACCTCGCAAACCCGTATCCCGCTGATCCAGAACGGCACCGCGGATATCGAGTGCGGCTCCACCACCAACAACGCTGAACGCGCCCAGCAAGTCGACTTCACCGTCAACATCTTCGAAATCGGCACCCGTCTGCTGGTCAAGAAAGACAAGGATGGCAAGCCGTCCTACGCTGACTTTGCCGACCTGAAAGGCAAAAACGTCGTGACCACCGCTGGCACCACATCCGAGCGCATCATCAAAGCGATGAACGCCGACAAGCAAATGGGCATGAACATCATCTCCGCCAAAGACCACGGCGAATCCTTCAACATGCTGGAAAGCGGCCGCGCCGTTGCCTTCATGATGGACGACGCCCTGCTCGCTGGCGAAGAAGCCAAGGCCAAGAAGCCAGCTGACTGGATCATCACCGGTACTCCACAGTCCTTCGAAGCCTACGCGTGCATGGTTCGCAAAGACGATCCGGCCTTCAAGAAGGCTGTCGATGCCGCCATCGTCGGCCTGTACAAGTCCGGCGAGATCAACAAGATCTACAGCAAGTGGTTCGAAAGCGCGATCCCGCCAAAAGGCCTGAACCTCAACTTCCCGATGAGCGACAAGGTCAAGGAATTGATCGCCAACCCGAGCGACAAGCCGGCGCCTGACGTAAAAATCTGATTCCTGACTAACCTTATCGCCTGAGGGAGCCACCTTCCCTCAGGCGTCTGTTACTACCTGCTGGCCTTACTGTGGAACACTCGACCTGGCGGTTTCCGAGCCGATCGCGTGTGCCCGGCGTTCAACGTCGGATGGGAAAGGATCTTTCCCAAGCGGGTGCTTGTACATCGATCGATTTCGAGGGGAGACCCTAATGAATTACAACTGGGACTGGGGCGTGTTCTTCAAGTCCACCGGCGTTGGCAGCGAGACGTATCTCGACTGGTACATCGCCGGCCTGGGCTGGACCATCGCCATCGCTGTCGTGGCGTGGATTATCGCCTTGCTGCTGGGCTCCATTCTGGGGGTCATGCGCACCGTGCCGAACCGCCTCGTATCGGGCATCGCGACCTGCTACGTCGAACTGTTTCGTAACGTGCCGCTGCTGGTTCAGCTGTTCATCTGGTACTTCCTGGTGCCCGACCTGCTGCCGCAAAACCTGCAGGACTGGTACAAGCAGGACCTCAACCCGACCACCTCGGCCTACCTGAGCGTTGTCGTGTGCCTGGGCCTGTTCACCGCCGCCCGTGTGTGCGAGCAAGTGCGTACCGGCATCCAGGCGCTGCCGCGCGGCCAGGAATCCGCCGCCCGTGCCATGGGCTTCAAGCTGCCGCAGATCTACTGGAACGTGCTGCTGCCCCAGGCCTACCGCATCATCATTCCGCCGCTGACCTCGGAATTCCTCAACGTCTTCAAGAACTCCTCCGTGGCGTCCCTGATCGGCCTGATGGAACTGCTGGCGCAAACCAAACAGACCGCCGAATTCTCCGCCAACCTGTTTGAAGCGTTCACCCTGGCCACGCTGATCTACTTCACCCTGAACATGAGCCTGATGTTGCTGATGCGCATGGTCGAGAAGAAAGTCGCGGTGCCCGGCCTGATCTCCGTGGGGGGTAAATAATGGACTTCGATTTCAGCGGTATCATCCCCGCCATCCCGGGTCTGTGGAACGGCATGGTCATGACCCTGCAGTTGATGGTCATGGGCGTGATCGGCGGCATCGTGCTCGGCACGATCCTCGCTCTGATGCGCCTGTCGTCCAGCAAACTGCTGTCGCGTGTGGCCGGCGCCTATGTGAACTACTTCCGTTCGATCCCGCTGCTGCTGGTGATCACCTGGTTCTACCTGGCGGTGCCGTTCGTGCTGCGCTGGATCACCGGCGAAGACACCCCGATCGGTGCGTTCACCTCCTGCGTCGTGGCCTTCATGATGTTCGAAGCCGCGTACTTCTGTGAAATCGTCCGGGCCGGCGTGCAGTCGATCCCCAAAGGCCAGATGGCCGCCGCGCAGGCGATGGGCATGACCTATGGCCAGACCATGCGCCTGATCATCCTGCCCCAGGCGTTCCGCAAGATGACCCCGTTGCTGCTGCAACAGTCGATCATCCTGTTCCAGGACACCTCGCTGGTCTACACCGTGGGCCTGGTGGACTTCCTCAACTCCGCCCGCTCCAGCGGCGACATCATTGGTCGTTCCAACGAGTTCCTGATCTTCGCCGGTGTCGTCTACTTCATCATCAGCTTTTCCGCCTCGCTGCTGGTCAAGCGTCTGCAAAAAAGGTTCGCCGTATGATCTCTATCAAAAACATCAACAAGTGGTATGGGGACTTCCAGGTGCTGACTGATTGCAGCACCGAGGTCAAAAAAGGTGAAGTGATCGTGGTCTGCGGCCCTTCGGGCTCGGGCAAGTCGACTCTGATCAAGTGCGTCAACGCGCTGGAGCCGTTCCAGAAAGGCGACATCGTCGTCGACGGCACTTCGATTGCCGACTCCAAGACCAACCTGCCGAAACTGCGCTCGCGCGTCGGCATGGTGTTCCAGCATTTCGAGCTGTTCCCGCACCTGACCATCACCGAAAACCTGACCATCGCGCAGATCAAGGTGCTCGGTCGCAGCAAGGAAGAAGCGACCAAGAAAGGTCTGCAACTGCTGGAGCGCGTCGGTCTGTCGGCGCACGCCCACAAGCACCCGGGGCAACTGTCCGGTGGTCAGCAACAGCGTGTGGCGATTGCCCGTGCGCTGGCGATGGACCCGATCGTCATGCTGTTCGACGAACCGACCTCGGCGCTCGACCCGGAAATGGTCAATGAAGTGCTCGACGTGATGGTGCAACTGGCCCAGGAAGGCATGACCATGATGTGCGTGACCCACGAAATGGGCTTCGCCCGCAAAGTGGCCGACCGCGTGATCTTCATGGACGCGGGCAAGATCATCGAAGACTGCCCGAAAGAGGAGTTCTTCGGCGACATCAGCGCCCGCTCCGAACGCGCGCAGCACTTCCTCGAGAAAATCCTGCAGCACTAAAAGCAACACCGCCGCTCTCTCTGTAGGAACTGCCGCAGGCTGCGATCTTTTGCCTTTAAACAGCAAGATCAAAAGATCGCAGCCTGCAGCAGCTCCTACAGCGGATTGGTGAGGTTTGTTGTGGTGGTTGACCCAAGGCAACTGTGATGAAATGCGACCCCAATCTCTATCGCGCAGCGCCGCCATCACTTGCCGTGAAGCCCCGTCTGATTCGCCATCTGTTCCTGCCGCCGCTGATCATCGTGTTGATGATCGGACTGGGTTACGCCGGCTTCTGGACCAGTGAACATTTCGGCATCCGCAACCTCAGCGAAAGCGGCCAGCGCCAGCTGGAACTGCATGCGCGCACGGTCGAAAGCGAGATCAGCAAGTACACCTACCTGCCCAGCCTGCTGGAACTGGAAACCAGTGTCCCGCAGTTGCTGGCCGACCCGACGCCGGAACACCGGCAAACGGTCAACGCCTACCTTGAAGGCCTGAACCGGCGCAGCCGCAGTCGGGCCATCTACGTGATGGACACCACCGGCCGCGTGATGGCCACCAGCAACTGGCGCGACGTCGACAGCTATCTGGGTGAAGACCTGTCCTTTCGCGCCTATTTCCAGAAAGCCGTGCGCGGCGAACCCGGGCGTTTCTACGGGATCGGCAGCACCAGCGGCGAACCCGGTTATTACCTGGCCCACGGCCTGGAAGAACACGGCAAGATCATCGGCGTCGCCGTGGTCAAGGTGCGTCTCGAAGCACTGGAAGAACGCTGGCAGCGGGCACGCCTGGAAGCCTTCGTCAGCGACGAGAACGGTATCATCATTCTCTCCAGCGATCCGGCGCGACGCCTGAAGTCGGTGGTACCGCTGAGCGACGAAACCAAGGAAAAACTCGCCCGCAGCCTGCAGTATTACTGGTTCCCGCTCAACGAACTGCAACCGCTGGCCCGCGAAATCCTGGCCGAGGGCGTGGAGAAACTGACCTTCCCGGCCAACAGCGAACTGAGCGCCGACGACGACAGCATCAGCTACCTGGCGCAGACCCGGCCGCTGAGCGACACACCGTGGAACTTCACCCTGCTCACACCGTTGCAGGACTTGCGGCGCGAGGCGATCAACCAAGGGATTCTGGTGTCGGTCGCCTTCGCTCTGGTGGCGTTCCTGCTGATCGCCTGGAACGAGCGGCGCAAGGTCATCGCCACCCGCCTCGCCGCCCGCGAAGCCTTGCAGGAAGCCAACAATCAGCTGGAGCGTCGGATTACCGAACGCACCACCGACCTGCGCGCCAGCAACGAACGCCTCAAGAGTCAGATCCGCGAACGACGCCAGGCCGAAGAAACCCTGCGCCGCGCCCAGGACGAACTGGTGCAGGCCGGCAAACTCGCGGCCATCGGCCAGATGTCGACCAGCATCGCCCACGAATTGAACCAGCCGCTGGCGGCGATGCGCACGCTGTCCGGCAACACCATTCGCTTCCTCGAACGCGGTCAGCTCGACGTCGCCAGCACCAACCTCAAGACCATCAACGACCTGATCGACCGCATGGGCCGGATCACCGCCAGCCTGCGCGCGTTCGCCCGGCGTGGTGACGACAAGGGCCAGGCCAGTCTCGGCAAAGCGGTGGACGCGGCGCTGCAATTGCTCGGCGCGCGGGTGGACAGCATGGCGTTGCAGCTGCATCGGCAGTTCATCGACGTGCAGGTGCAGATCGACCAGACCCGCCTCGAACAGATTCTGGTCAACCTGATCGGCAACGCCCTCGACGCCATGCAGGCGCAACCGCAGCCCGAACTATGGCTGGAGGGCGAAGAATTCAACGGGAAATACCGTCTACGGGTGCGCGACAATGGCCACGGCGTCGATGCCGAAGCGCGCAAGCATCTGTTCGAACCGTTCTTCACCACCAAACCCGGCGAACAGGGTCTGGGCCTCGGCCTGACTCTCTCTGCCAGCCTCGCTGCCGCCACCGGCGGACACCTGGGTGTCGAACACCCGGGCAGCGGTGGCACCACCTTCGTCCTCAGTTTACCGTTGGTAAGCCCTACTCCTGCCGAGCCAATATGAACCACGACCTTAGTGTGCTGATCGTCGAAGACGACCCCCATGTGCTGCTCGGTTGCCAGCAGGCGCTGACCCTGGAAGACATTCCCTGCATCGGCGTCGGCAGTGCCGAAGAAGCGCTGGCGCAGGTCGGTGACAACTTTGCCGGGATCGTCATCAGCGACATTCGCCTGCCGGGCATCGATGGCCTGGAATTGCTGACCCGTCTCAAGCAACGCGACCGCAGCCTGCCGGTGGTGTTGATCACCGGCCACGGCGATATCTCCATGGCCGTCGGCGCGATGCAGAAAGGCGCCTACGACTTCATGGAGAAACCCTTCTCGCCGGAGCGTCTGGTGGACGTCGCCCGTCGCGCGCTGGAGCAACGCAGCCTCGCCCGGGAAGTGTCGTCGCTGCGGCGACAACTGGCCGAACGCGACTCCCTTGAGGGCCGCATCATCGGTCGTTCACCGGCGATGCAGAACCTGCGCGAACTGATCGCCAACGTCGCCGACACCTCGGCCAACGTGCTGATCGAAGGCGAGACCGGCACCGGCAAGGAACTGGTCGCCCGCTGCCTGCACGACTTCAGCCGCCGGCACGCCAAGCAGTTCGTCGCGCTGAACTGCGGCGGCCTGCCGGAAAACCTCTTCGAAAGCGAGATCTTCGGCCACGAGGCCAACGCCTTCACCGGTGCCGGCAAACGGCGCATCGGCAAGATCGAACACGCCGACGGCGGCACGCTGTTCCTCGACGAAGTGGAAAGCATGCCGCTGCCGCTGCAGATCAAACTGCTGCGCGTATTGCAGGAGCGCACCCTGGAACGCCTCGGTTCGAACCAGAGCGTGGCGGTGGATTGCCGGGTGATTGCGGCGACCAAGTCCGACCTCGACGAAGCGAGCAAGGCCGGCGACTTCCGCAGCGACTTGTACTACCGGCTCAACGTGGTGACCCTGGAATTGCCACCACTGCGCGAGCGTCGCGAAGACATCCTGCAACTGTTCGAACACTTCACCCAGCAGTCGGCGTTGCGTTTCGACCGGGTGTTGCCGGAACTGGACAACCAGACCCTGTCGAACCTGATGAGCCACGACTGGCCGGGCAACGTGCGTGAACTGCGCAATGTCGCCGAACGCTTCGCCCTCGGTCTGCCGGCATTCAAGAAGTCCGGCGCCAGCAGCGGCAGCCAGGGCCTGGCATTTGCCGAAGCGGTGGAAGCGTTCGAGCGCAACCTGCTCAGCGATGCCCTGCAGCGCAGCGGTGGCAACCTGACCCAGGCCAGCCTGGAACTGGGCATGGCCAAGACCACGCTGTTCGACAAAGTGAAAAAGTACGGGTTGAGCCACTGATGGATCTGATTCTCAAAGCGGCACTCGGCGCGGCAGTGGTGGTGATCCTCGCCGCGCTGTCCAAGACCCGAAACTATTACATCGCCGGGCTGGTGCCGCTGTTTCCGACCTTTGCCCTGATCGCCCATTACATCGTCGGCAAGGGTCGCTCGCTGGAGGATTTGAAAGCCACAATCGTGTTTGGCATGTGGTCGATCATTCCGTACTTCATCTATCTGGCGACGCTGTACGTCATGGTTGACCGCATGCGCCTGGAGGCGTCACTCGCCGTGGCGGTGGTCGCGTGGTTGATCGCGGCGACAGTGCTGGTCTCGGTATGGGTGCGTCTGCACGCCTGATCACAACCTTCGCCGCCTGTAGGAGCTTTACCCGTTGACGGTGCCGCCCCTGGACTCGGCCATGATCTGCCGGATCGCCCCGACAAAGGTGTCCACCGGCTGCCCGCCCGTCACCGCGTACTGACCGTTGAACACCACAGTCGGCACCGAACTCACGCCGCGTTGCAGCCAGAGCTGCTCTTCTTCGCGCACCTCATCGGCAAACTCGTCGGAGGCCAGAATCGCCGCCGCGCGCTGCCGGTCCAGGCCCGCGCTTTCGGCAATCTGCATCAATTGCGCGTGATCGGACGGATTGCCGCCGTCAGTGAAATACGCCTTGAACAGCGCCTCTTTCAAGCGCAACTGCAACCCCTCGAGCCCGGCCCAGTGCAGCAGGCGATGCGCATCGAAGGTGTTGTAGATGCGGCTGTTGCTATCGGTGCGAAAGGCGAATCCGACGTCGGCGCCACGGGCACGAATCGCTTCGCGGTTCTTCTGCGACTGCTCCGGGGTCGAACCGTATTTCTCGCCGATGTGCTCGGTGATGTTCTGCCCCTCGGGGCCCATTTTCGGGTTCAGTTCGAACGGCTGGAAATGAATCTCGGCCTGCACTTCTTCGCGCAGAATCTCCAGCGCCTGCAGCAGGCCGTACAGACCGACGACGCACCACGGGCAGGACACGTCGCTGACAAAATCGATTTTCAAAGCGGAACTCATCACACACCTCGCGGACAGATCACACATCGCAAAATCTGAAAGATACACCGGTAGGCGCTGCCGAAGGCTGCGATCTTTTGATCTGCAAAAGCAAAAGATCGCAGCCTTCGGCAGCTCCTACAGGGGATGCATTTCAATGTGTGCGAGCCTGCTCGCGAAGGGGCCAGATCAAATACCGCCAACCTATCGGTTAAAGCAGATTCCCCGCCGCCACCGGCTCGATCTGCGCCCAGTGTGACGTGTCTTCACGATGTTGCTGCAGATACGGCAACACCGCCGCCAGCAACGGCGCCTTGAACGCTTCCTGGAAACGATGGGCCAGCCCCGGAATCAGTTTCAACTGACTGCCGCGAATGTGCGCCGCCAGGTGCACGCCGTGCATCACCGGCAACAACGGATCGGCCGTGCCGTGCACCACCAGGGTCGGCACCCGCAGTTGATTGAGCAAGGCCACCCGGCTCGGCTCCGCGAGAATCGCCATGATCTGGCGCTTCACACCTTCAGGGTTGAACGCGCGGTCATAAGCAATCGCTGCCTGATGCAGCAGCGCCTGCCGATCATCGCTGACCGCCGGACTGCCCAGCGCCGCCAGCAGGTCAGCCTGCTGCTCCAGCGCCACTTCGCGATTGGGCGCACCGCGTCGCGCCAGCAGTTGCACCAGCGCCGCGCTCGGTGCCGGCAAGCCTTCGGCGCCGGAGCTGGTCATGATCAGCGTCAGGCTCTCCACCCGTTGGGGCGCCATCGCCGCCAGATGCTGGGCGATCATCCCGCCCATGCTCGCGCCCAGTACGTGAAACTGGTCGATGTGCAGCGCGTCCATCAAGCCCAGCGCGTCGTCGGCCATGTCGGTCAATGAATACGGCGCCGACACCGGCAAGCCGAGCTTGTAGCGCAGCACTTCAAACGTCAGATTGGCCTCGACCGGTGCCTGGCGCCAGGTCGACAGACCGACATCGCGGTTGTCATAACGAATCACCCGAAAGCCTTGCTGACACAGCGCAACCACCACTTCGTCCGGCCAGTGGATCAACTGGCCGCCCAGGCCCATGACCAACAACAGCGCCGGGTCCGACGCGCGGCCGATGCTTTGGTAGGCAATGCTCACTTGCTGCAGATCGACATGCTCGGTCGGCACATTCACGTCGCAACGCGCGGCCGCGAACGATGGCGCACCGAATAAAAACGCGACCAGAACGGCCGCGAGCGAAAAAAAGCCCTTGATCATGAAAAACACCGAAACGCAGAACCCCAGTAGAGCGCGAGTCTGATGAAGTTTGTTCAAGCGCGCTGCCACAGTTGCATGACAGTTTGATGAAGTTTGCCGAGCGGTCGTCAGCGCCGCACTCAAAGCACCGCGATAACTATGTACCACCCGCCCCTGCCGTCGCTGACCTCTAATGGCGCGAACGCCGGTTTGCCCGGCCTTCACGCTCTCTGGAGATCTGTCTTCATGTTCGACGAACTCTCGCAGCGACCGACCGACTTCGGTCTCGCCCCCCCCTTACTCCCCAACCCGGATCAGAGCCTGCTGTTGAGCACCACGGCGCGCTGGCGCGACTGCCACGATCAGTGGCTCGACCTCATGACGCAAGATCCGCCATCAATGCTTGACGAGCAGTGGTGGAGCGCCCGGGCACGGGGCACCCCAGTGACTCGCAAGGCCCACGCAATCGGCTTGTATCGGCAGCATTTCGAGGTGTCGAGCCATTGGGCGTTCGCCAACGGCACATTGGCTGAGGGACAGATCGAAGCGCTGCAGACGCTCATCGACCCGACAGCACCAGCGACCTGCACGGTGTCTGTCCAACAGCTGCGACTCAAAGGCGCGGAGCGCCCGACGGTCGAACTGGCCGGCGCGCTGCTCATCACCCTCTGTGGCGATCCAGCGGCCCCGCTCCTGTTGTATTTGCCATCGTCCACCCTGGCCTGGATAAGCTTCCATGATCGCCTTGCCTTGCAGGGCTGGCTGATCGAGCAGCAACCGCAACTGCTCGGCCAACAGCGGCTGGAATCACCGGGCATCAGCATTGAGTACAGCGCACTCGAAGCAGCGGCATTGACGCAAAGCGCCGAGGCTCTGCTGACACAGTTCAAGCGCCTTGCGCCAGATCGCCAACGTCGCGAAACCGTACTCTCGCTGCCTCCGGAACGGCCGGCCATCGACGGACCAGACGATCTCGCGCCGTTCTACCAGCTCAGTCCCGACATTCCATTGGGCCAGCGCCTCAGGGCCCTGAGCCTGCAACAGAGCGCACTGGAGCACCTGCTCGGGAGCGACGTTGAAGGCGACCGGCACGTCCCGCAACTACACCGCCTGCAACAACGACTCGATGACCTCGCGACGGCTGAACAGGCCAGTCAAGTTGCCGCCACGCAGTTGCTCAACCCCGACAACGACCTGCAGATGCTCGAACTACGCCATAAGACCCACCCGCATTACACCGCGCTTTATCAGGCACGGCTGAACGGTTTGCGGGCCGAGGCCGAACTGCAAGCGAGCCTGAAGCAGATCAGCGGCGAAGAGCATCAATGGCTCAAGTCCGTGCTGGATGCGCCCGCTCAACCACGCCCGACCGAGGTCGTCGTGGCGCGACTGATGCTGGCGGCGACCGACACCGAGCACGACGCCAGCCACCCGCAAACCCAGGAGCTGGACGGGGTTCTGCTGTTCTGCCAGCCCTCGGCATTGTTGCCGTCTTCGGATCAAAGCCTGTTGCTTTACTGGCCAGGCCGCTTCGGCGGCCTGCAGCGATTCGCCTCACGCCAGGCGCTGGAAGCGACGCTGTTCAAAATCCCGGCTCACGCTACCACCCAGGCGCTGCATATCCTGGCGCTGAGCACCGATCCGTTCGAATACGGGTTGCAGATGCAGCTCTACGCCTGTGTCCAGCAGGCCAGCCAGATACTGACCGCCAATCCCCTTCCCTCGCATGCAGCTCAACGCAGCTCGGCACTGGAAGAACTGCGCGAACAGGCCATAGCACGTTTGACGGTTCCCGCCTCGCCCTCGCGGGAGCTGAGCTACACACACCTCGTCGAGCAAAACCACAGCGCTGCACTGGCCGACCGCTTGCCGTCCTGGTTGCGTGCATTACCCGAAGCCCGACGCAAGGCGCTCAAGACCTTGTTCAGCGCTTACATCAAAGCGATGAAGGACTCCCACCGGTTGCTCGAGCGCGAATTGCCTTCGCGCGACACCTTCAGCCGCAACGCGATCTTCGCTGACCTGCAACAGACGTTTGGCCTGACTGAAAACGTTGAGGTCGTGCTGGACGTTCCCGACGCCACAACCTGGCGCAAAGAGGTTATCGAAGGACCGGCCCCCGGAACGCCTCAGCGCAATACGCTGATCGCCAGTACGCAACGGAGCAAGCTGCCGCTCGCCGATCTGCTGCAAGGCAACATTGACCAGTCGATGTGGTGGCGCCTGTCGTTCATGCAGGTCGAGGTCAGCGGCGGGGTCGAAGCGCAACGTCGCAAAGTCAAAGCCGCGATCACCCCGCCCTGGCTGCGCAAACTCGTGGCCAGGCAGGATCTCGCCGGCAAGTATGAAGCGCTGATCCGCCAGGCCTTTCTCGGCCCCCCGGGTGAATCGACCTTCGACAATGCCTGGCGCCGTGAATGCCTGAGCGAGCCATGGCGGCTGATGCTTAAACTGCACGGCGCGTTTGCGCTGTTGCGGGGCGACATAACCACCGACGGCCAGCAAATCCTCGACATCGCCATCGATGCCGACAGTCGTGCGGCCTACACGCCCCATGGCCGACGCATCGTGCTGCTGCCGGCGCACTTGAGCGCAGGCGGCGACGACACGCACGGGCAAGGGCCGAGCACACTGGCGGGTGTCACCTTCATTGAGGAGCAGATCAGCCAACAGACGCTGCTGTATCTGCCTGACAGCCCCGACGGAGTATTTCTGCGTCAGTTCGACAGCCTCGAAGAGGCGCGCAAGGCGTTGTACAACCTGTGCCTGCAAACCGCCATGCCCGCTTATCTGGCCGGGCGAGCGATCACTGGCGACGCAGACCGGCATGTCAGCCGGATCAATCAGGCGCTGCTGAAAAACTTCGACGCCATCATTGGTACGGGTCAGGCCTGGCCGGCCAGCACGTCTCTGGCCACGCACATGCTCAACGTGCACATGGGCCGATTGCTGCAAGCCCATCGCGTCACCTCGCGCTCTAACGACGCGCTGTATCTGGAAACCGTCGCGTTGCAATCCGGCACGCTCTTCAACTACCTGAAAATGGCCGTGGGCATGGTGCCCTTCGTCGGCAGCGCCATCGCTCTGTATGACGCCTGGAGCAGTGCCAATCTGGCGGTGGCGGCGTTTCTGCGTGGCGATGTCGGGCATGGCCTGGCCGAAGTGGAAGCCGTGTTGCTGTCGCTGATCGATGCGGCCATGGACGTCCTGCCCGGTACAAACGTTGCCCGCAGTGCGCGCTCCCTCACCCGTCTGCGCCAATTGCAGACATTGGGCAGACGCCCTGCAAGCCTGGTTGCTTCGACACAACGACGGGCACGCTACTCGCTGGAACGCTTCAAGGGGTACGAATACGAACGCCCGATTTCCCTCGCCGGTCTGCAACCGGGCAGCGAAGGGATGTATCGCAATGTCTATCGCCATGCCGACGGCGACTTCATCATCAGCCATGGTCGCATCTACCGCGTCGAACTGAGTCAGAGCCCGCCGCAATGGCGCCTGAGCGCAACCAGCACACGCACCTACAAGCAACCGATCGCTCTGGATGAAGCGGGCTACTGGAACAGCCATTACGCGGTGTACGGCACAACGATCGCCGGCGGCGGTGTCGGGGGTGGCGCGGTGCTCGGGCACATGGCCGACGGTCTCGATCCGCTGTGGCCCGCCGCCATTCGTGGCTGGCTCCCGCGCTGGTGGGTGGATCGCCAACTGCGCCGTCAACTGGCCCTGTCCCACAGCATCGACGCCACTACCCGGCGCCTGAATACCCAGACCCAAAGCTCCGGCCAGTTACTCGAACGCTACCAGGCGCTGACCGTTGCCGAGCGCAGGCCGTTGCAAGCCAGGGTCGACGCGGCGTGTGTCAACGACATCGACGTCGCCCAGGCCGCGTACCAGGATCTCACCGAGCTGCTGCCCCTGAGCCACGGCCGCAAGCGTGTGCAGATCGAAAATTTTCAAAGCCGCTGCGCATGGGTCGTGGTCGACCGCACTATCCAGCGTCTCAACGTGTCCCGGGCCAGGTTGCTGGAATACCTGAGCAAGATCGAAGAAATGGTCGCTGAATCCGATGCAACGCCGTTCACCGATAGCGCCGCCCATCTGGCACTGATGACCCGACGCAAAGGGGTGCGCAAGCAGTTCCTCAAAGAGTTCGAGCACCTGCACAGCACCACCGAACAGGCCAATCTGTGGAATACACGCATCACCCACCGCAGCCAGAAAGCCGTCGTGGCCGACAACATCTCCGCCATAAATGAGTACTTGGGCGAAGTCACCTGCGATTACCTGAAAACCTCGAATATTCTGGAGCTCATCACCCACTACGACGCCATCGACGATTTGTCCTGGAGCTACTTTCAGGTGCAAATGAAAAAGGCCCGGTCCAAGGTTGGACGCGCACTGATGACGCAACACTACCTGCCCGAGGTTAACGCCACCCAGGTCCAGCGCAATCGGGTGCTTGAGGATTGCCTTGAGACCTACGCCGGGTTCCGCCGGCAGTTGAATGCCTGGTGCCTCGGTTATCCACAGCATCTGGACCTGGAACAGGTCACGCCTTTTCTAGACGGCTTGAGCAAAATCGAAACCCACGCGCGGCAAGCCATCAAGCACCGACAGCCGATCAAAGCCAAAGGCAACAGCGGCCGGCAACTGTTCGAAACCGAGGACAACCAATTGCTGATCGGCACCCAGACCATCGATGCCGTCACCCGACAAAAACGCTTCACCATCGAAGGTCTCGATGGCTACCGGGAAACCTGGTTGCCGCGTTCGAGCGGCAAATATCTGCTGCACACCGCATCGGCACCCGCCGCCCTCGTGATGCAGACCGACATCCAGCCGCTGCTCAAGGAGGCCCGCAAACGACTTGCCAGCGTTCCGGCCTACCGCAACAAAGTCATGGGCTACACCCGACAAGACATGTTGCCCGTGGACCTGGAGCACATGCTGAGCAGTGAAGCGCTGGAATTGAGTACCCGGGCCGACACCATCGAACGGCTGTCGCCCGACGAGTCGCTGGTGCTGCAATTGAACACTCAGGCACAGCAACTGCGCGACGCGGGGCGCACACTGCGCATCGAACAGTCACTGCGCAGCCAGACGCCCACTGAAGGTTATCTGGACTATCTGCTGCAACAAAAAGTGGTGGATATCCGCAAGGACGGTGGGCTGCGTGCGCAGGGCAAGCGTGCCGACGGACGCCAGGACTTCCTGCAGGAATACGAGGTGCGTGACCTGACCAGTAACCCGCCACGCACGCTGTGGTACGCGCACTTTCACTACACGTCGGACAAAGTGCCGTTCCAGGACTTTGTCAAAGCGCACTTGAAGTTGCCGGCGCAACGCCATCTCGGTCTGCAATGGCAGCAGGCCCAAGCCGCCGGCGGCGCTCAGGTTGAAGCGATCTGGCGGGGTGACATCGGTAAACCGCTGGGCACCCGCCTGTTTTCAGCACTGTGAATCTGGAGCAGCGGAGCACACCTGGTGCGCCGCTGCCGTTTTGTGAGTCGACAGCTCGATCAACATGAGACAAACTCACCGCCTTCGAATTGATCACAAATTTTATTCATGGGGCCAGCAGTGCTTGAAATCCGTCATCTGAAAACCCTGCATGCCCTGCGCGAAGCCGACAGCCTGGTCGACGCCGCCGACCGCCTGCACCTGACCCAGTCGGCGCTGTCCCACCAGTTCAAGGAACTGGAGGAACGCATGGGCATGCCGTTGTTCGTGCGCAAGACCAAACCGGTGCGTTTCACCAGCGCCGGCCTGCGCCTGCTGCAACTGGCTGACGCGACCCTGCCACTGCTGCGCGCCGCCGAACGCGACATCAGCCGTCTGGCCGGTGGCACTGCCGGGCGCCTGCACATGGCGATCGAGTGTCACAGTTGCTTCCAGTGGCTGATGCCGACCATCGACCAGTTCCGCGACGCCTGGCCGGAAGTCGAACTCGACCTGGCGTCGGGCTTCGCCTTCGCCCCGCTGCCGGCGCTGGCCCGGGGTGACCTGGACCTGGTGGTGACCTCCGATCCGCTGGACATCGCCGGCATCACCTACGTGCCGCTGTTCACCTACGAAGCGATGCTGGCAGTCGCCAACCAGCATCCACTGGCGAGCAAACCCTACATCGTCCCTGAAGACCTGCTCACCGAAACCCTGATCACCTACCCGGTGGAACGCGATCGGCTGGACATCTTCACGCGCTTCCTGGAACCGGCCGACATCGAACCGGCGCAGGTCCGTACTTCGGAGCTGTCGGTGATGATGATGCAACTGGTCGCCAGCGGCCGTGGCGTCTGCGGCATGCCGCACTGGGCGCTGCACGAGTACAGCTCGCGCGGCTATGTGAAGGCCAAGCGGCTGGGCGAGAAAGGTCTGTTTGCCACGCTGTACGCGGCGATCCGCACGGACATGCTGGATGCGCCGTACATGCGCGATTTCCTGCTGACGGCCAAGGACACGTCGTTCTCGACGCTGGATGGCGTCAGCGCGGTGCGCTGACGCTAAAAATCAAAAGATCGCAGCCTGCGGCAGCTCCTACAGAGATCGGTGCAGGAGCTGCCGCAGGCTGCGATCTTTTGATCTTGTCCCCTCTCAGGGTAATTCACGCCACATGTGAATCTTGTCGAAGTAGTCTTCGCCGACCCGCACCGCCAGCGGCTCAAGGCCGAACTGGATGAAGCCGCAACGCTGGTACAGGTTGAACGCGGCGTCGTTGCCGGCGGTGACGGTGAGCTGGATGACTTTCAGCCCAGGGTGATTTTGTGCTTCGGCCAGCGCGGCCTGCACCAGTTCATGGCCCACACCGTGCTGACGAAAATCGGCTGACACGTACATGCCGAACAGCGTGGCCTTGTGGCGGGCCTTTTCCCGGGGTTCGAACGCCAGGCCGACGATACCGGCCAGAATGCCGGCCTCGAAGGCACCCAACACCACATCGAGCTTGCTGGTCAGGCGCGCTTCCCACCAGCTCAGCGGCATCACCGCGCGCTCGCGCACACTGGAGGTGAACGCCTGCGGATGGCGGTCGTAGGCCTCAAGCATCAGCTCGCGGTAGGCCAGCGCATGGCTGGCGTCCAGCCGTTCGATCCACATGCTCACGCCGTCCTGCGTTGTTCAAGCATCAGGCGTACAGCCAGACCACCCAGCACGAAACTCATGAAATAACGCTGCAGCGCCAGCCACGTCGGGTTACGCACGAACCACGAAGCAATGCCCGCGGCGAACAGCGCGATCAGCAGATTGACGGTGAAACTGACGCTGATCTGGGTCAGGCCGAGGATGATGCTCTGGGTGAACACCGAACCGTGCTCGGGGGTGATGAATTGCGGAAACACCGAGAGGTAGAACACCGCGATTTTCGGGTTCAGTGCGCTGGTGAGAAAACCCATGGTGATCAGTTTGCGCGGAGAATCCGCCGGCAGTTGCTGCGCTTCGAACGGCGAGCGCGCACCGGGTTTGACCGCTTGCCAGGCCAGCCACAGCAAATACAGGGCACCGGCCCACTTCAGCACTTCATAGGCCATCGGCACCGCCAGAAACACCGCAGTCAACCCGGCAGCCGCGGCGAACATATGCACGAAGAATCCACTCACCACACCCAGCAACGACGTAACCCCGGCCTTGCGTCCCTGACAGATCGAACGCGAGATCAGGTAAATCATGTTCGGCCCCGGGGTCAGCACCATCAACAGCGCCGCGGCGGCGAAGATCAGCAAGTCTTGAAGTGGGATCATGGCAAAGTCCTTTGCGTGGAGATCAGGCGAGTGCGTTCAGTGAGTTGCGATAAAACGGCAGGATCAGGTCGCGTGTCAATGGCGCCAGAACAAGTCCAGCGTCGGTGGCCGGGTCGATCCAGATCACTTCCTCGATTTCAGCAGCCGGGGCCACGTCAGTGTCGATCGTCACTTGAAAGATATCCGCCTGAACGACACACCCCGGCTCGTTGGCGGCAGGCGCCGAGAACTGGCCGAGAAAAGACGCCTGCGCCGGATCGATCACCAGGCCCAGCTCTTCTTCCAGCTCGCGGGCCAGCGCGTGCACCGGCAATTCATGTGCCTCGATCTTGCCGCCCGGCTGCATGAACGCCGTGGTTCCGCGCTTGCGCACCAGCAGGGTCTGGCCTTCGGGGTCGAGCAGCAGCGCGGCGGCAATACGAATGAGGTGCGGAGATGCAACGGATGCAGAAGTCATGGGTCAGCCACCGGCCTGGAAAAACCGCAAGGATCCCATGCCCGCCCCAATGACGTCACCTCGCAGATCATTGCCCCAGCGCCTTGAGCGTGGCTTCAACCTCCTCCGGCACCTTGACGAAAATCTTGTATTTGCCACCCTCCATGGCTTCGAATGCAATCAGCTTTTCCACCAATAGCGGGCTGAGGACCTTGCCGGCGTTGAGCAGCAGCATGCCGTTATCGGCATTGAGATTGCGCGCCAGAATCATCCCCGCTGCGAGGTCCCGAGTAGACAGCACCTTGACCGACGGATCGGCCAGCGTGACGTCGCTGAGGAACGCCGCACACACCTGAATGAAATCTTCGACCAGATCGGGATCGTACAAACGGCCGGCGTACTGGCGCAGGTACAGCAGCGCTTCATCGCTGTTCATCTGCCGTTCGAGGATCAGGCCGCGCTGCAACTCGACAAAATCCACCGCCAGCTTCAGCAAGCGTGAACCGAACGGAATGGCCTCGCCCTTGAGCCGGTCGGGAAACCCGCTGCCGTCCCAGCGCTCCTGATGATGCAGGATCAGGCGTGCCGCGTCCTTCATCGGGTCCAGCGTCATGAGCAGCGATTCGCTCTGCTTGGGGTAACTGCGATAACGCTCGCGATCGGTATGGCGCAACAAATCCGAGGGCGTCGCCATCATGCCGTCGGTCCAGCTCAGTTTGCCGACGTTGTACAGCGCCGCAGCCATGGTCAGGTCGCGGCTGGTGGCCTCGTCCAGGCCATGCTGTTTGCAGTAGCTGCGCACCAGTTCGATGATCTGCCGGTTGGTCTGCTTGGCAGGTGGCAAACGCAGATTGGCCAGCAGCGAGAACACTTCGGTGCCCGTGACATAGCTGTGTTTGAGCTCTTCGTAAGCCAGATCGAGCATGTCGGCGGTCTGCTGCAGTTCGGCCGTGCGTGCCGCGACATGCTTTTCCAGGGTGCTGTTGAGCAACTTGAGCTGATCGTTCTGCACCCGGGTCAAGCGTTCCAGACGCTGACGCTCCTGCTCGGAATGCTGGTGCTCCAGGGACTGGCGCAGGATCAGCAGCAACTCTTCGTCGTTCCAGGGTTTGCTGATGTAACGGTGAATCTGCCCTTCATTGATGGCTTTGATGATGGCCGCGGGGTCGGCATAGCCAGTGAGCATGATTCGCGCAGTTTGCGGATGGCGCTCGCGGACATGGGCCAGTAACGAGGCACCGTCCATGCCGGGCATGCGCGCATCGCTCACCACCAGATTCACCGGTTGCTGCGCGAGCATGTCCAGCGCCTGGGCACCGCTGGTGGCCAACAGAACATCATAGGGCTGGCCCCGCAACAATCGGCGCAGACTGTTGAGGATCGACTCTTCGTCATCGACCAACAGCACCGTGGGTCGATGGGACTGCATCGGGGGGGATTGCTCTTCCATGGCATGGTCTCAAGCGAAACAGGGGGTTAACGACACACCGACCGATCGCCTCTCAGGCCTGCGTCTGAGTCAAAGGCTAGATGATTTTTGACTGGATTCACGCAAATCTTCGTCCGGGACCGAAAGCGTAGTAGGAAGGAGCCGACTATGCTGTACAAGGCGCAGGACCCATCGGCTTTCGAACAGGCAAATCGCGAGGGAAAAGGATGCCCCTGATGACAACACGTCCCCCTACCGGTGTCGCGGCATGAACCCGCCAGCCGCGCACATCAATCGTCGTGTGCTCATTGTCGACGACAGCCCGTCGATCCACGGCGACTTCGCCAAAATTCTCAGCCCGGTCATCCCCGGCGACGATGGCTTGGGCGAAACCGAGAATCTGTTGTTTGGCACCCCGTCCGTACAGCAATCCCAGCATTTCGAACTCGATTCGGCCTTTCAGGGCCGCGAAGCCCTGGACAAACTCGAAGCCGCGCTGGCGGAAAACCGTCCCTACGCCATGGCCTTCATCGACATGCGCATGCCACCGGGCTGGGATGGCCTGGAAACCATCGAACGGCTGTGGCAAGTCGACCCCAAGTTGCAAGTCGCCTTGTGCACCGCCTATTCCGACTACTCCTGGGAAGACATCGACCGGCGTCTGGCGCTGAACGACCGGTTGCTGATTCTGAAAAAGCCCTTCGACGCGATCGAAATCCGGCAGATGGCCAGTGCCCTTACGGTCAAATGGCAAATGACCGAGGACGCCGATCTGAAGATGAACCTGCTGGAACACGCGGTTCAGGAGCGCACCCGGGAGCTGTCCGATGCCAACATCATCGTGCAGAACAGCCCGACCATCCTTTACCGTTTGCGCGGCGATCCCTCGTTTGCCCTGATGTACATCTCCCACAACATCACCCGTTACGGCCATGTCGCCGCCGACCTGGTGCGTTCGCCCAACTGGGCGCAGGAACTGATTCACCCGGACGATCACGCCATTGTCGATGCCGCCATGGCCCGAGTGCTGGATCGGCATGCGTCAGGCGCTTCCATCGAGTTCCGGATGCGCACCGGCCAGGGAACCTGGCGCTGGGTGGAGAACCGCTACATCCCGGTGCGCGATCATGACGGCCGTCTACTGGAAGTCGAGGGCATCATCCTCGACATCACCGAGCGTCGCCTGGCCGAGGACAAACTGGCGTTGCTGGCGCGCTCCGATGGCCTGACGGGCCTGGCCAATCGCGCCACACTGATCGAACGCCTGCATCAGGCGTTTGCCGCCGCGCGACGGGGCGCCATGCCGTTTGCAGTGTTTTACCTGGATCTGGACCACTTCAAGCGGATCAATGACACCCTGGGCCACCCGATCGGCGATCTGCTGCTGCAGGAAGTGGCCCGGCGCATCAAGTTCGGCGTGCGGGAAAGCGACGTGGTGGCGCGCCTGGGCGGCGACGAGTTCGCGATCCTGCAAATGGACGTCAGCGACCCGACCCAATCGGCCGCGATGGCCGCCAACATCCGCGACACGCTGCTGGCCCCCTACAACCTGGCCGGCAATGCACTGCACATTTCGGTCAGTATCGGCATCAGCAGTTACAGCGACCTCAGCCCCGACGCCGACAGCCTGCTCGGGCAGGCCGATATGGCGCTGTATCGCGCCAAGGAAATGGGCCGCAACCAGTATCACTTCCACTCCGAGGCGATCTCGCGCGAAGTGGCCGAGCGCATGACGCTGGTCAGCGAATTGATGACGGCGCTTGAGAGCGATGAGCTGCAACTGCATTACGCACCGGAGATGGATCTGCACAGTGGCAGGATTCTTGGCATGGAGGCGCAGATTCTCTGGCAGCATCCGCGCCTCGGCCTGCTGCCGGCCAGCGCCTTCGTGCCGGCGGCGGAGCGCACCGGGGCGATCATTCCTCTTGGGCGCTGGGTCCTGGAACACGCCTGTGCCCAGATGCGCAAATGGCGTGACGCAGGCGTAGCGCCGCCCGTCATGGCAATCAAACTCTCGCTGGCGCAACTCAAGAGCGGTCCCGAGTTGATCTACGACGTGCTGCGCACCACCGCTCGCTGGGAGCTGGCCCCCTGGGATCTGCGCTTCGATGTCACCGAGGCGACGCTGGCCCAGACCAAATGGACCCACAACGATGCGTTGCCGCGCCTGCGCGAGCTGGGCGTGACCATCGCCATCGATGATTTCGGCACCGAATACTCCTCGTTCGACTACCTGAAAACCTACCGGGTCAATCACCTCAAACTGGCGCAGAGCTTCATCGACAGTGCGGCCCACGATGTGGCCGGCGCCAACGCCCTGCGCGCCATCGTCAACTTCGCCCGGGACCTGAACATCGGCATCATCGCCGAAGGACAGCCGTCGCCGGACCAGCCTTGCGTGCCATCCGTCGCGCCACTGCCCAGCGCCCGGGGGCTGTATTTCAGCGCGGCGGTCTGTGCCGAAGAGGCTGGGCGACTGCTCAAGAACAGTCCGAGTCCTACGCCGAAGGAGGACGAGGCATGAAAACCCCTTTTCCCCAGACCAACCGGCGCATCCTGATCATCGACGACACGCCGGCGATTCACGATGATTTTCGCAAGATCCTTGCCCCGCAGGTTCAAGACACTGCCGATCTGAATCAACTGGAGCAGACGCTGTTCGGCACGCGCCAGTCGCAGCACCTGAGCTTCCAGCTCGATTCCGCCTATCAGGGCCAGGAAGCCCTGGCCCTGGTCAAACGTGCCCAGGCCAGCGGCACCCCCTATGCGCTTGCCTTCATCGACATGCGCATGCCGCCCGGCTGGGATGGCCTGGAAACCATCGAGCAACTGTGGCGGGTCGATCCGAACCTGCAAATTGCCTTGTGCACGGCATACAGCGACTACAGCTGGGAAGCGATGGCCGAACGGCTGGAATTCGGCGACCAGTTGCTGATTCTGAAAAAACCGTTCGACAGTCTGGAAATCCGCCAGATGGCCAACGCCCTGACCTGGAAATGGCAACTGGCGCAGGACGCGGCGCTGAAGATGCTCAGCCTTGAGCAGACCATCGAGGCGCGGGTTCACGAATTGCTCAAAGTTTCGCACCTGCTGCAATACGACAGCCTCACGGAACTGCCCAACAGCACATTGCTGGGCGATCGCCTGAGCCAGGCCATGGCCGTCTGCCGGCGCCATGACAAACAACTGGTGGTGATGTTCCTCGGCCTGGATCGCTTCAAGCGCATCAACAATGCGCTGGGCCATCCCGCGGGCGACGAGATGCTCAAACGAGTCGCACAACAGCTGTTGTCGTGCGTACGCGGCTCGGACTCGGTGTTTCGCTACGGCTCCGACGAGTTCGTGATGATCCTCGGCGACATCAACCACCCTCAACAAACCCACGGCATCGCCGAAAAACTGCTCACCGCCATTCGTCTGCCGCAGACGATTGCCGGTCATGACGTCAGCGTCACCGCCAGCCTGGGCATCAGCGTCTACCCCGATGACGGCCTCGAAGCCATCGAGCTGATCAAGAAAGCCGAGACCGCGATGCGCAACGTCAAGGAACAGGGGCCGGACAACATTGGCTTCTTTATCGAAGCCATGAACCAGCGCGCCCGGGAACAGCACAGCATCGAGTCGGGTATTCGCCGCGCCCTGCAAGAGCACGAGTTCGTCCTGCACTATCAGCCGAAAATCGACCTGCGCAGTGGCAGAGTGGTGGGTGCCGAAGCGTTGGTGCGCTGGCAGAAACCGGGGCATGGCTGGGTCTATCCTTCGGACTTCATCCCGGTGGCCGAGGACAGCGGCCTGATCGTACCGCTGAGCAAATGGGTGCTGACGCAAGCCTGTCGTCAGACCTGTGCATGGCAGGCCGCCGGGCTGCCGCCGATCCGCATGTCGGTGAACATGTCGCCCATCGATTTTCGCCAGCGTGATTTCGTCGAGGGCGTCGAGCGCGTGCTCGAGCAGACAGGTCTGGCCCCGGACTGGCTGGAGATCGAAATCACCGAAGGTGTGTTGATGCAAAACGTCGAGGTGACGATGACTGCGCTCACTCGCCTCAAGACACTGGGCACGCGCCTGGCCATCGACGACTTCGGCACCGGCTATTCCAGCCTGAGCTACCTGCGCCGGTTTCCCATCGATGTGCTGAAAATCGACCAGTCATTCATTCGCGGCCTGTGCAACGACCGCAACGATGCCGCGCTGGTGAGCGCCATCATCAACCTGGGCAAGAGTCTGGGGCTGAACGTCATCGCCGAGGGCATTGAAACCGCCGAACAGTTGGCTTTTCTCAAGGCGCATCACTGCGAAGAAGGCCAGGGCTACTTCTTCAGCGAAGCCCTGCCGGCAGACGCGTTTGCGCGCTTGCTGGCCGGCACGGAGCCCGCTCCGTGGACGATTTCATGAACACTGCAAAACCGGCCTTGAATCAGGGAGACAGTTACCGATGAGCCTTTTCCACCACGCCATGGCGTTGCTGTTGTGCGCGGTCTGTGCCGGGGCCAGTGCCGAGCCGCTGGACGAGCCTCTCAAACCGTTGCCCGCCGCGCCGCAGCAAGATGCACGGCGCGTGGAGCTCGGTCGGCGCTTGTTCCACGAGCCACGGTTGTCGATCAACAACACGCTGTCCTGCGCCAGCTGCCACCAACTGGACAAGAACGGTGCCGACAGCCGTGCCTTGTCCCTGGGCTTCGACGGCAAACCGGTGGCCGTCAACACGCCGACCGTGTTCAACGCCGCCCTCAACTTCCGTCAGTTCTGGGATGGCCGTGTCGAGACGCTGGAGGAGCAAAGCAACGTCGTCATCACCAGCCCGCATGAAATGGGCAGCGACTGGCGCACCGTGATCGAGCGGATCGGCAAAGACCCCGATTATCGTCGCGATTTCGCCGCCATCTACCCGGACGGCGTGACCCAGGCCAATGTCCAGCAGGCGCTGGCCAGCTTCGAACGCACCTTGCTGACACCCAACTCACGCTTCGATCAATACCTGCTGGGCAACACCGACATCCTGACGCTGGAGGAAAAGTACGGTTACCAACGCTTCAAGGAGTACGGCTGCATCGCCTGCCATCAGGGGGTGAACATCGGCGGTAACATGTTCCAGAAATTCGGCGTGTTCGGCGATTACATTGCCGATCGCGGCAACCGGACCGTGGCCGACGAGGGCCGTTTCAATGTCACTGGCGACGAAGCGGACCGGGCGGTGTTCAAGGTGCCGAGCCTGCGCAATGTCGCGACCACCGCACCGTACTTTCACGACGGCTCGGCGCCCACCCTCGAACGGGCGGTGGACGTGATGTTCCAGTACCAGTTGGGACGCATGCCGAGCGAAGAGGACAAAAAGCTGATCATTCTGTTTCTCACGACCCTCACCGGCCAATGGCCAGGCAAGCCATGATCAATATCTCCCGTCGACGCAGCCTGCTGTTACTCACCCTCGTCGCCCTGGCGCTGGCCTCGATCCTGCTGTTTCTGTATTTCAAATCCAGCTCCGATCAGACCATGACGTACACCGAATCACGGGACTTGATCCGACAGATCAAACAACAGAATTCGCAGTGGGAAAACGAAATCCTCAAGGCCAGGGTGGCGCTGACCCACAACTACGATCCGCTGGTGTCACCGATGAACGAGATGAACCGGCTCTGGACGCGCTTCGACGCGATAGAGTCCGGACACGGCCGCAATGACTCGGCACAGTGGAATGAGGCCCACGAGAGTTTCCTGCAGGCAATGCAGGAAAAGACCCGCCTGGTCGAACAGTTCAAATCGCACAATGCGCTGTTGCGCAATTCCCTGGCCTTTTTGCCCACCGCTGAAGACGACATTCAGCAGCAACTGGCCAACCTGTCGGACTTCGATAAATTGCAGTTGCAGAGCATCACCACCGATACCTACGACCTGCTGCTCAGTGCTCTGGAGTTCGCCCAGGTCACCTCCGGTGACCGGGCCGCCGACATCGAAGTGGGCCTGAACAAACTGGCGGTGAACGCACAGCGCCTGCCGCAGGCATTTCAATCCCCGATCAAAATCCTCAGCAACCACATCAGCCTGATCGCTCGCGAGCAGCCACTGGTCAATCAGATGCTCGAAAGCATCGAAAACATTCCCGTGGCCGAGCGCCTGGACAACATCACCGTCATGCTCGATCGCGATCAGCAACTGGCCGATCGGATCGACCGGCAATATCACTTCTACCTGCTGTTGTTTTCGGTGCTGCTGATGTTGTCGCTGGTGTGGCTGGCCATCCGCCTGATCGGCAGTTTCGCCGAGATCAATCGGGTCAACAGCGCCCTGCAAACCGCCAACGATGCACTGGAGCAACGGGTCGAGGAGCGCACCCGGGAACTCAAGGACGCCCAGAGCGAGCTACTCGACGCGGCACGTCTGGCGGGCATGGCGGAAATCGCCACCAACGTGCTGCACAACGTTGGCAACGTGCTCAACAGTGTGAACATCTCCAGCGACCTGATCGCGCGCAAGCTGCGCAGCAGCAAGACCCAGGGCCTGGGCAAAGCCATGCAACTGATCAACGAGCACCCGCACGACCTCGGTGCGTTTCTCAGCGAAGACGCCAAGGGCAAATTGCTCCCCGGCTACCTCAACCAGCTGGTGGGTGCCATTGCCCAGGAACAGCAGGAAATGGTCGACGAACTGAACCAGATGAACAAAAGCGTCGATCACATCAAGGACATCGTCGCTACCCAGCAATCCTATGCCGGTGCCAACAGCATGACCGAACCGCTGTTCATCAACGAGTTGCTCGAAGACGCGTTGCGCATGAACGCCGGGGCCCTGACCCGGCATCACGTCACGGTGGTCAAGGAGTACGCCGAAGTGCCGCAGGTGATGGGCGACAAGCACCGCTTGCTGCTTATTCTGATCAACCTCATCAGCAACGCCAAGTACGCGATGTCCGACCTCAGCAACCGCCCACGCACCATGACCCTGGCGGTAAAAATCGTCGATGACGGCTTCCTCGAAATCAGCGTCAAGGACGATGGCGAAGGCATCGCGCCGGAAAACATGACGCGGATCTTTGCCCACGGTTTCACCACCCGCAAGGAAGGCCACGGGTTCGGCCTGCACAGTTGTGCCCTGGCGGCCATCGAGATGAACGGGCACCTCACCGCGCACAGCGACGGGCCGGGCAAAGGCGCGTTGTTCACCTTGCAGATCCCCCTGATCAGCGTCACGGAGAACGCATGAGCGAGCCTTCGAACCGCCGCATTCTACTGATCGACGACATGCCGTCGATTCACGAAGACTTCCGCAAGATACTCGCGCCGGCTGCCGTGCAAACGCAGGAACTGGACGACATGGAGGCCGCATTGTTCGGTGCCCAGGCGCGCCCCCAGCGCCCGTTGTTCGAGCTCGATTCAGCCTATGGCGGCGAGGAAGGCCTGGGCAAACTGGTGCAGGCCTTGCAGGAACAACGCCCCTACGCGCTGGCCTTCGTCGACATGCGCATGCCCGACGGCTGGGACGGCGCGAAAACCATCGAGCATCTCTGGCAGCAGGATCCGCAGTTGCAGGTGGTGGTCTGCACCGCCTACTCGGATTATTCCTGGGATGAACTGCTCGAACGCCTGCAGGCGCATGACCGGTTGCTGATTCTGAAAAAACCGTTCGACAACATCGAAGTGCAGCAGATGGCCAACACCCTGCTGACCAAATGGCAGATGACGGAACGGGCCTCGTTGCAAATGCACCATCTGGAACATCTGGTCGGTCAGCGCACCGCCCAGTTCAAGCAGGCCAGTGAAGAATTGCAGCGAGAAATCGATGAGCGCAAGCAACTGGAAAGCCAACTGGTGCAATCGGAAAAACTCGCTTCACTGGGTCAACTGGCCGCCGGTGTGGCCCATGAAATCAACAACCCGATTGGCTTCATCTCCTCCAACCTCGGCACGCTGGACGGCTACTTCAAACAATTGCTGAGCATACTCGACGCCTGCCAGACGCTCGGGCACGCACTGGACAACGAATCCGCCGCGCGGCTTGAGCAGTTGCGCAAAGACCTCGATCTGGATTTTCTGCTCGAAGACATCCCGGTGCTGATCCGCGAATCCAAGGAAGGCATAGGCCGGGTCGGACAGATCGTGAAAGACCTGAAGGATTTCTCCCGGGTCGATACCAATCAGCAATGGCAGTGGGCCAATCTGCAACAAGGCATAGAGTCGACCCTGAATATTGTCGCCAGCGAACTCAAGTACAAGGCTGACCTGATCAAGGAGTATCAGCCGCTGCCGGACATCGAGTGTCTGCCGTCACAAATCAACCAGGTGATCATGAACCTGGTGGTCAACGCCGCTCAGGCCATGGGCCCCGAGCGCGGCACCATCACGTTGCGCACCGGGCAACAACAGGACACGGCCTGGGTCGAAGTCGCGGACACCGGCGCGGGGATCGCGCCGGACATCCTGCAGAAAATCTTCGATCCGTTTTTCACCACTAAACCGGTCGGCCAAGGCACCGGGCTTGGCCTGTCACTGTCCTACGGCATCGTGAAAAAGCACGGTGGCGACATTTCGGTACGCAGCGAACCGGGCGTGGGCACGACCTTTCGCGTCGAATTGCCGATGCGCCAGAGCCGGCCCGCGGCCTGAAGACACCTCAGGCCGCTTCCTGAAAATCCATCTCCGGCGGCTGACGACGAAAGCCGCCAGAGCCGCCAGGTATGCGGCGTTGCAAACGAGCCATGTGCGCCACCACCTCCCTGTCGGAGGTGGCGCCGGAGCATTTCGAGCTGACCGAGTATTACCAGCGATACTTTCGTCTGAATGTGGTCGCCGACGAAATCCAGTTCAATTGCCAGCTCTAAGGCGAGCGCACGCTGTGCCTGTCGCTGGGCAGTGAAAAACGTTTCACTGGCGAACAGATTGCTTTGCTGTCTTTGATCCAGCCATAGGGGCTGGGCCTGTTGCGCCAGCGCCTGCCCTACGAGATCAACGCAAGCGTGGCCCTCGCCGTCGCCCCCGCACAGGCCTGGCGAGTGCAGCTGGAGGCGTCGGTGCAACAACTCAAGGGCGCGCAACTGACGGCCCGGGAACTGGATGTCGGGCGTTTGATGCTCAGCGGTTGCTCCAGTAAAGAAATCGCCCGTAAGCTGTAAATCTCCGTAGAAACCGTGAAAGTCCATAAGAAACACATGTACAGCAAGCTGGGGATCAAATCCCAGCCGGAGCTGTTTTCGATTTTTCTCCAGGCGCAGAACGCCTGAAAACGCTCGGCAGACAGGAACACTGCGTGATGCAGAGTTCCTTCGAAGGAATAGAACTATGTGGCGAGGGGGCTTGCCCCCGTTCGATTGCGCAGCAGTCGCAGAAACGGTAATCGCATTCATCCAGATATGTGGCGATTACAGGTTTTGGCACTGCTTCGCAGCGCAACGGGGGCAAGCCCCCTCGCCACAGGATTTCATACCATTACCTGCCGAGATAAAAACTGAGTCCGAACCAGGGAAACCGTATGAGCCTGTCACTCCTGAGCCGCTACGCCTTCTTTGCCGTCTGCGTGATATTCACCCTCGCCAGTCTGCCCTTTCTCGAACACGACTGGCTGTGGCCGATCACCGCTGTCACTGGCGTGCTGAGCCTGCTCGGTCTGTTCGACCTGATGCAGAGCCCGCACGCGGTGCGCCGCAACTACCCGATCCTGGGCAACATCCGCTATCTGGTCGAAGGCATCCGCCCGGAGATCCGCCAGTACCTGCTGGAATCCGACAGCGACGCCCTGCCCTTCTCCCGTGCCCAGCGCTCGCTGGTCTATTCGCGAGCGAAGAACGAAACCGCCGACAAACCCTTCGGCACGCTGATCGACGTGTATCAGTCCGGCTTCGAATTCATCGGCCACTCGATGCGCCCGTCGCCGTTGAGCGACCCGAGCACTTTCCGCGTCACCGTCGGCGGCCCGCAGTGCACCCAGCCGTACTCGGCATCGGTGTTCAACATCTCGGCGATGAGCTTCGGTTCGCTCAGCGCCAACGCCATCCGTGCGCTGAACCAGGGCGCCAAGCTCGGTAACTTTGCCCACGACACCGGCGAAGGCAGCATCAGCCCGTATCATCGCGAACACGGCGGCGACCTGACGTGGGAACTGGGCAGCGGCTACTTCGGCTGCCGCACCAGCGACGGTCGTTTCGACCCGGAACGCTTCGCGACCCAGGCACAGAACCCGCAAGTGCGGATGATCGAAATCAAGATGAGCCAGGGCGCCAAACCCGGCCACGGCGGGATTCTGCCCAAGCACAAAGTCACTCAGGAAATCGCCGACACCCGCGGCATCATGATGGGCGAAGACTGCGTCTCGCCGTCACGCCACAGCGCGTTTTCCACACCGATCGAGCTGATGCATTTCATCCAGCAACTGCGTGAACTGTCCGGCGGCAAACCGGTGGGCTTCAAGTTCTGCCTCGGTCATCCGTGGGAGTTCATGGGCATCGCCAAGGCCATGCTGGAAACCGGCATCCTGCCGGACTTCATCGTGGTCGATGGCAAGGAAGGTGGCACCGGCGCCGCACCGGTAGAGTTCACCGACCACATCGGCGTACCGATGCGCGAAGGCCTGCTGTTTGTGCATAACACCCTGGTCGGCCTGAACCTGCGCGACAAGATCAAACTCGGCGCCAGCGGCAAGATCGTCAGCGCCTTCGACATCGCCAGCGTGCTGGCCATCGGCGCCGACTGGGCCAACTCGGCACGCGGCTTCATGTTCGCCATCGGTTGCATCCAGTCGCAAAGCTGCCACACCAACAAATGCCCGACCGGCGTCGCCACCCAGGACGCCCTGCGCCAACGCGCGCTCGTCGTCCCGGACAAGGCCCAGCGCGTCTACAACTTCCACCGCAACACGCTCAAGGCCCTGGCGGAAATGCTCGCTGCGGCCGGTCTTGAGCATCCCTCGCAACTGTCGGCCAAGCACCTGGTGCGCCGCATGTCGGCGACCGAGATCAAACTGTTCTCGCAGCTGCATGTGTTTCTGAAACCGGGGGAACTGCTCACCGGGGAAGTGAACGGCGAGTTCTATTCGCGGATGTGGCAGATGGCACGGGCGGACAGTTTTGAGCCGCAGGAAGTGGCGGCGGCTTGACGCTCATTACCAGCTGAGCAAGCGGTGATGCGGCGGCTCTTTCATGACGATGAAACCGTAATCGCCAATCAGATAAATCCGGTAATACAGGCTGTCCACCAACGCGGGAAAACCCTGATAACCAACGCGAGTGGCATTGCGCCGTTCGCGTTCGGCGACCACGTTGGTGATGCCCGCTGACGGCAGGTTTTCCGCGAGCATGAAGTAATCGACGTTGAGCAGATAGTGCAGGACCGGCAGTTGCCTGAACGATCCGGTCGCGCTGACCAGCCAGCGGTCGGAGTAGCTCACCGACAGGTAAATCCGCTTGGCCTCTCGCAACTCGCGATGCGCGGCAATGTCGTGGCTCAGGCTGAACAGCGCACTGCTGGAGAAGGTTTTCTGCAGGGTCAGCACGCGGCCATATGCAAAGGACAGCGAGAGTGTCGCCAGCAGCGGGATGATCAGCAGCCATGGTAACCGCCGGTGCCCGGACGCCAACGCCAAATAAGCCAGATAGAACAACCACAGCAGTAACACGCCGAACCCCATCAGGGTCCGCGCGCCTTCATTGAAATCACGAAACAGCAGCGTGATCCCTGGCACCAGCAAGACCAGAACCGGCAGCGTGAGCAAGCACAGCAGCAGGGTTGGCCAACGGTGCTGGCGGCACTGAATCAGTCGCACACAGCCCGCGATCGCACACAACACCAGCGCAGCAAAAACCCACGGGTAGCCGCCATGAAACAGCAGCGCGACTTTCTCCAGAACCCGAGCGAAATTGATGCCGATCTGCAACAGCGGGTTGGCGTCCTGGTTCAACAAATCCGTTCTTCGCAACCTCTCCATGAACGGGTAAGCCGTGACGCTGTAGATCAGGATGCCCAAGCCCAATTGCGCGAACTTCCAGCCCAGCATCCGCAGGATGTCCGGCCATTGCATTTTCCGGTGAACGGCCCTGAGCAGTTCCACGCAACACAGGCCGACAAACACATTGAAGCTGATCTGATAAAGACCGATCGCCAACGCCAGTAACGCCGACGGCACCAGCCAGCGCTGCACCCGTGACGCGCCCTGGAACGTGATCGCGTAGATCACCGCGACCATGCTCAGGACCATGATCGGGCCGTCGTATTGATAGGACAGGTTTTGCAGCAGGAACGGGTTGTACCAGAGCGGCAACGGCACCAGACAACAGGCCAGCGTCGGCTCAGCGAAGTAGTGAAAGGTCAGGCGGGTCAACGCCAGGCTCATCGCCAGCGTGGCCAGCAACAGGGGCAACGGAAAGATATTCGGTGAAGCGCCGGTGAAGGTCAGCGCCTGATAAAACCAGTCGGCAAACAACCGCCCCTGCCCGGCCCAGGCATTGCCGGCGGCCAGCGTGCGCCAGTTGTCGTCGATGTAGGGAAAGTCGGCGAGGATCAGTGGCAGGACGTACAGCATCGTTGCGAGCAGGAAGAACAGTGCGACCTGCCGCTGGCTGAGCTCGCGTTCGAGAAATGTGCTCGCCCTCATATCTGCGCCTCTGTTCAGTGCTGCGCGAGATTGGAAAGTGATACAGGTTTGAGCCTTGCTGCAGGGTTTGTATCGTTCTTTCAGACCGGCGGTAAAACGTCAAAAGATCGCAGCCTGCGGCAGCGCCTACACGGGAAGTATGTTCTCCCTGTAGGCGCTGCCGCCGGCTGCGATCTTTTGCTTTTACGGGTTCGCGTTACAGCTTACGAAACCGAACGTACCGCACCCTGCGATTCACCGGTCGGCTGCAGCTTGAACACGTAGAACAACACCGTCAGCAGCACCAGGAACACCGGCCCTACATACAGCGCCACGCGGGTGTCCGGGAAGTACGCCATCAGGCCGACCACCAGCACCAGGAACGCCAGCGCACAGTACGAGCTGACCGGGTACAGCCACATCTTGTATTTCAGGCCGGCACGTTCGCTGGCGCTCAGGCCTTTGCGGAATTTCAGTTGCGCCAGCAGGATCATCACCCAGGTCCAGATCGCGCCGAAGGTAGCAATGGAGGTCACCCAGACGAAAACTTTCTCAGGCACCAGGTAGTTGAGCAGCACGCCGATCAGCAAGGCGAAAATCGACAGCAGCAACGCCCGACGTGGCACGCCGTTGGAGGTCTTGGCGAAACCGGCCGGGGCCTGGCCGTTCTGCGCCAGGCTATAGAGCATGCGCCCGGTGCTGAAGATGCCGCCGTTGCACGACGACAGCGCCGCCGTGATCACCACGAAGTTGATGATGCCGGCGGCAGTCTTGATCCCCAGACGCTCGAAGGTCATCACGAACGGACTACCCTGAGTGCCGATTTCGTTCCACGGGTAGATCGACAGGATCACGAACAGTGCACCGA
Organism: Pseudomonas sp. MG-9; assembly: GCF_018729515.1. Classification (NCBI taxonomy): domain Bacteria; kingdom Pseudomonadati; phylum Pseudomonadota; class Gammaproteobacteria; order Pseudomonadales; family Pseudomonadaceae; genus Pseudomonas; species Pseudomonas sp. MG-9. Next base: position 73,160 of record NZ_JAHHZH010000009.1, read on the forward strand.
CGTAGAACAGCAGAATGCGCCAGAACACCGAGCCGATCGCATTCGGAATGGTCTTCTGCGGGTTCTTCGCTTCACCGGCGGTCAGGCCGATCATCTCGACACCGAGGTAGGCGAACATGACCATTTGCAGGGACATCAGCACACCGGTCACGCCGTTGGGCATGAAGCCGCCGTGGGCCCACAGGTTGGAAATCCCCAGCGCCACGCCGTCGTTGCCGAAACCGAACGCGATGACACCGACGCCGCCGATGACCATAGCGATGATGGTGACGATCTTGATCAGGGCGAACCAGAATTCGAATTCACCGAAGGCTTTTACCGCGATCAGGTTGATCGAGCCCATGCTGATCAGCGCCGCGAGGGCCCAGATCCAGCGCGGCACATCAGGAAACCAGACGCCCATGTACACGGCGACGGCGGTAATTTCCGCGACGCAGGTCACCAGCCACAGGAACCAGTAGTTCCAGCCGGTGAGAAAACCCGCGAGCGGGCCGAGGTAGTCCTGGGCGTAGCGGCTGAACGAACCGGCCACCGGGTTGTGCACGGCCATTTCGCCGAGGGCGCGCATGATCACCAGGATCGCCAGACCGCCGAGAATGTAGGACAGCATGATGGCCGGACCGGCCATTTCAATGGCTTTGGCCGAACCCAGGAACAGGCCGACACCGATACAGGCGCCGAGCGCCATCAGGCGAATATGCCGTTCACCGAGTTCGCGTTTGAGCGGGCCGCCGTGAGCGGTCTCGCCATGGGGCAGGTGATTGCCGACTGGCATAGGGAACAACCTCGTCTTGTTATTGGATATGACCGCCGAGTATCGAAGCCTCGACCGATAGGCCTGAGCTTCCCGACACCACGCCTGCCTCGTGGGCAAACGCGTCTGACAGGTCCCAACCTGCAAGATCAGCGGGCGTGCAGTATAAAAAGCTTGTGACAGGGCTTTTCACTCTATAAACCACAACATTCAGCGGGAACTCTCGGCATTAAGCCGGTTTACGGAGAGGCATTACCTGGGTTCCGTAGGATTTTTCCCCACTAAAAAGGCCGGCGAGTATTGCATAGCATGGGTGCACCGTCATGCCCCTGCGTTGGTGGTATTGCGTGGGTGATGGCTCTAGCACAGCCATCCTGGCGACATTCGCCTCGTGGTGAGGGTGCCGTTGAGTCGTCGTGCTGTCCCGCTCTGTACAGCAGTTGCAGATCCAGTCCCCCGGGGCATCAAATAAACCGTATTCACAGGTTTTGGCGCTGCTGCGCAGCGCAACGGGGGCAAGCCCCCTCACCACAATTATTCCCCTGTCTGCAGTGCCTTCGTAAGTTTCAGAAATTTCCTTCCATGTTTGCGGCGACGCCATGTGAAAAGGCGCTCTACCGTTAAAGCCTCTCAACGAAGGGGGCAAAGGAATGCCTGTCCAACCCAATTCCCATCTCTTGCGGGCCGGTCGATGCTCTGAAGTCGGTCGCGCTTATTTGCTGACGGCTGTCGTCCATCATCGACAACCTGTCTTTTCCGACTGGAAGTTAGGCCGGCTGCTGGTTGCCGAGTTACGCAGGGCGCATGAGGAGCGCCAGGTGAACTCGATTGCCTGGGTTGTGATGCCGGACCATTTTCATTGGTTGATGCAGCTGGAAAGCCCCGATCTCGGAAGAGTCATGGGGTCAGTTAAATCGCGCTGCGCGCTGAAAGTTAATCAGGAAACGGGGCGACAAGGCCCGCTCTGGCAGACCGGTTACCATGACCGGGCAATTCGCGACGGCGAAGACCTGAAACCGTTCGCCCGTTACATCATTGCCAATCCGTTACGGGCCGGATTGGTGGAGCGGATTGGCGACTACCCACTCTGGGACGCCTGCTGGCTTTGATTACATCAAGACCGTGTGGCGAGGGGGCTTGCCCCCGTTCGGCGGCGAAGCCGTCGGAAAATCCAGCGGCGCAGAGTTTCCGACAGATAGCGTTCTCCGGTTTCGGTACTGCTAAACCGCTCAACGGGGTGATGCGGCATTCCAGCAAGCTCCTCACCACAAATAACCCCTCACAAAACTGTCATCGACTTCAGTTTTGTCCAGACGATTGCCCCCACACATTTTTTTCCCCATCCCCAACCACCGTCTAAGCTTCAGTCAAGTCCGATCAATCTGCGTGAATGGATCAATCGACTATGGGCGCTTTGTGGCAAACCGATTCGAGTAAAGCCGTGGTTCCGACTGAACGTGTGGATGAAGTGCCTATTCCCCCCAAAAAACGCCGCAACCGGCATGGCTGGAAGGCGTTCTGGTTATTGCTGCTGATTATCGCCATCGTGGTGGGACTGGCCGCGAGCAAGGAAATGCGCACCTCGCGCTTCCAGTCCCGTGAGCTGAGCCAATACGCCGCCTCGCTCAAATATCAGCTTGAACCCGGCCCCAGTGAAGCGATCCGCTATCCGGGCAACGGGCCGTTCGATTTGCGCCTGGGGTACAGCTCCCTCGATGAATTCCTGCCGCGCCTGCTCAAGCGCGATTACGTGATCACCGAGCAAGCCCGTTTTTCCCCGGCGTTGCTCAGCTACACCGACAAGGGCCTGTTCGTGCCCTACTCGGAAAAAATCCAGGCCGGGCTGTCGATCACCGATTGCCGCGCCGCGCCGGTGTATCAGTACAAGTACCCGCAGCAACTGTATTCGAGTTTCGCGGCGATTCCGCCGGTGGTAGTCAGCAGCCTGCTGTTCATCGAAAACCGTTTTCTGCTCGACCCCAAGCAACCGCTGGCCAACCCGGCGGTGGACTGGCCGCGCTTCGGCATGGCCGCGTGGTCGCAAGTGGCGAAGTTGCTGCACCTGCCGGGGCAGTCGGCCGGCGGCAGTACGCTGGCGACGCAACTGGAGAAGTACCGGCACTCACCTGATGGCCTGACGGTGTCCGGCGCCGAGAAGATCCGCCAGATGATTTCCGCCAGCGTGCGCGCTTATCAGCCAGGGCCGGAAACCCTCGGCGCCCGGCAGAACATCATCCGTGACTACCTCAACAGCGTGCCGCTTTCCGCGGTGCCGGGCCATGGTGAAGTGCATGGCATGGCTGAAGGTTTGCGGGTCTGGTACGGCAGTGATTTCAACCAGGCCAATGAACAGCTGAACAGCCCGGCCACCGACCCGAAAACCATGGCCGACAAAGGCCTGGCCCTGCGCGAGATGCTCTCGCTGATGATCGCCCAGCGCCGCCCTTCGCATTACCTGACCAAGGGCCGCGAAGAACTCGCCGACCTCACCGACAGCCACTTGCGCCTGCTCAAGCAGAACGGCGTGATCGACAACGCGCTGGCCGATGCCGCGCTGGCGAGCAAGGTCACCTACCGCGACTGGCAGACCCAGCCAACGATTCAGCCGATCGAAACCAACAAGGGCATCAGCGTCGCCCGCAGCCGTCTGGCGAGCATGCTCAATCGGCCGCTGTACGACCTCGACCGCCTCGACCTGTCGGCCACCAGCACCCTGCAGGGCGATCTGCAAACCCAGGCCACCGAGTACCTGAAAAAACTCGCCGACCCTGCGTTTGCCGGGCAGATCGGCCTGATCGGCGAACGCCTGCTTACCCCGACCAGCACCACCCAGGTGCGCTACAGCTTCACTCTGTTCGAGCTGACCCCGGACGGTTCGCGGGTGCGCGTGCAGACCGACAGCACCGACCAGCCGTTCGACATCAACGAGGGCAGCAAGCTGGAACTCGGCTCGACGGCGAAGATGCGCGTGTTGACCACCTACCTGCAGATCATCGCCGAGCTGCACGACAAGTACGGCGCCATGACGGTGCCGGAACTGAAGAAAGTCGAGGTGCCGGATCAGGACCGCTTGAGCCAATGGGTGATCGACTACCTGATCCAGAACAAGGATCACGACCTGTCGAAAATGCTCGGCGCCGCGCTCGACCGCAAATACTCCGCCAGCCCCGGCGAGGCGTTTTTCACCGGTGGCGGCCTGCACGTGTTCCACAACTTTCGCAAGGAAGACAACGGCCGCATGCCGACCCTGCGCGATGCCCTGCGTGAGTCGATCAACCTGCCGTTCATTCGCCTGATGCGCGATGTGGTGCGCTACGTCACCTACTCCGGCCCCAACAGCAGCGCCGAGTTGCTCAAGGACGACCGTGACCCGCGGCGTCAGGAATACCTGGCCTCGTTCGCCGACCGCGAGGGCACCTCGTTCCTGCTCAAGTTCTGGAAGAAGTACAAGAACAAGGACACCCAGGCGCGTCTCGACACCTTCCTCGACAGCATGCGCCCGACCCCGATCCGCATGGCCGCCGTACACCGTTATCTGCTGCCCAACGCCAGCCAGGAAGACTTCAACAGCTTCGTGCGCGCGCACCTCAAAGGCACCAAACTCACCGAAAAACTCACTGACGACCGTCTGATTCGGCTGTACGACGCCTACGGCCCGGGCACCTACGATTTGCCGGACCAAGGCTTCATCGCCAAGGTTCACCCGCTGGACCTGTGGCTGATGGGCTACCTGCTGCACAACCCGGACGCCACCTTCACTCAGATCGTCAAGGCCAGCCAGTTCGAGCGCCAGGAAGTCTATAGCTGGCTGTTCAAGAGCAAACACAAGGGCGCCCGCGACAGCCGCATCCGCACCATGCTCGAGATCGAAGCGTTCCTGGAGATTCACCAGCGCTGGCAGAAAGTCGGCTACCCGTTCGATCACCTGGTGCCGTCACTGGCCACCGCCATCGGCAGCTCCGGCGACCGACCTGCGGCACTGGCCGAGCTGATCGGCACCATCCTCAACGACGGCGTGCGCATGCCGACTCTGCGCATCGACAGCCTGCACTTCGCTGCGGGCACACCGTATGAAACGCGCCTGACCAACGACCCACATGTCGGCAAACGGGTCATGCCTTCGCAGGTCGCCACGGCCATGCGCGAAGCCCTTTCGCAAGTGGTCGACTCCGGTACCGCGAAACGGGTGTCCGGCAGTTTCAAAACCGCCGACGGCACGTCGTTGGTCATGGGCGGCAAGACCGGTACCGGTGACAACCGCATTGAAGCGATCGGCTCCGGCGGACGCATCCTCAGTTCCAAGTCGATCAACCGTACCGCGACCTTTGTGTTCTACATCGGCAACAACCATTTCGGCACGCTCACCGCGTTCGTCCCGGGGCGGTCGGCAGAGAACTTCAAGTTCACTTCTGCACTGCCGGTGCAGGTGCTCAAGGGCATGGCGCCGATCCTGTCGCCGTACTTGCAACCGGGCACCCACACGCTGTGCCAACCCGCGGAGACGGTGACGGCACAGTTGTAAAAAAACGGGTGGTATTCCTGTATTTTTCACCCTTGAAATATGGGTGTTTCACCGCGTGAACCGGCAGCGTTTCTAACGTGTTTTTGAGCTTTTTTCGGGCAAGGCGCTTACCTAGTCTGGTCGCTCCATTCTGAATCAACGGACGATCAGACCATGCCCAATTCCCCTCTGACACCGGGTCAGTCAGTGCAGACGCCTTCTGCTCCGGCCAATCAAAGTGTCCATTACGCGTTCATCAAAAAAGCCCTGCCGGCCTGGTTGCTGAAAACCTCGCCGTCACGGGTCAACGCCTTGAAGGGCGTCAAGCTGACCCTGCCCGACTGGCACCGCCAGGCTGCCGCGAGCGCCCACGCCCAACTGAAGGATGAGGTACAAAAAGCCTGGAGCGCCCAGAGCGATGTCGATCAGGCCCTGAGCGAACTGCAGGATATCCAGGGGTTTGCCAAACCCTTGCTGCAAAAGGCCTTGAAGGAGCGCTTCGGCATCGAGGATGACGTCGAACAGACCTGGTTGCGGCTGTACATGCCGGCCAACACCTCATGGTGGGCCCATGATTTTGCCTCAGGCAAACGCAGCCGCACGGTGTCCCTGCTGGAGGCCGCCCTGCACAATTTTTCCAGTGACGAAACCTTCAGTGCCGACTCCGAGTTCATCACCCGCCCCGACGCTCGCGGGCATTTCGAGGTCAAGCCGCTCAAGGCCAGGCTCAGCATCAAGCAGTTCCAGGCGTTGTGCCGCGAGCTGAATATCGGCGCCAGTTACCAGCGCCACCTGCACGAGTTCGTGCTGTCGAAGAACCGTGTGGCCAGCAATTACCTGCGCATCAAGGTCATCGAGAGTCAGAAGCAGACATTGCGTGCCGCCGCGCGCATGGCCCTGATGAAAAAGGACATCGATCAGCGCGGGTTCGATGTGATTCAGGGGATGATCGAAGACCGTGCGAAGGTGCTGTGGCAGGGTCGGGCCGTCGGCTATCACAACCTGAGCATGATGGACACAACGCTGACGGGCATCATCCTGATTGCCCCCGAACTCATCTCCGCTACCCAGCCCGTTCCGGTGATGGCCTACATCCCCCATGACCCGGAGCACCCGCTCAAGCAGTACCCGACATCGCTGGCGTTCATGAACGAGTTGTCCCGGCAACTGCGCGACACACAATCGTCGGTGTCCTATCAGCAGTTCTTCAGGCAGTTCGTCCCCCATCAACAACGCGGTTATTTTTTTGCCCGGCTCAATGAGCGACTCAGCAAGGTGAAGTGGCAGCCGGTGCCAGCGGGTTCCAGCATGCCGACCTGGCGTGAAACGCCGGTGGATAACCCCAATCTGCAATTTCGCCTGTCGAAGATTCAGGACGATCGCGAGACCCGCTTCACCGGGGATCTGTGGAAATATTTCTATCAGCAGAAACTGAACAAGATCCTCAACGATGCCCGGGAAATCGCCATTTCCACCGAATACGCCGACCGCATGGCGCGTTGGGCCTGGTGGGACAACCTGGAAAAAATGCTCTCGGACATGCTCAATCTTGCGTTGCTGGTGGCCGTGCCGTTCGTGCCCGGACTGGGCACCTTGATGCTGGCCTACACCGCCTATCAACTGACAGACGAGGTGATCGAAGGCATCGTCGACCTTGCCGAGGGCCGACTGGCCGAAGCCGGGGAGCAACTGATCGGCGTGCTGGAGAATGTGGTGCAGTTGGGCGTGTTTGCGGCGGGTACGGCGGTGGGCAACGTCGCGCTGGGCAAACTCTCGCCGTTCTTCGAAGGCTTGAAGCCGGTGCAATTGGCCGATGGCCAGACACGCCTGTGGAACCCTGACCTGAGCCCTTATCGCCAGCCGGAATCGGCGCTGACGCCGCAAAGCCGAGCTGATGCCCAAGGCTTGCATCTGCAAGGCGAAAAACGCCTGCTGCGTGTCGATGAGCAGGTGTTTGAAGTGGACAAGCACCCGGTGACCGATGAACACCGGATCCGCCACCCGAAACGTCCCGAGGCTTACTCGCCAACGCTCAAGCACAACACCCGTGGTGCCTGGGTCTGCGAAACGGAAAACCCGCGCCAGTGGCAGGGGTCGCAATTGATGCGCCGGATCGGCCATGCCACCGATGGCTTCACGGACAGGCAACTGGAGCAGGTGCGCCTGCTGACCGGCACCGACGAAGACGTGCTACGACGCATGCACGTGGAAAATGCGCCGCCCCCGCCCCTGCTGATCGACACGCTGGAGCGTCTGGGCAGCCATCCCGCACCGACCGAAGCGGCCACCGCCAATGCGCCCGAAGTGGATCAACTGCTGGTCGACTGCCCGCAATTGAGCACGGTCCTCGCCGAGCGCGTCATTGCGCAGGCCCGGCCGCTGGAGCTGCAACAAATCACCGAGCGCCGCACAATACCGTTGCGCTTGAAGACCACCGCCCGCGAGCTGCAGTTCGAGCTGCAATCGGTCAGAGCCGTTCAGGGCTTACACCATGAAGCGTTGAGCAACATCGACAGCGAACGCCTGCTCCTCGGCACTTTGCGACGTCACAGCGACACCTTTGGCACACTGCGTATCGACATCCGCGAGGGCACCTTCGATGGAGAGCTGCGCTGCACGGCCGGTCCCGAGTCGGCCGAGCGGCATCGAGTGCTGGTGCGCATCGCCGACGATCGTTATCAGGTACGCGATGGCGATGACCAGCCGGTTCACCAGGCCTGCGGTTTGTATGATGCCGTTCTCTATGCGGCAGAACACCAGGGGCGCAGCGTGCTGGGTTATCGAACCGGTGAGGTCGGGCAGTTCAAACAATGGATCATCGCCAAAACCACAACCCCCGGCGTACGGCGCAGCGTGCTGGCCGAGTCTCCCGTACGGCCGGTTGTCCAGCACGATATACAGCTGTTGCTGCGCGGCGGCGCCTTGAGCCGCGAAGGCGCCACCTTGCACGACCGTATCGGCGACCTGTATCCGCATTTCAATCAGCGCGAAATCGATACCTTCGCCGATGCCCTGACCGAACAGGGTGAACCCCTCAAAGCCATCGAAACCCATGAAAACGAGTTGGCTGAATTACGCGGCATTCTCCAGCACTGGCGCGATGTGCAAACGAATCACGTGGGAAGGCGCCTCTACGCCTTCCTCGACGGCGGCGGGGACCATCTCTTCGAACGCTTGCTGGCCTGTTTCGAACGCGAAAATCAGGAGCTGGGCAACCGCGCCGATCCATCGTTCTATGCACTGGACCTTTCCCGTGAACTGCTTTCCATCAACCTGGAAACCTGGTGGGCCAAGCGTCCGGCGTTGAAGAAGTTCCTCGACAGAGTCACGGTACTCAATCTCGACAACACACGTTTTTCCATCGACGAAAACAGTCTGCTCAAGGACTTCCCGAACCTGGTGGAACTCAGCGCCAAATATTGTGAGCTGACGGCGTTGCCCGCTCGCCTCGGCACCACCCTGCGCCGCCTCGAACGCCTGCGCCTGAGCAACAACCACATCGTTCTGGACGCCGCAGCCGTCGAACGACTGCGCAGCCTGACCTACCTTGAAGTGCTGAAAATGGACGACAACCCGCTGGACCTGTCGCCCGACCTGTCGCGCATGCCCCGACTCAAAGTGGTCGCGTTGAAAAATACCGGCCTCAGCGCATGGCCCGAAGGGATTCTGGCCAAAACCAGGCCCCGGGGGTTTCTGCTCGACCTGCGGGGCAACCCGCTCACGCAATTACCCGAGGTGGTGGAAGGCTCCGATGCGCAATGGCTGGTGGCCCGCACCCGGCTGGATGTCGCCGCATTGTCGGAGCTCAATCAGATACGCTACCAGGCCCATCGCCGCGCAATGATGTTGCCACCCGAACCGATCATGCCCGTCGATCCGGCCAGAAACACCTCTATCGTCTCGACCTACGGCGCCGACTCTTGGGGCGACGTACCGGGCTGGGGCGTCGACCGGGAAACCCCGTGGTCGGAACTGGTGGATGAACCTGCCGCGCAGCCGTTCATGGCCACCCTGCTCGGTGTGCGTGACTTCGCCGACTACCGGGCCGGCGGCGCGGCCCGCGAGCAACTGATGCAACGGGTCTGGCGCATGCTTGACGCCGTGCACCACGACACCGCGTTGCGCGAAAAACTGTTCGTCATGGCCGTGGCGCCGACGGATTGCGCCGATGCCGGAGCCCAGTTGTTCAACCAGATGGGCATCAACGTGCTTGTCTCCGAGGCCTACGCCTACACCCTCGACGCGAAGGCGCTGGAGCGCCAACTGGTGACACTCGCCAAAGGTGCGGCGCGGCTCAAACATGTGAACGAAGTTGCCCGGGCGGATGTCGCCAGCCGTGACGGCGATCCCGACGTCGTCGAAGTCTACCTGGCTTACCAGACCGGACTGGCCAGGCGCCTGAACCTGCCCTGGCAATCGGAAAGCATGCTCTATCGTCGGGTGTCAGGTGTCACCGACGCGATGATCGACCAGGCTTACGACACGGTGCTGGCCCTTGGCGAAGGCGATGGCCTGGTGGACCAAATGCTTGAACAGGCGTTCTGGCAAACTCATCTGGAGCAGCGCTACCCGGTTCGCCTGGCCGCCAATAAACAGCATTATCTGAATCTGTCCGAGAAGCTGGAAACGTTACGTATCAAACAACGCGAATGGCTGGACACCACGACATCAGGGGTGTATCGCATCCAATTACGCAGCCAGCTGCGCGAACTCGCCCATGACCTGACCCTGCCGGACACCGTCGTTTTGGCTGATCAACCCCTCAGCAACGCGATCTACGAGCGAGTGGTGATTGATCTGGTCGACGATGAAAAGCAACTGTCGCGACAATTGACCCGCGAAGCCTTGAGGCGCGCCGGCCAGTAAAATCGTAAACGGACCGACAGCCTGATGATCATCGTCAGGCTGGCGGTTCGTTGCAGCCATTTGCCTGACCGCTGCCAGCGACAGGATCAGGGTGCGGCCGCGCTGAAAATCAGGTTGACACTGCCGTAGTAAGTACCCGGCCTGTAGCCCCCGGCCGGAACCTTCGGCTGTATCTCCAGGGGGAAGCGTCCACCGGCCATGGCTTGTGCGGCGCTCACCACTTCCCGCGGTTGCGGATCGTGGCTCAGCTCCCGACCGTTGAAACTGACGCGCAGGTAGATCTCCTGGCCGTCCAGCCCGTTGGACAGGTAGGGCTGTGAATCCAGCCGGGCCTGGAGTGCACTGGTGTCGTGCCTGACATCGAAGTTCTTGCGCAGTCCGCCCAGCGTCGAGTTGCTGATGTTCCACGGCAAGCTTTGTTGCAGGTGAATCCAGTTCGATTCGGCGGGAATCACATAGAAGCCGAGGGTCGGAATATCCACCGACACTTCGAAGGTGCGTTCCTCCCTCGCCGCAAATACCGGGGCACTCATCAGCGCCATCACGCCGATCCACAGGGCAATGGGTGATTGCTTGATCATGTCGGGTTACCTGTTGCGTTAAAAATATCCGGCCCGCCAGACGCTCGCGATGGCGTTACTGACTGGCGATGCGCAGCGTCTTTTTGGCCGAGCCTTCGATCAGTTTGAAGCGGTATTCACGGCCAGGCTGCTTGTCGAACTCGAAGGTTTTACCGGCCAGCACGTGATGCTTGGTGGTCGGCTCGCACTCGGTTTCCTTCTTCAATGAGCAGTTGCGAAACTCATCGATCACCACCACGGTGTTGCCGTTGTTGCGCAACCGGTAAGTGCCGGCGCTGTCCTCGACCACACTGTCGAAACGTGCGTTGGTCGGGCGCACGAAAAACACCGTGCCGAACCCGGTCATGACGTTGACCCCCGCCGTCAACGTTTCCTTGTAGGCCTCACGTTCTTCGCCAGAGACGGCAAACTCGTCTTCCTTTTCCGGCACCACCGGTATGAAGCGCACGCGGAAATAGCGTTCGGTGTCGCGGTTGCCCATCAGCAGCAGGCGCGTGCCCTGCATGCCCTTGGCCGGCACGATCAATCTTGCCGGGCTGGCCATCAAGCCATCACGGCCGGTGTCATTGGCCTGTACCTTGACCGGCACCTCACGATGACTGCCATCGGCGTCGTAAATGATCTCGAGGATGTTGACCTTGACGAAGGCCGTGCTGTCGCCGCTGTTGAATACCCGCTTGAGATAGGTGCTTTTGTCCGCGTCCAGATAGTCGTAAACCGTTCCGACATTGATCTGCGGCCCGGCCTGAATCGCCAGAGAACACACGCTCAATCCCACCATTAATCCCAGCCGTCTCATACCCTTGTACCTCTAGTCATTGAACACAACACTTGCGCGGCCCATCAGATTTCCGAGTCCCAGATCACCGTGACGGAGCCGGAATAAGGGCTCGCTACGCTGGCGCTCAGCATCCAGTCCACTTCGTCTTTCGGGACTTCGAAGTGCAGGACGCCGGGGGCTCTATCGACGTAAAAGCCGGGCTTGAATATTTGCGCGTTATTGGCTCCGGTCTGCAGACGCCGGTGCTTGACCGGTTGCCCGGCCAGATCGGTCAAGCCATTGGGCAAGCTGACGCTGACCTGCAACTCGACCGCTCGCCGGCCTGCGGCGTCCTCGATCACGCAATCGAGCGTCGTCCATCGCTTGCATTCGATGTACATCTTGAAACGCGATGACGCGGAAATCTGAAAGGTCTGGTCGCGAAACAGCCGCACCGGTTTGCGTCCGGCCTGTAACCAGCCCTGCCAGCCACCGGCAGGCACCAGCTCGAACTTTTCACCACCGGGCGGGATGTCGACCTTGAGGGTGTGTTGAACTTCGAGGTTGAAATTCAGGGTCAATGCAGAATCATCGGGCCGCATGACATCACCCATGTCGAAATCCTGATTCGGCCCGACGTCAAAGGTAATCGATCCGTTGTAAGACCCACTTTTCATCGCCAACGGATTCGGCGTTCTCAATTGATAACCGATGACGAGGTACTGGTATCGAAAGGACCGTGGTATCTCGAATAAAGATTGCTTTGCGCATACCCCCGCTCCAACGGGCACTTTCCAGAAACTATTGAAACCAAAATTTCCCACGGTCGACCACCCGACTCCCTGGCACGGTGGTGGGGCATACATCCAGGATCCGCCCCTCCAAAGCCGGTCCCATCCGGGTCCTCCCGACACCCCGGTCAAGTCGACGACCGACACCGGTAGCAGCGACTCATGTCCGATTCCCGCAATCCGGACCTCGACTGTCTGGCTCTCTCCAGAGGAGTGAACAACGCGCACAGGCCGCCAGTTTGACGGGACTTTGGCCATCCCGCCTTGCCGAGGATCGGCATGATTGGCGCGGATTGGTGCGTTGGCCGTAAATGAAATCGGCACAATCAAACTGAATAGACCTTCCGCCTCACAAGCCCATGGCACCTGAAGACAGAAACCCTGAGACGGGGTCTTATTCACGAATTCATTTTTATGGGGAGCCGCCGAGTCCGGTGAAAACGTAGCGTCAATATTCAACACCGCTGCATTCGTCGGTAATGAACTCACTCCATACAACACTGCCATCAGCATCGCACGACTGAGTTTTTTTCCTGGTCTGGTCAATATTTTCATGTCAGTCAGCTCGCCGTAGCGTCCTTGTGAGCAGCACTCGCCAACGTATCCGGCGTGCAACGCAAATCGCCGATCATCAACACGTTGTTTTCGCTGCGGTGTTTGTCGACATCCAGACGGAACTGGCACAGCAACTGGTCGGCATAACGCACCTCAAGCGTTGGCGAGGCGGTTTTCATTTCCATGGAGAAGAAGCCATCGACCTCGCTGACCCCACGGCTGGCGTGGTTGATCACGTGGTGCCCCTTGAGCGGTCGCCCCTGCGGGTCGAGCAAGCGCCCGAGCACGGTCAGGGTTTTCATTACGCGCACCTTGCGGTACTCCACCCCTCCCTTGTTCAGGTGATAGCGGGTACGTGCCGGTTCGATGCTCGCCGCCGGCACGTGATTGCCTTCGAAGTCGAAGCTCACCGAGCTGCTCTTGTAGGCCGTCAGCGGTATGAAATTGCGTCCGGGGCGCAGGGCGGCGCTGCCACCGCTGAGGTCGTCGGCGCGCAAGGCGATGCCGTCGATATCGGACTCGACATCGACGATCATCCCGGCACCGCGTCCCTGATGCTGACTGGTCAAGGCCAGGCGCTGGCCACCGACCACCAGCGTGCTGTCGAGGTTCAGGCCGCCGGTGAATTTGTTGTTGAACGACGAACGCTGAACAAAACCATCGCCGTTGATAGCGTCGGTGCGAAAGTTCGCCAGGCTCGACAGACCGACGCCATAAGTGTCGGTGAGCGCCGTCACCGACACGCTCTGCAAAACGTGGTCCTGCAGGTCTTTGCGGTAGCCGAGTGAGCCATTGTTGTCGCGGCTGCCGTCTCGGGCGGTGCGGCTGCCGATGCTGCCGGAAAGCTGCTGCCCGGGACTGCCGAGCGCCAGATTGAGACTCAGGTCGACGCCGCGATTGCGCGCATCGCCACTGCTGTAGCTGCCGGGACGATCGAACAGTGACAGGCGCCAACTGCCGTCGCTGCCAAACAATTGGGTGCGTTGCGTCCAACCGAGGTCGACACCGACGCCTTCGACGTTGCCTTCACTGTGGGAAACCCGCGCATTGAGCGAACTCTGGCGGCTGATCCGGTGACTCAAGCCCAACGATGAATTACTGGTTTCGCCGGTGAACACATTGCGTTGTCGTACCCGCGTGCCGTCGGGCAGGGTGTCGTAAGTATTGGTGGTGTCGAGCCAGCTGCGGTTGTGGCTGATCACCACACTGCCGGCGCTGTAGCTGTACAAACCTTGCAGGTCGGCACCCGTGCCGTGGTCCTGCGTCTGGTACAGGTTGGCGTAGAGGCTGATGCTGTTACCCAGTGTCCAGTCGATGGAACTGCCGTATTGCAGCGTGTCCTGCACCTGACGTGCCGACAGTCCGAGTATCACGCGGGGGTGCAGCAGGTAGTTGACCGAGGCGCCTGCGGTGGCGCTGCCGTTGCTTTGCTGGTCCCAATTGCTCAGCAGTTTGCTTTCCTGCCCGGCAAACAGGTTGTAGCGCCAGCGCTCATCATGGTTGCGCCAGTTATTGGGCTTGTAGATCAGCTCCTGGGTAGTCGAGGTGATCTGGCCGTCTTCGATCAGCCGCACTTCCACTTCGTAGATACCGCCGGGCAACGGGCGGGTGTCGAGGGTCTGCAGGCCGGCGGGCACCGCTTGCGTATTGATCAGCAGGCCATCGCGGTAGATCTCCACCGAACCCTGGCGGTTGGCCGTGACATACACCGGGTACACGCTGGGTGTCGGATTGTCGATGGCCAGGCTGTCGGAGCTGCCATACATCACGCCGACGGCGGTGTCGGGGCTGGTGCCGAATGAGCGCGGCTGACGCGTCAGACCTTCGGAATTGGGGGTGAAATAGCCCAGGCGGAAAAAACTGCCCTGTAGCTCGCGCTGGGTATAGAGCTCATGCACGGCGTGATAAGTCTTGTCGTCGGGCCCACCGAGCCGTGCCAGTTGCATGTTGAAGCTCTGGCTCCAGCTCCCCAGGCTGGCACTGGCCTCCAGACCGAAACGGCCGCCCAGGTCCTGATCCTGGCCACCGTTGAGGTTGAGTTGATGACGCACCATCAGGCCACTGCTGCCGCCTTCGGGCTGGTCGTAGTAACGCTTGGCTTCACTGTCGCGCTCGGCATTGGCGGTGACGATCGACAGCAACGAGTTTTCCAGGTTGTAGTGCACCGCGAGCATCTGCTCCGGGCATTGCCCGTTACAACTGCCCAGCGCCACCCCCGGTTTGAGAATCTCGGCCCAGGTCTCGCGCTCACTGACGCTGAAGCGGCTGTCGCTGGTGTCGGTGAATTCGAGCAAAGTCACCCGGTCATCGCGCGACAAGACAATCATGGCTTCGCCCAGTGGTTGTTGATCAAGTTCCACCCGAACTGCCAACGGCACATCGAAGAAATGTTCTTCGAACTCCGCCGGCAAACCTTTGGCCTGTGCCAACAAACTTCGCGGCGTATTATCAACGGACATGGGCGCCGCAAATGCACTGCTACATAACAGCAGCGCAAGCGCTGTCGCGATGGGCGTCATCGGGAACATGGAAAGTACTCTTTTTTCAATAATTCGAAGCTCGGCCGACAAACCACAAAGTTTGCCGACCGATTACGCCACTTTTAAAAAGTCAGCGTTTTCTCGTCGCAGTGATACTTAGACGGAAGGTTCGACCACCAGCATGACCACACCGGTAAAGTCGCCGGCAGCAGGTTTGCCGGTCACGCCTTTGGCCGAGATCTTGAACGGGGCGCGGTAGCGGGTGTTGGACTCGTCCTTACCGACGACTTCCTGAGAAGTGGCGGTGAGTTCCTTGCCATTGAGCTCCACCTTCAGGTCGATGGTGCTGCTGCCGGCGATCAGCTTGGGCACGCCTTCCAGACGCGCGTTCACCTTGCCGGCGGTGTGCAGCACATCGAAGTGGCCGTTGACTTCACGCATGGCGTTGGTGGCAGGGTCGAAGCTCATGTCCTGATCCTTGTTGACCAGGTCCGAATCGACTGGCACTGCATAGAAATCATCGGCTGGCACATGAGCAACGATATTGATGGAGTGCCTGGCTTCAGTGGCCGCGAACGCCATCGAGGAACTCAGAGCCAGAACAGCCAGCGGAGCAGCAAATGCGATTTTCTTGAACATCTTTCAGTACCTGTTTTTTTAAATAAGAAGGCTAAGTATTAAAAGTTTCGCGAAAGCAAAACGTCATCAAACGTTTTGTTCCAGCGAAAGTTTTAATGCCGAAAGATGATCAAGCAAATGCGCTTCGAAGTAAGCCGGAAACTTCCCACAGGGGTGTAGCCCGAAGGACATCACCTCAGAGTGAAAAAACCGCATTATTTAGAAATTTATCTGAGCGACTGTAAGAGCCAGACTACAGCACGCCAATCAACTGGCCGAGCAGGCCACAACTAACACGGCAACTTCCGTCAGACATGGACCACACTTCCCGTCAATAAAGAGCGAAACCTTACTTTAGAGAGTTAGCACTAATCTGCGCGTTTGCCAGGCCATTGAAAACCCCATTTTTTTGATCAATAGCCTCCATTCGTCGGTCCGCTTCCGTCGCCGGCGCCAAGCGACCATCCGTCAGAAGCCCTTGCTCACTCATAAAGATATATCTTAAGTTGTATCTAAACACGACAGAGAGAAGGAACAATGAGAGACCATCATTCCCCCCACCGTGATCACGGCGACGGCTTCGAGCGCCGCCCGGGACGCGAACGCGGCGGTCGCGGCCCACGGGTATTTGCCCCCGGCGACCTGAAATTACTGCTGTTGGCACTGATCGCCGAACAGCCGTGCCACGGCTACGACCTGATCCGCCAGATCGAAGGCATGTTCGACGGCGCCTACAGCCCCAGCCCCGGCGTGATCTACCCGACCCTGACCTTTCTGGAAGAAAGCGACTTGATCAGCGGTGACGCCGACGCCGGCAAAAAACGCTACAGCGTGACCGACGCCGGTCGTTTGTCTTTAAGCGAGCAAGCCGTCGCGCTGGACGGCGTGCGCATGCGCATCGACGTCAGCAAGCGCTCGTTGCGCGGCCATGATCGGCCGCCGGAAATCCACGAAGCCGTGCACAACCTGCGCCACGCCTTGCAACTGCACCACGGGCGCTGGAGCGCCGAAGAAATCCTGCGCGTGCGTGACCTGCTCAACGACACCGCCAAAGCCATCGTCGACGGCCCCGCCGTTCAATCTGCCCCGGAGAAAGCCGAATGACTGCAGTCGAGACCCAAACCATTCACCGCGTGATGCACGAAATCAAACGCCGCAAGTTAGAGGTATTGCGTGTGGTCGACCTGACCCCGCGCATGCGCCGCATCACCCTCGGCGGGCCGGAACTGGCCGGGTTCATCAGCCTGGGCACGGACGATCACGTCAAGTTGCTGTTCCCGCAGAACGCCGAACAGGCCGCCGCGCTGGAAACCCTGGTGCTCGGCGCCGGCAAAAGTGAGGTGCCGATGCCCGCGATGCGCGACTACACACCGCGCCGATACGATCTGGAAAAACTCGAACTGGACATCGACTTCGTCCTGCATGGCGACGGCCCCGCCTCGACCTGGGCCGAGCAGGCCCAACCCGGGCAGTTTCTGCACATCGGTGGGCCGCGCGGTTCGATGATCGTGCCGGACATCTTCGACAGCTACCTGCTGATCGGCGACGAAACCGCCCTGCCCGCCATCGCCCGTCGTCTCGAAGGCCTGGCTGCCAATCGCAAGGCGCTGGTGGTGATCGAAGTGGAGAACGGTGGCGAGCAACAGGTGCTGGAGAGTGCAGCGCAGGTCAATGTGATCTGGGTGCTGCGTGAAGGCGGCAAGGACAACCTGTTGACCACCGTCAAACAGTTGCAGGTGCCCAAGGGCAATCTGTATGCCTGGGTGGCGACGGAGACCAAGGTTTCGCGGCAGATACGCCGGGTACTGATTGATGAGCATGGGCTGGACGAACAGCTCATCAAAGCTGTGGGCTACTGGCGGGCCGAAGGTACTTCTGAAGAGGAGTGATTTTTGCTACTCACCCTCAACTTGAGGAGTGAACTCAATTGTGGCGAGGGAGCTTGCTCCCGCTCGGCTGCGCAGCAGTCGCAAAACCTGTACTTGCGATTTACCTGATGCAATGTGATTGCAGCATTTGGGGCTGCTTCGCAGCCCAGCGGGAGCAAGCTCCCTCGCCACAGGATGTTTCTTGATCTCAGGATCGAAGGCCGCGCCAGCGATCGAGGCCAATCACCAGCAAACCGATCAGCACAAACCCCAGCAATATCCCCCCGGCATTGATGAACACCTGTGCATAACCGAGCAACGCCACATCAATGAACGGGTACGCATACGCGCCGAGCTGATGCCCGCGCAGCAACGCGTAAATGAAATACACCAGCGGGTAAATCAGCCACACCGGCAGGTGCCACAGGCGCAATGTGCCTTTGGGCACGCAGCACCACCAATAGCCAAGAAACAGCAGTGGCATCACGTCGTGCAGCAATTCGTCAGCCACAAACTGCCAGCCCTCGGGGTGCCATAAATGCCGCAGCAAAAGGCTGTAGGCCAGGCCGACCAGCGCGATGCTCACCGCCACCCCACTGCTGACCCACGGCTGCAGAAACCAGCGCTGCGCAGCGGACTCGCGGCGGGTGACCGCGCACGTCAGTACGGTCGCCACCAGGGTATTGGTCAGTACGGTGAAGTAACTGAAGAAACTCACCAGCCCACCCAGCAGACTGGCGTCGACACTCAGCCGCGCAAGGAAAATCAGGTACAGCTGAATGCTCAGCCCGGCCCAGCCGAGGCTGGCGATGAGCATGATCAGGCGTCGCCGCAAAACGGCGTCCATCTCAGAGCGGTCGCTTGGTGCGCATCAGTTTCACGTACAAGCGCTCGACCTTTTCCCGCGCCCATGGGGTTTTGCGCAGGAACGTCAGGCTCGACTTGATGCTCGGATCGCTCTTGAAGCAGCGGATATCGATGCGCTCGGCCAACCCCGACCACTCGTAATGCGCCACCAGCGCATTGAGGATCTGTTCGAGGGTTACGCCATGCAGCGGATCGGGAGTGTGGTCGTTCATGCCAGGCCTTTGGGCGAAGTGAAAATGCAGAAGCCGCGCACCTTAGCCGAGGGGGGGCTGAGGTGGAAGTGGTTCCTTCAAATGTAGGTCAAGAGCAAAAGATCGCAGCGTTGCGCAGCGCCTGCATTGGAGCGCGATCCCCTGCAGGAGCTGCCGCAGGCTGCGATCTTTTGGCACTGTTACAGATTGCGAAAAGCTGCATGTCCACAAAACCGCTTTGTCTTTTTGTTACAGATCATTATCCTGCCGCCCTTCGGCTGAATCGCTTCACTGCCTGCGTCAAATTGAAGCGCTCGGTTTACCCCCAGAAAACACCAAAAAAAGACTGACCCATGCCTGATTTTTCCTTCTCCCGAGACAGCGCTATCTCAGCCCTGTGCCTGATTGGTGGCTGCACTGCCTTCGGCCTCGTCACCTGTGCCCAAGCAGCCCCCGCGTTCGACAGTGAGTCACCGTACATGCTCGGTGACTGGAACGGCACGCGCACAGAACTCTCGGAAAAAGGCTACGACTTCAAACTCGATTACACCGGCGAAATGGGCAGCAACCTGCACGGCGGCTACGACCACGATCGCACCGCGCGCTACAGCGACCAGTTCGGTCTGGGCACGCACCTGGACCTGCAAAAGATCCTCGGCTGGGACGATGCCGAGTTTCAACTGACCATCACCAAGCGCAGCGGCAACAACATCAGCAACGACCGGATCAACGATCCGCGCGTTGGCGGCTTCACCTCGGCGCAGGAAGTCTGGGGCCGTGGCCAGACCACGCGCCTGACGCAGATGTGGTATCAGCAGAAATTCTTCGACCAGAAACTCGACATCAAGGTCGGCCGTTTCGGCGAAGGCGAAGACTTCAACAGCTTCCCATGCGACTTCCAGAACCTGGCATTCTGCGGCTCGCAGGTCGGTAACTGGGTCGGCGGCATCTGGTACAACTGGCCGGTCAGCCAGTGGGCGCTGCGGGTCAAATATCACCTGACGCCAGAGTTGTACGCCCAGGTCGGCGCTTACGAGCAGAACCCGTCGAACCTTGATCGCGGCAACGGCTTCAAACTCAGCGGCAGCGGCACCCAGGGCGCCGTGTTGCCAGTCGAACTGGTGTGGACGCAGAAGCTCAATGGTCTGCCGGGCGAATACCGTGCCGGTTACTACTACAGCAGCGCCAAGGCCTCTGACGTCTATAAAGACCAGAACGGCCAGCCTGCCGCACTGAGCGGCGAAGCCTACCGCAGCGCGTCGAGCAAACACGGCGTGTGGTTCGGTGCCCAACAGCAAGTCACCAGCATCGCCAGCGACCACTCGCGCGGCTTGAGTGTGTTTGCCAACGCCACCATGCACGACAAGAAAACCAACGCGATCGACAACTACGTGCAGGCCGGTGTCGTCTACAAAGGCCCGTTCGATGCCCGCGCCAAGGACGACATCGGTTTCGCCCTGGCCCGCGTGCACGTCAACCCGGCCTTGCGTAAAAACGCCGAGGCGAGCAATCAGGCGCACGCCGTCTACGACTATGACGATCCGTCCTTCCTGCCACCGCAGGACACCGAATACAGCGCCGAACTCTATTACGGCGTGCACCTCGCCAACTGGCTGACCGTGCGCCCGAACCTGCAATACATCCGCCATCCGGGCGGCGTGGACAAGGTTGATGACGCACTGATCGCGGGGATCAAGATCCAGTCGTCGTTCTAAACGATTTACGCAAATCCATTGTAGGAGTGAGCCTGCTCGCGATAGCGGTGTTCCAGGCGACATCTCCAGTGACTGAAACACCGCTATCGCGAGCAGGCTCACTCCTACAACGAATGAAATTCGTTAGCTACACAAGTTTTATCTGAACCATGCCTGCGCCCAATCGTCATCTACAGTGACTACTGCGCGGGACTACTTGAAACGTCACGGAGAATCACACTATGAGCACCGAAAGTGCTTCGAGTCGGGGCCGTCTGTTACCGAGCCTGCTCGGCATTCTGCTTCTACTGATGGGCCTGGCCATGCTGGCCGGGGGAGTCAAGCTGAGCATGCTCGGCGGCTCGCTGTACTACCTGCTGGCCGGTATCGGCATTGCGCTGACCGGCATTCTGTTGCTGCTGCGTCGTCGTGCAGCGCTGGGCCTGTATGCCATCGTGCTGTTCGCCAGCACGGTCTGGGCCCTGTGGGAAGTCGGTCTGGACTGGTGGCAACTGGTGCCGCGTCTGGCCCTGTGGTTCGTCCTCGGCATCGTGATGTTGCTGCCGTGGTTCCGTCGTCCATTGCTGCTCACAGGCCCGGCGCCAATGGGCACTGGTGGTCTGAGCGTGGCCGTGGTTCTGGCCGGCGTGACCGCTTTGGCCAGCCTGTTCACCCACCCGGGCGAAACCTTCGGCGAACTGGGCCGCGACACCGCGGACATGACCAGCACCGCGCCGCAAATGCCTGAAGGCGACTGGCAGGCCTATGGCCGCACCGAGTTCGGTGACCGCTACTCGCCGCTCAAGCAAATCACTCCGGCCAACGTCGGCAAGCTGCAAGAAGCCTGGCGCATCCAGACCGGCGACCTGCCGACTGCCGATGACCCGGTGGAGCTGACCAACGAAAACACCCCGCTCAAAGCCAACGGCATGATCTATGCCTGCACCGCGCACAGCAAAGTGCTGGCTCTGGACCCGGACACCGGCAAAGAACTGTGGCGCTTCGACCCGCAGATCAAGAGCCCGGTGGGCTTCAAGGGCTTCGCCCACATGACCTGCCGTGGCGTGTCGTACTACGACGAAGCCGCTTACGCCAAGTCTGAAAACGCCGCGTCGGCCGTCATCTCCGAAGCCGGCAAAGCCGTCGCTCAGGCCTGCCCGCGTCGCCTGTACCTGCCAACTGCAGATGCCCGTCTGATCGCGCTGAACGCCGACACCGGCAAGATCTGCGAAGGCTTCGGCAAAAACGGCGTGGTCGACCTGACCCAAGGCATCGGCCCGTTCACTGCCGGTGGTTACTACTCCACCTCGCCGGCGGCGATTACCCGTGATCTGGTGATCATGGGCGGTCACGTGACCGACAACGAATCGACCAACGAGCCATCGGGCGTGATCCGCGCCTTCGACGTGCGCGACGGCCACCTCGTCTGGAACTGGGACAGCGACAAGCCGGACGCCACCGAGCCATTGGCCCCGGGTGAAACCTACAGCCGCAACTCGGCCAACATGTGGTCGCTGGCCAGCGTCGATGAAAAACTCGGCATGGTCTTCCTGCCACTGGGCAACCAGACCCCAGACCAGTGGGGCGCTGACCGCACCCCGGGCGCCGAGAAATTCAGCGCCGGCATCGTTGCTCTGGACCTGGCCACCGGTAAAGTGCGCTGGAACTACCAGTTCACCCACCACGACCTGTGGGACATGGACGTTGGCAGCCAGCCAACCCTGCTCGACATGAAAACCGCCGACGGCGTGAAACCTGCGCTGATCGCCCCGACCAAACAGGGCAGCCTGTACGTCCTCGACCGTCGTGACGGCACGCCGATCATTCCGATCAAGGAAATCCCGGTACCGCAAGGCGCCGTGAAAGGCGACCACACCGCACCGACCCAGGCCCGTTCGGACCTCAACCTGCTGGCCCCGGAACTGACCGAAAAAGCCATGTGGGGCGCGAGCCCGTTCGACCAGATGCTGTGCCGCATCCAGTTCAAGGAACTGCGCTACGAAGGTCAGTACACGCCTCCGTCGGAGCAAGGCAGCCTGATCTACCCGGGTAACGTCGGTGTGTTCAACTGGGGCGGCGTCTCGGTCGACCCGGTTCGCCAGATGCTGTTCACCAGCCCGAACTACATGGCCTTCGTGTCGAAAATGGTGCCACGTGCCGAAGTGGCCGCCGGCAGCAAACGCGAAAGCGAAACCGCTGGCGTGCAACCAAACACTGGCGCGCCATACGCGGTGATCATGCACCCGTTCATGTCGCCATTCGGCGTACCGTGCCAGGCCCCGGCCTGGGGCTACGTCGCCGGTATCGACCTGACCACCGGCAAAGTCGTGTGGAAACGCAAAAACGGCACCAGCCGCGACAGCTCGCCAATCCCGATCGGCTTCACCCTGGGCGTGCCAAGCATGGGCGGCTCGATGGTCACTGCAGGCGGCGTCGGCTTCCTCAGCGGCACCCTCGACCAGTACCTGCGCGCCTACGACGTGAACACCGGTAAAGAACTGTGGAAATCGCGTCTGCCGGCCGGCGGCCAAGCGACTCCAATGACCTACACCGGCAAGGACGGCAAGCAATACGTGCTGCTCGTTGTTGGCGGTCACGGTTCGCTGGGCACCAAGATGGGTGACTACGTGATTGCGTACAAACTGCCGGAATAAGTTTTAACGGCGGTAAAGGAAAGGCGATGCTCCGTGAGGGGCATCGCCTTTTTTGCTTTTGATCTGTGTAGGAGCTGCCGAAGGCTGCGATCTTTTGATCTGGCTGTGATTTTGAAAGGGCAACGTCAAAAGATCGCAGCCTTCGGCAGCTCCTACAGACAGAGGTGATTTTGCGGATATTTCCGACAAGTCGCGTCGGTTGTGCCTCGCAAGTCAGCTGGATAGGCTCATAGGGTCGCTGGAAATTCAGCGACTGGGCGTCGCGGCAATCGAAGGTAGCTCCACTTCACCAACTGAGAATTCATCACGATCAAACCCACACCCCGTCCCCCCGAACCCGACAACACCTCCCCCTACGAATCCCTCGATTCGAGAAAACTCCACGACGCCGCCGAACGCGCCCTCGACCATTACCTGAAACCCTGCGCCCTGTTCCAGGTCGCCCCAGGCATGGACAACGAGAGCCTGCTGGTCCACGCCTGCAAATCACTGGCCTCGGCGAGCATCATGCTGGCGGAGCTGGCGGTGAATCGCGTGCTGGATAACGTCGAAATCGCACAATCCCCAGCACACAGCTGAACCCTTGTGGGAGCGAGCCTGCTCGCGAAAGCGTTAGCGCATCCAAACATTAATAGTGACTGACACTGCGCCTTCGCGAGCAGGCTCGCTCCTACAGTGGGATTGAGTGCATTCAGTTGGAGATGGGTCGGCTGTCAGGCCGCCATCGCGAGCAGGCTCACTCCTACAGTGAGATTGAGTGCATTCAGTTGGAGATGGGGCGGCTGGCAGACCGTCATCGCGAGCAGGCTCACTCCTACAATGGGATTGGGTGTGGTCAGTTGGAGATGGGGCGGCTGGCAGGCCGTCATCGCGAGCAGGCTCACTCCTACAGTGGGATTGAGTGCATTCAGTTGGAGATGGGGCGGCTGGCAGGCCGTCGCGAGCAGGCTCACTCCTACAATGGGATTGGGTGCATTCAGTTGGAAATGGGTCGGCTGTCAGGCCGCCTTCGCGAGCAGGCTCACTCCTACAATGGGATTGGGTGTGGTCAGTTGGAGATGGGGCGGCTGTCAGGCCGCCTTCGCGAGCAAGCTCGCACACAGTGGGATTGAGTGCATTCAGTTGGAGATGGGTCGGCTGTCAGGCCGCCACCGCCAGCAGGCGAGGGCCTAAAGAAGAGCAAAAACCGAGCGCATGCTTTTCACCACTCAAATGGCCGAGTGTCAGCTCGCCGAAAGCTCTTGATCTTGCCTTACCGGCCCCGTCGGCAGGCTGAGTGGAGGGGTTCATCCGGGGGTGGGAGCGCAGCGACCGTTCGACGAAGTCGAACACATCGAGAGGAGGTGCAGCGAAGCAAACCGTAGGCGATGCCCCCGGATGGATCCCGGAGCGAAGGGACCCGAGCCACGGCGAGGGCCGAACGTTGGGGCAAGCCTTTTGGGTTATTTTTTCGCTGGGCCGGCATTCCGGCGTCTGGAAAAAGTGACTCGCCGTAAGGGCGAAACCGCCAGCCGCCACACCCACAGAAACGGATATTCACACAACCCAACCAAGAACATGGTCGGCCCAAAGGCCGCCAAGTCAAAAGAAACAAACCCTGTCAAAACCCTGAACACGCAAGCAGAAACACCACCCCCCATTGAAACCACCCCAAGCCTGCCCCATCTAAGACCCATACCCCATTGCGCAGGTGCCCCATGAGCGACCAGCAAGAATTCCCGGACAACCCCGACGACTACACCGAAGCCGAACACATCGAACACACCTCCTCCGGCAAAGGCCTGGCCCTGCCCGGCCAGAACCTGCCGGACAAGGTCTACGTCATCCCGATCCACAACCGCCCGTTCTTCCCGGCCCAAGTGCTGCCGGTCATCGTCAATGAAGAACCCTGGGCCGAAACCCTCGATCTGGTCAGCAAATCCGAGCACCATTCCCTGGCCCTGTTCTTTATGGACACGCCCCAGGAAGACCCGCGCCACTTCAACACCGGCGCCCTCCCCGAATACGGCACGCTGGTCAAGGTCCATCACGCCAGCCGCGAAAACGGCAAACTGCAGTTCGTCGCCCAGGGCTTGAGCCGCGTGCGCATCAAGACCTGGCTCAAACACCATCGTCCGCCGTACCTGGTGGAAGTCGAATACCCGCACCAGCCCACCGAGCCGACCGACGAGGTCAAGGCCTATGGCATGGCGCTGATCAACGCGATCAAGGAACTGCTGCCGCTCAACCCGCTGTACAGCGAAGAGCTGAAGAACTACCTCAACCGCTTCAGCCCCAACGACCCGTCGCCGCTGACCGATTTCGCCGCCGCCCTGACGTCCGCCACCGGCTCCGAGCTGCAGGAAGTGCTCGACTGCGTGCCGATGCTCAAGCGCATGGAAAAAGTCCTGCCGATGCTGCGCAAGGAAGTCGAAGTCGCGCGTCTGCAAAAAGAAATCTCCGCCGAAGTTAACCGCAAGATCGGCGAGCATCAGCGCGAATTCTTCCTCAAGGAACAACTGAAGGTCATCCAGCAGGAACTCGGTCTGACCAAGGACGACCGCAGCGCCGACCTCGAACAGTTCGAGCAGCGCCTGGAAGGCAAAGTCCTCTCGCCGCAGGCGCAGAAACGCATCGAAGAGGAAATGAACAAGCTGTCGATCCTCGAAACCGGCTCGCCGGAGTACGCGGTCACCCGCAACTACCTCGACTGGGCCACCTCGGTGCCGTGGGGCGTGTACGGCGAGGACAAACTCGACCTCAAGCACGCACGCAAGGTGCTCGACAAACACCACGCCGGCCTCGATGACATCAAGGATCGCATCCTCGAATTCCTCGCGGTCGGTGCCTACAAAGGCGAAATCAGCGGCTCGATCGTGCTGCTGGTCGGCCCGCCGGGCGTGGGTAAAACCAGCGTCGGCAAGTCCATCGCCGAATCCCTCGGCCGGCCGTTCTACCGCTTCAGCCTCGGTGGCATGCGCGACGAAGCCGAGATCAAGGGCCACCGTCGCACCTACATCGGCGCGCAGCCGGGCAAACTCGTCCAGGCGCTGAAAGACGTCGAAGTGATGAACCCGGTGATCATGCTCGACGAGATCGACAAGATGGGCCAGAGCTACCAGGGCGACCCGGCCTCGGCGCTGCTGGAAACCCTCGACCCGGAACAGAACGTCGAATTCCTCGACCACTATCTGGACTTGCGCATGGACCTGTCGAAAGTCCTGTTCGTGTGCACCGCCAACACTCTGGATTCGATTCCCGGCCCGTTGCTGGACCGGATGGAAGTGATTCGCCTGTCGGGCTACATCACCGAAGAAAAAGTCGCCATCGCCAAGCGTCACCTGTGGCCGAAACTGCTGGAGAAGGCCGGCGTATCCAAAGCCAGCCTGAGCATCAGCGACGCAGCGCTCAAGGCCTTGATCGACGGTTACGCCCGTGAAGCCGGGGTGCGTCAGCTGGAAAAACAGCTGGGCAAACTGGTACGCAAAGCGGTGATGAAACTGATCGAAGACCCGAAAGCGGTGATCAAGCTCGGGCCGAAGGATCTGGAAGCCTCGCTGGGCCATCCGGTGTTCCGCAATGAACAAGTGCTGTCCGGCACCGGCGTCATTACCGGTCTGGCCTGGACCAGCATGGGCGGCGCGACCCTGCCGATCGAAGCCACGCGGATTCACACGCTCAACCGTGGGTTCAAACTCACCGGGCAACTGGGCGATGTAATGAAAGAGTCGGCCGAGATCGCCTACAGCTACGTCAGCTCGCACCTGAAGTCGTTCGGCGGCGATCCGAAATTCTTCGACGAAGCCTTCGTCCATCTGCACGTGCCGGAAGGCGCAACCCCGAAAGACGGCCCAAGCGCCGGCGTGACCATGGCCAGCGCCCTGCTCTCGCTCGCCCGCAACCAGCCACCGAAAAAAGGTGTCGCGATGACCGGCGAACTGACGTTGACCGGGCATGTGCTGCCGATTGGCGGGGTGCGTGAGAAGGTGATCGCGGCGCGGCGGCAGAAGATCTTCGAACTGATTCTGCCCGAGCCGAACCGTGGCAACTTCGAGGAATTGCCGGATTACCTGAAGGAAGGCATCACCGTGCACTTTGCCAAAAAATTCTCGGACGTGGCGAAAGTACTGTTTTAACCGCCCCCTTAAAAAGCTGCGAGCCAACACTCGCAGCTTTTTTATGCCTGTTTGTTTTTAAAATCAAAACCAGCAGCACATAACAACCTAAAGGACTGTCAACTCTGACAGTCCTTTCTTTCATCGCACTCCCGATACTTGATGCTCTATTGGCCTTTTATCAGTGAGCACCTTGATGGAAAACCAGACAGCAAATTCCGCCCGCCAACTGGAGAATCTCACCGGAGAATTCAACGCGACATTCACCAACAACATCGCTCCGGGCGAAGCGCGCTTTCCCTACCACTCCCAGACGTTACAAAGCTCAATGCCCAACGTAACTGAACTTCTGGACTTTGATAGTCAATCTGGAGTAACCGCAGCACATCCATCTTTTACCAACGATAAACGAAGCATCCGAATGACACTGAACTCAAACATTACTTCTGGCACCTATACGTTCCCGCAAGATGAAGTCATACGTAACGTGACCTATGGTGAAGTTAAAAAATTCGATCCCGAGTTTCAGTTTACGTCCCAAAAGGCAACCAAAGCAGAGCTCAAGCTGAACATCACAGAGAACGGACGTCGTTACTCAGGCGAGCTCAACTTCGAGGTGGTCAATAACGGAGAAACCTTAACAATAACCTCCACCTTCGATGTTGTATTGCACTTCAAGGAAAACAACTCAGGGCAACTCGATTCATCGACCGCATCCTTTCCACAGGGCAACGTATCAGCGGCGGATCTGCAAAATATAACTGGAGAGTTCAATGCGAAATTTCCTGTTTCCCTCACCCCCGGCGAAACTCCTTTTGCAAGAGCCCATTACCACTCTTCAAGCTTGCGCTACGACACGCTATCTTTGACGCAAGACATTAATTTTTCTAGCCGGAGTGGAAACCTCCCCCTGGACAGTGACATAACCAGCGACGCACGCGGATTTGAAATTCATTTAGAAAAAGGAATCACCTCCGGAACTTATAGCTATCCGAGTCTGAGCAGCCCGATTAAAAAACTGCTATACAGCGAAGTGCGCCGCCTAGGCGACAAATATATAAGCTTCAACCTTGAAACCCTGGAAGCAACGCTTGTACTTGAAGTTTTCGAAGAGCGTCGTTACGTCACAAAGAATTTCACTATAAAGGCCCGCACGCCCACAGGGGCAATCTTGAATATAAGGGCCGACTTTGACATTTACCTGTCCGCAGATTAAACGGCACTGGGTTCACACGGTTTGACCGCCCCCAATCGGTCGAGCCGTAACCCCAATCAAAGCAGCCAACTCCACGACACACTTTGTCTCATCTTCAGTTATGCTCGCCGTTCGTCGCCAACGTCGGAGCCGCTGACCTTATGTCCCCCACTCGCCTGTTTGTCCCCCTCGCCCTCTCTCTACTGGCCGCCTGCGCCACGCAGCCAAAACAGAACGTGACCGTGGAAAAACAGAGCGAATGCCCCGTGCGTCTCACCAATGGGCAAAACCTGATCGTGATGCTGCCGAGCAACCCCACCACCGGTTACCGCTGGGCCATTCAGGATTCGGCCGGCGGCGTGCTGCGCGCGCTCAGCCCCGAGGTTTATAGCAATCCTGAAGACGCCGGAGTGGTCGGTGCGGCCGGCATTTCGACCTGGCGTTTCCAGGCCTTCGCTCCCGGCACCGGGCGTTTGCGTTTGACCTCGCAACAGCCGTGGGCGCCGGAAGTGCTGCCGGTGGAAACCTTTGACTGCGCGATTACGGTGAACTGATCGTGGGCTGGCTGATTCTGGCGCTGATGGGCGCGGTGACGTTTCTCTACGGTGTGAGCACCCATGCGGCGCTGCTGTGCCTGTTGGTCAAACCGTTGCCCGTCCTGGCGTTGCTTGGATGGCTGCATGATGCGCCGCCCAGCGACTATCGGCGCTGGATCAGCCTGGGCCTGATTTTTTCGCTGCTCGGGGATGTGTTGCTGGCGTGGCCGGGTGATTTGTTTGTGTTTGGCCTCGGCGCGTTTCTGGTCGCGCACCTGGCGTATCTCAAGGCTTATCTGAGTGACTGCAAACGTCTGGCGCTCTTGCCGCTGGTGCTTGCACTCGGCGTAGGTGCGGTGCTGCTGGGGATTTTGATTTCAAGTGGTCTGGGGCCTTTGCTGGTGCCCGTGGTCGTCTATGGCACCGCCATCAGCGCAATGCTCTGGCGCGCCCTCGCCCGCCTCGGCACCGATGTGCCCCAGCGTTCAGCGCTATTGGCGGCAGCGGGGGCGGTGGCGTTCGTGTTCTCTGACAGTGTGATCGGCATCGACCGCTTTGTGGCGCCGTTCCATGCTGCGCCGTACGTGATCATCCTCAGTTACTGGCTTGGGCAGTGGGGGATTGCTGCCTCCGCTTTCTCCCAGAAACCTCACTAACCCCTGTGGTGAGGGAGCTTGCTCCCGCTGGGTTGCGCAGCGACCCTGAATCCGGTGCACGCGATACTGCAGGTATATCTCGTCAGTAGGTTTTACGACTGCTGCGCAGCCGAGCGGGAACAAGCTCCCTCGCCACAGTTATGTATTCCACGCTTGTGTCTGGCGCTTTATCAGACAACCCAAGCATCCCCGCGCCACTTTGGCTAAAATGCCGGCCTTTTCCACCGACACCGCCGGAACCGCCGTGAGCAAAGAACCCGATCGTATTTTCGCCAAGCCTTTGGCCCAGGTGCCTGACTTCGCCTTCAATGAGGACGTGGTGCGGGTATTCCCGGACATGATCAAGCGCTCGGTGCCGGGTTACCCGACCATCGTCGAAAACCTCGGTGTGCTCGCCGCGCAGTTCGCACAGCCGAACAGCGTGCTCTACGACCTCGGCTCATCGCTGGGCGCGGTCACTCAAGCCCTGCGTCGCCACGTGCGTACCGACGGTTGCCGGGTGATCGCTGTGGATAACTCTGCAGCAATGGTCGAACGCTGCCGCGAGTACCTCAACGGTCAGGATTCGATGTTCCAGGAGTTGCTGCCGGTCGAAGTGATCGAAGGCGACATCCTCGCGCTCGAGTTCAAACCTGCCTCGGTGGTGGCGCTGAACTTCACCCTGCAATTCATCGCCCCGGAGCAGCGCACCGCATTGCTATCGCGCATTCGCCAATCGCTACTGCCGGGCGGCGCGTTGATTCTGTCGGAGAAGCTGCGTTTCAACGATGCCGAGGAGCACGCGCTGCTCACCGATCTGCACGTCGCGTTCAAACGTGCCAACGGCTACAGCGAACTGGAAATTGCCCAGAAGCGCAGCGCCATCGAAAACGTCATGAAGCCCGACAGCCTCGAAGAACACCGCGAACGCCTGCTGGCCGCCGGGTTCTCGAAAGTCGTGCCGTGGTTCCAGTGTCTTAACTTTGCCTCGTTGATTGCCTTGCCATGATTGATCTGTCCCCCCTCGCCCGCCGCCTGGCCGGTACCCCGCTGGCCGACTGGGCCAACACCCTGCAAGTGCAACTCGACAAGAAAATGGAAAAGGGCCACGGCGATCTGGAGCGCTGGCAAAGTGCGCTGGACGCCTTGCCGAAGATCCAGCCGAGCGAAATCGATCTGCTCAATGGCCTGAAACTCGATACCGATTGCGACGACGAAACCCGCGCGCAAATGCGCACCGCGCTGATGGGCCTGTCGCCGTGGCGCAAAGGGCCGTTCGACCTGTTCGGCGTGTATGTCGACACCGAATGGCGTTCGGACTGGAAGTGGTCGCGGGTGTCTCCGCATCTGGACCTGAAGGGCAAACGCATCCTCGACGTCGGTTGCGGCAACGGCTACTACATGTGGCGCATGCTCGGTGCCGGCGCCGACAGCGTGATCGGCGTCGACCCGAACTGGCTGTTCTTCTGCCAGTTCCAGGCGGTGCAGCGTTACCTGTCCGAGCCCAACGCCTGGCATCTACCGTTCCCGTTCGAAGACCTGCCGCCGAATCTGGAAGGTTTCGACACGGTGTTTTCCATGGGCGTGTTCTACCACCGTCGCTCGCCGATCGAGCATTTGCTGGCGCTCAAGGACTGCCTGGTCAAGGGCGGCGAACTGGTGCTGGAAACGCTGGTGGTCGAAGGCGACAAGCATCAGGTGCTGGTGCCGGAAGATCGTTATGCGCAGATGCGCAACGTGTGGTTCCTGCCCTCGGTGCCGGCACTGGAATTGTGGCTGCGCCGAGCAGGTTTCACCGATGTGAAGTGTGTGGACGTCAGCACCACCACGGTTGAAGAACAGCGCGGCACCGAGTGGATGAAGTACCAGTCGTTGAGCGACTTCCTTGATCCCGAGGATCACAGCAAGACCATCGAAGGGCTGCCGGCGCCGATGCGGGCAGTGATCGTCGCCCGCAAATAAAGCAAAATCAAAAGATCGCAGCCTTCGGCAGCTCCTACATCGATCCCTGTAGGAGCTGCCGAAGGCTGCGATCTTTTGATCTTAATCCCGACTTGCGCGACGGGCTCTGAAGAATTCGGTCAGCACCGCCCCACACTCCTCCGCCAGCACCCCGCCTTCATACAGCACCCGGTGATTCAAAAAGCCCTGGGTAAAGAACTGTCCCTGACTCTGCACAATCCCCGCCTTGGGCTCCAGCGCGCCATACACCACCCGCGCGATCCGAGAATGCACGATCAACCCGGCGCACATGCTGCATGGCTCCAGCGTCACGTAGAGCGTGCTGCCCGGCAGGCGATAATTGTTAACGGCTTGAGCGGCGGCGCGGATCGCGACCATTTCCGCATGGGCACTCGGGTCGCTGCCACTGATCGGGCAGTTGAAACCACGACCGATGATCTCACCGTCCTGCACCAGCACCGCGCCCACCGGCACTTCGCCGAGGGCTGCGCCTTGGGCGGCAAGGGCCAGGGCTTCGCGCATGAAATCACGGTCACGGCTGCGGTCGATGATCGCGGCGGGGCGAATCTGGCGCATCACTTCACCTCGATGGCGGCCATCAGGCCGGTTTCCATGTGGTCGATCACGTGGCAGTGGAACATCCACACCCCCGGATTATCAGCCACCAGCGCCACTTGCGCGCGCTCGTTCTTGCCCAGCAGATACGTGTCGGTGAAGTACGGAATGATCTTGTGCCGGTTCGACGCAATCACCTTGAAGCTCATGCCGTGCAGGTGGATCGGGTGCTGGTACTGGGTCATGTTTTTCAATTCGAAAATGTAGCTCTGGCCCAGCTTCAGA
Organism: Pseudomonas sp. MG-9; assembly: GCF_018729515.1. NCBI lineage: Bacteria > Pseudomonadati > Pseudomonadota > Gammaproteobacteria > Pseudomonadales > Pseudomonadaceae > Pseudomonas > Pseudomonas sp. MG-9. The sequence continues at coordinate 105,602 of NZ_JAHHZH010000009.1, forward strand.
CTGGCGATCGGCCGGTCAGCGCAAGTCTTGTCGGTGATGTCCCAGGCCTTGCCGTTGATCTGCCACAGGCTCGGCGGCTTGCCGTTGTCGACGTTGACCGACACCGAACCGACCCATTCGAAATTGAAGTTGAGTTTCTCGGCATTCGCCAGATCCGGCTCGGCCACCGGGTTGGCGGGCAAGGCTTTCGGCCACTCGGTCGGCGCATCGTTGTTGACCACTGAACGCAGGGTGCCCAGGCGCACCGGGCCGTTACGCAGCGACAGTTCTTCACCGGCCGGCGGTGCCTTGATCGCCAGACAAATGCGCATGCCCGGCCCCAGCCAGTATTCCTTGCCCAGCGGCCGCGGCTCGACCGGGTTGCCGTCCAGCGCATAGATCTGCGCTTCGACGCCAGGAATGTTGATGCGGTACGTCAGGGTGTTGTCGAGGTTAAGCAGACGCACGCGGGTGATCTGCCCGGCCGGCAACTCGATCACCGGCAACGGCACGCCGTTGATGGTCGACAGCCGCCCGGCCGTGCCGCCACGGGCCGCTTCACGGGGGATGCTGAATTCGACGAAATTACCTTGCTCGTCGATGTGCCAGTTTTTCAGGCTCAGGGTCTTTTCATACTTGAAACCGGTCGGTTCACGCTCTTCAACGATCAACGGCCCGACCAGCCCACGCCCCAGTTCTTCGCTGCTGCTGACGTGTGGGTGATACCAGTAGCTACCGGCGTCCGGCACGCGGAATTTGTAATCAAAGTACTCACCGGGCAATACCGGCAGTTGCGAGACGTACGGCACGCCGTCCATTTCCAGCGGCAGGCGGATGCCGTGCCAGTGAATGGTGGTCGCCACCGGCAAGTGGTTGATGAAGCGCACGCGCAGCCATTCGCCCTGACGCACGCGCAACTCGGTGCCCGGCGCCGACGGGCCGAACGCCCAGGCCTCGGTCTTGTGCCCCGGCACCAGCTCGACATCCAGCGGCGCGGCGATCAGTTCGTAGTCGTGACCGGCCTCGGCCTCGGCGACCTTGCCCAGCCAGTAACGCGACGCGCCTCCCGCTCCGACACCAACGACAACAAGACCGGCCAGGCCACCGAGGATTTGGCGACGGGTAAAGGACATGAACTCAACTACCTCACGTATCTGCGTCGGGCCAGCGGCCCGCAAAAGGCAAATACGATACACCTGCAATTGCGAAAGATTAAGTGAAGTGTTGTCGCATTGAATCCGGTATTGACGACAAAAAGAACCTCACTGTGCTCTTGAGCCTCAAGCAGGGGCGGCATTTCCTCCAGTGGTTGTATTTGCCCACTGCGCCATAAACTCGGCTACCCGCTCCTCGATGCGACTCTCGACGGTGCGTAGACGTAATAGAGCAACACCCGCCTTTTGCAGGATGCTGTCTTTCAAGGCATCCCGTTCGATTTGCATCGGTGTCGCGTGACTCCCCCCGTCGACCTCTATCACTCCGAGTGGTCTTTTGCCGACTTTGAAATAGATCACGAAATCACAACTGGCGCGGTTGTCCATGAACTCCCTCTCTCTCGGGGTAAGCCACTCGTTGGCCGTCGAAACCAACTGGTTCAACTCGACCTGGCCGTGGGCTGCAATCCCCCGGTAGACCTCCTGATCAAGGGTCTCTCGCAGTATCTGCGCCATGATCTGCTCGGACTTGTAGTCCGAATCGCTCCTCCGCAACTTGCTATTGAGTCGCTCCAGCGACTTGTCGTATTCCTTGTAGAGCAGATCGAAAGCCGATATCACTGGTGCGCGATGAAGTTGCGCTTCATCAGCGTAGTACTCCATGTAACGCACCAGCGCTGCGATGTGCCCATTGTTGGCCGTGAAAACGTCTTCGCCGGTGACCAGGGTGAAGCGCTTTTTGGCCCGCGATACCGCCACATTGATCATCCGAGGGTCGTCCACGAACGCCAGAAGTTTCGGTGTCGTGCTCTTTTTGTCCAGCACAGTGGAAAAGACGATCTCGTCGCACTCCCGCCCCTGGAATTTGTGAACGGTGTCTTTGACGAAATCCTCTGGCAAAAGCGTACCAGATAACCTGGCCTGGTTCCTGAACGGGGCGATGAAACCTCTGCCGTCTTCGTCCTCCCAAGTACTTTCGCCCTCACTATCAAGCACTGCCATTAGTGAATCCAGTTCCCGGAGATTGGTTTTGCGCCGCGTGTGATTACCCTTCGCGGTCACCAGCAATGACAACGGCTTTTCCCCACGATCTTCAGTCATCGGAACCAGTTGATTGTCGTAGAATTGCTGATTGCAGAACTTGATGATCTGCGGGTGACAGCGATAGTGTTCCTTCAATAGGGTCATTGGGATCGCACCTTCGAACACGCGGACACACGAATCAAGCAAACTGTACTTCTCGCAATCGTAATGAGCCGCTGGCGCGGCCATGCCCAGCGTCGCCGGAATGTGCGCCAACTGTTTTCTGTCACCGACAACGATCAGATTCTTCGCACAGCCCAGAGCTAATATTCCAGGAACGATGTCCTGCTGCGAAGCCTCGTCAATGATGACGTAGTCGAGCACTGTGCCGGCTTTCAAGGAATTAACGATGGAATGCGTACCGCTTGAAATGATCGGATAGCGCTTTATGAACTCATCGAATCTGGCTTTCCGATAACTCTTGCCATCGAAGGGCTCAGTTTGCGGTACATGTCGGTGGAGATGCTGCTTCAGGTACTTCATCGAGGTACTCGTAAGTTCTTCAAGCAACACCTGATAATTACCCAGCCGCAACTTTTCCTGAAGCCCTGCCAGCGCCGCTTTTCTTTCCTGAAGCGCTTTGTCGTAGTAATGAAGCTGCAGACCGTAGAAGACCGATTTGCGCTTGGCCCAGTCATCGAATGGTTTCATGCGCAGGATCTTGAAGTTGAACAGCATTTCTATCCTGTCCTTGATTCGCACGCGGTTGCCAGTAAGGTGCGTCAGGAATGCCATCAGATCGGTGGACTTTTGCGGGGTCAGATTATATTTGCCCAGGGGAATGGGATCCAGCACGCCACTTTCTTGCTGCCACTGCCGCAAATAACTGCGTTCGATCTCCAGTTCACTGACTTCAGTCTGCAGCCTGGCCATCGTGTTGCGGTCAGACAGGTGGCATTTGAGCTGCTGAAAGACACTCTGAATGGTCGCCATCTCAGGCGCCGCTTCAGGAGCAATTGTGGGTCGAGTACGAGGATTGGCAAAAAACGCTTCACGGTTTTCGTTGCTGCCCAACTCGGCAACCAGATAATCGAGGCCTGACTTACCTAGCTTTTCACATACGTTGGACACGGCCGCATTGTTGTTCGATACAACCGCCACGGTTTTTCCACTCAACAGAATGTTGGCGATGATGTTCAGAATTGTTTGTGTCTTGCCGGTGCCAGGGGGGCCTTCTATCAAACTGATCTGAGAAGTGAAAACCTGCTCTACTGCTTCAAGCTGACTCTCATTAAGACCAAATGGAAAAATAAGGTCTGCTACCAGCTCCTGACTTCCATTACGACGGGTGCAATAGGCGTGCAATGCGGTGCTCGCGCATGCAGGTATTGATTCGAGCTGGCGCTGCACATTCTCGGCGATAACTTTATCCTTCTCCGACTCTGCCTGAATGACTCTCGCATCAGCTACAGAGCGGAAATACTGGAAAACCGAATCGTCTTTCATCTTCGTCGGTATGGCGAATTCGATATCGACGAGCTTGTAAGCGTACTTTTTGCCACCTGCGAAATACTGAACGACGGCATATTTCTCGCCGTAAATCACTGCGCTCTCGATAGCACTTATCACTGAGCTGGATTTTTTCCTCAGAAGCTGGTTTTTCAGCTCTCGAGTCGGAACAACCTCGCAGTCGGCAAGCGGACTGGGCCAACTTTTGCCAGATGGATAGTGACAAGTCAGCGAGGCCCCACCGCGCCCATCACCTTTTATCGTCCAGTCGCTGATCTGACGGGTCTTGTCTATTCCGTTCACATAGATGGAAACCATATATCCCTTACGCAAGCTGCGCTCACAGCCTGCTCACATCCCTGTCGTTGAAATCCGAATCCAGCGATCCGGAACAATTGGCACTATTTTGCCACTATCTTTCATCCATATACCATCTTCCCGCCGGCGCACGCACCAAACAGAAATAAGCGTGTGTTGATGAATTACAAGGGCGCCTTTCGGCGTCCGGGTAATTCTGCATATTTCCACTTAGTCGTCGCCAGATGGAACACAGCGAATACCTGAAAGACTTTGCGGGCCCTGAAAGGACGAGCGACCTATCACTCATAAATACCCTTGTTTTTCCGGTGAAGCAGCTTGTTACCGTTAGAGTGCGAAGCAACCTGACAACCGGGGAGAACTTTCCGTAGAATACTGGCGTGGCTATGGAACACCTTCCTTCTAAACCCTATGAACTAGGGGTTCCGCTCTCCACTCCGCGCCTGCTCCTAGCAGGCGTTTTCATATTGGCTGTAGACATGATGCTGCAGCTCGCTCACGACGGCGACTCTGGGAGAAAATCAAGGATGAATCAGGAGATGTTCCTGCGTCGCCGTAGCAAAGTTCACGTCCCGATGGGCACTGGCGGCGCCACGCGCGCTCAGGTCGCCTCGGCTGTCCGGGAAATCGCGGCGTTCCGGTGCGTACTGTCAGAGCCTCTGATTGAACAAATCGGCCTGTTGTCGGCGACAGAACTCAAGTACTGGTTGCGTGACATTGTCGGAGTACTCCGGCGCAGGAGTGGCGCTCATGTGCAGCACAGACCGTTTTATCCTGACTTTCCAGAGCAGGTTCTGACAGCCTCGGAAGCCGAGCTGTACCTTAACGCCGTCATGCATTACCTCACGCTTCGACGTTTACCAGCGACTGAAGAATCTCGACCTCCCCTGCTTGAAGGCAACGTCATACCCTGGACTATCGAGCCGGGAAGCATTCCTGAGTTCGAGTCACTGCTCGAGCCGCTGGTTTCATCACACACCTCGCTCTCCGAAGAAGAAGTTTTCGATGTCATCTGGTTTATCCGCGAGTACAAAAGTGATGTGTTCCGTCTGCTGCCTGAGGTCATCCCGTTCCGGGAGATCCGGGCACAGGTTGGCGGTGCACTGATCCTGCATGTAGCTGGCGATACACGGGTAGACGTATTCCTGGAGCGAAATGTCGAGACGGCAACTGACGTATTACGACTCGCGGTCGCGTTGAACGGAGGGGACGTGTCACTGGCGACCGCTACGACACGCTTCAAAGCGATGAAGCGCTCGATGCGGCGCCTGCTGTTGAGTCTGCTCGATCGAACACCCAACGCTACAGAAGACGTGATGCGGCAAGCCGAGCGATGGAAACGCCTGGCTGAAGTACTTCATCCGGGCGACTACGCCGATAAGTACCCAAGAGCGCTGGCCGCCATCACGGCGGCGCGTCGCAACGAAGCGCCCGCCTCATTTGGTTCACGTGTCGAAACACTGTTCGCCCAGCGTGATATTGCCGAGCTTGTGTCCGTGCTACAGAGCCGTCCCGGTGAGTTCGCACGACGGCTGGACGCGACCCTGCGACGCGCGACGGAACCAGAGCCGGTTCTCGATGCGTTCGAGGCTGTTGCGGCACAAGTGTCCTCACCTGTCCTGCTGCAGTTGCTGGCCCAGTCGCGTGCGCCGCGCCCCCTACCCCTTCGGGCGTTCACGCCGAAAGGTTCATTCGCAAAAGTCTATGGCATCGAGGATCACCGAGAGCCTCTCGCGCCCGAGGTGCTGGCTCGTGCAGCCCGAATCTGCGAGGACGCTCTAGTAACGCATTTTGCGACACTACCGCCATTGGGTCGCTGTTACATTGATCCAGAATTACGCGAATACAGGGTACCGCTGGCACAACGCGCTTCAGCGAAGTCACTACGTACACTGGTGCGGGGCAGCCGATTGCCGATGCCTGACACCCGTTTCATTCGCCTTTTTTTGTGGTGGAAAAACGGCCGTTCACGCACGGACATCGATTTGTCCGCCGCATTTTTCGATGCCAACTTCGTGTTCAGAGAAACGGTTGCGTACTACAACCTGAGAGATTACGGCGGCTACCACAGCGGCGACATCGTCGACGCGCCCGAAGGGGCTTCGGAGTTCATCGACCTCGACCTTGAAGCCCTCGTCGAGAAGGGAATCCGTTATGTCGTCACGTCCATCAACTCGTACACCCAACAGCCGTACTGCGATCTTCCAGAGTGCTTCGCTGGCTGGATGGCCCGCACCGATACGGCATCGGGAGAAGTATTCGAGCCGCGAACCGTGTTCGATCGTATCGATATCGCATCCGACACACAGATCTGCTTGCCCTTTGTGATGGACTTGCAGGAACGGCGCGTGATCTGGGCCGACCTGGGACTGACCTCAGCTCCCCGGTGGAACAATGTCGGGAACAACCTCAGCGGTATATCGTTGATGCTGCGGGCTTTGGTACATACACCACGGCCTGATCTGGAGACATTGTTCGATTTGCATGCACGAGCACGAGGCGAGCGAGTAGCTTCGCCGCAGCAGGCACAAGCGGTGTTTGCACCTGATCAAGGGATAACGCCGTTCGATACAGATTTGATTCGGTCGCAGTTCCTCTAATACCGCCTGCCTTTGCGTTCATTGAGAACGACAACTCTGCCTCGGTACTTTCCGCCCAAAAACAAAAATGCCAGTCAGCTTAACTGACTGGCATTTTCTATAATCCCTCTTGCGCCTCTCCGGATCTAACGTTGCAATCTAGAGGGCGCGGCGCGGCGATCACTCCCACTCAATGGTCGCCGGCGGCTTGCTCGACACGTCGTAAGTGACGCGGGAGATGCCTTCGATTTCATTGATGATGCGGCCGGAAACGGTTTCCAGCAGTTCGTAAGGCAGGTGTGCCCAACGCGCGGTCATGAAGTCGATGGTTTCCACGGCACGCAGCGCCACGACCCAGGCGTAACGACGGCCATCGCCGACCACGCCAACCGATTTCACTGGCTGGAACACCACGAACGCCTGGCTGACTTTGTGGTACCAGTCGGCCTTGCGCAGCTCTTCGATGAAGATGTGGTCGGCACGACGCAGCAGGTCGGCGTATTCCTTCTTCACTTCGCCGAGGATGCGCACGCCCAGGCCTGGGCCCGGGAACGGGTGACGGTAGACCATGTCGTACGGCAGGCCCAGTTCCAGACCCAAGCGACGGACTTCGTCCTTGAACAGTTCGCGCAGTGGCTCGACCAGTTTCAGGTTCATCTCTTCCGGCAGGCCGCCCACGTTGTGGTGCGACTTGATCACGTGCGCCTTGCCGCTTTTCGCGCCAGCCGACTCGATCACGTCCGGGTAGATGGTGCCCTGTGCCAGGTATTTGATGTTGTCCAGCTTGCAGGATTCGGCATCGAACACGTCGATGAAGGTACGGCCGATGATCTTGCGCTTCTTCTCCGGGTCGGCTTCGCCGGCCAGGTTGTTGAGGAACTGGTCTTCAGCGTTGGCGCGGATCACCTTCACGCCCATGTTCTCGGCGAACATGGCCATCACTTGCTCGCCTTCGTGCAGGCGCAGCAGGCCGTTGTCGACGAAGACGCAGGTCAGTTGATCACCGATTGCCTTGTGCAGCAGCGCCGCAACCACCGAGGAGTCAACGCCGCCGGACAGGCCCAGCAGCACGTTGTCGGTACCGACTTGTGCGCGGATGTTGGCGATGGCGTCTTCAGCGATTTTCGACGGAGTCCACAGGGCTTCACAACCGCAGATGTCCAGCACGAAGCGCGACAGGATGCGACCGCCCTGCTTGGTGTGAGTCACTTCCGGGTGGAACTGCACGCCGTAGTAAGCGCGATCATCGTTGAACATGCCGGCGATCGGGCAGCTTGGGGTGCTGGCCAGGATGTGGAAGTCTTCCGGCATCTTGGTGACCTTGTCACCGTGGCTCATCCACACGTCGAGACCGAACAGGCCATCGGCGTCGATGTGGTCTTCGATGCCGTCGAGCAGGCGGCTCTTGCCGACCACGTCAACGCGGGCGTAGCCGAACTCACGCAGTTCGGAACCTTCAACCTTGCCGCCCAGTTGCTCGGCCATGGTCTGCATGCCGTAGCAGATACCGAAGACCGGCACGCCCAGGTCAAACACGGCTTGCGGGCAGCGCGGGCTGTTGGCTTCGTGCACGGACTCGGGGCCGCCGGCGAGGATGACGCCTTTAGGAGCGAATTCGCGGATCGCATCTTCATCCATGTCGAACGGGTGCAGTTCGCAGTACACACCGATCTCGCGCACGCGGCGGGCGATCAGTTGGGTGTATTGCGAACCGAAGTCGAGGATCAGGATGCGGTGAGCGTGAATGTCGAGGGCCATGATTCAGTCTCGTCTTAAGTAATTCAGAAACAGTCGTGATTCAGAAACAACTCGGGGCTGAATAAAACAGCCCCGGTTGCTTGATGATTTGCTTGAAGCCTCAACCTACGCGGTAGTTTGGCGCTTCTTTGGTGATCTGCACGTCGTGAACGTGGGATTCGGCCATACCGGCACCGGTGATCCGCACGAACTCAGGCTTGGTACGCATTTCTTCGATGTCGGCGCTGCCGGTGTAACCCATCGAGGAACGCAGACCGCCCATCAACTGGTGGATGATCGCCGTCAGGGTGCCTTTGTACGGCACACGGCCTTCGATACCTTCCGGAACCAGTTTCTCGGCGCCTGCCGAAGAGTCCTGGAAGTAACGGTCGGACGAGCCTTGCGCCTGGGACATGGCGCCCAGCGAACCCATGCCGCGATAAGCCTTGTACGAACGGCCCTGGAACAGTTCGATCTCGCCCGGGGCTTCTTCAGTACCGGCGAACATCGAGCCCATCATCACGCAGGAAGCACCGGCCACGATGGCCTTGGACAGGTCACCGGAGAAACGGATACCGCCGTCGGCGATCAACGGAACGCCAGTGCCTTCAAGGGCAGCGGCAACGTTGGCGATGGCACTGATTTGCGGAACGCCGACACCGGCGACGATACGGGTGGTGCAGATCGAGCCAGGGCCGATACCGACCTTGACGGCGTCGGCGCCGGCTTCGGCCAGGGCCTTGGCGGCTGCGCCGGTGGCAATGTTGCCGCCGATCACCTGCACTTCAGGGAAGTTCTCCTTGACCCAGCGAACGCGGTCGATCACGCCTTTGGAGTGACCGTGCGCGGTGTCGACCACCACCACGTCCACACCGGCATTGACCAGCGCGGCAACGCGGTCACCAGTGTCTTTACCGGTACCGACGGCAGCGCCAACGCGCAGACGACCTTGATCGTCCTTGCTGGCCAGCGGGTAGGCTTTAGCTTTTTCGATGTCTTTGACGGTCATCATGCCTTTGAGGGCAAACTTGTCGTCGACGATCAGGACTTTTTCCAGACGGTGCTTGTGCAGCAGCTCGCGGACTTCGTTCTTGTTGGCGCCTTCACGCACGGTGACCAGACGCTCTTTAGGCGTCATCACTTCGCGGACGGTGGCATCCAGACGGGTTTCGAAGCGTACGTCACGGGAAGTGACGATACCGACCAGGTCGCCATCGTGCAGAACCGGAACGCCGGAAATATTGTGCATGCGGGTCAGGTCGAACAAATCACGTACCGTGGCGTCAGCCTCGATGGTGATCGGGTCTTTGACGACGCCGGCTTCGAACTTCTTGACCTTGCGCACTTCGGCAGCTTGCTGCTCGATGGTCATGTTCTTGTGGATGATACCGATACCACCTTCCTGAGCCATGGCGATTGCCAGACGGGCTTCAGTGACGGTGTCCATGGCGGCGGAAACCAGTGGAATATTCAGCTCGATGCCACGGGTAAGGCGGGTCTTGAGACTGACTTCGTTAGGAAGCACCTCGGAATAACCAGGCACTAGGAGAATGTCGTCGAATGTCAGAGCTTCTTGGCTGATACGCAGCATCGCGGGGGCTCCCGAGCGGGAAAATGGAAGCGCGCCATTATAGTCAGACACCCCCTGCTGTTCAACGTAAAACTCTGTCTATTATCGATGTTACTGATGTACGGAAAACCCTGCTTTTTGTAGGAGCTGCCGAAGGCTGCAATCTTTTGGCTTTGATTGACACAAACAAGATCAAAAGATCGCAGCCTTCGGCAGCTCCTACAGGGGTCAGAGTTCGACTTTTACCCAGCTGACAGGTTGATCCAGCCAATCGGCGAATTCGTCGATAAAGCTCTGCTTGAACCCGGCTTCCAGCCAGTTGTTGAAGATAAATCCCAGGTTGGAAAACGCGCATTCCTGCAAGTACAGAAAGCCGTTGATGTCGTCTTCATGCCCGCATTCAGGGCAGGTGAAGTTGTCGGTACGCCCGGGCATCCAGTCTTCCAGGCTTTCGAACAGCGCCTCGCCGACTTCGCGGCGGCACTCGGCGCAACCGGCTTCTTCGAGAAAGCCCTTGGCCGGGGTGTAGATGCAGCGCTTGACGATGATCTCCAGGCCATTGATCGGCTCGCCGAAGGGCAGCGCCTCGGGGTGCAGCACCACCGCACGCGCGCCGTCGGCAATGGCGTGGGCCATGCGGTTGCCGGTGCGACCGCAGGTGGTCAGCTGTTCTTCGATGATGTTCTTGCGCACCAGCCAGCGCACGATCGCCCGCGCCCGGGGTTCGTGGACCGGCAGGGTGGAGATTTTCGGGACGATGATGCTTTGCGAATTCATGGGTGCAAGCCTGCTGCAAATTCCGGGATAGACCCTGTAGGAGCGAGCCTGCTCGCGATAGCGGTGTGTCAGACACATCAATGTTGACTGATCGTCTGCTATCGCGAGCAGGCTCACTCCTACAAGAAATGGCGGCCGGCAGCTTAATCCCTGACAGAATCCGGTCAAGTGCTCACGCCATACTAATAATGTAGCGCCCGATCAACGCAATCCCGCTCGCCAGCACCAGCCAGGTCACCAACCGTACAAACGCCTCGCGCGACAAGCGCATCGTCAACCGCCGCCCAGTCCACAGCCCCAGCGCCATGGCCGGCAACAGACACAGCGCCAGCATCAACAAGGGAAGCTCGGCATACACCCCGGCAAGGGCGAACAGACTCAAACGCACCACCGTGCTGCAACTGATCAGCGCACTTTGCGTGGCCCGGGCCGCGTCTTTGGGCAGACGGCTGTTGAGATAGATCGCATACAAGAAGCCGCCACTGCCGAACAGCGCACCAAACAGCCCGCCCACCGTGCCCATCGGCAACGCCCACCCGGCAGACAACTGCGTCGGCCGGGTTTTCACCCACAGGCTGTAAATCGCATAGGTGCTGATGAACAGCCCCATCAACAACAGAAGCAAATCAGATTTGAGGTTAAGCAGGAAAATCACCCCCAACGTGCACCCCACCGCCATGCACGGCAGCAGCCGCACCAACTCGGGTTTGGCCACGTCCCGGCGCGAAGGCAGCAGATTGCCGAACGCCGCGACGAAATCCAGCAGCACCAGCAACGGCACGATTTTCGACAGCGGCATGAACAGAATCAGAATCGGCCCCGCGACCAGCGCCGTACCGAATCCGGCAATTCCGAAAACGATATAGGCCAGCGTGATCCCCAAGCCGATCACCGCCCAGCCGCCCGCGCCCCACGACCACTCGCTCAACAACCCCAGCACACTCATCGATCCGCTTCCTTAATAAGCCTGAGATGACTTTAGCCAGCGCCAAGCGTTGCGACTAATATGTTCAAAGGCCATTACTCATCTCGAAAAGGCATACCTTGTGCTGTCGATCCGTCAACTGCGTTACTTCGTGGAAATCGCCGAGTGCGGCAGTTTCAGTGCCGCCGCTGAACGCCTGTTCATCGCGCAATCGGCGCTGAGCCGGCAGATCAAGGACATGGAAACCCGCCTGCAAACGCCGCTGTTCGAACGCACCGCGCGCCAGCCCCGGCTCACGGCTGCGGGCGAGGCGTTTTTGCCGCGGGCCAGAAACCTGCTCAATGAACTGAGCAAGGCCAGCGCGATGGCGACCGAAGTCGGTAACGGCCAACGGGGCACGTTGCGCCTGAGTCATTCCAGCACTGTGTCGATCAGCGGACATTTATTACACCGGATCGGCACTTATCTGGAGCAGCAGAGTGGCGTGTCGCTGGACATCGGCAAGCTGTCCTCCGAGGCGCAGCTTGAGGAACTGGCTGAAGGACGCCTCGACATTGGCCTGTTGCGCCTGCCGGTGTTGCGTCAGCGTGAAGGTATTCAGGTTGTGCCTTTGTTCACCGAACGCCTGCTGCTGGCGGTGCCGAACGATCATCGCCTGGCCGATTCATCCTCTGTGGAACTGGCGCAGCTGAGAGACGAACCGTTCATTTCGATCCCGCATCCGCAGCGTGGCGGGCTCAGTTATCTGTGTGCCGACCTGTGCATGCGCCAGGGCTTTTTCCCCAAAGCGGCGCGGGTGATGTCGCGCAAGACCACTCAACTGCAATTGATTCAGGCGGGATTCGGCATCGCCCTGCTGCCCGAATCGATGCAGGACATCAGCCCGAGCGGCGTACGATTTCTGCCGCTGAGCGATCCCGATTGTCAGAGCACGGTCGCCCTCGCCTACCGGCAAAACCCCACGCCGCTGGTTCAACTCTTCATCAATAGCTTCACTCGCCACGATCCCATGTAGGAGCTGCCGAAGGCCGCGATCTTGTGCTCTTGCTTTTGAGAATCCAGATCAAAAGATCGCAGCCTTCGGCAGCTCCTACAGGGACTCGTGTATTGAGTCGGAAATTAGCTTTAAACTGCGCCCCATGATTAAAGATCCCTTTTCAAGGCTCGGCCTTGACCGTGAAGTCCTGACCGTCAGCCAGCTCAACGGCCGTGCGCGGGTGTTGCTCGAAGACGTGTTCAGCAACATCTGGGTCGAAGGCGAAATCTCCAACCTCGCTCGCCCTGCGTCCGGCCACGTGTATTTCACCCTCAAGGACAGCGGTGCGCAGGTACGTTGTGCGCTGTTTCGCAACAATGCGGCGCGGGTGCGTCAGGCGTTGAAGGACGGTCTGGCCGTGAAAGTGCGCGGCAAGGTCTCGCTGTTCGAAGGGCGCGGCGACTATCAGCTGATTCTCGACACCGTGGAGCCGGCCGGCGATGGCGCGCTACGCCTGGCGTTTGATGCACTGAAGGAAAAACTCAGCGCCGAAGGCCTGTTCAGCGCCGAACGCAAAGTGCCGCTGCCGGCGCATCCGCAGCGCATCGGCATCATCAGTTCGCCGACCGGCGCGGTGATTCGCGACATCATCAGCGTGTTCCGCCGCCGGGCGCCGCAAGTGCAACTGACGCTGATCCCGACTGCCGTGCAGGGCCGCGAGGCCACGGCGCAGATCGTCCGCGCGCTGAAACTGGCGGATGCCCGTGGCTTCGACGCGCTGATCCTCGCCCGGGGCGGCGGCTCGCTGGAAGACCTCTGGTGCTTCAACGAAGAAGCCGTGGCCCGCGCGGTGGATGCCTGCGTCACGCCGATCATCAGCGCCGTCGGGCATGAAACCGATGTGTCGATCAGCGACTTTGTCGCCGACGTCCGCGCACCAACGCCCTCCGCTGCCGCCGAATTGCTGGCCCCGGATTCCAGCGACCTGGTGCGCCGCGTCGAAAGCCTGCATCGCCGCCTGGTGATGCGCATGCGTGACCGGCTGATGCGCGATCGTCTGCGCCTGGAAGGCATCTCCCGCCGTTTGCGTCACCCGGGCGAGCGTCTGCGTCAGCAGGCTCAGCGTCTGGATGACCTGGACATGCGCATGCGCCGCGCCTTCGAGCGTCAGCTCACTACCCGCCGTGAACGTCTGATCCGCCTGGAAACCCGCCTTGCCGGACAACACCCGGGACGCCAACTGGCGATGTTGCGCCAGCGCCTCGACAGCCTCGCCGAACGCCTGCCCCGGGCCATGCGCGAAGGCCTGAAGAGCCGTCGCCTGCAACTGCACAGCCAGATGCAGACGCTGCATGTGGTCAGCCCGCTGGCGACCCTCGGCCGTGGCTACAGCATTCTGCTGGATGAGCGCGGCCATGCGATCCGTAACGCCGCGCAGACCCACACCGGCCAGCGCCTGAAAGCCAGACTCGGCGAAGGCGAACTGCAAGTGCGCGTCGAGGACAATCACCTGACGCCCGTCACCCTTTCTTTACTGGACTGATCCATGCCGCGTTTTTTTGCTCCGTTATTGTTGCTGTGCCTGACCACCTTCAACGCCCACGCCGACAGCTACATCACCCGCCTGTTGAACAAACCGGTGCCGGGCGGCGTGGCGGTGGTTGATCTGGGCAGCGCCGCACAGGCGCCGAAAGCCACTTATCAGGGCAAACCGGTGCTGGTGGTCAAGGAACAGAACAACTGGCTGGCGATTGTCGGCGTGCCGCTGACGGTCAAACCCGGCAGCCAGCAGATCAGCAGTGGCGGACGTAATCTGCCATTCACTGTCGGTAACAAGAAATACCCGGAACAGCACATCACCCTGAAGAACACCCAGCAGGTCAACCCGAACCCGGCCAACCTCAAGCGCATCGAGGGTGAACTGGCCGAACAGATCAAGGCCTACCGCAGCTTCAGCCCAAACACCCCGAGCAACCTGCTGCTGGACAAACCGGTCAACGGCCCTCTGTCGAGCAAGTTCGGTGTACGCCGCTTCTTCAACGGTGAGGAGCGCAATCCTCACGCCGGCCTCGACTTTGCAGTACCGGCCGGCACGCCGATCAAGACCCCGGCGGCGGGTAAAGTGATTCTGACCGGCAACTATTTCTTCAATGGCAACACGGTGTTTGTCGATCACGGGCAGGGCTTTATCAGCATGTTCTGCCACATGTCGAAAATCGATGTGAAGGTTGGCGATCAACTGGCCCGTGGGGCGGTGGTCGGCAAGGTCGGTTCGACCGGCCGGGCGACCGGGCCGCACATGCACTGGAATATCAGCCTGAATGATGCGCGGGTGGATCCGGCGATTTTCATTGGTGCGTTCCAGCCCTGATTTATCCAGTGAGGCTTCTGGCCTAATCGCGAGCAGGCTCACTCCTACATTGGATTTGTGTTGTGAACACGGTCCACTGTGGGAGCCAGCCTGCTGGCGATGACTGACTCACTGCCACCGCAATCCCCCTGAAACCCCATCAACCCCGATTGCGCCCCAATCAAACCTCGCGCAAGCATCCAGAAGATTACCGGTATATCCCACAATAAAATCGCGCAAAATCCGGCTTTTCGAGTATTCCTCTCAATTTTTTTCGACTGCTTGCCATCCTCTCCCCTCGCGGTTAGGGTTGAAGACATGAAAACCTCTCACACCCTTATTCAGCTTCGCCAGCACCGCAGTCTGTGCCTCGTCAGCGCACGACTGCCGGGCTGAATCGCTGCGCCTCGTCCCACGCGTTTCCCCGAACATTCGTTCCACCGGCAGGCCGCCTCTTTTCGGCCCAGACAATAAGGAATTTCCCGATGAGCATGCTCAAAGACCCGTCTTCGAAATACCGTGCGTTTCCCGTCATCAACTTGCCGGATCGCACCTGGCCGTCGAAAACCATCGACGCCGCGCCGATCTGGTGCAGCTCCGACCTGCGTGACGGCAACCAGTCGCTGATCGAGCCGATGGACGCGGTGAAGAAGCTGCGCTTCTGGAAAACCCTCGTTCAGGTGGGCGTGAAGGAAATCGAAGCCTCGTTCCCGGCCGCGTCGCAAACCGACTTCGACTTCGTGCGTACCCTCATCGAAGAAGGCCACATCCCGGACGACACCACCATTCAGGTGCTGACCCAGGGCCGTGAAGACTTGATCGAGCGCACCTTCGAATCCCTGCGCGGGGCGAAGAAAGCCATCGTTCACCTGTACAACGCCACCTCGCCGTCTTTCCGTCGCATCGTCTTCAACCAGGACAAGGACGGCATCAAGGCCATCGCGGTCAACGCCGCCAAGCTGTTCGTCAAATACGCGGCGATGCAGCCGGACACCGAGTGGACCTTCGAATACTCGCCGGAAACCTTCAGCGCCACCGAGCTGGAGTTCGCCAAGGAAGTCTGTGACGCGGTGATCGAGGTCTGGAACCCGACGCCTGAGCACAAGATGATCCTCAACCTGCCGGCCACCGTCGAATGCGCGACCCCGAACATCTACGCCGACCAGATCGAATGGTTCGGTCGCAACATCAACCGTCGTGACAGCGTGATCATCAGCCTGCACACCCACAACGACCGTGGCACCGGCGTCGCCGCCACTGAGCTGGGCCTGATGGCCGGCGCGGATCGCGTCGAAGGCTGCCTGTTCGGCAACGGCGAGCGGACCGGTAACGTCGACCTGGTCACCGTGGCGTTGAACATGTACACCCAGGGCGTCGACCCTGAGCTGGATTTCTCCGACATCGACGGCGTGCGCAAAGTCGTCGAAGAGTGCAACCAGATCCAGGTACACCCGCGTCACCCGTACGTCGGCGACCTGGTCCACACCGCATTCTCCGGCTCGCACCAGGACGCGATCCGCAAGGGCTTCGCCCAGCAGAAACCGGACACCCTGTGGGAAGTGCCGTACCTGCCGATCGACCCGGCCGACATCGGCCGCAGCTACGAGGCGGTGATCCGCGTCAACAGCCAGTCGGGCAAGGGCGGTATCGCTTACTTGCTGGAACAGGAATACGGCATCAGCCTGCCACGTCGCATGCAGATCGAGTTCAGCCAGGTCGTGCAGCGTGAAACCGATCGTCTCGGCCTGGAAATGACTGCCAAGCAGATCCATTCGCTGTTGATCAGCGAATACCTGCAAGCCAACACTCCTTACGCGCTGGTCAGCCATCGCCTGCAGGAAGAAAACGGCAACAGCGCCGTCGAAGTGGAAGTGGCGAGCAAGGGTCAGGGCGAAACCAACCTGCACTGGCGTGGCAAGGGCAACGGTGCGCTGGAAGCCCTGGTGGCCGGCCTGCCGATCCCGGTGGAAATCATGGACTACAACGAACACGCCATCGGCGCGGGCACCAACGCCAAGGCCGCCGCGTACATTGAGCTGCGAGTAAACGGTGAGCGTGCAGTGCACGGCGTGGGCATCGATGAAAACATCACCACCGCCAGCTTCAAGGCACTGTTCAGTGCACTGAACCGTTCGTTGAGCCAGCCGGAAGCGAAAGCCGCTTAAGCCTTCGCTGACATGCAAAAGGCCCCGGGGTGTGAACGCCGGGGCCTTTTTGTTGAAGATCAAAAGATCGCAGCCTTCGGCAGCGCCTACAGGATGTACGCCGTCCCGTTGTAGGAGCTGCCGAAGGCTGCGATCTTTTACTTTTCAGGTGAACTCGAAGGTGTCGGCATCCAGATTCGCCGGAAAGCGCTCGCGATAAGCCGCCAGTGGCGCCGCTTCCAGTACCGCTTTGAACACCCCGTCCGCCTCCCCCGCCGCCAGCAACGTTTCGCCCTGGAAATCCAGCACCTGACTGTCACCGGTATAGGCAAACCCCTTGCCGTCAGTGCCGACGCGATTCACTGCCGCCACATAGCACAGGTTTTCAATAGCCCGCGCCGGCAACAAACGGTTCCAGTGCAGACGCCGTGCGCCCGGCCAGTTGGCGGTGTACAGCAGCAGATCGGTGTCCTGAGCGTCGCGACTCCACACCGGGAAGCGCAGGTCGTAACAAATCAACGGGCGAATACGCCAGCCCTTGAGTTCGAACTGCACCTGACGCTCGCCGGGAGTGTAGTGGTTGTGCTCGCCGGCCATGCGGAACAGGTGGCGCTTGTCGTAATGCCAGACCTCACCGTCCGGGCGCGCCCACAGCAGGCGGTTGCGATGGCTGCCGTCGGCGGCCTGAATGATCACGCTGCCAGTGATCACCGCGTTGAGCTTCGCCGCTTGCGCCTTCATCCACTTGCGGGTCGGGCCGTTCTCGGCTTCAGCGAGGGTCTCGGACTCCATGGAGAAACCGGTGGTGAACATCTCCGGCAGAATAATCAGATCAGCCCCTCGGGCCTGCTCCAGCAGCGCGTCGAAGTGTTCAAGGTTGGCCTGACGGTCGTGCCAAACCAGGCTGGTCTGGATCAGCGCCAGATTGAGGTCGGGCAACGCACTCAGATCACGCATAGTTTTGCCGCTGCCTCGCGCAGCGTCTCCTCGCGTTTGGCAAAGCACAGGCGCACCAGGCGCTGGCCTTCGGGTGGATTCTGGTAGAACACCGACACCGGGATGCTCGCCACGCCGTGCTCACGGGTCATCCACATCGCCATGTCGACGTCGTTCAAGTCAGGACGAATCTGCGAGTAATCGACCAACTGGAAGTAGGTGCCGGTCACGCGGGTGAAGGTGAATCGCGACGGTGCCAGCAGATCGCAGAACAGGTCGCGCTTGGCCTGATAGAAACCCGGCAGCTGTTCAACGTGCTCCGGATGCTCGGCCATGTAATCGGCCAAGGCGTATTGCAGCGGCGTGACACCGCAGAAACTGACGTACTGGTGCACCTTGCGCAGCTCGGCGGTCAGCGCTGGCGGAGCGACCACATAGCCAGTCTTCCAGCCTGTGACGTGGTAGGTCTTGCCGAACGAGCTGACCACGAAGGCGCGCTGATACAGCTCTTCATGGGCCAGCACGCTGACATGCGGCACGCCGTCGAATACCAGGTGTTCATACACCTCATCGCTGATCAGGTAGATGTCGCGACCACGAATCAACTGCGCCAGTTGATCCAGCTCCGCGCGACTGATCAGTGCGCCGCTCGGGTTGTGCGGGCTGTTGATGACGATCATTTTCGTGCGCGGACTCAGGGCCGCGGAGAGTTTGTCGAAGTCGATGGAGAAATCGTCCGGGCTCAGTTGCACATGCACGCAACGACCGCCCGCCAACTCCGTCGCCGGTTCGTAGCTGTCATAGCACGGGTCGAACACGATCACTTCGTCGCCGCTGTGGATAACCGCCTGAATCGCACAGAAGATCGCCTGGGTCGCGCCCGGCGTCACCGTCACTTCGCTGTCGGCATCAACCTTCACCCCATAACTGCGCGCGATTTTCGCCGCGATCTGCTCGCGCAGGGCCGGCAGGCCCGTCATCGGCGAATACTGGTTATGGCCGCTGGCGATATGCCGACCGACCGCATCACGCAGGGACTGCGGGCCGTCGAAATCAGGAAAACCCTGAGACAGGTTGATGGCTCCGGTCTGCGCCGCGAGCTGAGACATCTGCGTGAAAATAGTGATGCCGACATTCGGCAGCTTACTGGTGATCATCGGGGGTTCCCTGCTCTACACCCGGCTCTGACGGCGGCGCGGGAGAGCCCGAGGATAGCCCATCCGGCGCCCATAAAAAAAGGGCGCTCAACTGAGCACCCTTCTTGTCGCCGAACCTTGTAGGAGCCGCCGCAGGCTGCGATCTTTTGATCTTGTTTTCAACGCAAAGTCAAAAGATCGCAGGCTTCGCCAGCTCCTACAGAAGTGTTGAGTATTCCCACGCCATTGTGGGAACAACCCACTTGATCACTTCTTGTCGCGGCGCTTCTTGCTGGCTTTCTTGTTGTGCGACATCAAGCGACGCTTCTTGTTGACCTGGCGGTCGGTCAGCGTGTTCTTGTTGCCTTCGTACGGGTTCTCGCCACCCTTGAATTCGATGCGGATCGGCGTACCGACCAGCTTCAGAACGCGGCGATAGGTGTTTTCCAGATAGCGCACATACGACTTCGGCACTTTCTCGATCTGGTTACCGTGGATCACGATGATCGGCGGGTTCGCACCACCCAGGTGAGCGTAACGCAGCTTGATCCGGCGGCTGTTGACCATCGGCGGCTGGTGTTCGCTGACCGCGTCTTCGAGAATCTGGGTCAGACGGCTGGTCGGCCAGCGGGTGACCGCAGACTTGAACGAGTTCTGCACCGACGCGTAGAGGTTGCCCACGCCAGTACCGTGCAGCGCCGAGATGAAGTGGATGTCGGCGTAATCAACGAAGAACAGACGACGCTGCAGCTCGACTTTCACGAAGTCGCGCTCGCTTGGCGTCATGCCGTCCCATTTGTTGATCGCGATGACCAGCGCACGACCGGATTCGATCGCGAAGCCCAGCAGGTTGAGGTCGTGATCGACCACGCCTTCGCGGGCGTCCATCACGAAGATCACCACGTTGGCGTCTTTGATCGCCTGCAGGGTTTTGACCACGGAGAACTTTTCGACTTCTTCGTGGATCTTGCCGCGCTTGCGCACACCGGCGGTGTCGATCAGCGTGTACTTCTCGTCGTTACGCTCGAACGGGATGTAAATACTGTCGCGGGTGGTGCCTGGCTGATCGTAGACGATTACCCGGTCTTCACCGAGCATGCGGTTGACCAGGGTCGACTTGCCGACGTTCGGACGGCCGATGATGGCGATCTTGATCCCGTCTTTTTCGCTCGGGCCAGGAATGCGCTTGGCTTCCTCGCCTTCGGCGACGATCTCTTCCTCTTCGCCTTCCTGCGGCTCGTCTTCGTCACGCGGGAAATCGCTCAGTGCCGCTTCCAGCAGTTGAGTGATACCACGGCCGTGAGCACCGGCGATCGGGATCGCGTGGCCCATGCCCAGCGGGGCGAATTCGGCGCGGGCCATTTCCGGGTCGATGTTGTCGACCTTGTTGGCGACCACGTGGGAACGCTTGTTACGCTTGCGCAGGTGTTCGGCGATCATCTGGTCGGCGGCGGTGAAACCGGCCTTGGCATCTACCAGGAACAACACAACATCCGCTTCTTCAATGGCCAGCAGCGACTGCTCGGCCATTTTTTCGTCCATACCGTGTTCGTCACCGGAGATACCGCCGGTGTCGATCAGAATGTAGGAACGCCCTTGCCACTTGGCCTCACCGTACTGGCGATCACGGGTCAGACCGGACAAGTCGCCGACGATGGCGTCACGTGTCCTGGTCAGGCGGTTGAACAAGGTGGATTTGCCGACGTTCGGTCGGCCCACCAGGGCGATTACGGGAACCATGCGGCTCTCCACTTCGTTATTTCAGAAAATACAAAAGCCGCTGCGAGGCAGCGGCTGGTGCTCGGGGCAACGCCTGTAAGCGCTGCAAGCCCCATGAATCCGGGGCCGCTTGGGGGTTAAACCCCAAGCATAGTTGTTACTTGATGGTCAGGGCTTCCAGTTTGCCGCTGTTGCCATACACATAGATCGTGTTGCCCACCACCAGCGGACGGGCACGCAGGCCGTCACTGTCGATACGCTCACGACCCACGAAACGACCGTCCACCTGGCTCAACAGGTGCAGGTAACCTTCCATGTCACCAACGGCTACATAGCTGGAGAACACTTCCGGCGCCGACAGTTGACGGCGGGCCAACGAATCGTTGCTCCACAGCGCGGTGGTGGAACGCTCGTCGACGCCTTCAACGGTGCCCGAGGACAGGCTCACATAGACGCTGCCAAAACCTTGGGCGACACCGGCATAGCTCGACGCATCGCGCTGCCAGAGTTGACGACCGCTTTGCAGATCGAGTGCCGCGACGCGGCCCTGATAGCTGGCGACGTACAGGGTTTCGCCGGACAACAGCAGGCCGCCGTCGATGTCGACCACGCGCTCCAGTTCCGAACGACCCTGTGGGATCGCGACCCGTTGTTCCCAGACCGGCACGCCGTTGGAAATGTCCAGGGCAACCACTTTACCGGTCGACAGGCCTGCCACCGCGAGGCGGTTGGTCACGACTGGCGCGCTGGTGCCGCGCAGGGTCAGTACCGCAGGGGTGCTGTCGTAGGTCCAGCGACGGTTGCCGGTGGCCGCGTCCAGGCCGATCAGGCGATCGTCCTGAGTCTGTACCACCACCACGTCGCCGTTGTTGGCCGGCGGCGCGAGGACTTCGCTGGATACCCGGGCGCGCCACTTCTCTTCACCGTTGATGGCGTCGAGGGCAACGATTTCACCCTTGAGGGTACCGATCGTGACCAGACCATAACCCACGCCAACGGCGCCGGAGACAGGCAGTTCAAGATCCTTTTTCCACTTCACGTCGCCATTGCTGCGATCCATGGCCATCAGCACGCCGGTCACATCGGCCGCGTAGATGGTGTCACCATCGATCGCCGGCACCAGCATGTTGTAGGTTTCGCCCTGACCGTCACCGATCGAACGGCTCCACTGCTTTTGCAGAACCACTTCTTCTTTGAAGTCGGTCAACTCGGCCGGTGGCAGTTCTTTTTTGCTGTTGCTGCTGCAACCCGCGGCCAGAATGGCCAGAGCCAGCAATGCTGCATGCTTCCAACGGATCACGTCACGCATCCCCTTTGGCCAGGTCGTCGAGCTTGATTTGAAGGCCACCGACTGCCGCTTCATCCGACAGTGCCGCCTTGGCTTTTTGATACGCCGCGTTCGCTTCGTCAGTACGACCCAGCTGTACCAGCAGGTCGCCCTTGAGTTCTTCACGAGTGGCCAGGAACGCCTTGTCGGCATCGCCGTCGAGCAGCTTCAGGGCGTCATCGGCCTTGTTCTGCGCACCCAGCACCTGAGCCAGACGCTGACGGGCGATCTCGCCCAACGCCGGGTTCGCCGGTTTGGCAACGATGGCTTTGAGTTCGGTCGCCGCGTCATCCAGCTTTCCGCTGTCGACCGCAACTTTCGCCACGAACAGGCTGCCGTACTGTGCGTACGCCGTGCCGCCGAATTCGCTGTTGAGCTTGCCGGCCAGATCCGCAACACGTGCAGCGGCAGGCTTGCCGTCCGGGGTCAGCGTGGTTTCCAGCAGTTGCTGATAGAGCACCGAGGCGCCTTGCGACTGGTTGCTCTGATACTTGTGAAAAGCCTGCCAGCCGAACACGATGACCAGCGCCAACAGGCCGCCGGTGACCAGAGGTTTGCCGTTGCGTGTCCACCAGTCCTTCAAATCCGCCAACTGTTCGTCTTCGGTACTCGACACCCCAATACTCCTTAATCGCTAAATCGGCTGTTTAGACAGCTTCAACCCTGCACGACGCAGGTGGCCAGGTGAGCGGCAAGCGCATCCCAGGCAATGCTTTGTTGTTCGCCCTGGCCACGCAGGGGTTTGAAACCTACCACTTGCTGGGCCATTTCGTCGTCACCCAGGATCAGTGCGTACAACGCACCGCTCTTGTCGGCTTTCTTGAACTGGCTTTTGAAGCTGCCGGCGCCGGCATTGACTTGCAGACGCAGGTTTGGAAGCTGGTCACGCACCCGCTCGGCCAGTGCCAGACCGGCCAGTTCGGCCTGCTCGCCAAAGGCGCAGAGGTAGACGTCGACCTGACGGGAGATTTCTTCCGGGATCTGCTCCAGGGTTTCGAGCATCAATACCAGACGCTCGATGCCCATGGCGAAACCAACGCCGGTGGTCGGCTTGCCGCCCATCTGCTCGACCAGACCGTCGTAACGACCGCCCGCGCAGACAGTGCCCTGGGCGCCGAGCTTGTCGGTGACCCATTCGAATACGGTTTTGCTGTAGTAATCGAGGCCGCGCACCAGTTTCGGGTTGAGCACGTAGGGAATGCCGACGGCATCCAGACGGGCCTTCAGGCCTTCGAAGTGGGCACGGGACTCGTCGTCCAGGTAGTCAGCCATTTTCGGCGCATCGACCAGCACCGCCTGAGTGTCGGCATTTTTGGTGTCGAGCACGCGCAACGGGTTGGTTTTCAGACGACGCTGACTGTCTTCGTCGAGCTTGTCGTGGTGCGCCGAGAGGTACTCGACCAGCGCTTCACGATAGCGACCACGGGACTCGCTGGTGCCCAGGCTGTTGAGTTCGAGCTTGACCGCATCACGAATGCCCAGCTCGCCCCACAGGCGCCAGGTCATGATGATCAGCTCGGCGTCGATGTCCGGACCGTCGAGGTTGAACACCTCCAGACCGATCTGGTGGAACTGGCGATAACGGCCTTTCTGCGGACGCTCGTGACGGAACATCGGACCGATGTACCAGAGCTTCTGCACCTGACCACCACCGGTGATGCCGTGCTCGAGCACCGCACGCACGCACGCCGCGGTGCCTTCCGGACGCAGGGTCAGGGAGTCGCCGTTGCGGTCTTCGAAGGTGTACATCTCTTTTTCGACGATGTCGGTCACTTCACCGATCGAGCGCTTGAACAGCTCGGTGAATTCGACGATCGGCATGCGGATCTGCTTGTAACCGTAGTTATCCAGCAGACGCGCGACAGTGCCCTCGAAATAACGCCACAGCGGGGTCTGTTCGGGCAGGATGTCGTTCATGCCACGAATGGCTTGCAGAGACTTGCTCACTTTAAATCCTTAAATTCGTTCGGCGCTTCAGTCAGGTCAGCCGCGTGCGATAACCGCTGCGTCAGCTTCGACCTTCTCGGCCGCTTTCTCGCGGATCAGCTTTTCCAGCTCGTCCACCAGATTGTCATTCGTCAGTTTCTGCGACGGCTTGCCGTCGATGTAAATCAGGTTTGGCGTGCCGCCGGTCAAGCCGATATGGGCTTCCTTGGCTTCGCCGGGGCCGTTGACCACACAACCGATCACCGCGACATCCAGCGGCACCAGCAGGTCTTCAAGGCGCCCTTCCAGCTCGTTCATGGTCTTGACCACATCGAAGTTCTGCCGCGAGCAGCTCGGGCAGGCGATGAAGTTGATGCCACGGGAACGCAGATGCAAAGACTTGAGAATGTCGTAACCGACCTTCACTTCCTCGACCGGGTCGGCCGCCAGCGAGATGCGGATAGTATCGCCAATCCCCTCGGCGAGCAGCATACCTAGGCCCACGGCGGATTTCACTGTGCCCGAACGCAATCCACCGGCTTCGGTGATGCCCAGGTGCAGCGGCTGGACGATTTCCTTGGCCAGCAAACGGTAGGCTTCTACGGCCATGAACACGTCGGAAGCTTTCACGCTGACCTTGAAGTCCTGGAAATTCAGGCGTTCGAGGTGCTCGACATGACGCAGCGCGGACTCGACCAGCGCGGCCGGGGTCGGCTCGCCGTACTTCTTCTGCAGGTCTTTTTCCAGGGAACCGGCGTTGACGCCGATACGGATCGGGATCCCACGGTCACGGGCAGCATCGACCACGGCGCGCACACGGTCTTCACGACCGATGTTGCCCGGGTTGATGCGCAAGCAGTCCACACCCAGTTCGGCGACGCGCAAGGCGATCTTGTAGTCGAAGTGGATGTCGGCAACCAGCGGCACCTTGACCAGTTGCTTGATCTTGCCGAACGCCTCGGCGGCGTCCATGTCCGGTACCGAAACGCGGACGATGTCGACGCCGGCAGCTTCCAGACGATTGATCTGGGCGACGGTGGCAGCGACATCATTGGTGTCGCTGTTGGTCATGCTCTGCACAGCGATAGGCGCATCGCCGCCAACAGGCACGTTACCGACCCAGATCTTGCGCGAAACGCGACGTTTGATTGGAGATTCGCCGTGCATGACTTATTGACCCAACTTCAGGCGAGCAGTCTCGCCACTGGTGAACGGAGCGATATCGACCGGTTGGCCGTTGTAGCTGACCTGTGCGGCGCGAGCCACACCCAGGCGTACCGCCAGTGGCGGCTTGCCGGAAACCGAGACGATGTCGCCTTTGTGTTTCAGACCACTGAACAGCACCTTGCCGCGACCATCGGTGACCTGCGCCCAGCAATCGGCGATGAACTGCAGTTGCACCTGACCGTCACCGGCAGCTGGAGCCGCCGCTTCTGCGGTTGGCGCAGGCGTCGCCGGGACGACTGGCGCGGTAACGGTCGGCGCCGGGGTGGCCGGAACGTTCGGTGCCGGTGCAGCCGGAGTGGCGACAACCGGGGCCGGAGTGTGAGCCGGTGCGGCTGGCGCTACGACCGGTGCTGCTGGAGCTGCGGCCGGAGCGGCTGGCTCGGCACCGGTCGATTCAGCGGTGGTTTCCGACTGTGGCAGGGCCAGAGCGGTTGCACCCTCCGCCTGACCTTCGGCAACGGCCTGGTCTTCCGGCTCGTCGATCGGGTGAATCTGCGTGGTGCCGTCGGCGCCTTCGACTTCAACGTGCTCCGGGGCCAGGCTGGTCAAATCCTTGGTGCGCAGCGAGGTCTGATCCTGCCACCAGACGAAACCGCCGCCGATGACTGCGATCAGCAACAGCAGGCTGACGATTCGCAAAATGGTGTGGGAAACCCGCACAGGCTCTTCGATACGACCCAGCGCATGCACATTGCTGCCCTGGGAGTCGGTGCCGGTGGACTGGTCGAATTGCTGGACCAGAACGGTCTGGTCCATGCCGAGCAATTTGGCATAGGCGCGAATGTAACCGCGAGCGAAGGTATGCCCCGGCAGCTTGTCGAAAGCGCCAGCCTCAAGATTGCTCAGGGAAGTCACAGTGAGGTTGAGCTTGAGGGCCACTTCGGCCAGCGACCAGCCATTGCTTTCGCGGGCCTGGCGCAAAGTCTCACCGGGATTAACGCGAGTCGCTGCTACAACTTCGGGATGCGCCGCTTTCATCATTGCTCCGACAGGTATTGCTGATATTCCGGCGTACCGGGATAGAGTCGTTTTAATTGCAGGCCGTAACTGGCGGCCTTGTCGCGATCTTCAAACACTTTTGCCAGCCGAACGCCGAGCAATAGACTACGTGCATTTTGCTCGGTTAGCAGGCTGAAACGGTCGTAATAGTCACGCGCGGGCACATAATGCCTGTCTTCGAAGGACAACTCAGCCATTTCCAGCAAGGCTCGCGGTTGTTGACGGTTCAGCCGCAGGGCTTTTTCCAGTTGCTGCTGCGCCAGTTCCCGCTGCCCGAGCTTTGCCGCCGTCATGCCGAGGTTCTCAAACACCCGCGAACGCTCAGGATACAGGGTATCGGCGGCTGCCTGTTCAAAACGCTCGTAGGCTTCCTTGTAACGCTGTTCTTCGTAGAGAAAACTGCCGTAATTGTTGAGGATACGGGCATCGGCGGGGCGGGAGGACAAGGCTTTGCGAAAGTGTTCGTCGGCCAGCTTCGGTTCCATTTCGGCCTGGAACACCAGCCCGAGGGCGGCGTTGGCATCAGGATCGGAACCGTCCAGTTCCAGAGCCTTTTTCAGCGGCACCTTGGCCCGCTCGGTCATCCCTTGCTGCAGGTATCCTAGTCCCAACTGCACGTAGGCAGCCCGCGCTTCATCGCGGCCCTTGCTGGTCTTCATCGGGTTGTAGTCACCCGACAGGACACAACCAGCACACAGGCTGGCCATCAGCAACAGCAGCGCAAAGCGCAGGGACATAGAGATCCTCTCTTAGTTAGTGTTCGCGGCGTTCTGTGCCAGATCGCTGTCGGCGCTCAACTCGCGCACGGCGATGTAACGTTCGCTGCGACGGGTGCGATCCAGCACCTGCCCTACCAATTGACCACACGCGGCGTCGATGTCTTCACCACGGGTGGTGCGAACAGTGACGTTGAAACCGGCTTGATGCAACTGATCCTGGAACCGACGAATGGCGTTGTTGCTCGGCCGCTCGTACCCGGAGTGCGGGAACGGGTTGAACGGAATCAGGTTGATCTTGCACGGAATGTCTTTCAGCAGTTCGATCATTTCCACCGCGTGCTCAAGCTTGTCGTTGACGTCCTTGAGCAAGGTGTACTCGATGGTCAGCACACGTTTCTCGCCAAGGGCGGACATGTAGCGCTGGCACGACTCGAGCAGCATCTTAAGCGGATATTTCTTGTTGATCGGCACCAATTGGTTACGCAATGCGTCATTCGGTGCGTGCAGGGACAACGCCAGGGAGACATCAATGTGCTTGGCCAGCTCATCGATCATCGGCACCACACCCGACGTGGACAGGGTCACGCGGCGCTTGGAGATCCCGTAGCCCAGGTCATCCATCATCAGATGCATGGCGGCCACGACGTTGTCGAAGTTCAGCAACGGCTCGCCCATGCCCATCATCACCACGTTGGTGATGGCGCGGTCGATAGTGGCCGGGACGCTGCCGAAAGATTTGTTGGCAATCCACACCTGCCCGATGACTTCGGCGGCGGTGAGGTTGCTGTTGAAACCTTGCTTGCCGGTGGAGCAGAAACTGCAGTCCAGGGCACAGCCTGCCTGGGACGAAACGCACAGCGTGCCGCGTTTGCCCTGGGGAATGTACACGGTCTCGACACAGCTGCCGGACGCCACGCGCACCACCCACTTACGGGTGCCGTCGCTGGAAATGTCCTCGCTGACCACTTCGGGACCACGAACCTCGGCAATAGCCTTGAGCTTGTCGCGCAAGGCCTTGCTGACGTTCGTCATGGCGTCGAAATCATCGACGCCAAAGTGGTGAATCCATTTCATTACCTGACCGGCACGGAAACGCTTCTCCCCGATTGAGTCGAAGAATTTTTCCATTTCCGGCTGGGTCAGCCCCAGCAGGTTGGTTTTAACAGTCGATGTAGTCATGGATTCACCTTCACTCTTAAGCCAATGCTTAGCGAGTGGTTACTTCAGTAGCTGCGAAGAAGTACGAGATTTCGCGAGCAGCAGCGGCTTCGGAGTCCGAACCGTGAACGGCGTTGGCGTCGATCGACTCAGCGAAGTCAGCACGGATGGTGCCGGCAGCAGCTTCTTTAGGGTTGGTAGCGCCCATCAGCTCACGGTTGCGAGCGATAGCGTTTTCGCCTTCCAGAACCTGAACAACCACTGGACCGGAGATCATGAAAGCAACCAGGTCACCGAAGAAACCACGCTCTTTGTGCTCAGCGTAGAAGCCTTCAGCTTCGGCTTTGGACAGCTGCTTCATTTTCGAAGCAACAACTTTCAGACCAGCCTTTTCGAAACGAGTAACGATTTCGCCGGCAGCGCCTTTAGCAACGGCGTCAGGCTTGATGATGGAGAAAGTACGTTGAACAGCCATGGTGTAACTCCAGAAACAGTAATTTGCGAAAAATTAAACCCGCGAATTATACGCGGGTTCTTGGGTATTGCCTAACCTGCGAGGACGATCAGTCGACTTCTTCGATCCAGAGCGCCTGAACCGCTTCCAACACCTTCTCGCCGACACGGCCGGAGGTGTTGTCGAAGTCAGGCAGTTCCATGATCCATCGCTGCAGGTCGACGAAATTGACAGAAAGCGGATCTACATCCGGCTTGGCTTCGGCCAATTCTTCTGCAATGCGTTGAACATCATTCCAACCGTAGCTCATGACAGTCTTACCAGTCAGTGCGGCGCTTCGGCCGCATGGTTAAGCGAATATTTCGGAATCTCGACGGTGATGTCTTCCTCACCGACGATAGCCTGACAGGCCAGGCGCGATTGCGCTTCCAGGCCCCAGGCACGATCGAGGAAGTCTTCTTCCAGCTCGTCAGCCTCTTCCAGCGAGTCGAAACCCTCGCGGATGATGCAGTGGCACGTGGTGCAGGCGCAAACGCCGCCACAGGCACTTTCCATCTCGATATGGTGCTCATGAGCCAGTTCGAGAATCGAAATGCCCGGCTCAGCCTCTACAACCATGCCTTCAGGGCAGAACTTCTCGTGGGGCAGAAAAATGACCTGCGGCATCAGATATCCTCGATTTCATTCAGGTTGCGCCCCGACAGAGCGGCTTTCACCGTCAGGTCCATGCGGCGGGCAGCAAAAGCATCGGTCACTTGCGACAGACGCTTGGTCTGCTGCTCGATGGCGTAACCATCGGTGCCTTTCATCAGTTCGGTGAGTTCCTGCACTTGCAGGTCGATGACCATGCGCTCTTCGGCATCGAGCAAGCGCTCGCCATCGGCCTCCAGAGCGCCCTGCACCGCCTCGATCAGGCGCTGGGCATCGACTTGCTGTTCACGCAGAACACGAGCGACCTTGTCGTCGTTGGCGTGCTGGAACGAATCTTTCAGCATCTTGGCGATTTCGCCGTCGGTCAGGCCGTAGGACGGCTTGACCTGAATGCTCGCTTCAACGCCCGACCCCAGTTCACGGGCAGACACGCTGAGCAGACCGTCGGCATCGACCTGGAAGGTCACGCGAATTTTCGCCGCGCCAGCCACCATTGCCGGGATGCCGCGCAGTTCGAAGCGCGCCAGAGAGCGGCAGTCGCTGATCAGCTCGCGCTCGCCCTGCAACACGTGGATCGCCATGGCCGACTGGCCGTCTTTATACGTGGTGAAGTCCTGAGCGCGGGCAACCGGGATGGTGGTGTTGCGCGGAATCACCTTTTCCATCAGCCCGCCCATGGTTTCCAGCCCCAGGGACAGCGGAATCACGTCGAGCAGCAGCAGTTCGCCGCCATCGCGCTTGTTGCCAGCCAGCGTATCCGCCTGGATCGCGGCCCCGATGGCCACCACTTGATCCGGGTCGATTTCAGTCAAAGGCTGACGACCGAAGGCTTCGGCAACGGCTTCGCGAACACGCGGCACACGGGTCGAACCACCGACCATGACCACGGCGTGCACGTCTTCCAACTCGATACCGGAATCACGCACGGCACGGCGGCAGGCTTTCAGGCTGCGCGCAACCATAGGCTCGATCAGCGCATCGAAGGCTTCGCGGGTCAGTTGCGCTTTCCAGTCACCGTAGGCGACTTCAACGCTGGCCGCATCGGTCAGGGCTTCTTTGGCCGCGCACGCGGTTTGCAGCAAATTGCGTTGTGCGCCCGGATCGAGGTCGGCGGACAGACCGGCGCTCTCGATGATCCAGCCGGCAATCGCGTGATCGAAGTCGTCGCCACCCAGTGCGCTGTCGCCACCAGTGGCCAGCACCTCGAAAACACCGCCAGTCAGACGCAGAATCGAAATATCGAAGGTACCGCCACCCAGGTCATAAATGGCCACCAGGCCTTCGGCATGCTGATCCAGACCATAAGCCACGGCGGCGGCGGTCGGCTCGTTGAGCAGACGCAGCACGTTCAGACCGGCGAGTTTTGCCGCGTCTTTGGTGGCCTGGCGCTGAGCATCGTCGAAATACGCCGGCACGGTGATCACCGCGCCAACCAATTCACCGCCCAAGGTGGCTTCAGCACGCTGACGCAGCACCTTGAGGATATCGGCGGAGACTTCGACCGGGCTTTTCGGCCCTTGCACGGTGTCGATGAACGGCATGTGCGATTCGCCGCCGACAAAGCGGTACGGCAGTTGATCGCCCAATTGCTTGACGTCGGACAGACCACGCCCCATCAGGCGCTTGACCGACAGCACAGTGTTCAAGGGATCGGAAGACGCGGCCAGCTTGGCCGACTCGCCAACCTCGACGCGATCGGCGTGATAACGCACGGCGGACGGCAGGATGACCTGCCCGTCAGCGTCGGCCAGTGGCTCGGAAAGACCACTGCGCAACGCAGCGACCAGCGAATTGGTAGTGCCCAAGTCGATCCCCACAGCCAGACGACGCTGGTGCGGTTGAGGACTTTGGCCGGGTTCGGCGATCTGCAGTAGGGCCATCGTGATCAGGACTTATCTGTATATCAGGCGTGCGACCGGAGCGGCACTGGGTTAATCGTCGAGGCGCTCTTCTAACTGGCGCACTTCGTAGGTGAGCTTGTCGAGGAACTGCATGCGCCGCATCAGGCGTTCGGCCTGTTCGCGTTGCGCCGCATCATCCCAACAGGCTGCGAAGCTTTCGTTCAATTGTTCCTGAGCGACTTTCAAGCGACGCTTGAACACCGCGACACCGTCGAGATCGGCGCTGTCCTGGAGGTCTTCGAGCTCTTCGCGCCATTGCATCTGCTGCAGAAGAAACTCGGGGTCATGGACCGTGACTTCCATCGGCACTTCATGCCCGCTGATGGTCAGCAGGTAGCGCGCACGCTGGGCCGGGCTCTTGAGCGTCTGGTAGGCATCATTGAGCCGTGCAGACTGCTCGAGTGCCGCCCGCTGCTCACGCTCGGAAGCGTCGGCAAAGCGGTCAGGATGAACACCGCGCGCCAACTCACGGTAGCGCGTGGCCAACTGCTCGAGATCCAGACGGAAGCTCGGTTGCAGCTCGAATAAAGCGAAATGACAAGGAATACCCACGACAAGCCTCAGATGTTGAAGCTTTCGCCGCAGCCACATTCACCGCGTACGTTGGGATTGTTGAACTTGAAGCCTTCGTTCAACCCTTCCTTGACGAAATCGAGTTCGGTGCCGTCCAGGTAGGCCAGGCTTTTCGGGTCGATGATCACTTTCTCGCCGTGACTTTCGAACACCTGATCCTCTGCAACCACCTCGTCGACAAACTCCAGCACGTAGGCAAGGCCGGAACAGCCTGTGGTGCGAACACCCAGACGAATCCCTTCACCTTTGCCGCGCCCGTCGAGGGAGCGTCGCACGTGTCGAGCAGCCGCTTCTGTCATGCTGATAGCCATCGTTGACTCCTTACTCGTCGCCCAGTGCTTAGATCAAGCCTTTCTTCTGCTTGTAGTCGCGAACGGCCGCCTTGATGGCGTCTTCAGCGAGTACCGAGCAGTGGATTTTCACTGGCGGCAGGGCCAGTTCTTCGGCCAGCTGAGTGTTCTTGATGGTCTCGGCCTCGTCCAGGGTCTTGCCCTTCATCCACTCGGTGGCGAGGGAGCTGGAAGCGATTGCCGAACCGCAGCCATAGGTCTTGAACTTGGCGTCTTCGATAACGCCCTGGTCGTTGACCTTGATCTGCAGACGCATCACGTCGCCGCACGCCGGAGCGCCGACCATGCCGGTGCCGACATCCGGGTCTTCCGCGTTCATCTTGCCGACGTTGCGCGGGTTTTCGTAGTGGTCGATGACCTTTTCGCTGTAAGCCATGGTGCTTAATCCTCACTCATCAGAGAGTCGCTCTTTAAGCCCCGGAACCGGAGGTTCGCAGGGCCGGTTCGCGGCGACTTGAAATCAGTGTGCCGCCCACTCGATTTTCGAAATGTCGACACCGTCTTTGTACATGTCCCACAGCGGCGACAGAGCGCGCAGCTTGGTAACGGCCTCGCAGACTTTCTGCGCGGCATAGTCGATTTCTTCTTCGGTGGTGAAACGGCCGAAGGTGAAACGGATCGAGCTGTGTGCCAGTTCGTCGTTGCGGCCCAGGGCGCGCAGCACGTACGAAGGCTCAAGGGATGCCGAGGTGCAGGCCGAACCGGACGATACCGCCAGATCCTTGAGCGCCATGATCAGCGACTCGCCTTCAACGTAGTTGAAGCTCAGGTTCAGGTTGTGCGGAACGCGGGCAGTCAGGCTGCCGTTGACGTACAGCTCTTCCAGGTGCTCGACCTGCTTGAAGAAACGGTCGCTCAGGGCTTTGATGCGCAGGTTTTCGGCAGCCATGTCTTCCTTGGCTACACGGAACGCTTCGCCCATGCCGACGATCTGGTGAGTCGCCAGGGTGCCGGAACGCATGCCACGCTCGTGACCGCCACCGTGCATGGTCGCTTCGATACGCACACGCGGCTTGCGGCTGACGTACAGCGCGCCAATGCCTTTAGGGCCGTAGGTTTTGTGGGCAGAGAACGACATCATGTCGACTTTCAGCTTCTGCAGGTCGATCTCGACCTTGCCGGTGGACTGAGCCGCGTCAACATGCAGCAGGACGCCCTTGGAGCGGGTCAGTTCGCCGATGGCAGCGATGTCGTTGATGGTGCCGATTTCGTTGTTCACGTGCATGACCGACACCAGGATGGTGTCTTCACGCAGCGCCGCTTCGATCATCGCCGGGGTGATCAGACCGTCTTCAGTCGGCTCAAGGTAGGTCACTTCGAAACCTTCACGCTCCAGTTGGCGCATGGTGTCGAGGACGGCCTTGTGTTCGATCTTGCTGGTGATCAGGTGCTTGCCCTTGGAGCCGTAGAAATGTGCCGCACCCTTGATAGCCAGGTTGTCGGATTCGGTGGCGCCGGACGTCCAGACGATTTCACGCGGGTCGGCGTTGACCAGATCGGCCACCTGACGACGGGCGTTTTCGACGGACTCTTCAGCTTTCCAGCCGAACACGTGGGAACGGGACGCCGGGTTACCGAAGTTTCCGTCGACCAGCAGGCATTCACTCATTTTTTGCGCAACGCGCGGATCGACCGGGGTGGTCGCAGAGTAATCAAGGTAAATCGGCAATTTCATGGACTATCTCCTAAATCAGGCTGGCTGGCGTGCCGCTAGCTCTTTGGCTGTCATTCGACGGCGGACGCTTCAATCTTGTCCAGGCGCGGCGCCTTGCCATTGCAACGACGCTGATCCTGACGCTGGGCCACTTCCTGCACCTCACGGCGAGTTACGAGGTCGGCCAAGCTGATACCGCTGAGAAATTCGTGAATCTGCAGGCTCAGGTCGCACCACAGGTGATGGGTCAGGCAGGTGTCGCCGGAATGGCAATCGCCCTGGCCCTGGCACTTGGTGGCATCGACCGATTCGTTGACCGCATCGATCACCTGAGCCACCTGGATGCCCTGCATGTCGCGCGACAGCTGGTAACCACCACCTGGACCGCGAACACTGGAAACCAGGTTACTGCGGCGCAGCTTGGCGAAAAGCTGTTCGAGATAGGACAGGGAGATGCCTTGGCGCTCGGAGATATCGGCCAGGGACACCGGCCCGTGCTGCGCGTGCAACGCCAGATCAAGCATGGCGGTCACGGCGTATCGGCCTTTTGTAGTCAGTCGCATGGACAATTACCACGGAGTTCGGAATGGGCGAAGTATGCAATTCCCGAGCATTTAAGTCAACTATAAGACCTAGTGCTTTAGTCGGGTTTACCCGCAAAAGAGCGCGCGAATGATAGCAGGGTCTGCGACCTAATGGCACGCCGGTTGCCGCCTGCCTGTGCAGGCGCTGCCGCAGGCTGCGATCTTTTGATCTTATAGAAGAGCAAAATCAAAAGATCGCAGCCTGCGGCAGCGCCTACAGAGACGCATCAGCCAGCTTTGGATTCGTCTTTGCCTTTGACGCAGGCGAAGTCTTCTTCGCGCAGCTCAGGCAGATCTTTCGCACAGTAATTACTGCCCAGATCCTTCAGGGCGCCGCACATCCCCTCCAGCCGCCCGTCCACCGCTTGCAGGTGATCGAGCAACTGACCAATGGCGCGCGCCACCGGGTCCGGCATGTCTTCGCTGACACCATAGGCATCGAAACCGATCTTCTCGGCCATCGCCTTGCGCTTGGCGTCCTGCTCTTCGTCGGATTTGACGATGATCCGCCCGGGAATACCGACAACAGTGGCGCCCGGCGGTACTTCTTTGGTCACCACGGCATTGGAACCGACCTTGGCACCGGCGCCCACCGTGAACGGGCCAAGCACCTTGGCGCCCGCCCCCACGACCACACCGTCACCCAGCGTCGGATGACGTTTGCCTTTATTCCAACTGGTGCCACCGAGGGTCACGCCCTGATAAATGGTCACGTCATCGCCAATCTCGGCAGTTTCACCGATGACGATGCCCATGCCGTGATCGATGAAGAAGCGCCGACCGACCTTGGCGCCCGGATGAATCTCGATGCCGGTCAACCAGCGACCGAAGTTCGACACCAGCCGCGCCAACCATTTCAGCTCGTTGCGCCACAGCATACCGGCCAATCGATGAATCCAGATTGCATGCATGCCGGGGTAGCAGGTCAGGACTTCAAAAGCGTTACGCGCCGCCGGGTCTCGATGGAATACGCTCTGGATATCTTCACGCAAACGCTCAAACATCATTTAGTCCTTCCGCTTAAGAAGCTCACCACGGGCCGCTTTTTGGGTTTCCGTGAGGATGCCACGCAAAATATTCATTTCCGCCCGGCTGACCGAGCTGCGTCCGTACAACCGGCGCAGGCGCGCCATCAAGTGTCGTGGTTTTTCCGGATCGAGAAACTCGATGGCCACCAGCGTCTGCTCCAGATGCTCATAAAAGCGCTCCAGCTCATCCATGGTCGCGAGCTCGGCGCTTTTCACCGAAGCCACTTCTTCTTTCTCGATCTTGGTCGGCTGCCCCTGAGCGGCCAGCCAGGCCATACGCACTTCATAGCTCAACACCTGCACCGCCGCCCCGAGGTTCAGCGAGCTGAACTCAGGATCGGAGGGGATGTGCACGTGAAAGTGACATCGCTGCAGCTCTTCATTGGTCAGGCCGGAGTCTTCACGACCGAACACCAAAGCGATTTCCGCGCCCTGCCCGGCTTCCTCGACCACCTTGCTCCCGCATTCACGGGGATCGAGCAGCGGCCAGGGAATGCGGCGGTCACGGGCGCTGGTGCCCAGCACCAGATTGCAGCCCACCAGCGCGTCTTCCAAGGTGGCGACGACTTGAGCGCTTTCAAGGATATCCCCGGCACCGGAAGCACGCGCATCGGCTTCGTGATGCGGAAACAACCGCGGTTCGACCAGCACCAGCCGCGACAGACCCATGTTTTTCATGGCGCGCGCGGCCCCGCCGATGTTGCCGGGGTGGCTGGTATTGACCAGGACGACACGAATGTTCTGCAGCAAGGGAGGCGCTCTCGGACACAGGAAAGGGGTGCAAATCTTACAGAACAGCCTACCGTTAAGCTATGAATGCGAACAGCGACCTTCACCTGAAGAAAAGTTCTGATAGAATGCGCGGCTTTCTTTAACAACCTTAGGTGACACATCCATGCAGCCCATGCTGAATATCGCGCTGCGCGCCGCCCGCAGCGCCAGTGAACTGATCTTCCGCTCCATCGAGCGCCTGGATACCATCAAGGTCGACGAAAAAGACGCCAAGGATTATGTATCCGAGGTGGATCGCGCCGCCGAACAGAAAATCATCGATGCCCTGCGCAAGGCTTACCCGAATCACTCGATCCAGGGTGAAGAGACCGGCATGCACGTCGGTAACGGCATCGAAGGCGAAGAGTACCTGTGGATCATCGATCCACTGGACGGCACCACCAACTTCCTGCGCGGCATCCCTCACTTTGCTGTCAGCATTGCCTGCAAATACCGTGGTCGCCTGGAACACGCTGTGGTTCTGGATCCGGTTCGCCAGGAAGAATTCACCGCCAGCCGTGGTCGCGGTGCTCAACTGAACGGTCGTCGTCTGCGCGTCAGCGGTCGCACCAGCCTCGACGGCGCTCTGCTGGGTACTGGCTTCCCGTTCCGTGACGACCAGATGGACAACCTCGACAACTACCTGGGCATGTTCCGCGCCCTGGTTGGCCAGACTGCCGGCATCCGCCGCGCCGGTTCCGCCAGCCTGGACCTGGCCTACGTGGCTGCCGGTCGTTTCGACGCGTTCTGGGAATCGGGCCTGTCCGAGTGGGACATGGCTGCCGGCGCCCTGCTGATCCAGGAAGCTGGTGGTCTGGTGAGCGACTTCACCGGCGGTCACGACTTCCTTGAAAAAGGCCACATCGTTGCCGGCAACACCAAATGCTTCAAGGCAGTACTGACGGCCATCCAGCCGCACCTGCCGGCTTCGCTCAAGCGCTAAGCTTTTCGCGAAACGCAAAAAGCACCCTTCGGGGTGCTTTTTTTATACCTGGAATTCGTCACCCGGCACACCTCCGGCCCTCTGTAGGAGTGAGCCTGCTCGCGATAGCCGCGCACCCGTCGGCATCAATGCTGACTGATATACCGCTATCGCGAGCAGGCTCACTCCTACAAGGGGATTTGTGGCAGGACTTGAATCGGGGGCACAAAAAAAGCACCCCGCAGGGTGCTTCTTTTTGAGTCCACTTAGCCGATCACTGACCCGGCTCGTTCTGCGACAGAATCAACTTGCCTTCCTTGTCGACCGGAATCTGGTTGCCCGGATCGCGATCCATCCGCACTTTTCCTTCCTTGCCATCCAGCGAATAACGCACGTCGTAACCTACGACCTTGTCACTGATGTCATTGACCGTGTTGCAGCGGGTTTGCGTGGTGGTGTAAGTGTCACGCTCTTGCATGCCCTCCTGCACCTTGTTACCGGCATAACCGCCACCGACTGCACCGGCTACCGTGGCAATTTTCTTGCCGGTGCCGCCGCCAATCTGATTACCCAACAAACCGCCTGCCAGCGCACCCACAACGGTACCGGCAATCTGATGTTGATCTTTTACCGGTGCCTGACGAGTCACTGTCACGTCCTTGCACACTTCACGTGGAGTCTTGATCTGTGTTTTGACCGGTTCAACGGCCAGTACTTGCGCATACTCAGGGCCGCTTTTAACCAGGCTGTAGGTGGCAACAGCGCCCCCGGCAGTCACACCGACAGCACCCAATACCGCACCAACCAGCAACGACTTGTTCACATGAACCTCCTGACCATCACATACGGGACGCGCCCGCGCTTCTCCCAGCCTTGGAGCATAAAAAAAGGCGCGAGTTCAACTCGCGCCTTTTTCGGGCTGACAGCCGGAGAAGCGATGGCCGTTATGGACGGTCGTCGACTTCCTTCTCGGTGTTAGCCGGAGGAATCAGATCCTCAGTGCTCAGGTTCAGCCAGATCAGCACCACGTTCGCGATGTAGATCGACGAGTAGGTACCCGCCAGAACACCGATGAACAGGGCGATCGAGAAGCCGAACAGGTTGTCGCCACCGAAGAACAGCAGCGCCGCGATCGCCAGCAAGGTAGAGATCGACGTCGCCATGGTCCGCAGCAGGGTCTGAGTGGTCGAGATGTTGATGTTCTCGATCAGCGAAGCCTTGCGCAGCACACGGAAGTTCTCACGAACCCGGTCGAATACCACAATGGTGTCGTTCAGCGAGTAACCGATGATCGCCAGCACTGCCGCCAGTACCGTCAGGTCGAAGGTGATCTGGAAGAACGACAGGATACCGACGGTCACGATCACGTCGTGAATCAGCGAAACGATGGCGCCGACTGCGAATTTCCACTGAAAGCGGAAAGCCAGGTAGATCAGGATACCGCCGAGCGCCAGGAGCATGCCGAGGCCGCCCTGGTCGCGCAGCTCTTCACCGACCTGCGGGCCGACGAACTCGACGCGCTTGACCGTCGCCGGGTTGTCGCCGCCGACTTTCTGCAGGGCGTCCGCCACTTGATGGCCCAACTGCGGGTCTTCACCCGGCATGCGCACCAACAGGTCGGTGGTCGCACCGAAGTTCTGCACGATGGCTTCGTGGTAACCGGAAGTCACCAGTTGCTCACGCACCTTGGTGACATCGGCAGGACGCTCGTAGGTCAGCTCGATGAGCGTACCGCCGGTGAAGTCCAGCCCCCAGTTCATGCCCTTATGGACGACGCTGAAAATAGCCAGCAACGTGAGAAACACTGTGACGCCGAACGCGAAGTTGCGAACGCCCATGAAGTTGATTGTACGTAACATGGCAGCCCCTTAAATCCACAACTTCTTGAAGTCACGACCGCCGAAGATCAGGTTGACCATCGCGCGGGTCACCATGATGGCCGTGAACATCGAGGTAAAGATCCCGAGGGACATGGTCACTGCGAAACCCTTCACCGGGCCGGTGCCCATGGCGAAGAGGATGCCGCCGACCAGCAGAGTGGTCAGGTTGGCGTCGAGAATCGCGGTGAATGCCCGGCCGAAGCCTTCGTTGATTGCACGCTGTACGGTCATGCCGGCGGCGATCTCTTCACGAATCCGCGAGAAGATCAGCACGTTGGCGTCGACCGCCATACCCATGGTCAACACGATACCGGCGATACCCGGCAGGGTCAGCGTTGCACCCAGCAGCGACATCAGGGCCAGCAGCAGCACCATGTTCACAGCCAGTGCGACGGTGGCGATCACACCGAAGAAGCGGTAGATGGCGATGATGAACAGCGAGACGAACAGCATGCCCCACAGCGATGCATCGATACCCTTGGTGATGTTGTCAGCACCCAGGCTCGGACCGATTGTGCGCTCTTCAGCGAAGTACATCGGCGCCGCCAGACCACCGGCACGCAACAGCAGCGCCAGCTCGGACGACTCGCCCTGGCCGTTCAGGCCGGTGATACGGAACTGCGCACCCAGCGGCGACTGAATGGTCGCCAGACTGATGATCTTCTTCTCTTCCTTGAAAGTCTGTACCGGTACGTCTTTCTCGACGCCGTCCACAACCTGCTTGGTGTAAGTGGTCACCGGACGCTGTTCGATGAAGATCACGGCCATGCTGCGACCCACGTTCGAACGGGTCGCGCGGCTCATCAGCTCGCCACCGTGGCCATCCAGACGGATGTTCACTTCCGGGGTGCCGTGCTCGCCGAAACCGGCCTTGGCGTCAGTCACCTGGTCACCGGTGATGATCAGGCCACGCTCGATCTGTGCAGGAGGACGCTTGCCTTCACGGAACTCGAAGGTTTCGGAAGTGGCTTTCGAAGCACCCGGCTCTGCAGCCAGACGGAACTCAAGGTTGGCCGTCTTGCCGAGGATACGCTTGGCTTCGGCAGTGTCTTGCACGCCCGGCAGCTCAACCACGATGCGGTTGGCGCCCTGACGCTGAACGATCGGTTCGGCAACACCCAGCTCGTTGACGCGGTTACGTACCGTGGTCAAGTTCTGCTTGATGGAGTATTCACGGATTTCCGCCAGCTTGGCCGGGGTCATCGCCAGACGCAGCACCGGTTGACCGTTGAGGTCGGCCGGAACAATGTCGAAATCGTTGAAGTTCTTGCGGATCAGCGCACGGGCCTGCTCACGGGAGTCTGCATCAGCAAAGCCCAGTTGAATGGCACCATTGAGCTGCGGCAGGCTGCGATAGCGCAGCTTCTCTTTGCGCAGCAGGCTCTTGACGTCGCCTTCGTAGACTTTCAGGCGTGCGTCGAGGGCTTTATCCATGTCCACTTCCAGCAGGAAGTGCACACCACCGGACAAGTCCAGACCCAGCTTCATCGGGTGCGCACCCAGGTTGCGCAGCCATTGCGGGGTGGTTTGTGCCAGGTTCAATGCGACGACATAGTCATCACCCAATGCCTTGCGCACAACGTCCTTGGCCGGCAGCTGGTCTTCAGCCTTGGTCAGACGGATCAGGCCGCCCTTGCCGTTGGCCGCCAGGCTCGAAGCCTTGACGTTGATGCCGGACTCACGCAGCGCAGTGCTGACGCGATCCAGATCGGCCTGATTGACCTGCAGAGCCGTGCTGGCGCCGCTGATCTGAATGGCCGGGTCATCGGGGTATAGATTGGGAGCGGAATAAATCAGACCGATCGCCAGCACCGCCAGGATCAGAATGTATTTCCACAGAGGATATTTGTTCAGCATCACGCCGCCCGTTATGAACGCGGGGCGCCTTGCGCGCCCCGTCGATTGAGTAGAAGTTGGAACCTTAGATCGCTTTCAGCGTGCCTTTTGGCAGCGTGGCGGCGATGGCGCCCTTCTGGAACTTCATTTCCACGGTGTCGGAAACTTCCAGAACCACGAAGTCATCGGCCACTTTGGTGATCTTGCCGGCGATGCCGCCGGTGGTGACCACTTCGTCGCCCTTGGCAAGGCTGCTCAGCAGGTTCTTCTGCTCTTTGGCGCGCTTGGCCTGTGGACGCCAGATCATCAGATAGAAGATGACCAGGAAGCCGACCAGGAAAATCCACTCGAAGCCGCCGCCCATTGGGCCAGCAGCAGCCGGTGCAGCTGCGTCAGCCATGGCATTAGAGATAAAAAAGCTCATTTAGCACTCCAGTTGCAAATGTTGAATCTTGGGGTCAGAAAACTCAGTCCAAAGGCGGAACGGGGAGCCCGCGTTTGGCGTAGAAGGCATCGACAAAGGCGGCCAATGTACCCTGTTGAATAGCCTCGCGCAAACCAGCCATCAGCACCTGATAATGGCGCAAGTTATGGATGGTATTGAGCATGCTTCCCAGCATTTCGCCGCACTTGTCCAGGTGATGCAGATAAGCGCGGGAGAAGTTCTGGCAGGTATAGCAATCGCAGGTCGGATCCAGCGGCGAATCATCATGGCGATGGAACGCGTTACGGATCTTCAGCACGCCTGTATCAATGAACAGATGCCCATTGCGGGCATTACGGGTTGGCATCACGCAATCGAACATGTCCACACCGCGGCGCACACCCTCAACCAGATCTTCCGGTTTGCCAACGCCCATAAGGTAACGAGGTTTGTCAGCCGGCATCATGCCCGGCAGATAATCCAGCACCTTGATCATCTCGTGCTTGGGCTCGCCCACCGACAGACCGCCGATGGCCAGGCCGTCGAAGCCGATCTTGTCCAGACCTTCCAGCGAGCGCATGCGCAGATCCTGGTGCATGCCGCCCTGAACGATGCCGAACAGCGCCGCGGTGTTGTCACCGTGGGCATTTTTCGAACGCTGGGCCCAGCGCAGCGACAGCTCCATCGACACCCGCGCGACGTCTTCGTCAGCCGGGTACGGCGTGCATTCGTCGAAGATCATCACGATGTCGGAGCCGAGATCGCGCTGCACCTGCATCGATTCTTCCGGGCCCATGAACACTTTCGAGCCGTCGACCGGAGAGGCGAAGGTCACGCCTTCCTCCTTGATCTTGCGCATCGCGCCCAGGCTGAACACCTGGAAGCCGCCGGAGTCGGTGAGGATCGGGCCTTTCCACTGCATGAAATCGTGCAGGTCGCCGTGCTCCTTGATCACCTCGGTACCCGGGCGCAGCCACAGGTGGAAGGTGTTGCCCAGAATGATTTCTGCGCCGGTGGCAACGATGTCACGCGGCAACATGCCCTTGACGGTGC
This sequence comes from Pseudomonas sp. MG-9, assembly GCF_018729515.1. Taxonomy (NCBI): domain Bacteria; kingdom Pseudomonadati; phylum Pseudomonadota; class Gammaproteobacteria; order Pseudomonadales; family Pseudomonadaceae; genus Pseudomonas; species Pseudomonas sp. MG-9. The sequence goes on from NZ_JAHHZH010000009.1 coordinate 147,871, forward strand.
CGTAGGTGCCCACCGGCATGAAGGCCGGGGTCTCGACGGTGCCACGCGGGAAGGTCAGGCGACCACGACGGGCCTTGCCATCGGTGGCCAGGAGTTCAAAGGACATGCGACATTCGCGACTCATTCTGTTTCCTCTGGGCCTGTGTGTTCAGGGGCAGTCGGTGCGGGATTACGGGTAATGAACATCGCATCACCGTAGCTGAAAAAGCGGTACCCGTTATCGACGGCGGCTTTATAGGCGGCCATGGTTTCGGGATAACCGGCGAACGCCGAAACCAGCATCAACAGCGTGGATTCGGGCAAATGGAAGTTGGTGACCAGCGCGTCGACCACATGGAACGGCCGGCCCGGGTAGATAAAGATGTCAGTGTCGCCACTGAATGGCTTGAGCACGCCATCGCGCGCGGCACTTTCCAGCGAACGCACGCTGGTGGTGCCCACGGCAATCACTCGCCCGCCACGCTCGCGGCAGGCGGCAACGGCGTCGACCACATCCTGGCCGACTTCCAGCCACTCGCTGTGCATGTGGTGATCTTCGATCTTCTCGACGCGCACCGGCTGGAACGTGCCGGCACCGACGTGCAGGGTGACGAACGCGGTCTCGACGCCCTTGGCGGCAATCGCCTCCATCAGCGACTGATCGAAATGCAGCCCCGCCGTCGGCGCCGCCACCGCACCGAGACGCTGGGCGTACACGGTCTGATAGCGCTCGCGATCCGAACCTTCGTCCGGGCGGTCTATATAAGGAGGCAACGGCATGTGCCCGACGCGATCGAGCAGCGGCAGCACTTCTTCAGCGAAGGCCAGCTCGAACAGCGCATCGTGACGCGCGAGCATCTCGGCTTCGCCACCGCCGTCGATCAGGATCTTCGAACCCGGCTTGGGCGACTTGCTGGAGCGCACATGGGCCAGCACGCGGTGCGTATCGAGCACCCGTTCAATGAGGATTTCCAGCTTGCCGCCCGAGGCTTTCTGCCCGAACAACCGCGCCGGAATCACCCGGGTATTGTTGAACACCATCAAATCGCCCGGGCGCAAATGCTCAAGCAAATCAGTGAATTGACGGTGTGCCAAGGCGCCGCTGACCCCATCCAGGGTCAACAGGCGACTACCGCGACGCTCGGCCAAAGGGTGGCGGGCGATCAGCGAATCAGGAAGCTCGAAGGTAAAGTCAGCAACGCGCATGATGGGGTTCGTCTAGCAGGGCCGGAAAGTCTAGCGGAATTATCAAAAATTGACCATGAAACGTGATTGACCAACGGTAATCACCTCTCTATACTTCGCCGCCATTGAGCCCTGATGGCGGAATTGGTAGACGCGGCGGATTCAAAATCCGTTTTCGAAAGGAGTGGGAGTTCGAGTCTCCCTCGGGGCACCACATAGCAGTATCTGAGAGTCTCTACCAGCCTCTCAGACCCAGAGAAACCGGCCACTTGGCCGGTTTTTTTGTGCCTGTCTGTCTACCCCTGTCTCCCCTTATCCGTTGTATCCCTGTATCCCTGCTTGTATCCTGAGAAAAATACCGAACTTTGGGATACAAGGATGAAGCGCGCAGACATCAAGCGCCGCCCTCTCGCTGACACTACACTTGCGGGACTGGAGCCGGAATCAAAGGAATACAGGGAGCTGGACGGAAACGGCCTCTACTTCAGGGTTAAACCTGATGGTGGTAAATCCTGGCAGCTCCGCTACAAACGTCCGGCGGGCAATTGGGCTTGGATGGGGCTCGGGGGTTACCCGGAAGTTAGTGGCGCGTTGGCAAGGGACAAAGCTGCCGATCTACGCAAAGTAGTGAGTAGCGGTGCCGATCCCCTTGAACAAAAGCGATCCGCGAAAGCTGCAATCGATGCGGCCAAGACCCGAACCTTCCGAGCTGCCGCTGATGCCTGGCTGAAGGCAAAAGAGGAAAAGGGTCTCGCACCCTCCACTCTCAACAAAATCCGCACCTACCTCGACAAAGACATACTCCCGGCACTGGGCGATAAGCCTCTAGACGAAATCACCCGTACCGATTGCGCGGAACTCCAAGCATCCATCGAAGCCCGGGACGCACACAACGTGGCGGAAAAGTGTCGCACTTGGATCAATCAGATATTCGGGCGAGCCATCGGTTTGGGCCTCACGGAAAACGATCCGGGCAGTCGCCTACGAGATATTGCAGCCCAAGCCCCGAAGACTCAGCAGCATCCTCATTTGCTTGAGCCTGAGTTGGCAGAATTCCTTCAAGCACTCAAAAACACTCCCAGCAGGCTGACGGCCCGGACTGCAGCATGGCTCTGTATCTGGACCGCATCTAGACCGGGCATGGTTCGGTTAGCTGAATGGAAAGAGTTCGACCTTGATAAAGCGCTATGGACGACACCTGCCGCCAAGATGAAGATGCGAAGAGACTTTGTGTGTCCACTCCCTAAGCAAGCGCTTTCCGCTCTCAAAGAACTTCATTGCCTCACAGGTCGTAGTCGCTGGCTGTTCCCTGGTGTGGGCGCTAAGAATCCAACGATTAGCGAAAACACCATCAACAAAGTCTTCGCGACGGTTGGTTACAAAGGTCGCTTGGTTGGCCATGGTACTCGTCACACCGCCAGCACTCTGCTCAGGGAACACGGCTGGCCGAAAGAGCATGTCGAAGCGCAGCTTGCTCACAAAGAAGAGGGAATATCCGGGGTATACAACAAGGCTCAATACCTTGAGCACCGGGTGAAGATGATGCAGTGGTATGCAGATCACCTTGATGCGTTGGCAAGCGAAAAGGTGATCAAGGGACAATTTGGAAGAGCGGTATGAATGCACTTATCCATACCACCTTCAAAATCCGTGTAACAAGTGTTACTCGTGTAACGATGCCGGCCAAACACCCGGATTCATTGGCCTTCAATCCCGTTACACTCCAGCACGCCATTCCGTACACTCGATGTAACGCACGCCGATTGTGTAACGCTACATCAGGCCCCTTGCCTGCTGCGGGCAGACACTCCCTCACACTTGCCCATGGCGCAAAGCTCGCTGGCTACGCTTCCAACCCGCAGGGCGCGGGACAGCGCGTTGCACGTCGAGAGCCAATCGCATGATTGATACCCACCCGATCTTGCACTCGGCGCTAACCGCTGGCCTGATCCAATATCTCTCAGAGCAGCCACTCTACGAGTTCTGCAATGAACAGATCACTGATGTGTGCGAGCTGATCAATCAGTGCTGCATTCGCATCCAGACCGGCGACATTATCAGCGACATGAGCAGCATGTGCATCCAAACAACGATGCATGAGGAGGCTATTTTTCAGTACGCCTCAACCGACAAAAAAAACCGTCTCGCTCATTGGGTTCGCCAATACAGCAAGTGTCATTCAGCATCGGAACGCGAGGCATATGCAGCCTACGTCATGGCCTGCGCAGTAAAAGCGCTGAGCGCCTTAGCTGATTGGATGCGCTCCACCGAACAAGAGGCCTGGTCGCATGTTGCCGAGCCTCCGACGGATTGGCCGTGGGACCTTTATTGTCAGGTTGTGGAAAGACAGGTCGATCCTAACGAACGTATTGAGGCATTGGACCAGTACGTGCTGTTTTTGGAGCCCATAACATCCCTACCCTGCTTGATCAGTGACGAGCTGGTCCCAATTGCTTACAGGGCAATCGAGAACGCTATCCGCACTAAGGGGGGCATCATCAGCGGAATGGAGCGTAACGAAGAAATAAGCGCACGGGATACAGCAATCATTAGGCAAGGTCGACACTACGTGTCTAGCGGAATGTCACGGCGAAACGTGACCACGGCGGTTCACGCCTGGCTGGAACGGGAGGTGTCCAAACCACTCAAACAGCGCGCTGAGTGGGTGACAATGGAAACAGAAAAAGCGCTAACCCGCAAAAGCGTGGAGGGAATCCTCAAGCGCAATTTTGTGGTGTGACCGATATTTCAATGTCATTTCAAATGGAAGTGAACTGCTCACCGCCGACCAATTTCTAGACCATTGCTCTCGTTGTCCAAATCAATCGAGAGCAATACCTATGAACACCTCTGTCACCGATTTTCCTGGCAAGACTCCCGCCAACGCCGCCTCACTTTTTGATGCCGCTTCAACTCTAATCCGCATGCGCGAAGTGGAAGGCATCGTGGGGATGAAGCGTTCGACCATCTACAAGCTGATGCAACGCACAGACTGCGGCTTTCCCCAGCCCGTCAAACTGAGCAACAGCAACGCACGCGGCGCCCCTGTCGCCTGGGTCCTTTCCGAAGTTCAAGCGTGGGCGCGCAGCCGCATCGAGGCACGTGATCAGGTGGCTGCATGAGCCATAAGACTGCAAACAACGCTTTGATGCACCCCTTTTCCGTGTTGCGTCGGATCGGTTTCTCGTCTCGCGTCATGCAACGTCTTGAACGCTACCGCAGCCAGCAGGACAGGCAAGGTCGCGTTGTCAGCGTGCTCAGCTGGGCCGACGGCACCTGGTGCGCCCTCTCCCTCCACTGCGAAAAAACCGGGGCCGTGGTCGTCGACGAAGGCCAGCAGGTCGACGCCTACGAAGACGCCCGCTCCATGCTCAGCGGCGGATTTCTGCCCCTTCTCTCCCTGCGCTGGGAAGCCCATGCCTGAAACGAAAACGCCTCCGGGGGCGATCCGGAGGCGTTGAGGTAAATCTACATGCAAGAACAATTTATGCCGCACCTGAAAAAACCGCAAGCCATCAGCGCAGTTGCACTTTGGAAAAACGGACGTTACTCTCTTTGCGTCGCTGCAAATTCAGCGATTGGGCTTGGCGGCCCATACAGTACAAGGCGCAACAGCGCCCCCATTACGATTGCAGGCGCTTTTTTTGTGCCCGCATTCCCGTGTTATGGCGGGTTGCGTAGGAGCACCCTCGGGTGCGCCGGTCTCCTTGTACGCCGGTCCGCCAATCCTGCGCAATCCGTCACCCTAATCTGCTTGGCGGCAGACGGTGGCGGTTCCTCAGTACAAGGAGCCTTCACAAATGCAACACGCCCTCAATCCGTCCAAAATTCGCGCCGCTGCACACCGTGCAATGGCTCTCGCCGCTTTACACGCCAACTCCAGCCTCGCTACACGTCTCTCCCGTTACAACGCTCACATGGCCAAAGCCCGCGCACTCGAAACCGCAGGCGGTGCCCAATGAACAACGCCCTGAGTTTTGCCCTGCCCGAAGACCTGCTCTGTGTGAATCCAACCGCAGAAGCCGGCGTACCTATCGACGCCATCACCTGCGCCATCGACCGCGCTGACTCGGTGCTGACGCTGCTGGAAGATCACTTCGAAAACGAATCCTCACGCCTTGCCAATCACGTCATTGCCGCCGTCCTGTGGGACGTGCGCGGCACCCTCGGCCTGATCAAAACGCTGGCCATGCACGGTGACAACACTTCGGCGCCTGCGGTGCAAAAAGGCGGTGCGCTATGAGCATTTCCACCACGCTGGGTCATGCCACCTTTTCCCGTGTTAACGCCACTGACCTGAAGCTGTTTCGCGTCAACGCCGGTGTGCCGGTCGAAGACGCACTGGAGATGGTGTCGTTGCTGCAGCATCACGCGAACCAGCTCAATTTCGACGCGGCCATGAGTGACAACGGCGAGCGCTTCAGTTGGCCTGCCCTGTACCTGAGTGAGATGGCAAAAGCGTTGATCGACGACATCAACGATGCGTTGTTTTTACCGAGGGCTGACGCATGAGCCAGCGCCCGAACAGCACCTCAAAACGTCCAAGCTTCGCCGACGTGAAAACCGCCGCGTTGAAAGACATTGATCGTGTCTTGTCGCACTGGCTGCCCAACGGCAAGCGCGTGGACGGCGGCAAGGAATACACCGCTCCAAATCCGACCCGCAGCGACAAGCGCGCCGGTTCGCTCAAGGTCAATTTGAACAAGGGCACTTGGGCAGACTTTGCCACCGGCGACAAAGGCGGCGACCTGATCGATCTGGTGCGCTATCTGGACGGCGGCACCGATGTTGAAGCCTGCCATAAACTGGTGGACTGGCTGAACGTTGCGCCCGGCGCTGCCCAGATGAAAGCGGCACCAAGCAAGCCCAAGGCGCCGACATGGAACGCCATTCAGCCGATCCCGGCCGAGGCCATGAAAAAGTGTCCGACCAAGCATCGCGATCACGGCGTACCGTCCAAGGTCTGGATCTACCGTGACGCAAAGGGTCAGCCACTCATGGCGCTGTATCGCTTCGACCTCGGCCTGGATGAAGACGGCAAACCGAAGAAGGTCTTTGCGCCCCTGACGTGGTGTCAGCGCGTCGATAGCCAAACCAAACAGTGGCGCTGGCAGGGTCTGCCGGCCCCGCGTCCGCTGCTACGCCTTGATGAGCTGGCCCAGCGCGCTGACTCACCTGTGGTTTTGTGCGAAGGCGAGAAAGCGGCCGATGCCGCCGCCGAGCTGCTGCCGGACTACGTGGCCACGTGCTGGCCGAACGGCTCCAACTCCTGGCACAAAGCCGACCTGACGTCGCTCAAGGGACGCGACGTGGTGTTGTGGCCGGACAACGACGACAGCGGTAAAGCCTGCATGGCTACCGTCGCCGAAAAGCTGCGCGAAATCGGCGCCGCTTCGGTACGGGTCATCGCACTGGAGGTGTTCAAACGCAAGCCAACGCTGAAGAACGACCACGCCGCGTTCGCCAGAGGTGGTCAATGGGATGACGGCGACGATGCCGCCGATGCACTCGGCAAAGGCTGGACCGCCGGCCACTTCGCCGAACTGGAAAGCAGCGGCGAACTGTTCGGTGTGATCGAAGAAAAACCGGTGATTGCCCAGGTGGAACCCAAGCCGGAACCAGAGTCAGAAGCGAAACCCAAAGCAGCAGCCAAGCGCCCGGCAAAATCGAAAAACGACTTGATGCCCGGTGGCTTTCGCCTGACGCCCGAAGGTGTGTTTTATGCCGGCGACGACGGTGAAGCACGCCCGGTGTGTTCGCCACTGGCAATCCTTGCGCGTACCCGTGACGAAAAGGGTCAAAACTGGGGCTTGCTGGTTGAGTTTGACGACCCCGACGGCACCAAGAAGCGCTGGAACATTCCGGCACGGACCATGACCGGCGACTTCGGCAAGGACGTACTCGGCCCTTTGGTGGACATGGGATTGCGTCTGGCCGGCAGTCGCTCGGGGCGCAACGCTCGCAACGATTTGCAAAGTTACCTGGGCGGTTTCGATAGTGCTCAACGTGCGCGACTGGTCACCCGTTTGGGTTGGCATGACAACGCCTTTCTGTTGCCCGAGCAGCAGGTTGGCATGCACGCGGAACACCTGCACTTCTACGAGGCCGGCGCGCAACTTCCGCCGATCAGCGAAGCGGGCACGTTGGAACAGTGGCAACAGCAGATCGGAGCGCTCTGCATCGGTAACCATCGCTTGGCGTTTGTCGTCGGAGTGGCCTTCGCCGGTCCCCTGCTGCACATGCTCGGCCACGAATCGGGCGGCTTTCACCTGTACGGCGACAGCTCCGGCGGCAAGACCACGCATCTGCAAGTTGCCGCCTCGATCTACGGCGGGCCCCGTCTGGTGCGCTCGTGGCGCTCGACCGACAACGCTCTGGAGTCGATCGCTGCCGCTCACTCCGACGGGCTTCTGGTGCTCGATGAAATCGGTATGTGTGATGCCCGCATCATCGGCGAGACCGTGTACATGCTCGGCAACGGCACCGGCAAGGCCCGCGCCAATGATCGAGGCCAAGCAGGCCGGCAGGTACAGGAATGGCGCCTGCTGTTTCTCTCCACCGGCGAGAAGACCTTGGCCCAGCACATGGCCGAAGCCAACAAGGAACTGAAAGCCGGCATGGAGGTGCGGATGCTCGCCGTCCCGGCCGATGCCAGCAAAGGCCTTGGCATGTTCGACACACTCAACGGTTTTGAGGATGCCGCCGCCCTGTCCGACGCGCTCAAGGCGCGGGTGGCGAACTACTACGGCACACCGCTCACCGCCTTTTTGACCGCTCTGTGCGAATCCGGCAAGCGCCACGGCTGGGCGGCAATCCTGCGCCGCACGCTGGAAGGCTTTATTGCCCAAGCGCTCCCCGCCTCTGCCAGTGGACAGGCACACCGTGCCGCCGCTCGCTTTGGTCTAGCGGCTGCTGCGGGCGAGCTAGCCACCGCGATGGGCATCACTGGATGGCCAGACGGCACGGCCACCACCGCCGCTCGGGTTTGTTTGAATGCGTGGCTACACGAGCGCGGTGGCGCCGGTAACTTCGAGGGCGATGCGATCTTGGCGCGGCTGCGCCAGATCATCGAGCGTTTTGGTGAAAGCCGTTTCACCCGCTGGGAATCAGCGGCGGCCAAGATCGACGAGCACGGCCCGCGCACCATCGACCGTCTCGGCTTTCGCAAGACGCTGGAGCACGGCATGGGCGACACCATGCACACAACCAACACCTACTACGTGCTGCCCGAGGCGTGGCGCTCCGAGATTTTCCGGGGCATGAACATCAACGCCGTGAACAAGGAGCTGTTGCAGCGCGGAGTGCTGGAGCCGGCCAGCGATGGGAAGGCATCGAGTCTGGTCCGGTTACCCGGGCTTGGGCCCCAGCGCTGCTACATCGTGAAGAGGATTCCGGGAACGGACGAGAGCGAGGCTCGGGCTGCCTGAAGGCACATCCGCTGATCGAGGTAGCGCCGGCTTATTCCCGGCCTCGCCAGCCGCTCATTCAACCCAAACCCATTTTTTGAAGGAACAAGACAGATGAACGAATTCCAAGCTTCTACTGAACAACATGAACTGCCGGCCGGCCGCGAGACCACCGGGCTAGCGCAGCCGGTTTCGGACCGCACTGCCGCGACCGACAATTGCGGCAAGAAGCAACGGCTGATCGACGAGATCAACCAGCTGACAGCCCAACGCGATAAACATCTAAACGACGCTGAACAGCACCACGCGAAGATGGTGCCGCTGGAGGCGCTATTGGAAGGCGACGAAGTCATCGAGGAGAAACGGCTGACCGAAATCCGCAATGAGCACAGCAGCCTGAAAGTTCCTTACGACGCCAGTAAGCACCGTGCCTGGCTGCTCGATGCGAAGATCACTCGCCGCGAGAAATTGCTCAATCATGAAACCCTGATGGCGGGTTACACCGAGTCGATGGCGAACTGGAAAGCCGACGAGCAAGAACTCAACGAAAAGCGTGACAGCCTCACCACTCGCTTGGCGCAGATCCAGCAGCAAGCGGAAGAGGACATGGCCAAAGCCCGGCAAGCCGAAACCGATGCCGCCACCGCCTACGCGCAAGCCGTGGCTTGGGGTGATATCGAGGGCGAGAAGAACGCCAACACCGACGCACAAAAGGCCGCGAAAAACCTCACGACGGCGACCGAACACAATCGTCGTCAACACCTGATCATCACTGCGCTGGAACAGGAGCTGGCCATCGTCGATCAGCACATTGCCGAGGCGCAAAGGGAATATGATTCGATACAAAAAACAGCGAGGTTCCTGGCCCGCACAGTGCTGGAGGAACAATGGAACGAACAAGCGCAAGTGCTGATGGAGTTGGGCGGCAAGCTGTGGAATGTACAAGGCATGCTGGGAGGGGAACACCTCAACCTGATGAAGCTGGTACTTCCACAAGAAGGCGAAGACTTCCACAGCTGGACCTGGCGCGAGCTGTTGGATCGATCCGGCAAGTACAGCGTGCAAGACATCCTTTCGCTGTAGGACATTGAGCCACCGAAACAGCCTGCGCAGGTAGGCTGTTTAACCTCAACAGGCTAAAAAATGATCATTCAATTTGACCTTAGAAACACCCCCAACTGGAAAGACCTACTGAAAGCACGAATAATCTCCTTAAAGGAAATGCTGGAATTCGTGGACAAACCTCGCATAAAAACGAAAGTCGAGATTCTCACCGTAAAATTGATCAAGGCCGAGATCATAAGCATTCAAGAATATCTGAAACTGCCAGAATAGCGCTGAACTTGTGAGCTGCTCGCACATTCAAACTGTCATCAAACAAACATAGGAAATAAGCATGTCCAAACTCGCAGAGTACCGCCAGCTTGAAAAACACCTCGCTGAGCAGCTCCAAGCACTAGAAGCATTGAAAGGTGATGAAAGACTGAAGAAGGAAATCGAGTTCGAGACGAAGCTGCGCAAACTTATCGACCACTATGGGTTCAGCCTGAAGCACATCGTCAACATTCTAGAGCCGCAAAGCCCGGCGCGGCGCCCAGCCCTAGCTCCAACCCTCAGCGCACGCAAAACCCGACAACTTAAGGTCTACAAAAACCCGAATACAGGGGAGGTCATTGAAACCAAGGGGGGCAACCATAAAGTTTTGAAAGAGTGGAAGACGACACACGGTGCGGGCGAAGTTGAGGCATGGCTCAAAAAGTAGTCGGCACGACCTGAAAAAGGGTCCTGGCGGCCCCTTTTTCGATGACGACAATCATCTCGCTTAATCGTATGATATAGCTGATGCAGCATCTGTACCTAATCCACAGTAGCAGTCACCACAACAAATCCATAAAGAAGCATTCTAAATGCTCGGCTCCAATTATCCTCTACGCTAGGACTTCCAAATTATTTTTTATATATTCCCTAACCGAGAAGCCGAGAGCCAAAACTAAATGTACCCGGAATATTAAAGGCTTTTTTTAGCTCCACATGTGCAAACTCCTGACATGAAAGCAATTGAGTTATCTTTGCCTCGTCTTCTCTCGAAATTTTCGCCCCAAGAATGACCTCCACAAGTGCAGAGCTTTCAAACTTTCGATTACCTGGGGACGACGTCATTCTAAACTCTTGCTCATACTTCCAATCCTCAGATTTTGTAAAAAACCCAATTTCCAACATCGCATCCACTTGCTTATTATAAAAATTTTTTCCTTGTTCTCGAGTGAAATGCAATCCGTCCCAAGGCCGACAAAACTCACTAAACTCATCGGTGAGTTCCAAGAACTTCTCCATGTACGGCGGGTTAGGCAAATACCTAACATCACCCTTAGCACTGACATCTTCGATATTTAATATTTCCGAACTAAATCCAAGACACACACCGCGATGACCATTTGCATAATGCGACCAAAGCAATGCATCATGAGGTGTTTTCGATAGTGACAAAATGCCTCTTGACTGCATGTAGAGATAGAGCGCACGATTCAAATATATGTCTCTTCCATCCTCATCCTCTCCTTTTTTTATACTATTAAGCATAGTAATCAAAAAAGATCGACGGGCTTCTGGATGCTTATCATTTTTGTAAACATATTCTTTTGCCCGTTCATATTCAGACTGAATATCAATAGACACATCCAATGGATCATTAAGATTTTGCGGAGGGGAAAAGTACAACTCTCTATTATTAATAATATCCCAAGTCCTGGCAATACACGACCGATACTTATAGTACATCACCCTTCCCCTCGACCATGCCAACTCCTTTTATAATACTGCTGCCTACCAACAACACCAATTAGGCAACATCCCTAACACCAATGAAAAACAACTCATAAAAATAGAAACTCAAAAATCAAATTCCCCGTCCACACATGATTTATACAATCGCAATTGTCACGTAAAGAAAGGGAACCACTACAGCCTACCTGCTCCGCAGATTGTGAAGCAGTTGTTTAAGACCGTTGTAAGAAACCAATTCAAGGTGATCCACGGCAGCTGCAACCCTACTATCGACACCTGATGACAATGCTTGACGCGCGCCTGACAGTAGAAGCCTCACAGCATCATCCGCCTCATATTGTTTCGCTCTTCGATTCGCAACTCTTTTTAGAAAAGCACGAACATCTGCGTTAGGCTTCGTCCCGGAAAAAATCACCATAAGCGATAAAACTGCATCGCTCGCATCTTGAAACGTATTATCCACATACGAATTATATAATTTATTAAAATTCTTATATACACCACTAAGGTAGCCTTTAGCATCATCTAATGTGAGTCGTTGAGTTGCACACTCATCACTCAATGCATGAGATGATAGAACGACGCTTTCTGCAGAGTTTCTGCACTCTGCTTCAGAAACAGACCATTCAATAAAATAGGCTCGATGCTCTGGCTTTATTTCGGCCTGACGGAAAAGCTCCACTGCATGCAAAACATCTTTCGACTTTCGATACAGATAAGCTAAATTAGTTATCGCTTGAGGATTCCAAGGTTCGGCTTCGCATACAGCCTTTGCAATTTCAATTGCTAACAAGGGTCTATCAGTAAGAAAAAAGTGTTCTGGCAGATCATATCTCCAACCATGCAAATCCTTAATATACACACCCTCATTATAAGACGTAATCGCCGCAGACACTAACTTCTCAAAGAGACTAGCAATATTTTCAAGATAGTCATCTTCAAGGACATCTAAAATTGCCAAGGCAATATATCTATGACGCGTATATATGCATGTAGATGTACTGGTTGCAGCGGCTTCTTGTCCTAACGGACGAATCACAGTAGCGTGGAACTTCCCTGCATCACAACCAAGAACTTTAGCCAGAACAGGAACTGAAAGATAGTCCTGGCTTTCAGCGTGCATAATTGCGATATAAGCTATTGCATCCTTGAGAGTCCCACCAGAAGGAATCTTAATCGTCTCCAATTTATCAAGCATTGATTTTGCGTGCGCAATTAAATCTGTGCCATGTCGCACAGTAAGCAATGCACCGTAGAATGCACCAGCGCTAACCTTAGCTTCTTCTTTAGCACATTTCCTAAAACGCTCAACCCTTAGGCTTTCCTCGATTTCAGCCAAATCACCGAGTCCTACGTCACCATAAGCCTCCCATGCTGCCACTATCTTATCAGCATCGCTTAATGATAAACCGAAAAGCCTCTCATGCTTAAAATTTGAGACATCTTTCCATGATAGTTTGTCCGCTTCAGATGCTAACCAATCGGAGTCCCTGCATGCTAGTAGAAAACTGACCTTACCATTCGCAATCTCAGCCTTGCTTTCCGCTAATCTCTGAACTGCTTTAGCCGCTTGATCTGCGCCGTCCAGAACCACTAGCCATTTCCCTGGCCGACTAAGAATAGGGAGTAACTCATCGATGTCAAAAGGGCGACTGTCTGTAAGGCGCCTCAATATCGACCAATCAGAATCGTCCTTAATAATTTCAAAAGCTGCTTGAAGTAACGCGGTTGTCTTTCCTTCACAACCTGCAGCAGTAAGCAGAGCCACAGTAGGAATATTAAACTCTTCAGAGCCGCGAAAGGCGCCAACTAACTTTGAAACTATATCTCGCCTAGGAATGGAGCTGGACAGCGCAATGGACCAACTTGGCACAGACCCATCAAAAAAGGATAATGCTTCTGGTGTATCTAGAGCTTTTTGGTACTGTTCCAAGTCAGAATACTTTTTTACCTCCCACCCTCCAGGAGGTGGAGAAAAAGACTCAAGCGAAACATTTGACGTATCTTTTTCCATTGCCGAAGGAAGAGAATATTTCCACCAATCACCGTCTCGATGCTTATCATGAAAAGCATCTGAGTTGATGGTCCATCCCTGTTGGTCTACATTCCACTGACGAGCTTGAAGTAGGACCTTTCTTGTACTGAAATCCGCCTCCCCCCAGACTAAGCCATTTCGCCACTTTTCTCCCTCTCTAGCTTGAAACGCCGCTCCAGACTGGATAGCTAGGTAAAAGTCGCCGCCACCATAACTCGGCTCCGTCCATGCGTCATGCAAATGGCCGTGCAAGTAAAGACAGTTATAGCTTCCAAGAAGCGATTTAATCGGACGTTGCTGTTCTCTAACAAACCAGTCAATAGGGTGATGCCCCAACACAATTACCAAATCAGAGGCGACGGTTTCCTCAAGTGCCGCTTCTAGAATTGGTTTCCCTAACGTCAACTCACGTTCATCTTGCGCATCTCTGCTTAACCAAGCTGTATTCACACCTACTACAGAGATTGCATTTCCATTAATTGTAATTTTTTTGACATATGATCCGCGCTCTGATGCAAACTCAGCCGCCAGCGAGGTAATATCATGATCGATATAACCTCGAAAGCGTTCGATAAGCATTTCTCTTGACTCAAGCCCTCCTGCGCTCACATCAAAATAAGGTTGACTTAGTTTCGAAAACTCACGCCGATCAAACTGCTTGAATTTTTCGCGATTCAGATCGTGATTCCCGGGAACGGTAAAAGTTCTTTGGAGTATATCCCCAGGAATAACACAATCAAGAGGAGTCAAAAATTCCTCCCAAAACTTTATGTACTCGGCAGCTGCACCTTTATTTGCAATATCGCCCGTAATAAAAACGAAATCAGGTATAAATCCAGACTCTACTTTTTTCCTCACATGTTCAACAATATATTTGAACATTGCAGACTCTGCATACGCATCTTTTCCAATATGAAAGTCTGAAAGATGTAACCAGCGAATATTGTTTGACATTCAAAATCCTTTATTTATAAGCGCACTCCGTGCCATTACTATGCCTTCACCTGAATCGAACCACAAGTGGTTCTGCTACCAGGATTTCTGTGTAGAGGCCCACCGCAGAAATCTACTTCGGGAACCATTTTTTTGCCGTGGCTGAGCAGGTAAAAACCTAGATGCGAAGGTTCGTAAATTTTTACAGGGCCAATTTCCCTGATTTCGGAAGATCACGACCTTTTTCATATAGCAGCTACGGGGGAAATTTCATGGCTAGCACCCTTCTTAAGAGGCGCCGGAGGAGTCCGTTCCGGGGACACGGTGGAAGCTAGTGAACATACAGGATGCTGTCCGTGCGTCTAACACTCGCGACCCGGCTTAACGCGTTACACGCTTCCTCACAGTTACACCGCACACCCAAATGGTATCAGCCAGGTGTAACAGCCGTTTTTATCAATAAATTCAACAGGTTGAGCAGTCCGTTACATTCGTAACACTGGTTACACGTCATTAAGGAACGGTAGCCCCTTGCCCCCTTAGTTTGAACCCGTCAGCGATAGCGGCGCCACCGTACTGGGCCCCCCGAGAGAATCAGGCAATTACGGGGTCGGAAACCCGCCAGACTTTGTTAGCGGACAGGTGCCCAGCTTAGTGAACTGGTGAACCGGGTGAACACACAGTTCATCAGTGCAATTGCACAAGATGATGGGAGGTCGCCGGGGACCCTGAGCATTTCTTAATGACACGGGGCACAAAACCCGCGTGATCTTGAGACTGGCTGACTTTTTTGCATTGGTTGACAGGTTGACACGGTTGACGATCGAAGACGTGCGGAATCATCAACACGACAGGCCATCATTACCGACGCTGTAAAGATGGCCTTTTTTCAACGAAATCCTTTCGATTTCAATGATTGAAATTCAATAAGCTCGAAGTCGTGCCGCTAACAAGATCCCGCGGGTTTCCGACCCCGTGTTATTAGGAATCTGCCAGGGTCCCCAGCGCCTTTTTCAACAGAACCCGCCTGAACCACTCCTTCGCATGGGCTGTATCGCAGCTACGCTCATTGCTTTACATCCAAGGAGAAAATCATGGAAGACATTTCGTTGCTCGCGTCATTGCTGAGTCGGCTCAATGAGAACCAGATTGCGCTAGGTGCTGCTGTCGAAGAGCTTTCAAAATGGGTTGGCGAGCGCGGGTCAACCGATGTGGCGGAGAATGTATCCAGTGCGCTTGATGCTCTGGATAGAAACGCAGGATTTATAACTATGGCTCTGATTTCAATCTCAGCTGAAGGTAAGCGCTCAAGCTGATCCGACGATGGAAGGGAATTATGGAAGGCCGTCTTTATAAAACGCTTGAGCAGGAATCCCTAGTCATTCGCTCCTGCCTGGCCACAGGACTGACCGAATTGCGTAATGCGAACCTGAATGAAAAAGGCCGCTACTACTCCGCGTTTTTTCAATTGGCAATCGGCATTGAACGTCTTGCAAAGCTTGCTTTGATTCTCGACCACATGGCCCGAAACAGTCTTCAGGCCCCAGGCCAATCAACCGTCAAGGGATACGGTCATGATTTGCGAATACTGGTATCAAAAGCCTCAGCAGTAAGCTCATTCCGGATTCTGCTAACCCCCCTCTGCACGAAGATAGTTTCTTTCTTATCTGACTTCGCAATGGGGATGCGGTACGCGAATCTGGATGCATTGGCGACTGGCAGAACTCAAAGAGATCCTTTTAGCGAGTGGAACGAGATACTGCAGGAAGTCATAGCAACAAAAATCAGGAGATCGACACACCGTCGAATTTCCAGAGCGTCCAATTCTCTCGCAGGGCTTCTTGGCAGCAATACAATGGTTTTAGCAAGTGATCTGGCTGGTGAGCCACTCACACTGAGCTCGTTCTACTCAGAACCTTCGGTGCTCGACACAGCATCGAAACACTTGGTGTGGGAGGTAGTAACACTACTCGGCCCGCTTCGAGATGTTGTGGTGCAGTTGGGTGAGACAGTGGATAGCATTGCAGCCTCCAGACAACCACCAAGTGACCGGGTACCTTATCTGAGTGAGTTTTTTGATTTTATCTGGGTGGATCGCCCGTACGTGATGCGCAAGAAGCGCTGGCCATAGCACGACGATGAGCTTCTGATTATGCCCATCGGCCGACACACGATTAGCGTTCACCCGAATGACGAAGTATGGCAAGGTACCGCCTAGCAAACCTTACCGTGTATCCCTGCTTGTATCCCCTGAGCCGAAATCAGGCTGTAGGCCACGGTTTATATAGCGCACTCGAGTCTCCCTCGGCACCAAAATTAAGAAAGGTCTTGCTTAGCAAGGCCTTTTTTTTCGTCTGCCGGAAAGTGCCTCCCGTGTAGGAGCTGCCGAAGGCTGCGATCTTTTGATCTTCCTCCGCTCCACCGACAGGACATCTCAAAGGATTCATTGCATGGAAACGTCACTGGAAACAGTCGCCCTTTTCTCCCTCAAGCTCGCTTACGAGGAAGAAGGCCTGAGCCCGATTTTGCGGGATGACATGGTCATGGGTGACTATCAGAAAGACGTGTTCGAGTTGCTGGTGCGGCGCGGGGATGTCGAGACGATTCAGTTCAAGCTGAATGAGTGCCTTGAATTGGCGATGAGTGCGGTGGGTGGGGTCGAGAAACCCTTGGGCCGCGAGCTGCACAGACTGTCGATGGCGTTCAGTCAGGCTGAATCTGTTGAACAGCTTCAGCAACCCGTGGTTCTGCTCACGAACTACCTGAAGGATATTCAGTAGTTTGATCGGGGAGGAAGTTGATACTCCCTCCCCGATTACTTCCTACACGGGCGCCTGCGACCTCCGGTCAGCAAAAGCTCTCGCCGCGCCTGTGGCAGATCAGGAATAAAAAAACGGATAAAGTCCGACCGCCAGCAGGCCGGCGAAGCCGTGCATGATCATCGGCAACAACAGCCCCCCTGTTGCGAGCCTGGCAATCGCCAACATCAGCGCCAGAACAAACAGAGAAACGAGGGTAGTTTTGAACGAATACTGCCAATGAATGGCTGTAAACAGCAGGGCTGAAAACAGGATTGCGGCGTATCGCCAAAACGTCTTCTTGAAGGCAAACAGATTGATCAGGAAATGACGGAAAGCCAATTCTTCACCCAATGGCGCCAGTACAAGAATAAGAAACAGCAATATCCCACTGTTATAGATCGATCCTGCCTGCAGCGCGCTCATGAACTGCTGCATAAATGGCTCGGGAGGTTGCCCTATCCATTTTGAAAATGCATAGCTGGCCACATACAGCAACGCCACACTTGCAAGCCCCATCCATAAGGCTTTGCTCGAAAAACCCTCTCCTTTGAAACGGTTTCCGATCGGGTGCATTCTTCGAAGCAAGCAAAACAGCAAAACCATCACAATGCAGGCAACCAGATGAGCCCCCACCACGACCAGGAACTCACCGGAACTCTCTCGGAAAACATATCCACCTGCGACTTGCATCAGCCAATACAAGACAAAACCCAGAAACGCTATGGATGCTCTTCCTTTCCAACCCTCACGGAGATACGACGCCCGCCACTCAAACCCGCCAGATACTTGCATAAACAAAACTCACATAATTAATAAAGCCATGGCTCTGTCAGCCATTGATGGTGTTTCTTCTTTTCAGCGCCGAGCCTTCAACACCCGAATATCCGTTGCAAATCCATCCGCACCGACAATTTTCTTCCAGCCCACATACTGAAACTCTCCCCGCTCATCGATGTAATCACCCTTCTCCGCCGACCGACCACCGACGATTGCCACGCGTTTTTCTTCACCACAGCCGCCATCCGACGGGCGAACGGTGTAGATCACATACGGTTTCACATACTGCGTGGCGCGAAAGTATTGGCCGCAGACTTCATCGACGGTGATCAGCATGGTTTTCAGGCGTGCTTCGCCGTCCATGTCTTCGTGCAGTTTGAGGAAGGAGATGTCGCCGACATCGCTGTAGCCGAGTGAACGCGCGCGTTGATAGGCGGGCGAGTTCTGGTGGGCGATGCGGCCTTGTTCGGCGGACTGGTTCATTTTGGCGGCGAAGTCGGCTCTGCCTTGGGCTATCGTCGCTTCCGCCTGGGCGGCGACGTTTTCGCATTGTGCGAACTCTTGCGAGCCCAGGTACTGGGGCGTCAGGTTCGAGCGGCGCTCATTGATAATTCGCAGGCTGTTTTCCAGGTCGCCTATCACCTCAATGGCGCCAGATACGCGACCGCTCTGGACGTCGGCCATTTTTTGCTGCATTCGCTGACAGCTGGCGAGGTAATACTGCCAACTGCTCTCCGGCGGCTCTTTCCAGGCAGCGAGTGCCGGGGTAATGGCGGTGGCGAGCGTGATTGCACAAAGCAGGCGCAGCGCAGAAGCGGCTTTTGACATGAGTAGTCCATTACAGGAATCAAGAAAGTGGCGCGACGCTACTATTTTGTTATCTTGCCGTCCACTGCCAATGAAGAGGTCGCCAGCGCCTCGATGGAGATCAATTTTCAGAGGTAAAAAACACCATGATGGCGTTGTTGTACTTTTTCGTCTGGGCAGCGGTTTGGGCTTGGGTGGTTCAGAGCCGGGGGGCCTGGAACCTGATCCTCGCCAATCTGGCGGGTGCGGCTTGCGGCTTCATCGTAGCCATGACCTTTTCGGTGGTCTGCTCAAGCCTTTTCCCGTCGTTTGTGCCTCCTTCACCAGCAGGTTTGGCCAGTAGCGTGCTGCAAGTGATCACAACGATCGGCGTACTGGCGGGCGTATGGATGTGGCTGGTCAGGCGTCCTGAGCCAGAGAATCCGCTGGCCCGTCAACTTTTCGCCGGCATCTGTGGATTGGCTGCCGGTGTGACGACGTTGATGTTTTTTGCGCTCAACTTTCACTGATCGCCGCTATCGTCACTGGCATTAAACGTCTGTTTTGTTATCTTGCCGCCCATCGTCAGCGTTCACTTCGGGCGTGCGTTGATTTCAGGTTTTGAAGTTAAGGAAAGGATCGAATGGAGTTTCTGCGTTTTCTGGCGTTTGTCGCGGCCTGGGGTTTCATGTGGCGCTGGGTGGTGAAGAACCGCGGTAGCTGGAATATTTTCTACGGCAACCTCGTTGGCGCGGCGGGTGGTTTTATTGTGGCGATGGTGGTGCTGTCAATCACGCTGTCGTTGTTCCCATCGGCGCTGACGCAAACACAAAGCAGCGAGACACAGAGTGCTGCGGCGGCACTCATGCCTGAGTTAGAACGGTCAATGCAGCCTAGACCGGTGATCGCATCCACCCCTGCCGAGTCCGACAACCTTGCGACCTATGTCGCCAGCGAACCACAGAACGAGCCTTCTGCGCCCGAGTCCGCACTTCTGCCGAACTACAGCAAGCGTCTGCCCGCCTCACTGCTGGAGAAGGACTTCAAGGACAACGTGCATAACGACTTTACCGTTTCGCGCCGATTGGCCGGCTCTCATCCGAACGCGGACAAATCCATGATGGCGTTCATGATGTGCGAACCCTTCATCAAGAGTGCCATGCGCTTTTCGGCGTCGACAGCGATCGCCAGTGCCAAGAGCGCGAGCAGCCAACGGTTCAAGGATCAGACCTATACCATCAGCAGCACCGTCAGCGCTCTCAACATGTTGGGCGACAATGTCAGCTACGGTTTCGACTGCTCAGTTCAACAAGTGGACGCAAAAGATGCTGACAAGGCCGCGTGGCGATTGCTCGACCTGAAGCTGAAGAAGATCGACTCTTAAGCCTCGTTTAAGGGTTCAAGGCGCCGGCTGCGCTATCATCGCCGGCCTGTGCGTCTTGAGCTTTGCCCCCGAATGTCCCCGACACCTGCTGACCTGAACCCGCTGCCTCCCGTCCTGGCCGGCCCGCTGCTGCGACGGCTGGAGCCGACGCGGCTGGTGCTGTGGCTGGTCGGTACACGCGAGCTGTCGCTGACCTTGCGCTTGCAGGGCGTAGGAGACATTCCTCTCGATGCCGGGAAATGCACGGTCATTCCTGTAGGCAGCCAAGCGTTCATCCATCTGATCGACGTTGCCCTCGACAGCGCGCTGCCCTGCGATACCGTTGTTGGCTACGACTTGCTGATCGATGGCCAGCAGCGAATCGCTGACTGGGCGCCACATCTGTTGTATGGCGATGCCTCTAGTCCCAACCTGGTGGTGCGCTCGCGAATCGATCAATTGCTCCACGGTTCCTGCCGCAAGCCTCATCACCCGGCAGCGGATGGCTTGCTCTGTGTCGATCAGTTGCTGGCAGCAGAAAGCGATCCGCAACAACGCCCCGCCCTGCTGATGATGAGCGGCGACCAGATCTACGCCGATGACGTCGCCGGCCCGATGCTGCGAGCAATTCATGCCTTGATCGAACGCCTCGGCCTGTTCGACGAACACCTCGAAGGTGCCGTGGTCAGCGACAGCGCCAGGCTCTACGAACACCCGGCCAGCTACTACCACCGCGCGGATTTATTACCGGCGCTGGAGAGCAACGAGACATTGCGCGAACGATTTTTCGGCGGCGCGCGTAAGCCGATTTTCACCAGCAGCAGCGCCGACAATCACCTGGTGACCTTCGCCGAAGTCATGGCGATGTACTTGTTGGTGTGGTCGCCGGTTGCGTGGACGTTGATCCATCCGACTGCGCCATCGCTGACGCCTGAGCGCTTGCAGCGCTACACCCTCGAACAGACCCGCATCGATAGCTTCAAGGCCGGCCTGGGCAAGATCGCCCGGGCGTTGGCGCATCTGCCGAGCCTGATGATTTTCGACGACCACGACATCACCGATGACTGGAATCTTTCCGCGCAGTGGGAGGAAACCGCCTACGGTCATCCGTTCTCCAAACGCATCATCGGCAATGCCTTGATCGCGTACATGCTGTGTCAGGGTTGGGGCAACAATCCGGAGGCGTTCAAGGATGTGCTGGAGAACACTCGACGCCTGAGCGCCAGCGGCGATGATCGTTATCTCGACAGCCCGGTACAGGACGCGCTGATCGATGATTTGTTGCGCTTTCAGCATTGGCATTTCGTATTGCCGAGCAGCCCCGCGCTGGTTGTCCTCGACACCCGCACCCGCCGCTGGCGCAGCGAAATGGCGCTCAAGCAACCTTCCGGCTTGCTCGATTGGGAAGCTTTGAGCGAGCTGCAGCAAGAGTTGCTCGATCATCCGTCGGCGATCATCGTTTCGCCGGCGCCGATCTTCGGCGTGAAGCTGATCGAAACCGTGCAGAAGGTTTTCAGTTGGTGCGGTTATCCCCTGCTTGTCGATGCGGAGAACTGGATGGCCCACCGTGGCGCCGCGCAGGTGATCCTGAACATTTTCCGACACTCACGTACACCCGGAAACTACGTGGTGCTGTCCGGCGACGTGCATTATTCCTTCGTCTACGAAGTGCTGATCCGACACCGCAAGGCCGGACCACGGATCTGGCAGATCACCAGCAGCGGGATCAAGAACGAGTTTCCGAAAACCCTGCTGGAATGGTTCGACCGCCTCAACCGCTGGCTCTACTCGCCGCGCTCACCGCTCAACTGGTTCACCAAACGCCGGCGCATGCGCATCGTGCCGTACACCCCGGAACATGCCGAAGCGGGCGAGCGACTGTGGAATTCGGCGGGGATCGGGCAGGTGTTTTTCAATGAAAACGGACAGCCGAGCGAGATCATTCAGCACAACTCGAACGGGGCGGTGAAGACGCGGATGCTGGCGCCGGAGTTGGGGGATTATCCTGATTAGCGCTACACATTTTCCAATGTGCGAGCCTGCTCGCGAAGGTAATTGATCATCAATATAAATATCGACTGACCCACCGCCATCGCGAGCAGGCTCGCTCCCACAGGGGTTATCGGCTGCCTGTCAGTGCGCGGTTACAGCAAGCCCGACACCTCTGACAATCATCCCCACCTCCCGCTCATCAATCGTCAGCGGCGGCAGCAGCCGTATCGTCTTGCCGCGCGTGACGTTGATCAGCAACCCATGATCCCGCGCCGCAATCAGCGTCAGATCGCGGATCGGCTGCTTCAACTCGATACCGATCATCAAGCCCTGCCCGCGAATCGCCAGCACGTTGGGGTTGTCCGCCAGCTCGGCGCGCAGGCGGCTCAGTAGGCGTTCGCCCTGTAGCCGGACGTTCTCCAGCAACCCCTGTTCTTCGATGATTTCCAGCACCGTGCAGCCGACCCGGCAGGCCAGCGGATTACCGCCAAATGTACTGCCATGACTGCCGGGGGTGAACAGATCCGCCGCCCTGCCCCGCGCCAGACAGGCGCCGATCGGCACGCCGTTGCCAAGGCCTTTGGCCAGGGTCATGACATCCGGAACGATGCCCTCGTGCTGGAACGCAAACCACTGGCCGGTGCGGCCGATGCCGGTCTGGATTTCATCAAGCATCAGCAGCCAGCTGTGACGATTGCACAGTTCGCGCAAGGCCTTCAGGTAACCGGGCGGCGCCAGTTGTACGCCGCTTTCGCCCTGGATCGGCTCGACCAGAATCGCCACGATCCGCTCGCCATGCTTTTGCTGCACCTGCTCCAGCGCCGCCAGATCACCAAACGGCACTTTGACGAAATCCCCCGGTAGATCATTGAAACCCAGGCGCACCGCCGGGCCATCGCTGGCCGACAAGGTGCCCAGCGTGCGGCCATGAAACGCGTTGGCCATGACCACCACCAGCGGCTGTTCAATACCTTTGCGCCAGCCGTACAAACGCGCCAGTTTCAGCGCAGTTTCGTTAGCCTCGGCGCCGGAATTGTTGAAGAACGCCCGGTCCATCCCCGACAGCTGCGTGAGTTTGCGCGCCAGCTGTTGCTGCCAGTCGATGCTGTACAGGTTGGAGGTGTGCAGCAGCATTGCGGCCTGCTCGCTGATGGCAGCGACGATGCGCGGATGCGAATGGCCGACATTGGTCACCGCGACTCCTGCGACGGCATCCAGGTATTCACGACCGGCCTGATCCCACAGGCGAGTGCCCAGGCCTCTGGTGAAACTCAGGGCCAGCGGTTGGTAAGTGTTCATCAGGGCGGCGGTCATGACTTCAAACTCCAGTGAAGGTCGGTGTGTTTGCAGTATGGTTAGCCACCAGAACTGGATAAACTCGGCAAAACTTCAATCATTTAAAAGCAGAGCTTGATAATGGACCTGTTGCAGGCGATGGGCGTGTACGTGAAGGTTGTGGAAACCGGAAGCATGACGGCGGCCGCGCTGCAGTGCGAAATGTCCACGACCATGGTCGGCAATCACCTGCGCGCGCTGGAACAACGACTCGGCGTACAGCTGCTGCAGCGCACCACTCGCCGGCAGCGGCTGACCGAATTCGGTAGCGTTTATTATCAACGCTGTCTGGATGTTTTGGGTTTGGTGGCCGACTCCGAACGCCTGGCCGAACAGGCCCTCGACGAGCCTCGCGGCCTGCTGCGCATCACCGCGCCGCTGACCTTTGGTGTCGAACGCCTGGCACCGGCGCTCAGCGAGTTTTCCCTGCAGTACCCGCTGGTGAAAATGGACGTGGTGCTGACCAACCGTCGCCCGGATCTGCTGGAAAGTGGCCTCGACGTGGCGTTTCGGCTGGGGCATTTCGAGCAGTCGAACCTGATCGCCCGACCGTTGATCGATTACACCCTGACCGTGTGCGCCTCTCCGGCCTACGTCGCCCGGCGCGGCATGCCGATCACCCCGGAGGACCTGCAACAACACGACTGCCTGTCGTTCGCCTACCCCGCCGGCGATGACTGGCAATCGGTGGAAAAACGCTGGCGCCTCAGCGGCCCGGACGGCGAGATTCTGGTCGACGTCAGCGGCCCGATGCTGATGAACACCTCCGCCGGCCTGCATCAGGCAGCACGCACCGGCATGGGCATCGTGATGCTGCCGGATGCGCTGGTGGAACAGGATCTGCGCGACGGCAAACTGGTGACGGTGATCCCCGATTACCAGCCCCCGAGCCGCCCATTGCATCTGCTGTACGCCCCGGATCGTTATCGCTTGCCCAAGCTACGGCGCTTCGTCGAGTTCGCGATGAAAACCTGGGGCAGAACCTGACACCGGTCGCGATCAACTACGCTCGAATAACCGCCGACAAGGACGCCGCCAGCCAATGAACAACCACATCACCGTACGTCATCTGTTGCCCGCTGAAGTGGAGTCGGTGCGGCTGTTTCTCGGGCAACATGACTGGGGGCACCGAACAGGTTCCAGCGACCACTTCGCCCGACTCATCGAAAACTCCCAACGCACTGCCGTCGCGCTGAGCGGCGAGCAGATCATCGGTTTCGCCCGAGGCATCACCGATGGTTTGTCCAACGGCTATCTGTCGATGGTCGTGGTCGATGACCAGCATCGGCGCGCAGGCGTCGGGCGTGCGCTGGTCGAGCATGTCATGGGGAGCAACCCCGACATCACTTGGGTACTGCGCGCCGGACGTGAAAGCGCGGAGGCATTTTTTACCAGCCTGGGGTTCGCAACGTCGGTGATTGCCATGGAGCGGCCAAGGCCCAAGTAACAGGCCTGGATCAGGTCCCGCTTTTCACCAACACCGGCTTCTCCTGATAACGCTGCGCAAACAACTGCTTCAACTGCGCGACCTTGGGCATGTCGTTGATCACGATGTACGGGTAGGTCGGGTGCTCGGTCAGGAAGTCCTGGTGATAATCCTCTGCCGGGTAGAAGCCGTTGTAGGTTTCCAGTTTCGTGACGATGGGCTGGCTGTAGGCATGCGCCGCGTCGAGTTGAGCGATGTAGGCCTGCGCCACGCGTTGTTGGTCAGCGTTGACCGGGAACAGCGCCGAACGGTATTGCGTGCCGCTGTCGGGGCCCTGACGGTTGAGTTCGGTCGGGTTGTGGGCCACCGAGAAGTAGATCTGCAGCAGGCTGCCATAGCTGACTTGCGTCGGGTCGAAGGTGACTTGTACCGACTCGGCATGACCAGTGTCGCCATCGCTGACCCGCTCGTATTGCGCCGTGTTCGCGGCACCGCCGGCGTAACCGGAAACGGCTTTCTGCACGCCTTTGACGTGTTGAAAAACCCCTTGCACGCCCCAGAAGCAACCACCGGCAAACACTGCGGTTTCACTGTGCGCCTGCGTGGTTTCATCAAGAGCCGGCGGCGGAATGACCACCGCGTCTTCGGCCCCGAAAGAAAACGCCGAGCACTGACCAATCACCCCGGCCATCGCGACGCCCAATAACCCACGCCGCCAATTGTTTTGAAATTTCATGTTGCGCACTCCCGATCAGCCGAAGGTGAAGGCGTAGGCCGATACGCCCGGGTCAAGAAATTCGATGCTGAAGGTTCGATCCCTCACCGCATCGGTTTGTCGCACCAACTGGTACAGGCGCTGCTCGGTCACGCGGCCACTGCCATCCGCAGCGACATCCACCCCGTGGGCATCACCCGGCGCCTGACCGTCAATCGACACTTTGAACCGCACCGGTTTGCCATCCGCGCCGGGCCCCAGCACCAGATGCAGATCGCGGGCGTGAAAGCGGTAGACGATGCGACTGGCCGGCGCGCTGGCGGTGGCGCGCTCGGCACCGACGGCCCATTGGCCGCCGAGGCTCCAGTCATTGAGGGCCAGGTTGGCCGGTGGGTTATAGGTCGCGACCTTGTCAGGCACCAGCCCGCTTTGCGCTACGAAATGTTCCGCGCGCTGGTAGCCGACATAGGTTTCCGGCGACAGCACCTGATTCATGTCCGGCGCCTGTTGCACACCTTTGGCATCGGCGTTGATCAAGCCGTCGGCCACGGTTTTCGCTCCGGCCTCACGCAGCAACTGCTGGATGACCCGTTCCGATTCGGCGTAGTCGCCTTCGCCAAAATGGTGATAACGAATGCGTCCCTGAGCGTCGGCAAAGTAATGCGCCGGCCAGTATTCATTGTTGAAGGCGCGCCAGATCCTGTAGTCGTTATCGATCGCCACCGGGTAGTTGATGCCCAGCGCCTTCATGGCTTTGGTGACGTTGCCCACATCGCGTTCGAAGGCGAATTCCGGGGCGTGCACGCCGATCACTACCAGGCCCTGATCACGGTATTTCTCGGCCCAGGCTTTGACGTATGGCAGCGTGCGCAGGCAGTTGATGCAGGAGTAGGTCCAGAAATCCACCAACACCACTTTGCCCTTGAGTGCCTGGGCGTCCAGCGGTGGCGAGTTGAGCCATTGCACGGCGCCATTGAGCGGCGGCAACTGGCCTTCAACCGGGAGTGTTCCCGGTGCCTTGTCGGCAACTTTCATTGCTCCGCCCATGGCAGGAATCTGCGCCATCATCGTTCCGTTATCAGACGCAGACTTGCCGGACAGTTTGCCGACCAGTGCTTGTTCAATCCCGCCAGTGGACGCTGTCGACAGCCGTGCCAGCAATCCGGTATCGAGGCCCAGCGCAATCGCCGCGACACCCGCGAGCATCGCCGCACCCAACCCACGCCGGATCCACTCCCCGGTGCCGATCGAGCGCTTCATCAGCGCAAACACCTTACCGCCCAGCAACAGCGCCGCTGCCAGCGAAGTCGCGGCGCCCGCCGCGTAGGCGAGCAACAACAGCGTGGTGGCGGTGCTTGCCCCTTGCAGCGCGGCCCCGGTCAGAATCAAGCCGAGAATGGGCCCGGCGCACGGTGCCCAGAGCAGTCCCGTGGCGACGCCGATCAGAAACGACGCGCCGGGACGCGGACGATTGTCCTGCCCGGCGGCCTCGGACAAGCGGCTGCCGGCCGACACCAGCGGCCGGGTCAGGCGCTCGGCGAGGCGCGGCAGCAGCAGCGTCAGCCCGAACAGTGCAACGAACAGCAACGCGAGCCAGCGACCGTACTGATTGACTTGCACCACCCAGCCGCCGCCCACCGCCGCCAGCGTGGCGACGAGGGCGAAGGTCAGCGCCATCCCGGCCAATAGCGGCAAGCCACTCTTGATAAACGGCTGCCCGGTGCGAGCGAAGACAAAAGGCAGAACAGGCAGGATGCACGGACTGACGATCGTCAGCACACCGCCCAGATAAGCGAGAACCAAGAGCCACATGGTGTCGTCCTGTAGAAAGTGAAAATCGAATACGGGCCATGGCTTATGCCGCCACGGGTTTGAAGGTCATCGCCAGGCCATTCATGCAATAGCGCAGGCCGGTGGGTTTCGGGCCGTCGTCGAAGACATGCCCCAGGTGCCCGCCACAGCGTCGACAGTGGACTTCATTGCGGGACATGCCGAAGGAACGGTCTTGCCGCGTGGCCACTGCGTGCTCCAGCGGCGCCCAGAAACTCGGCCAACCGGTGCGGCTGTCGAACTTGGTGGCCGATGAAAACAGCGCCAGCTCACAGCCCGCGCAGACGAACGTGCCGCTGCGATGCTCGTTGTTGAGCGGGCTGGTATAGGCCCGCTCAGTGCCTTCCTCACGCAGGATGGCGTACTGCTCGTCGGAGAGCCGCGCGCGCCACTCACTGTCGCTGTGGGTGATCTCAAACACCTCATCGGCATGGGCCTGATCAATCAGCGCAGCGCCCGGGGACAATTTTGGCAATACACCCGCCACCAGGGCTGCAACGCCCAGCCCGCCGCTCGCTACGAGAATCTGTCGCCGTGTAAACATGGCCGTCTCCAAAAATTCCAAGTGCCTGTCATGGAACACAGCCTAGGCTTGGGTTGATCGCCAAATCCTCACGGGAAGTTAACGAATTCGTGATAACTCGCCCCGGGGAAAAGCCGCACAATGCGTTCACTGCACCGAAGGATTGAGCTTGATGGAACCGACCAGACGCATCCTCGTGGTCGAGGATGACCAACACATCGCCGACCTGATTTGCCTGCACCTGCGCGACGAGCATTACGACGTCGTGCACTGCGCCGACGGCGACGAAGGCATGCGCCTGTTGCAACAGGGACAATGGGATGCGCTGATCCTCGATCTGATGCTGCCGGGCGTCGACGGCCTGGAAATCTGTCGCCGCGCCCGAGCGATGGCGCGCTACACACCAATCATCATCACCAGCGCGCGCTCCAGTGAATTGCACCGCATCCTCGGTCTGGAACTGGGGGCCGACGATTACCTCGCCAAACCGTTTTCGATGCTGGAGCTGGTGGCGCGGGTCAAAGCCTTGCTGCGCCGGGTCGACGCCATGGCGCGCAACCTGAAGATGGACGCCGGCAGCCTGAGTCTCGATGGCCTGAGCATCGACCCGATCAACCGCGACGTCGCCCTCAATGGCGCCCGCCTGGACCTCACGCCGAGGGAATTCGATCTGCTGTATTTCTTCGCCCGGCAACCGGGCAAGGTGTTCTCGCGCATGGACCTGCTCAACGCGGTGTGGGGCTACAGCCATGAAGGTTACGAGCACACGGTCAACACCCACATCAACCGCCTGCGGGCGAAAATCGAAAGCGATCCGGCGCAACCGACGCGCATCCTCACCGTGTGGGGCCGCGGCTATAAATTCGGCACGGAACAACCATGAAACTGACCCTGTCGCAGCGCCTGTCACTGGTGTTCGCCGTGTTGCTGCTGGTGTGCTGCGGCACCTCGGCATGGCTGCAGGTGCGCTCGAGCAAGATGCATGAGCTGGAAGTGGTGCAAGGCCTGTCGCGGGATCTGGCGCAGCACATCGCCCATGACACGGTGCTGATGGACAGCAATGGCCTGATGCCCGGTGCCGTGCGCGAGCTGTTCAGCAAGCTGATGCTGGTCAACCCGAGCGTCGAGGTGTACCTGCTCGACCCTGAGGGGCGGATTGTCGGCAACGCGGCGCCAGAGGGACGGCTGCGCCGGGAGACAGTCGATCTGGCGCCAATCCGCCGGCTGCTCAATGACCAGCCGCTGCCGATCCTCGGCGATGATCCGCGCAGCGTCGACGGGCGCAAGGTGTTCAGCGCCGCGCCGTTGCGAGTCAACGGCAAACCGGCCGGCTATCTGTACGTGGTGCTGCTCAGTGAAGAACACGATCGTTATGCCGAACGCGGTGCGACCAGCGCCGCACTCAATACGGCTCTGCTGTCCATCGCCCTGGTCGCGCTGCTGTGCCTGATTGCCGGCCTCACGGCATTCAACCTGATCACCCGTCCGTTACGTCGGCTGACCGAGACTGTCAGCCGCTTCGACATCGACGGTGCGCCGCAACCGCTGCCTGCCCCGCCGACCGCTGTGGATAAAAGCGCTGACCCGGATGAAATCGCCGTACTCGATAGCGCCTTCCGGCAGATGCAAAACCGTCTCGGTGAGCAATGGCGCTCGCTGACCCGCCAGGATCAGGAGCGCCGCGAGCTGGTGGCGAACATCTCCCATGACCTGCGCACGCCGCTGGCTTCGCTGCACGGCTATCTGGAAACCCTGTCACTCAAGGACGCCACACTCACCGCCGAAGAACGCCGGCGTTATCTGGGTATCGCCCTCGATCAAAGCCGCAAGGTCGGCGGGTTGGCGCAATCGCTGCTGGAACTGGTGCGCCTGGAACACGGTTTTGTGCAGCCGGTGCTGGAGCGCTTCTCCCTGATCGATCTGCTGCAGGACATCTTCCAGAAGTTCGAACTGGCCGCCGAAGCCCGCCACGTCGAACTCAAGGCCAGTTTCGTGCCGAACCTGCCGACCGTCTGCGCGGACCTCGGGCTGATCGAACGGGTGCTGACCAATCTGGTGGACAACGCCTTGCGCCATACCCCTCAGGGCGGTGAGATTGAGCTGGATTTGAAGCCCCGTGGCGCCTTGGTCGAAGTGACGGTCAGCGACACCGGCCCCGGCATCGCACCCCAGTTGCGCGAAGGTCTGTTCCTGCGGCCGTTCAATATCGGCGGGGCGCGGCGCGACGGTGGATTGGGGCTGCGCATCGTGCATCGCATCCTGCAATTGCACGGGCGTGAGATTCAACTGCTGGATGTCGCGGGGCGCGGCGCGACTTTTCGCTTCTCGTTGCCGACCGATCAGCAAACCGCTGAACAGTGGATGATGCGCTCGATGAATTCGGACACGCCGGACAAATAATCCGCACCGCCGGCCTGTTGCTCCGTGACAACACAGCCCCGCTCCCCTAAATTAACCGGCCTGAAAAAGACCTCGCGCTTTCTCATCTCCACTCAAGTTAAAAAAGTAGTGAAATTTCAATGTCCGATTTCAACACCGCTGAATCCGTAGTCACCGAATCGTCCAAAGCGGAATACGAAAACTCCATCAATCTTTCACAACACCTTCCACAAGCCAAAATCATCAGCGAGATGGTGCTGGATGCTTTCCAGTCGACCCGCGAAAGCGACCAGATCCGCGAGCTGCGCGCCGCGATCCGTCAGGCGCACGACAGCTTCGATGACGACAAGGCCTACGAGCTGATGGGCGAACTCAAGCGCCTGAAGGACGCGGAAGCCGCCGACGTCGCCGCCCTGGAAGACCTGAGCAGCAAGTTCTCGATCGGCCGCATCCTGTCCAGCTTCAAGGACGATCCGGCGTTCCAGGAAATCGTCTACGGCCTGGCCCTCAAAGTGCTGAACCAGACCCATCAGGCGATCAGCAACCCGAGCGGCGGCAAGGGCAAGGCTGCCAAGAAAAAAGAACTCGAAATCTTCACCATCAGCAAGGACGGCACCAGCGTGACCCTGCCCCTGCGCACGCCACGTTCGCGCTTGAATGTTGACCGTGAAGCGCTGGAGTTCCTTGGTTTCAGCTTCGTCGGTGAAGGCGAAGAAGCCGAGCTGGACGGCGAAACCTTCGTCGACAACGCCGGCACCGAACACGCGATCAACCGCAAGAACATCATCACCGCCCTGCAACAGCAGACCGCGTTCGATGGCTACAGCATCGCCGCGCAGTAAGCCCCGGCGCAGAAAAAAAGCCCCGCTCTGAGGTTCAGGCGGGGCTTTTTGTCGGGCGGCGCGGGCGTCAGGCTTCCGGCTGCACCGCGACGATCATGTCGACCTCGATTGCCGCGTTCTTCGGCAACTGATACACACCGACCGTGGTGCGGGTGTGTCGGCCAGCGTCACCGAGCACATGGCTGAACACGTCCGATGCACCGTTGGCCACCTCGCTCAGGTCAACGAAGTCCGGGGTGGACTTCACATACACCGTGACCCGCAACAGCGCCCGAATCTTGTCCAGCGACCCTACCGCATCGACGATCAGCGCCAGGCAACGCATGGCACTGATGCTCGCAGCGGCCTGAGCATCCTTGAGCGTCAACTCCAGCCCCACACGACCGGGATACAGAATCCTGCCATTGACCCGTGGCACCATGCCGCTGATGTACAACTCATCGCGATGGCGGATCAGCGGCGCGTAATTGCCGCCGGCGGTGTTCTCGCCATAGATGTCGTAGTTCAGCTCTTCTGCCAGGGCAATGAAGCGTTCATCACAGGTCATCCTCTCAGTCATTTCGCCCAGCCTCTTGATCTATGCAAGCAGTATCGTGGAGTAGAACAGTTGAACGCCGAGGGAATGGCATGGCGCTACCACTGAAGGTTGGATCCAAATCTAGGTGTTTTGACAGTACTCCGCAACCTTCGAAATCGGCGGCGCACGCCATCGCGAGCAGGCTCCCACACATTTGATTGGCGTCGTTCACAAATCCCCTGCTCGCGATGGTGTCACCTCGATTCAGCATAATTCACCCAACAAAAAACCCCGCACATCTCTCAATGTGCGGGGTTTTTCTTGAAGCCATCCAGCCTTACGGCGCGTACGTCAGCAGCAGCTCGGCCGGCACCTTGAAGTCCAGGGACATCATGACGCTCAGTGCGGTGATGGTGAAGATCGAGAACACGAACAGCTTGCGTGCCCAGACCGTGTCATCCACTGCCTTGTAGCCGGTCCAGGCCATGTACAACCAGTACATGCCCATGGCCGCGGCAACGGCGAGGTAGCTCATGCCGGCGTAACCGCTGAAGGTCAGCATCAAGGTCGCCACGAGGAACGCCAGGATGTAGAGCAGGATGTGCTTCTTGGCCACTTCGATTCCGCGCTTGACGGGCAACACCGGAATCGATGCGGCCAGGTAGTCGTTGAAGCGGAAGATCGCGATGGCGTAGGAATGCGGCATCTGCCACAGGCTGAACATCACCAGCAGGGTCAGTGCGGCCATGTCGAAGCTGTTGGTTACGGCAACGTAACCGATCACTGGCGGCATGGCGCCCGACAGACTGCCCACCAGCGTGCCGTGAACCGACTTGCGCTTGAGGTACAGGCTGTAGAAGCCGACGTAGATGATGAAGCCGATTACCGCGAACAGGGCGGCCAACGGGTTGGCCACCTTGTACAACAAGGCAACGCCGAGAACACCCAGGATGGTCGCGTAGACCAGGGCCAGTTTCAGGGAGATCAAGCCCTGGACCAGCACCCGGTTCTTGGTGCGTTCCATCTTCAGGTCGATGTCGCGGTCGATGCAGTTGTTGAACACGCAACCGGAGGCCACAACCAGGGATGTGCCGATCATGGCGGCCAGGAACACCGCCAGATCTACATGCCCTTTCGAGGCCAGGAAGAACCCGCCTGCCACAGAAAGCACGTTACCGAAAATGATCCCCGGTTTGGTGATTTGGATAAAGTGCTTGAGCGACATCGGGTCTACCTCACTTCGCCATCATGTACGTGTGGATGCTGAACATGATCCACAGCGACAGGCCAACCAGCAGCAGGATCACGATGGCCGTAAAGACAAACGCGATCACGTTGTTACGTTGTGCAATCGAACGGTCCAGGTGCAGGAAGTAGTACAGGTGAACGATCACCTGGATTACCGCGAACAGCAGGACGATTGCCAGCGTGGTCGACTTCGGCAAGGTCGGGAACATCACCAGGCCGAACGGGATGGCAGTCAGGATCACCGACAGGATGAAGCCGATGGCGTACGACTTTACGCTGCCGTGGCCAGCATCATGGCTGTCATGGGAGTGTGCATTAGCCATTACAGAGTCCCCATCAGGTAAACAACGGTGAATACGCAGATCCACACCACGTCCAGGAAGTGCCAGAACAGGCTCAGGCAGCTCAGACGGGTCTTGTTGGTCGCCGTCAGGCCGTGCTTGTTGACCTGGTACATCATGATGCCCATCCAGATCAGACCCGCGGATACGTGCAGACCGTGGGTACCGACCAGGGTGAAGAACGCCGACAGGAAGCCCGAACGGCTAGGACCGAAGCCCTCGGAGATCAGCAGGTGGAACTCGTTGATCTCCATGGCGATGAAGCCTGCGCCGAGCAGGAAGGTCATGAACAACCAGCCCAGAACCTGCTGCTTTTTACCTTTGTACAACGCCAGCATGGCGAAGCCGTAGGTGATCGAACTGAACAACAGCAGAGCGGTTTCGCCCAGCACGTATGGCAGCTCGAAGATGTCGTGGCCCGACGGGCCACCGGCGACGTTGTTTACCAGTACTGCGTACACCGCGAAGATCGACGCAAACAGAATGCAGTCGGTCATCAGGTAGAGCCAGAAACCGTATACGGTCATCTCGCCCGAGTCGTGGTGATGGTCATCGTGCCCATGGTCACCATGGGCGTGTCCAACATTGGTCACTAAGTTCGACATGGTTTAAGCCTGTTCCAACGAGGTTACACGGGTGGCATTGGCCGGGATTTTCCCTGCCGCGACCAGACGCTTGTGCTGCTCGGCTTCGATGCGTTCGATCGTTTCAACCGGAACCATATAGCCCTGGTCGTCACGTGCCGCGTGGATCACGAAGTAGATGACAGTGCCGGCCAGGCTGGCGATCGCCAACCACCAGATGTGCCAGATCATCGCGAAACCGAAGACGGTCAGCAGTGCGCCCATCACCACGCCAGTGGCGGTGTTGTTCGGCATGTGGATCGGCTCGTACTTGGCCGGAGCCTGGTACGCGGTACCGTTTTCCTTGGCTTCGGTGAACGGGTCGATGCAGTCAGCCTTAGGCAGCACAGCGAAGTTGTAGAACGGAGGTGGCGACGAGGTCGACCATTCCAGAGTGTGGCCATTCCACGGGTCACCGTGATCGCAAACGTTCTCTGGCTTCTTGCGGTCACGCACACTGACGTACAGCTGGATCAGTTGGCAGGCGATACCGACAGCGATCATCACCGCACCGAACATGGCAACGTACAGGTACGGTACCCACTCAGGGTTGGTGGTGGCGTTCAGACGACGGGTCATGCCCATGAAGCCCAGTGCATAGAGCGGCATGAACGCGACGAAGAAGCCCGAGATCCAGAACCAGAACGCTGCTTTACCCCAGCCTTCGTGCAGCTTGAAGCCGAACGCTTTCGGGAAGTAGAAGCCGAAACCTGCGATGTAGCCGAATACCGCGCCGCCGATGATCACGTTGTGGAAGTGCGCGATCACGAACAGGCTGTTGTGCAGAACGAAGTCAGCACCCGGGATGGCCAGCAGTACGCCGGTCATGCCGCCGATGGCGAAGGTCACCATGAAGCCCAGGGTCCACATCACCTGGCTGGTGAAGCGCAGACGGCCCTGGTAGATGGTGAACAGCCAGTTGAACAGCTTCACACCCGTAGGGATGGAAATCAGCATCGTCGCCAGACCGAAGAAGGCGTTGACGCTGGCACCCGAACCCATGGTGAAGAAGTGGTGCAGCCAAACCATGAAACCCAGTACCGAGATCGCGCCCGAAGCGTAGATCATCGAGTGGTGGCCGAACAGTTTCTTGCCGGTGAACGCCGAGATCACTTCCGAGAAGATGCCGAATGCCGGCAGGATCAGGATGTAAACCTCAGGGTGGCCCCAGGCCCAGAACAGGTTGACGTACATCATCGGATTGCCACCAAGTTCATTGGTGAAAATGTGGAAATCCATGTAACGGTCGAGGGTCAGCAGTGCCAGGGTAGCGGTCAGGATCGGGAACGAAGCCACGATCAGGACGTTAGCCCAGGTGCAGGTCCAGGTGAAGATCGGCATGTCCATCAGCTTCATGCCAGGGGTACGCATTTTCAGCACGGTCGCCAGGAAGTTGACCCCCGTCAGCGTCGTACCTAACCCGGATAGCTGTAGCGCCCAGATGTAGTAGTCCATACCCACGCCAGGGCTGTATTGCAGACCCGACAGCGGCGGATAGGCAACCCAACCGGTCTTGGCGAATTCGCCGACGCCCAGGGACAGGTTGATCAGCACAACGCCGGACACCAGCAGCCAGAAGCTCAGGGAGTTCAGGAACGGGAAGGCAACGTCACGCGCGCCGATCTGCAGCGGCACTGCAAGGTTCATCAGGCCGGTGAAAAATGGCATCGCCATGAAGATGATCATGATCACACCGTGAGCGGTGAAGATCTGGTCATAGTGTTCAGGTGGCAGGTAGCCAGGCGAACCCTCGGTGGCCATGGCCAACTGGGTACGCATCATGATGGCGTCGGCAAAGCCACGCAGCAGCATGACCATGGCAACGACGATGTACATCACGCCGATTTTCTTGTGGTCGACCGACGTCAGCCACTCGGTCCACAAGTACGTCCACTTCTTGAAGTAGGTGATTGCAGCGAACAACGCCAGACCACCGAGCGCGATCATGGAGATGGTCACCATGACAATCGGCTCGTGGAAAGGGATCGCTTCCCAACTTAATTTACCAAACATCGTTTACTCCTCTGCCCCGGCAGCTGAATGCGAATTCGAGTCCATGTCCGTTGCCGCCACTTCTTTCTCTTTCTTCTCGTGCTTCAGCGGCTTGCCCGGTTTCATGCCTTCGTACTTGTCGACGATGGTCTGGAACAGGTTCGGCGTGACCGAGGAGTAGAGCTCGACTGGATTGTTCTGGCTTGGCTTGGCAAGGGCTGCGTATTCAGCTTGTTCAAGCTGTTTAGGTGCCTTTTTGACTTCACTTACCCAGGCGTCGAAATCTTCCTGAGAAGTTGCGATCGCTTTGAATTTCATACCGGTGAAACCAGCGCCGCTGTAGTTGGCGGAGATACCGTCCATTTCAGCGTTGCGGTCAGCGATCAGGTGCAGCTTGGTGGTCATGCCCGCCATCGCGTAGATCTGGCCGCCCAGGCCCGGGATGAAGAACGAGTTCATCACGGCGTCGGAGGTGATGCGGAAATTGACCGGGGTGTGCGCCGGGAACACGATCTTGTTGACCGTGGCAATGCCTTGTTCCGGGTAGATGAACAGCCACTTCCAGTCCAGCGCGACCACTTCGATGGTCACAGGCTTGACGTCAGACTCGATCGGACGATACGGGTCCAGCTTGTGGGTCGAAATGTAGGTGATGTAACCCAGGGCAACGATGATCAGGACCGGGATGGTCCAGACTGCCACTTCGATTTTGGTCGAGTGCGACCATTTCGGGGTGTAGACGGCATCCTTGTTGGATGCGCGGTACTTCCAGGCGAACAGGAAGGTCATGACGATAACCGGCACAACGACCAACAGCATCAGCAGCGTGGCGGTGATGATCAGGTTGCGCTGTTCCAGGCCGACCTGGCCCGTTGGATTGAGCAGGGTCATGTTGCAGCCTCCCAGCAACAACGTGCCGAGCAGCGGCACTAGGCCTAGTAATCTGGGGTACCTGTTTTTACTCATCTCACGACCTCTAAAGCAGCTTGCGCAATGCAGTTGGGTTTTGATCGCCAACACTTCACCCTGCCAAGGGTTGGCATTTTCTTTGGATTGAATAAGGGCCGCCCGTCGCGCGTCAGACGCTCGACAAAACCTGGGACAGCGGTCAGTTCTTATTCGAATTCGTGGTCAAAGGCCTTGTTACAGACCAATTCCATTTGGTGCGGAAAGTTGGAAGGCACCGACACCTGGGTGTCTCGCAGCCTTTCGGCCCCTCGACACCCGACTTCCTGCGCAGCGCCTTATTAAAAAGTTCCTTAATAAAGGCTGAACAGTGCCGGGAATTCAGTGCGGGCGATTGTAGATAGGTAGCGCCCTATACACCATGTCTTATCCCGAAATAATTTTTATCGCTCAGAGCAACAATCCATCACCGTTTTTGCAAAAGTGACCCATGTTATCGAAATCGATTCTCAACAAAAACACCAAAAAACGTAGGTCTATCCACCTCAGTTCAGACAGCTCCGAAGGCTTTTTCCCAGATCCAAAACGGCGCAAAGCCCGATATTCCAAGGCCTCTGGCCATCTGCCAGCGCTTGTTAAAACTGCCTGCTCTGGCACACGCGTGCAAAACCAGAAAAATGCCGAATCAGACCAATCCTTTTTTGTAACAGCGCAGCAATCCGCATCGGCGAAATGCCCTGCGACACGGCGCGTGTGACAACATGTCGCACACCTGCCGCACTCTCTATTGCCGTCCGTCACGGTGATTTCACAAACACTCTGAAATGCAAAACGCCCCGATCGGCTGATCCGCAAATCGGGGCGTTTTCTGTATCGGCCAATCAGCCGAAGAGTTGATTCAGCGCAGGGCTTTTCGGTTACGCGAGGTCAGCAGCGGCACCAGGATCACCACCAGCACGAACGCCACCAGCGCCCATTGCGCCAGCGACAGACCGAGGATCGGCGGATACGGCGTCGAGCAGAAACCGTCGACCTGGAAGCCCAGCGGGAAGATCTTCGCCAGCGGCAGGTCATCGACAATCGGCTGCAACACATCGATGCCGCAGCTCACCGCCGGATAGAACTGGGTGTAAACGTGATGCCCGGCGACGCCGGCGCCGGCGATCGCGCAGATCACCACCAGCACTTCGAACACCGTGATGCTGCGTCGAGTGCGCATGGCCGCGCCAATGAAGGCGAACAGCGCGATCAGCAGCAATGCATAACGCTGCAGAATGCACAGCGGGCATGGCGCCTCGCCCAGCACGATCTGCATGTACAGCGCGCCACCAATCAACGCCAGGCAGATAATGCCCAGCAGCACCAGAAAGCGCCGCTCACGCCCCAGTCGAATCGTTTCCTCGCTCATCGCGTTTCCCTTGTATGTCCATGGTTCAGCTGGCCGGCGGCTGCGCTTGCAGTTGCGCCATCAGGCTGATGTTGTCTTCGATATGCCAATTGGCCGCGATGCGACCGTTGTCGATCTGATAGATATCGGTTGCCCGGAAGTCTACACGCTGGCCCTGCCCTTTGAGAGCCTTGAACGTGCCGTTGAAGTGGCCGCGAAAGTGCAGATGCACCACCACGCGGTCACCGGCGATGATCATTTGCTCGATCTCGCAGCTCAGGTCCGGCACCGCCGTGCGAAAGAACTTCGACGCCAGCAACGGCCCGGTCGGCCCCTGCACCCGACCTTCGGGCGGAGTCTTGTCGACGAACTGCGGCGACAAGGCTGCCGTGGCCAAGGCCTCTTCCCCACTGTTCCAGAAACTGCCGTAACGCCGCGCCGCCAACTCCATCGCCTCTCGTTGAGCCTTGGGCAGATTCTGATCGACAATCAGGCTCTGCGGTGTGATCAAGGCCGATTCGGCAGAAGCAAACGGACTGGCCAGCAACGCGGCCGACAGGCCCAGGGTTGCCAGGCTCAAACGAGAGGAGAAGATGATGTGCGACATGGGGGCGATCCTGATCAGTTAAACGAACGAGCGCCTATCATCAGCATCGGGGAATAAACGATAAACCGGTTAAGAAACGATTAACCTTTAAACAGAATTTAATAATAGAGACCGCGTAACGGCCATCGCGAGCAGGCTCACTCCTACAAGGGATCTGCGTGGTACACCATTTTCATGTACACCACCGCCCCTGTAGGAGTGAGCCTGCTCGCGATGAAGGCGACTCGGTTTTAAGGATTATTCCAAAGCAGCCGCCGGCCCGAAGAATTCGTAACGGCTCTGCTTCTCAGGCACACCCAAGGCTTTTAGATGGCGCTTGATCGCGCCCATGAAACCTTTCGGCCCAAGGAAGTAAGCGTCGACATCCCGTTGCGCCGGCAGCCACTCGCCCAACTGTTCCTGACTCAAGATCCCGACCTTGTCCGCCGCCGGGCTCACGCCGTCATCCTCGGCATAGCAATAGAAGCGCTTGAGCTGCGGATGACGCGCCGCCAACCCGTCGATCCAGTCGCGGAACGCATGCACGCTGCCGTTGCGCGCGCAGTGGATAAAGTGCACCGGGCGCTCGGTTTGCAGCGCCGCTTCGAGCATCGCCAGGGTCGGCGTGATGCCGACACCGCCACTGATCAGCACCAGCGGTTTGTCGCTGGCAGTCAGGGTGAACTCGCCCGATGGCGGGAACAGCTGAATGCTCGCGCCGACGTGCAGTTGATCGTGCAAGTGGTTGGACGCACGACCACCCGGTTCGCGTTTGACGCTGATGCGGTACTGACCTTTATTGGCCAGCGCCGACAGCGAGTAGTTGCGGCGGACTTCTTCGCCGTCGAGGATCAGCTTCATACCGATGTACTGGCCCGGTTCGGCGGCGAGGATCGGACCTTTGTCCACTGGCTCGAAGTAGAACGAAGTGATCTCCGCGCTCTCCTCGACCCGGTCCACCACGATGAACTCCCGCGCCCCACGCCAGCCGCCGACCGCCTGCTCTTTCTGGTCGTAGATCGCCGCTTCGGCACCGATCAGGATCTCGGCCAGTTGCCCGTAAGCGGCGCCCCACGCGCTCATCACTTCAGGCGTGGCGATCTCGTCGCCCAGCACTTCGGAGATGGCGCGCAGCAGGCACGAACCAACAATCGGGTAATGCTCCGGCAGGATCTGCAGGGCCACGTGCTTGTTGATGATCTTCGCCACCAGATCGCCCAACTGGTCGAGCTGGTCGATGTGCCGGGCGTACATCAACACACCATTGGCCAAGGCACGCGGCTGGTCGCCACTGGCCTGGTGCGCCTGGTTGAACAGCGGGCGAACTTCGGGGTATTCAGAGAGCATCATGCGGTAGAAGTGGGTGATCAGCGCTTCACCACCGCTTTCCAGCAGGGGCACAGTGGACTTGATGATGGCACGATCCTGGACGCTAAGCATAAGAGTGACTCCTGAGCTTTCTGAGAATTACCTTAGGCTCTTCAGTTTTCGTGCCATGTTTTTTATCTATATAAATCAATAGCTTATATTTTACGTAGTCATTTAGACTCAAAGCGCTTTATAGTCATAGCGACTACATCGTGTCTCTTTGACTGCAGGATCATGACCGCCAAACCTCTGCTCACCGCTTTACTGCCGCTGGTCTCCGACCTGTCCCGCGAACTGCCCGAAGGCGAGCGCTACCGGCGCCTGCTCGAAGCCATGCGCGCCCTGCTGCCGTGCGACGCCGCCGCGTTGCTGCGCCTGGACGGCGAATGGCTGGTGCCGCTGGCGGTGGATGGTTTGAGCACCGACACCCTCGGCCGGCGCTTCAAGGTCAGCGAACACCCACGCTTTGCGATCCTGCTCGACGGCGCCGGGCCGACGCGGTTCGCCGCCGACAGCGACTTGCCTGATCCGTATGACGGCCTGGTCGATGGTCACGGCGATCACCTCGAAGTGCACGACTGCCTCGGTTGCCCGTTGTTCGTCGATGAAAAACTCTGGGGCCTGATCACCCTCGATGCCCTCGACCCGGAGCGTTTCGAGCCGATCGAACTCGATGTCCTGCAAGCCTTCGCCAGCCTTGCCTCGGCCACGGTCAACGCCGCCGAGCGCATCGAACGCCTGGCGTTGCGCGCCGAGGACGAGCACCAGCGCGCTGAGGTCTACCGCCAGGCCAGCGGCCAGCAGCAGCGTGAAATGATCGGCCAGAGCAAGACGCACAAACGTCTGGTGGAGGAAATCAATCTGGTCGGCGGCAGCGATCTGACCGTGCTGATCACCGGCGAAACCGGGGTCGGCAAGGAACTGGTGGCGCAGGCGATCCACGCCGCCTCCCCGCGCGCCGACAAACCGATCATCAGCCTCAACTGCGCCGCGCTGCCCGACACTCTGGTCGAGAGCGAACTGTTCGGCCACGTGCGCGGAGCCTTCACCGGCGCCACCAGCGACCGTCGCGGCAAGTTCGAACTGGCCAATGGCGGCACGCTGTTTCTCGATGAAGTCGGCGAGCTGTCGCTGACCGTGCAGGCCAAGTTGCTGCGGGTGCTGCAAAGCGGCCAATTGCAGCGCCTGGGTTCGGACAGGGAACATCAGGTCGACGTGCGCCT
This sequence comes from Pseudomonas sp. MG-9, assembly GCF_018729515.1. Taxonomy (NCBI): domain Bacteria; kingdom Pseudomonadati; phylum Pseudomonadota; class Gammaproteobacteria; order Pseudomonadales; family Pseudomonadaceae; genus Pseudomonas; species Pseudomonas sp. MG-9. Next base: position 189,153 of record NZ_JAHHZH010000009.1, read on the forward strand.
GATCGCCGCGACCAACCGCGATCTGGCCGAAGAGGTGCGCAGCGGCCGTTACCGCGCCGACTTCTATCACCGCTTGAGCGTGTATCCGCTGCGGGTCCCGGCGCTGCGTGATCGTGGGCGCGATGTGTTGCTGCTCAGCGGCTTCTTTCTGGAACAGAACCGCTCGCGCATGGGCCTCAACAGCCTGCGCCTGAGCAGCGACGCTCAGGAAGCGTTGCTCGCCTACACTTGGCCGGGCAACGTGCGAGAGCTGGAGCATTTGATTGGTCGCAGCGCGTTGAAGGCGCTGGGCAACTGCAAGGTACGGCCGAAGATACTCAGCCTGAGCGCGGCGGATCTGGATTTACCGCGTGAGGTTGTGGATAACTCGCCCGAGCCTGTCACTGACTTGAATACTGCGCCGTTGCCGACCGGCGACTTGCGCAGTGCCACCGAGCAATATCAGCGGCAATTGATCAGCGCGGCGCTGGCGCGCCATCAGGATAACTGGGCGAGTGCGGCGCGGGAGTTGGGGCTGGATCGGGCGAACCTAGGCCGAATGGCTAAACGGCTGGGCATGAAATAGAACTCTATTGTGGTGAGGGGGCTTGCCCCCGTTCGGCCGCGAAGCGGTCGTAAAACCAGCAATGCCTCACTGCCAGAGGAACAGGGCGCGCTTCGCACTCCAACGGGGGCAAGCCCCCTCGCCACAAAGGTCTCAGCACCGTTTGGCCGAGATTGGGGATTGAGCCTAAAGCCTGCCCCCGACAAGTCGATAACCCGGCATCAATAGTTTTTGGCGATTTGCACCCTCGCCCATCACCTTTTTCAACAGAAGGTTTATATGTCTTCCACCAAAGCCCGCGCAGACTCACTTTCGCTTCTGCTGTTTACCTTGCGCAGCGGCAAGCTGATGGCGATCAACCTGCTGAAAGTCAGTGAAATCATCCCCTGCCCGCCGCTGACCAAACTGCCGGAGTCGCACCCGCACGTCAAAGGCATCGCCACCCTGCGCGGCGCGTCGCTGTCGGTGATCGACCTCAGCCGCGCCATCGGCGAGCGGCCGCTGGAAGACCCGAATGGCGGTTGCCTGATCGTCACCGACGTCAGCCGCTCAAAGCAGGGTCTGCATGTGCAGGCCGTGAGCAAAATCGTCCATTGCCTGACCACCGACATCAAACCACCGCCGTTCGGCTCCGGCGGCTCGCGCGCCTACATCACCGGCGTGACCTCGGTCGACGGCACGCTGGTGCAAGTGCTGGACATCGAGAAAGTCATCCACAGCATCGCCCCGGCGCAAATTGAAATGGCCCCGACCGACCTGAGCATGGAAGACGCCGAAGTCCTCGGCAATGCGCGGATTCTGGTGGTCGACGACAGCCAGGTGGCGTTGCAGCAATCGGTGCACACCCTGCGCAATCTCGGTCTGCAGTGCCACACCGCGCGCAGTGCCAAGGAAGCCATCGATTGCCTGCTGGATCTGCAAGGCACCGCGCAGCAGATCAACCTGATCGTCTCCGACATCGAAATGTCCGAAATGGACGGCTATGCCTTCACCCGCACCCTGCGCGAAACCCCGGATTTTGCCCACCTCTACGTGCTGCTGCACACCTCGCTCGACAGCGCGATGAACAGCGAAAAAGCCCGTCTGGCCGGCGCCAACGCAGTGCTGACCAAGTTCTCCTCGCCAGAACTGACCCAGCGCCTGATCGAAGCGGCCAAACACGTCGCGGCCAACGGTCACTGAGTCTTGGCCCAGATCTATTGCTTGCTGATGCGGCGCGACCTTCGCCAAGGCGTGCCGCCGATCGACTGGCCGGATGATGTCGAGCTGAGCACCTACCGCCCGGAACTGGCGTCGGCCGTGCATCAACTGATGCAGCTCGGCTACCGCGAAGGCGGCGGTCGGGTGCCGACGCTTGATGAGTGGCAACAACGGTTTGAAAGCGACCCCGAATACGATCCCCAGTTGTGCTTCATCGTCAGCGATGCCGAAGGCGTGATCGGTGTGGCGCAGTGTTGGACCAGTTCGTATATCAAGAATCTGGTGGTGCATCCGCGTCTGCAAGGACGTGGTCTGGGACGGGCGTTGCTGCTGAATGCATTCAAGGTGTTTCAGCAGCGCCGTGAAGGTTTTGTCGATCTGAAGGTGCTGGAAGACAACCTGCGGGCGCAGCGTTTGTATGAAAGTGCCGGGATGTATGTGGTTCGCCGGGAGTTGGTGCCGGACTGACTCAAAGTCAAAAGATCGCAGCCTTCGGCAGCTCCTACACGGATCTCTGTGGGAGCTGCCGAAGGCTGCGATCTTTTAGCGGTGCCCCAGGCAACAAAACTCCTTAGGCATACTCCAACGCTTGGACACTCAAGACCAAGGATGCCGCCCATGAAGCTCCTCACTTTCAGCCTGCTCTGCCTTACCGCCCTCGCCTCCCAGGCCCACGCCTCCAGCCCCGACGCCTGGGCCGCCTACGACAAAACCGTCCTCGCCAGTTGCACCAAGGCCAGTGGCCTCAAAGACGTCAAACCCGTCGGCACACCCGCGCAATTCGATGACCGCGTCGGCTACACCGCCGTGCTGCTGCAAGGCCAATACCCGCAAAAGCACATGAAAGGCCAGCAAGGCACCGAGCTGTGCCTGTACAACAAAAAGTCGAAAACCGCGTTCATCACCGAGTGGGACTCGATCCGCCCGAGCGCCAAGGCACAATGAATGGCGCATAACTTGCTTCGACCAGGTTCTGCACGGCGATTTTACGTCGCCGTTTCACCCCCGGATTGAAGATTGATCGTTCGATGAATACGACGTTTTCCTGCGTCGGTTGCGGCAAATGCTGCACCGACCACCATGTCCCCCTGACCCTCGCCGAAGCCCGCATGTGGGCGGCGGATGGCGGTCAGGTGATCGTGCTGGCGGAGGCTTTTCTCGGCAACGGCCTGGGTTTGCCGGCGCAGCAGCGTGAGCACGCCGAGCGGCGTTCGCTGGAAGTGCGCAGCGGCACCACGGATGCCCACGTGGCAATCACCTTTGCCGCCTACAACGTCGGTCGCTGCCGGAATCTTGACGAAGACAACCTGTGCCGCATCTACGAACGCCGGCCGCTGGTGTGCAGGATTTATCCTGCGGAAATCAACCCGCACATCCCGCTCAACCCGGCCGCCAAGGATTGCCCGCCGGAGTCGTGGCAACAGGGGCCACTGTTGATTGTCGGCGGGGAGTTGGTCGATCAGGAACTGGTCGAGCTGATCCAGCGTTCGCGCCAGGCGGATCGGGATGACATCCGCATCAAAGATGCGATCTGCGCCGCGCTGGGCATTCGCACCACGGCGCTCAAGGGTGATGGGTTTACCGCGTATTTGCCGGACATGAGCGCGTTTGCGTCGGTGATCGATCAGGTTTCAGTACAGCCGCCGGGCGAGACACCCAGTGAATGGCTGTTTCATTTGTCCGGTGATGACGTGGCCGGGCAATTGTTGGCGGCCGGGGCGCTGGTGGTGACGGAGCCGGCGCAGACGTATGCGTTTATCTCTCTGCGCGCGGCTTGATCCAGAATTTTCGCCGGGGCTGGCCCCTTCGCGAGCAGGCTCGCGCCCACATTTGAAATGCATTCTTCTGTAGGAGTGAGCCTGCTCGCGATAGGGCCAGTCTGAACAAAACCTCAATCCCGAACCCGGCGCCGCCCCCAAAACTCCCGCGCCAGCAACCGCAAATCCCCCGCCAACCCCGCCACATCTTCAGAATTGCGCTGACTCTGCCGCCCCTCATCCACCGTCAACTCCGACGCCGCCCGAATGCTGACGATGTTGCGGTTGATGTCTTCGCTCACCGCGCTCTGCTGCTCCACCGCGGCGGCGATCTGCAGGCTCATCTCGGTGATCTGCTCGACCCGCTCGCTGATCCCGTCCAGCGCCCGCGCCGCGCGCTGTGCCTGTTCGACACTGTTATCCACATGCTCGCTGCTCTGCTGCATCACCAGCACCGCGTCCCGCGCGCCGTTCTGCAGGGTGCTGATCATCCGTTGAATCTCGTTGGTCGATTGCTGCGTACGTTGCGCCAACCCGCGCACCTCATCGGCCACCACCGCAAACCCGCGCCCGGCATCCCCGGCCCGCGCCGCTTCGATCGCCGCGTTGAGCGCCAGCAGATTGGTCTGCTCGGCGATGCTGCGGATCACCTCCAGCACCCCGGAAATCTCGCTGCTGTGGCCTTCGAGCTGATGGATCACCTGGGTCGCCCGCCCAAGTTCTTCCGCCAGACGCAACACCGCACTGCGACTTTCACCGACCAGCAAATGCCCCTCACGGGTTTCCGTACCCGCCATGTCCGCCGCGTCCGATGCCTGCTGCGCATGGCTGGCGACCTGCGCCACACTCGCGGCCATCTGATGAATCGCCGCCGCCACCTGATCGGTTTCCGCCTGCTGGGCCAGCGAGCTGCTGTGGCTGCTTTGCAGATGATCAACCAATTGCGCTGCGTGTCCGGCCAACTGCTGCGACGCATCGCCGATACGCCCGACCACCGCGCCAACCTGGGCCTCGAGCATCTGCAGGGCAAACTCGATCTGGCCGAATTCATCGCGGCGCCCGGTGTAGATGCTCTGGCTCAGCGGATTGTCCGCAACCTCACGCGCCCGCTCGGTCAGCCGCTCCAGCGGCCGCAAGATCCAGCGCACGCCCAACGCACAAAGACTGCTGCCGGCAACAAACGCCAGCCCATCGATCCACGCCGACTCCGGGCGCAACCACGCCTCGATCCCCAACACCAGCCCCAGCAACACGCTGGCCAACGTCGTGATCCTGCCGCGCAAACCGAGGCGCGGCAGCGGCCGCCGCCCCTTCAACTCACCGCGCAACTGCGCATACACCCGCTCGGCCACCGGCACCAGCCGCGCATCCGGCCGGGTGCGCACCGACTGATACTCCACCGCCACACCGTTCTGCGTGACCGGCGTGACATACGCGCTGACCCAGTAGTGATCACCGTTCTTGCAGCGATTCTTCACCAGCCCCATCCACGAGCGCCCGCTTTTGAGTGTCTGCCACATGTGCGCAAACGCCTGCGTCGGCATGTCCGGGTGACGCAACAGGTTGTGTGGCGTACCGAGCAATTCGTCGCGGCTGTAACCGCTGATCCTGATGAAGTCGTCGTTGGCGTAGGTGATCGCGCTGGTCAGATCGGTGGTCGAAAGAATGTTCGCATCCAGCGCCACATCGACATTACGGCCAGTTACCGGGAGATTGATCTTCATGCAATAGCGCGCTCGTTTTATTGAAAGAGTCGGCAGGGCTGCTGACTCTAAGCGCACCAATTGGTTAAATATTGATCTGGCTCAGGGGATGAGCACTTAGCCATCACTGCGACGGAAAATCGCAGTCGATGGCTGAAGGCGGGATAAAACTCAGCGCTTGCCCATCGACCGACGGGTGCCCGGCGGCGCCATGCCCGGGGTCTTGGTGTGGCCATTCTTGGCGCCGTTCTTGTACCACGGCTGGTTCGAACCCTTGGCAGCCGCCAGCTCACCCGGTTTGAACGGGAACTTGAAAGTCGGGATCTCGGGTTTGGTTTCGCTGGCGTCAGTCAGCTCGGCCGGGACATCGCTCACGGCGTCGTCAACCGGTGGTTGGGTCGGGGAAGTCATAAAAGCTCCGCAAAGCAAAAAGTCGGGCCCGAACAATGAGCCGCGAAGGCGCGCAGTATACCTGCGCGCCCGGCCTCGGCACCTGAAGATTTGCAGCGCACGCCGAACGGTTTACAGGTAGGTGATGGTGACGATGCCTTGGTCGGTTGAGGTCTTCAACGGTTGATAGGACATGGAAACCGGCAGCGTCTGATGGCTGCAGGCGTTGCGATACGTGTCCACATCGACTTGCACACCGGGCTTGATTTCAACCCGACGGAACTCGCTGGAAGACGACGTTCCGGCACGTCCTATTGCACAGCCGGGATCGACGATTTGCCCGGTGAAACGGATCTCGCCGGATTGACTGCCTGGCGCGGCGAACGCGGTAAGTGGAAGCAAAAGAAGCACACACGACATTGCGGTTTTCAGCTTCATATCTAGACACTCCCGAAGTGAGGCCCAGCGAAACCCGGGCTACACGATGTTTATCCGCGCACAGGGCTCGATCTTGAGAAGCGTAGTCGGCAAATGAGTCCCGAATTGGGGATGATCGATCCCTTTTGAGGACCACTTAACAAAAATGGCCGCTAGAGATGTGTCGCCCGACCAGACGTCTTCGCAAGCAGGCTCGCTTACAGGTGGACGGCGCTTCCCTGTGCGAGCCTGCTCGCGAAGAACGATGACGCGGTCTTCAGTTGGATTAAGTGCGAGGATCAACCCGATCCAGCGCCCGGTTCACCGCCAGTTCGGCGAGCATGACGATCTGCTGGATCGCCAGCGCCGTACTGCGCTGCGGACGACTGAGCTGATCGGCCAGATCACCGGCCATGACATTGGCTGAAGCCAGCGATTCGCAGGCGTGGGCGAGCAGGTTTTCGGTGTCGATATTCGGGTGGATGAGGAACATCGTACTGGGCTGACGCGGCTTGACCGGTTCGGGGCAGAGGTAGAAATCGAGGGCGCGCTTGATGGCTTCACGGGTTTTGATCTGATCGTCAGCGCGGATGGCGTCTTTGAGTGGGGTGGTGGGATCGATGGGTGGATCTGGAACTGGCTTAGTCATTGGAAACCCTATTTTGCAAATGGGAGCCATCCCTTGCCGTTTCTCACGCGGCGAAGTGGGTGGCAGCTATGTGCGGGGTGAGAAACCGGAAAAATAGGAAACCGGCCAGACCGAAGTCTGCCCGCACATAGCCGCCATAACGTATTTGCAGGCAGCGGATAGCCGCCGGCAATTATGCGGACTGATGGACTGAATCACTAATTTTTCAGGGTTCTCACACCCGATCGCCGAGTTTTCGGCGACGACCCAAGACTAGAGAGCGCATGTCCGACGGACAACCTGAAAACCTTGTGGGAAGGTTCTGGTTATTCCACACATTTTTAAACACAACCACACTCACTGTAGGAGCTGCCGAAGGCTGCGATCTTTTGACTTTGGCTTTCACAACTCAAAAGCAAGATCAAAAGATCGCAGCCTTCGGCAGCTCCTACAGGGGGACTGGGTGTATTCAGTTAGAGATTGGTCAGCTGGCAGGCCCCACAATTTAGATTTGTGTGCCCCGAACACGGCGCAGCCGCCCCACTCAACAGGATGAGCGTTAGCTCGGCTGCAGCTCTTGATCCACCGGCGACGTCGGAAGGCTGAGTGGAGGGATTGATCCGGGGGTGGGAGCGCAGCGACCGTTTGACGCAGCCAAACACAGCGAAAGGAGGTGCAGCGAAGCAAACCGGAGACGCTGCGCCCGGATCGATCCCGGAGCGAAGGAACCCCGAGCCCCAGCGAGCGGGCCGCACGTAGGAGCAAGCGTTTTTTGCTTACTTTTTTTGGCGTTTGAAAAAAAGTGAGTCGCCGTAAGGGCGAAACCCTAAGCCGCCGTTACCGCAGCAACGGATATGTACACAACGAAACTGACAGCGCTGACAGCCAGCCGTCACCCTCCTGACCCCCAAACAAGTTTATAAAGACCCAACCTGCCCAAACTCCAGACCCTGGCGCCCCAATCGCATGCGAATCCAGAAAAACAAAGCCCTGCCAGCCTTGGTGATCGCCCTGGCCGCCGCAGGCATATGGTGGGCAAGCAAACCCGCTCCGACCAAACTGACAACCCCGACCGCCATCCCGGTGCGCGTCGTCGCCGTCAGCGAAAAAGACGTCCCCCGCTACACCAGCGGCATCGGCTCGGTGCTCTCGCTACACAGCGTGGTCGTGCGCCCACAAGTCGACGGCATCCTCACCAAAATCCTCGTCAAGGAAGGCCAACTGGTAAAAACCGGCGACCTACTGGCCACCATCGACGACCGCTCGATCCGCGCCAGCCTCGACCAGGCCCGGGCGCAACTGGGCGAAAGCCAGGCGCAACTGCAAGTCGCCCTGGTCAATCTCAAACGCTACAAACTGCTCAGCGTCGACGACGGCGTCTCCAAGCAGACCTACGACCAGCAACAAGCGCTGGTCAACCAATTGAAAGCCACTGCCCAAGGCAACCAGGCCTCGATCGACGCGGCGCAGGTACAACTTTCCTACACGCAGATTCGCTCCCCGGTCACCGGCCGCGTCGGTATTCGCACGGTCGATGAAGGCAACTTCCTGCGCATGACCGACACCACTGGCCTGTTCACCGTGACCCAGATCGACCCGATTGCCGTCGAGTTCTCCCTGCCCCAGCAAATGCTGCCGACCCTGCAAGGCCTGATCAACGACCCGCAACACGCGCAGGTCAAGGCGTACATCGGCGCCGATACCGATGGCGAAACCGGCAACCTGCTCGGCGAAGGTCACCTGACGCTGATCGACAACCAGATCAACGCCAACACCGGCACCATCCGCGCCAAGGCCGAGTTCGACAACGCCAGCCAGAAGCTCTGGCCGGGCCTGCTGGTGACGGTAAAAATTCAGACGGCGCTGGACAAGGATGCGCTGGTGGTCCCGCCCACCGTCGTACAACGCGGTCTCGACCAACATTTCGTTTACCGCGTGAACGGCGACAAGGTCGAAGCCGTACAAGTGCAGATGGTTTATCAGGGCAGCGGCCAGGACATCATCAAAGGCGTGAAGGCCGGTGATGTGCTGGTGACCGACGGCCAGTCGCGGCTCAAACCCGGCTCGACCGTGCAAGTCATGAGCGAGCCGCCGCAAGTGGTGCAAGCGGAGCCGAAACCATGAAGGCGCACAAAGGCGTCTCTACCTGGTGCATCGATCACCCGGTCGCGACGATTCTGCTGACCATCGCTCTGGTGCTGGTCGGGTTGATTGCCTTCCCGCAATTACCAATTGCCCCACTGCCGGAAGCGGAATTTCCGACGATTCAGGTCTCGGCGCAGTTGCCCGGGGCCAGCCCCGACACCATGGCCTCGTCCGTGGCCACGCCGCTGGAGGTGCAATTCAGCGCCATCCCCGGCATGACCCAGATGACCTCCAGCAGCGCGCTCGGCTCCAGCTTGCTGACCCTGCAATTCACCCTCGACAAGAGCATCGACACCGCCGCCCAGGAAGTACAAGCGGCGATCAACACCGCCGCCGGCAAACTGCCCAAGGACATGCCGACGCTACCGACCTGGAAGAAGGTCAACCCGGCTGACAGCCCGGTGCTGATCCTCAGCGTCAGCTCGACGCAAATGCCCGGCACCGAACTCAGCGACCTGGTGGAAACCCTGCTGTCGCGTCAGATCAGTCAGATCGACGGTGTCGGCCAGATCAACATCACCGGTCAGCAACGTCCGGCGATCCGCGTGCAGGTTTCGGCCAACAAACTGGCCGCCATCGGCCTGACCCTGGCCGACATTCGTCTGGCGATCCAGCAGACCAGCCTCAACCTCGCCAAAGGTGCGTTGTACGGCGAATCGAGCATCTCCACGCTGTCGACCAACGACCAGTTGTTCCACCCCGAGGACTACAGCCAGCTCATCGTTTCCTACAAGGATGGCGCCCCGGTTCATCTGCGCGATGTCGCCAAAGTCGTCAACGGTTCGGAAAATGCCTACGTGCAAGCGTGGGCCGGTGATCAGCCGGGGGTGAATCTGGTGATCTCCCGTCAACCGGGCGCGAACATTGTTGAAACCGTGGACCGCATTCAAGCCGCCCTGCCCGGCCTCGAAGCCATGCTGCCGGCGTCGGTGCAGGTGAAAACCCTGATCGACCGCACCCAGACCATCCGCGCCTCGCTGCATGAAGTCGAAATCACCCTGTTGATCGCGATCCTGCTGGTGGTCGCGGTGATGGCGTTGTTCTTGCGCCAGTTGTCGGCGACGCTGATTGTGTCGGCGGTGCTCGGCGTGTCGCTGATCGCCAGTTTCGCCCTGATGTACCTCTTGGGGTTCAGCCTGAACAACCTGACGCTGGTGGCGATTGTCGTGGCGGTCGGGTTTGTGGTGGACGATGCGATTGTGGTGGTGGAGAACATCCACCGGCATCTGGAGGCCGGAGACAACATGCGCGAAGCGGCGATCAAGGGCGCCGGGGAGATCGGCTTCACCGTGGTCTCGATCAGCTTCTCGCTGGTGGCGGCGTTCATTCCGCTGCTGTTCATGGGGGGTGTGGTCGGACGGCTGTTCAAGGAGTTCGCCCTGACCGCGACCTCGACCATCATGATTTCCGTGGTGGTGTCGCTGACCCTGGCGCCAACGCTGGCAGCGCTGTTCATGCGCAAACCGGTGCATCACACCCACGACAAACCGGGCTTCAGCGAACGCCTGCTGGGCTGGTACGAAAAAGGCCTGCGCCGCGCCCTCGCCCATCAGAAGCTGATGATTGGCGTGTTCGGCCTGTCGCTGGCGATGGCGATTGGCGGTTACATTTTTATCCCCAAAGGTTTCTTCCCGGTACAGGACACCGGTTTTGTCCTCGGCACCACCGAAGCCGCTGCGGATATCTCCTACGGCGACATGGTGAAAAAACACCTGGCGATGGCCGAAATCGTCGCTGCCGACCCGGCCGTGCAGGCGTTTTCCCACTCGGTGGGTGTGTCCGGCAGTAACCAGACCATCGCCAACGGGCGCTTCTGGATCGCCCTGAAAAAACGTGGTGACCGTGATGTCTCGGCCAGCCAGTTCATCGACCGGATTCGTCCGCAACTGATGAAAGTCCCCGGCATCGTCCTGTACCTGCGCGCAGGGCAAGACATCAACCTCAGTTCCGGCCCGAGCCGTGCGCAGTATCAATACGTGCTCAAGAGCAATGACGGCGCGACCCTCGCCACCTGGACCCAGCGTCTGACGGAAAAACTGCGCAGCAACCCGGCGTTCCGCGACATTTCCAACGACCTGCAACTGGGCGGCAGCATCACTCACATCAGCATCGACCGCAGCGCCGCCGCGCGTTTCGGCCTCACCGCCAGCGATGTCGACGAGGCGCTGTACGACGCCTTCGGCCAGCGCCAGATCAACGAGTTCCAGACCCAGGTGAACCAGTACAACGTGATTCTGGAGCTGAACACCCAACAACGCGGCAAGGCCGAAAGCCTCAACTATTTCTACCTGCGCTCGCCGCTGAGTGGCGAGATGGTGCCGCTGTCGGCGCTGGCCAAATTCGATGCGCCGACCATCGGCCCGCTGTCGATTGCCCATGACGGTATGTTCCCGGCCGCCAACCTGTCGTTCAACCTCGCGCCCGGCGTGGCGTTGGGCGATGCGGTGATCCTGCTCAATCAGGCCAAGGCCGAGATCGGCATGCCGACCGCCATCAGCGGCAACTTCCAGGGCGCGGCGCAGGCGTTCCAGAGTTCGCTGGCCAGTCAGCCGTGGCTGATTCTCGCGGCGCTGGTGGCGGTGTACATCATTCTCGGCGTGCTTTATGAGAGTTTCGTGCATCCGCTGACGATCATTTCGACGCTGCCGGCAGCCGGTCTTGGCGCGGTGATCATGCTGTGGATCTGCGGCCAGGACTTCTCGATCATGGCGTTGATCGGGCTGGTGCTGCTGATCGGTATCGTCAAGAAAAACGGCATCCTGATGATCGACTTCGCCCTCGAGGCGCAGCGCAATCGTGGACTGCCACCGCAGGATGCGATTTACGAGGCGTGCATCACGCGGTTCCGGCCAATCATCATGACCACCCTCGCCGCCCTGCTCGGCGCCCTGCCGCTGATGCTCGGCTACGGCACCGGCGCCGAACTGCGTCAACCGTTGGGGATCGCGGTAGTGGGCGGTTTGCTGGTCAGCCAGATGCTGACGCTGTTTACTACGCCGGTCATATACTTGTGGCTTGAGCGGCTGTTCCACCGGCCCAAACCAATGCCCACGGCGGCACTGGCGACCACAGACTGAGGCAGGGTCATGCGCGTTCTGATTATCGAAGACGAGGAAAAAACTGCGGATTATTTGCACCGCGGTCTGACGGAACAGGGTTACACCGTGGACCTGGCCCGCGACGGCGTTGAGGGCCTGCACCTGGCGCTGGAAGGCGACTACGCGGTGATCGTCCTCGACGTGATGTTGCCGGGCCTGGATGGCTTTGGCGTGCTGCGCGCGTTGCGGGCGCGCAAGCAGACCCCGGTGATCATGCTCACCGCTCGCGAACGGGTCGAAGACCGGATCAAGGGCTTGCGCGACGGCGCCGACGATTACCTCGGCAAACCGTTCTCCTTCCTCGAACTGGTGGCGCGCCTGCAAGCGCTGACCCGGCGCAGCGGTGGCCATGAACCGGTGCAGGTGAGCATCGCCGACCTGTGGATCGATCTGATCAGCCGCAAGGCGACGCGCGCCGGCACCCGGCTGGATCTGACCGCGAAAGAGTTCTCGCTGCTCAGCGTATTGGCCCGACGTCAGGGTGAAATCCTTTCGAAAACCGCGATTGCCGAGATGGTCTGGGACATCAATTTCGACAGCGACGCCAACGTCGTCGAAGTCGCGATCAAACGCCTGCGGGCCAAGCTCGACGGACCGTTTGACGAAAAACTGCTGCACACCATTCGCGGCATGGGTTATGTGCTGGAGAGCCGTGGTGTCCAGTAATTCGATTGCCCTGCGTTTGAGCGGCATGTTCACCCTGGTGGCGCTGCTGGTGTTTCTGTTGATCGGCGGCGCGCTGTATCAGCAGGTCGACAAGGGCTTGGGCCTGCTGCCGGAAGCCGAGCTGGACGCGCGTTACAGCGTGCTCGAATCGGCCCTCAATCGTTATGGCACCCCCGAGCATTGGGTGAAGATCAATGCCAAGCTCAAGCTGCTCGGCGAGGAAGACAAACGCATCCGTTTCTGGGTGGTCAGCGGTAATCCCGGTTACGAGTATGGCGAGCCGGACGCGCGGATCCGCGACTTCGCCAAGGGCCCGACGGGCATGCATGACCTGCAGTTGCCCGAACATCCTTATCCGCTGAAAGTGCTGTTGACTGAATTGCCGGCCAAGGATCAGCGCCCGCCGCTGCGCTTCATGATCGGCATCGACACCGAGACCTTTCACGAGACCCAACACAACCTGCTGATCGCCTTGGTCAGCCTGGCAATTATCGGTGTGCTGATGGCCTCGGCATTGGGTTACTGGGTCGCACGGATCGGCCTCAAACCGCTGATCAAACTGTCCCACGAAGCCCAGCGCCTGGCGCCGCCACTACGGGCCGGGCGCTTGCGAATGTCACCCTTGCCGCCGGAGCTTGAGCAGTTTGTCGAGTCGTTCAACTCGACGCTGGAGCGGGTCGAACAGGCCTATTCGCGCCTGGAGTCGTTCAACGCCGACGTGGCCCATGAACTGCGCTCGCCGCTGACCAACCTGATTGGCCAGACCCAGGTCGCACTGACGCGTGGACGCTCCGCCGAACACTACTTCGAAGTGCTGCAATCCAATCTCGAAGAGCTGGAGCGCCTGCGCTCGATCATCAACGACATGCTGTTTCTCGCGAGCGCCGACCAGGGCAGCAAAGCGACCAAACTCACCGAAACTTCGTTGGCCGATGAAGTCGCGACCACGCTGGAGTATCTGGATTTCATCCTCGAAGACGCGCAAGTGCAGGTACACGTCAGTGGCGATGCGCAGGTGCGGATCGAGATCGCGCATCTGCGCCGTGCGTTGATCAATCTGCTGAGCAATGCGGTGCAGCACACCGAGCCGGGCAAGGTGATCGAGGTGCACATTGAGGTTGAAGCACATCAGGTCAGCATCGGCGTGGCCAACCCGGGATCGCCGATTGCCAGCGAGCACTTGCCGCGTCTGTTCGAGCGCTTCTACCGGGTCGATGCGTCGCGCAGCAACAGCGGCAATAACCATGGGCTGGGGCTGGCGATCGTCAAGGCGATTGCGCTGATGCATGGCGGCGATGTGTTTGTGCGCAGTGATCGCGGGATGAATACCTTCGGGATTCACCTGCCGGTCTGACGGTGTATGTTCCAGTGACAGCCAGACGTTGTGGCGAGGGGGCTTGCCCCGTTCGATGGCGAAGCCGTCGTAGAATCCGATTTCCCCGATTACTCAAGTGAATCGCGTTTGAGGTTTTGGGGCGGCTTCGCATCCCAACGGGGGCAAGCCCCCTCGCCACAGAGTTCTGTACGCTTCGGCACTTTATCTTTGCTTCTGCTGTAACAGTCATTTATGAAAATCATGCTGTTTCCCGGCGCCCGGCAACCTTATCTTTGCCCGCACCAAACAGCACTTGCCAAGCAAGAAGGTTTTCAAGATGTCCAACAGTATGGGTATTGCCAGCGCTTTCGTTTTGTCCTCATTGTTCCTGTCGCCGATGGCGATGGCTGAAGAATCGCAGTCGTTCGTAGCGCACAATGCCGCTCGCGCTCACGCATTCGAACAGTCTCAGGCAGACGTGATGGCCGAGTCGCAAGACGCCTCGCAAGCCCCACAGGCCGCCACTTCCCAAGCTCAAGCGTCTGAGAAAGACAGCTGAGTCGCGCACCACGAAAAATTTCCCTCGACGCGGTGGTTCGGCTCTTCCCGTTCAACCGTCGTCCTTCCAGGCCGCTGTCTTTCAGCGGCCTTTTTTTCGTTGTGGTCTGAAAGCCGTTTGGTTCGTCTGTAACAACAAGAAATATCCCGCCCCTCAAGACATTGAGTGTCAGTTGACCCAAGGAGCTCCATCGCAAGTGCGTTACCCAGTCAGCTTCACCCCGCTGTTCATTGCAATTGCCGCAACGATTGCCCCCACCGCCCATGCCGACGAAACCGCCAAAGAAGGTTTCGTCGAAGGTTCGAGCCTCAACCTCAACGCTCGCAACTACTACATGAATCGCAACCGTTTGCAGCAGACGGACGACAACATCGAGTGGGGCCAGGGGTTTCTCGGGATCTTCAAGTCGGGTTACACCGAAGGCACGGTCGGTTTCGGCATCGATGCCCACGCCATGCTCGGGTTGAAACTCGACGGCGGTGGCGGTACCGATGGTTCGAGCATCCTGCCGATCAGCGATGGCAACGGCAAAGCCCCGGGCGCGTTCTCGACCGCCGGCGGCACGCTGAAAATGCGTGCGTTTGATACTGAACTGAAGGCCGGCGACCTGTTCCTGACCAACCCGGTGATTGCCGGCGGTGACAGCCGCATGCTGCCGCAGACCTTTCGTGGCGTCAGCCTGACCAACCACAGCTTCGACGGCTGGATGTTCGAAGGTGGCCAGGCCAGCTTCACCAAGCCTTACAACCAGAGCGGTCGCCAGCGCATCGGCACCTCGTACGGCAAACTTGCCGACGGCGACGAAAGCCGCCACCTGAACTGGGCCGGGGTTTCCTGGAGTGGCGTCGAAGGCCTGACCAGCAACCTGTACGCCGCCGAGCTGAAGGACATCTGGAACCAGTACTACTACGACCTCGACTACACGTGGCAGTTGAACGATCTGGTCAGCCTCAACCCGGGCCTGCACTTCTATCACACGCAAGACACCGGCGACGCGCTGCTGGGCGACATCGACAACAACACCTACAGTCTGCACTTCACCGTCGGCATCGGCAGCCACAGCGTTACTGCTGCGTATCAGCGGGTCAACGGCAACACGCCGTTCGACTACATCAGCCAGGGCGACAGCGTTTACCTCGACAACTCCCAGCAGTACTCGGACTTCAACGGTCCGAACGAGCGCTCGTGGAAGCTCAAGTACGCCTACGACTTCGCCGGTCTCGGCCTGCCGGGCCTGACATCGGCGGTCTCTTATTCGCGCGGCACCGTGGACCTGACCAAGGTCGATCCGGACAGTAAGGGCTATGCTTCGTGGTACAGCGCCGATGGTCGCAACGCCAAGCACTGGGAGCGCGACATCGACTTGAAATACGTGGTACAGAGCGGTCAGGCGAAAGATCTCGCAGTACGCCTGCAGTGGGCGACCAACCGTGGCGGCAACGGCTACGGCGCGATCGACACCGACACAGATGAATACCGTGTAATTGTCGACTACCCGATCAACGTCTTCTAAGATCCACCAAAGTCAGTCGCGACTGGCACAGAACCTGTGGCGAGGGAGCTTGCTCCCGCTGGACTGCGCAGCAGCCCCCTCTTCAAAAACGGGGGCCGCTAGGCGCCCCAGCGGGAGCAAGCTCCCTCGCCACAGATGGTTCAGTGTTTGTGCAACTACGCTTATAAGACTTCCCCAACCGACAACCCCACCATGATCGCGAGCCGTACCCCACCTGCTGCGGGCAAGACCGGACGTCCCGAATTGCTGCTGATCTGCGGCAGTTCGCTGACGGTGATCGCGATTCTGTGCATCGTCACGTTTTTGCTGATCCGCGAGCACGCCAACGCTCAGGAGTCGGCCACCCGCAGCGCCACCACCATCGCGCAGTTGATCGACGCTGACGTCCTGCGCACCGTCGAGTTGTACGACCTGACCCTGCAAGGCTTGATCGCCGCCGCGCAGCGCGATGACTTGCGCGACGTCAGCCCGCAAATCCGCCATCTGGCCCTGTTCGATCGCTCGACCGCTGCGCGCTTCAAGGGCGACATCCTGTTGCTCGACAAGCATGGCGATGTGGTCGCCGATTCATCGCGGATCGAACCCAAACCGGGCAACTTCGCTGACCGCGAATACTTCCTCGCCCACGCGTTCAACCGCGACACCGGCATGTTCATCAGCCGCCCCTTCAAGACCCGCTGCAATTGCGACGAAGCCAACCAGTGGCGTATCAGCTTCAGCCGGCGGATCTCCTCGGACACCGGCGAATTCGCCGGCGTGGCCGTGGCGTCGATGAAGCTCGATTATTTCGATCAGCTGTTCAACAGCCTCGACATTGGCAAAGACAGCACACTGAACATCATCAACAGCGACGGCATCCTGTTGGCGCAGAAGCCGTACCTGCAAAGCGATTCCATCGGCAAGAACTTCGGCAACCGGCCCAACGTGGTGCGGATCCTCGCAGACAAGGATGGCAATGGCAGTTTCACCAGCACCTCGAGCATGGACCATCAGCAGCGCCTCTACACCTATTCGCGGGTCGGTAATTTGCCGCTGACGGTGATGGTTGCGCTCTCCAGCGAAGAAGTGTTTGGTACTTGGCGTCGTACCGCGATGTTGATCAGTGGAGCCACCGGCGTGCTCTGTGCGGGTCTGCTGTGGCTGACCTGGCTGCTCGCCCGCGAACTGCGTTTGCGCCAACGCGCCGAACGCGAACTGGCGCAACTGGCCGCCACCGATGCGCTGACCGGCTTAGCCAACCGGCGGATGCTCGACCAGTCGCTGCGCCACGAATGGTTCCGCGCCCAGCGCTCGGGGCAGCCGTTGTCGGTGATGATGATCGACGCCGACCACTTCAAGGCCTTCAACGATCGCCATGGGCATCAGGCCGGTGATCAGGCGCTGCGCGAACTGGCCAAGGTGATCACAGCGAACGTGCGACGACCGGCAGACCTGGTCGCCCGCTATGGCGGCGAAGAGTTCTCGGTGATCCTCGCCGAAACCGGCAGCACCGGCGCTCGGCAGATTGCCGAGCATATTCGCCAGGCGGTCGAACAAATGCCGAGGGTCGAGGGCGCGGATGTGGCGATGACCGTCAGCATCGGCATCAGCACCTGGACGGCGGCGGTCGAGATGTCGCTGGAGCAACTGCTGTTTGCGGCGGACAAGGCGTTGTATCAGGCCAAAGAGAGTGGTCGCAATCGCGTAGTCAGTTCGTAAGATCAAAAGATCGCAGCCTTCGGCAGCTCCTACTTTTGGAATACATTTCCCTGTAGGAACTGCCGAAGGCTGTGATCTTTTGCTTTTAACAGGGGCATAAAAAAAGGCCATCCGAGGATGGCCTTCAAAAAACTAGAGAGGTTTTTTACTTACACTGCCGCAACCGGGCGCATGTAAGAGATCGGTGCAGTGCTCGCGTCTTCGAACGTCACGACTTCCCACGCATCTGTCTGCTCAATCAACTTGCGCAGCAGCTGGTTGTTCAGTGCATGACCGGACTTGAAGCCTTTGAACTCACCAATCAGGCTGTTGCCCAGAAGGTACAGGTCGCCAATCGCATCGAGGATCTTGTGCTTCACGAATTCGTCTTCGTAGCGAAGGCCGTCTTCGTTCAGTACACCATCGGCATCTACCACGATCGCGTTTTCAACGCTGCCGCCGAGTGCGAGGTTGTGCTTGCGCAGGTACTCGATGTCACTCATGAAACCGAAAGTACGGGCGCGGCTGACTTCTTTTACGAACGAAGTGCTGGAAAAATCCACGCTTGCACTTTGGGTGCGGTCCCGGAAAACCGGGTGATCGAAGTCGATCTCGAAACTCACCTTGAACCCTTCGAAAGGGACGAAAGTGGCGCGCTTGTCGCCGTCTTCCACTGTCACTTCACGCAGGATGCGGATAAATTTCTTGGCGGCGTCCTGCTCTTCCAGGCCTGCCGATTGAATCAGGAATACGAACGGTCCAGCGCTGCCATCCATGATCGGGACTTCGGACGCGGAGAGCTCGACGTAGGCGTTATCGATGCCCAGGCCAGCCATGGCCGAGAGCAAGTGCTCTACCGTGTCCACTTTGACGTCGCCGTTAATCAGCGTCGTCGACATAGTGGTTTCACCGACGTTTTCCGCGCGGGCAGGAATCTGCACCACAGGGTCGAGGTCAGCGCGACAAAACACAATGCCAGTGTCGACAGGCGCAGGCTTGAGGGTCAGGTAGACCTTCTCCCCGGAATGCAGGCCTACACCTGTGGCACGGATAATATTTTTCAGTGTGCGTTGTTTAATCATGGCTTGGGCCGCTTCAGCGCAAATTGCGAACTGGTATCAACAAAGGCTGGCGATAATAGCAGACCGAGCCTTTGCTGAACACCAATCACCGTCATAGCCCTGATACATTCCATCAATCGGCCTGACGACGCAGGAATGCCGGGATGTCCAGGTAGTCCAGATCGTCCTGCGGGTTCATCTTCGCGGCAGTCGCAGCACCGGCCTGAGCCTGGTTGCGCATGACGGTCGGACGGTCCAGGTCACGGTAGTTCACCGCCGGTGCTTCCTGACGCGCAGGGGCCGGTTGTTGAACCTGAGCGGCGGCCATGGAGGTGTGAACGGTGTTGTCGATGACCTTCACAGGCTTCTCGATTTTCGCGCCCAGACCGGTGGCAACCACAGTCACGTGCAGCTCGTCGCGCATGTCCGGATCGATAACGGTACCGACCTTGACCATTGCGTGCTCGGAAGCGAAGGCTTCGATGATGCTACCCACGTCGGAGTACTCACCCAGGGACAGGTCAGGACCGGCGGTGATGTTCACCAGGATGCCGCGCGCGCCTTGCAGGTTCACGTCTTCCAGCAGCGGGTTGCGGATCGCCGCTTCAGTGGCTTCACGTGCACGGTTCGGACCGCTGGCGCAGCCAGTGCCCATCATCGCCATGCCCATTTCGCTCATCACGGTACGCACGTCGGCGAAGTCGACGTTGATCATGCCCGGACGCTTGATGATGTCGGAGATACCGCGCACGGCACCGGCCAGTACATCGTCAGCCTTGGCGAAAGCCGACAGCAGGCTGGCGTCTTTACCGAGGATGGTCAGCAGCTTCTCGTTAGGAATGGTGATCAACGAGTCGACGCTTTCGGAGAGCATGCGGATGCCTTCATCGGCGATCTGCATACGCTTGCGGCCTTCGAACGGGAACGGACGGGTCACGACCGCAACGGTCAGGATGCCCATTT
Organism: Pseudomonas sp. MG-9; assembly: GCF_018729515.1. Taxonomy (NCBI): domain Bacteria; kingdom Pseudomonadati; phylum Pseudomonadota; class Gammaproteobacteria; order Pseudomonadales; family Pseudomonadaceae; genus Pseudomonas; species Pseudomonas sp. MG-9. The sequence continues at coordinate 208,789 of NZ_JAHHZH010000009.1, forward strand.
CCTTGGCCACTTCGGCGATGATCGGCGCAGCACCGGTACCGGTACCGCCGCCCATGCCAGTGGTGATGAACACCATGTTGGTGCCGGCCAGCACTTCAGCGATGCGCTCGCGATCTTCCAGCGCAGCCTGACGGCCGACTTCCGGGTTGGCGCCGGCGCCCAGGCCTTTGGTCACGCCGGTGCCCAGTTGCAGGATGGTCCGCGCGCCGATGTTTTTCAGCGCTTGAGCATCAGTGTTGGCGCAGATGAATTCAACGCCTTCGATGTTGCTCTTGACCATGTGGTTGACAGCGTTGCCGCCGCCACCGCCAACACCGATAACTTTGATTACCGGGCTTGCGGGGATGTTGTCTACGAGTTCGAACATTTTCCCTCTCCTTACATTCTCTAGTTTTTTCGCCTACTGCATTTTTGTTGCGGTGCATCTACTGCTACTGCTTGCCGCCTGAAGCTTGACGCTCCGAGCTGCTTTTAAAAGTTGCCTTGAACCCACTTCTTCAATCGGTCCAGCAACGGCGCCTGTGGCTCATCGTTGCTGTAGCTGTCGCGGCTGCCGATGCCCGAGAACGAGATCCCGTCGGACTGCTTCTGCAGGCCGTACATCAACAAGCCAACGCCAGTGGAATAAATCGGGTTGCGGACCACGTCATCCAGGCCCTTCACGCCATGCGGCACACCCAGACGAACCGGCATGTGGAAGATTTCCTCGGCCAGTTCGGTGGCGCCTTCCATCTTCGACGTACCGCCGGTCAGGACAATGCCCGCCGGGATCAGGTCTTCGTAGCCGCTGCGACGCAGTTCGGCCTGGATCAGGGTGAACAGTTCGTCGTAACGCGGCTCGACCACTTCGGCCAGGGCCTGACGCGACAGTTCGCGCGGTGGACGGTCGCCCACGCTCGGCACCTTGATGGTTTCGCCGGCACCGGCCAGTTTGGCCAGGGCGCAGGCGTAGCGGATCTTGATCTCTTCGGCGTACTGGGTCGGGGTGCGCAACGCCATGGCGATGTCGTTGGTCACCTGATCACCGGCAATCGGGATCACCGCGGTGTGGCGGATCGCGCCTTCGGTGAAGATCGCGATGTCGGTGGTGCCGCCGCCGATGTCGACCAGGCACACGCCCAGTTCTTTTTCGTCGTCGGTCAGTACCGAGTAGGCCGAAGCCAGTTGCTCAAGAATGATGTCGTCGATTTCCAGACCGCAGCGGCGCACGCATTTTTCAATGTTCTGTGCAGCGTTGACGGCGCAGGTGACCACATGAACCTTGGCCTCCAGACGTACGCCAGACATGCCCAGTGGCTCGCGAACGCCTTCCTGGTTATCGATCACGTAATCCTGCGGCAGGGTGTGCAGCACGCGCTGGTCAGCCGGGATCGCCACAGCCTGGGCGGCGTCGAGTACACGCTCAAGGTCAGCCGAGCTGACTTCGCGATCACGAATCGCCACGATGCCGTGGGAGTTCAGGCTGCGGATGTGATTGCCGGCCACGCCGACGAACGCCGAGTGAATGCGGCAGCCCGCCATCAGTTGGGCTTCTTCGATCGCGCGCTGGATCGATTGCACGGTGGACTCGATGTTCACCACCACGCCCTTCTTCAGGCCGCGGGATGGGTGAGTACCGATACCGACGATTTCCAGCGTGCCGTCGTCCGCGACCTCGCCTACCAGCGCCACCACCTTGGAGGTGCCGATATCCAGACCGACGATCATTTTGCCGCTTTGCACGTTTGCCATGGGTCCTGCCTCTTCTTAATTCTTTGCGACAGCGGGTTGGGCTGTCGTCGGCGCTACTGGTTCCCGCCAGCCAACAGCGAGGCCGTTGGCGTAGCGCAGATCGATGCGCGCAATGTTCGTAATCTGGTCTTTAAGCGTCTTGTCATAGATGGCAATGAAGCGGCGCATCTTTTCCACCAGGTTGCCGCGTCCCAGCAGCAACTCGATGCCGGGGCCCGAACTGCCGGCACCAGTGGTCAGGAACCAGCTGCCGCGTTCACGCAGTTCCAGGCGTGCAATCGAGAAGCCCAGCGGCCTGAGCATCTGGCTCAGCACCTGGTATTGCTGCATCACTTGCTGCTGGGCCCGCTGTGGGCCGAACAGCTGTGGCAGGTGTTCGTAGTTCGCCAGTTCCTTTGGCGTGAACGCCTGGCCCTGGTTGTTCAGCAGCGACTCGTCGCCCCAACGGGCCACTGGCAGTTGCTCTTCGAGGCGGATCACCACCTGGTCCGGCCACACCCGGCGTACTTCGGCGTGGGCGATCCATGGCATCTGCTCAAGCTCGGTGCGCATGCCGGCCAGGTCGATGGTGAAGAAGCTCGACGCCACGTACGGGGCGATTCGCTGCTGCACCGCTTGCTGGCTGATGTAGCTCAGGTCGCCCTGCACGGCGATCTTGGTGATCGGCCGGTCGGCGTACGGCAGCAAACGCTGCGCGCCTTCGTAGGTACCGAACCCCAGCGCCACCAGCAGCACCGGCCAGAACAGGCTTTTCAGAAAACCGAAATTGGCTTTCGGCAGGCGCGCAGACATCGGCTCTTTGGCCACCATTCGGCTGGCACCCCGCGGCACCGGCTTGCGGCCGGGTGCGGGTGGCTGATGTCTGAGCTGAGCGCCTTGCATGGTCTTAACCTCGCGCCTCTTTATTACCGGAGCCTTCAACACTGGCGGCCAGAATGGCCAGGACCAGTTGCTGGAAATCCAGACCGGCAGCACGCGCCGCCATCGGCACCAGGCTGTGATCGGTCATGCCCGGTGCGGTGTTCACTTCCAGGAACCAGAACTGCCCGTCGGCGTCCTGCATCACGTCCGCCCTGCCCCAACCGGCAATACCCAGCGCCTCACAGGCCTTGGCCGTGAGATCCATGAGTTCCTGTTCCTTGGCGGCATCCAGCCCGCACGGAATGCGGTACTGGGTATCGTTGGCGATGTACTTGGCGTCGTAGTCGTAGAACGTGTGCGGTGTACCCAGGGCGATAGGAGGCAACACCTGGTCACGCAGGGTGGCGATGGTGAACTCCGGACCTTGAATCCATTGCTCAACCAAGACTTGCGAATCGTAGGTACTGGCCGCTTTCCATGCGTCGATCAACTCGGACGCAGAACTCACTTTGGCCATCCCGATACTTGAACCTTCATGCGCCGGTTTGACGATCAAAGGGAAGCCCAGTTCCGTCGCGGCGGAAATACAATCGGCTTCGCTGCACAGTACGGCGTGACGCGGCGTCGGAATCCCGAGGCTGTGCCAGACCTGCTTGGTGCGCAGTTTGTCCATCGCCAGTGCCGAGGCAAGAATGCCGCTGCCGGTGTACGGAATGCCGGCGCATTCGAGCAGGCCCTGCATGGAGCCGTCTTCACCGCCACGACCGTGGAGGATGATGAACGCGCGGTCGATCTTTTCATTCAGCAGACGCTGCAGAAAATCCTCGCCGACATCGATCCCGAACGCGTCCACGCCGGCGCTTTGCAGCGCGTCGAGTACAGCGTTACCGGATTTCAGCGAAACCTCACGCTCGGCACTCATGCCACCAAACAGCACGGCGACACGGCCGAAGTCTTTCGGCGCGATAGTGGAGAACAGGTTGGCGTAGGCAGCAGTCATTTCAACTTCCCCTCGACCGACGCGGCCACGGCGCCGGCGAACAATTCACTTTTCAACAGCTTCGGCGCGAGACCGCCGATATCACCGGCGCCCTGGCACAGCAGGATGTCGCCGGCACGCAGTAGCGGTTTGACCAGCGGCGCCAGGTCGACACCGCGCTCGATGTAGATCGGGTCGAGCTGACCGCGCTGACGGATGCTGTTGCACAGCTTGCGGCTGTCGGCGCCCGGGATCGGCTCTTCGCCGGCCGGATAGACTTCCATCAGCAGCAGCACGTTGGCGTCGGCCAGTACATTGACGAAATCGTCGTACAGGTCACGGGTGCGGCTGTAGCGGTGCGGCTGGTAGACCATCACCAGACGGCGCTCCGGCCAGCCACCGCGTACGGCCTTGATCACGGCGGCGACTTCGGTCGGGTGGTGACCGTAGTCGTCGACCAGCATCACGTTGCCGCCGTCCACCGGCAGTTCGCCGTAGACCTGAAAGCGTCGGCCAACGCCCTGGAACCCGGACAGGCCCTGGACAATGGCTTCATCGCTGACGCCTTCGTCGGTGGCGATGCAGATGGTCGCCAGCGAGTTGAGCACGTTATGGTTGCCCGGCATGTTCACCGACACATCCAGCGGCTCACGGTCCGGGCGCAGCACGGTGAAGAAGGTCTGCATGCCCTGCTGGCGCACATTGATTGCGCGCACGTCAGCGTCTTCGCTGAAGCCGTAGGTCACGGTCGGACGTTTGACCAGCGGCAGGATTTCACGCACCACCGGATCGTCCAGGCACATCACCGCCAAACCGTAGAACGGCAGGTTGTGCAGGAATTCGACGAAGGTTTTCTTCAGTTTGTTGAAGTCACCGTCGTAAGTCGCCATGTGGTCGGCGTCGATGTTGGTCACCACCGCCACCAGCGGTTGCAGGTGCAGGAAACTGGCATCGCTTTCGTCGGCTTCGGCGATCAGGTAGCGGCTGGTGCCGAGCTGGGCATTGGTGCCCGCAGCATTCAGACGGCCACCGATGACGAAGGTCGGATCCAGACCACCGGCCGCGAACACCGAAGCGATCAGGCTGGTGGTGGTGGTTTTGCCGTGGGTACCGGCGACGGCGATGCCGTGGCGATAGCGCATCAGCTCGGCGAGCATTTCGGCACGCGGGACCACTGGAATGCGGCGCTCCAGCGCGGTCGCCACTTCCGGGTTGGAGGTGTTGACGGCGCTCGAGACCACCAGCACATCGGCGGTCGCGGCGTTCTCGGCGTGGTGGCCGATATAAATGTGCGCACCAAACGATTCCAGACGCTCGGTCACCGGCGAAGCTTTCAGGTCGGAACCGGACACTTCATAGCCCAGGTTGAGCAGCACTTCCGCGATGCCGCACATGCCCACGCCGCCGATACCGACGAAGTGAATGCGACGGATACGGCGCATTTCCGGTTGCGGCATGGCTTTCTGATTCTCAACCATGGGCCACCTCCAGGCAGGTATCGACCACGCTACGGGTGGCATCGGGTTTGGCCAGACGGCGGGCCGCTTGGGCCATTTCTTCGAGTCGTTGCGGTTGCATCAAGACCTCTGTCAGGCGCGCGGCAAGGTCCGCGGCACCAGTCGTTCTTTGCGGCATCAGGAAGGCTGCGCCTTCACGGGCCAAATAATCGGCGTTGCGGGTCTGGTGATCGTCGATCGCGTGGGGCAAAGGCACCAGTATCGAGGGCAGACCGACGGCAGCCAGCTCACTGATGGTCAGCGCGCCAGCGCGGCACACCACCAGGTCAGCCCAGCCATAGGCCTGGGCCATGTCTTTGATGAACGGCTGCACCTGCGCATCCACGCCGGCGGCGCGATAGCGCTCTGCAGTCACTTCATCGTGGTTTTTGCCGGCCTGATGAAACACTTCCGGGCGCAAATCGGCAGGGACTTGCGCCAGGGCTTCAGGCAGCAACTTGTTCAACGGTTCTGCGCCCAGGCTTCCGCCAAGGATCAGCAAACGCGCTTTGCGACCGGCCAGGGCAGGTCGCGATGTTTCGAGGAACAGCTCGCTGCGCACCGGGTTTCCGGTGGTACGGCGGGTGTCCGACAGAGTAAAGGTGTCGGGGAACGCTTCACACACCCGGGCGGCGAACGGCACCAGCAACCGATTGGCGGTGCCGGCCACGGCGTTCTGCTCGTGAACGATCACCGGCACACCGGCCAATTTGGCGGCGATACCACCAGGGCCGGTCACATAACCACCGAAGCCGACCACGCAGACTGGACGCAGCTTGCGAATCACCGCCCGCGCCTGCCACACCGACTTGAGCAGCATGAACGGTGCCTTGAGCAGCGACAGCTTGCCCTTGCCACGCAACCCCGTGGCATTGATGCGGTGCAGCTCAAGACCTGCAGCCGGCACCAGATCGTTTTCGATCCCGCGTGGCGTGCCGAGCCAGTGCACGGTGTAGCCGCGCGCCTGGAATTCGCGGGCACAGGACAGCGCCGGGAACACGTGGCCGCCGGTACCGCCGGCCATGATCAATACGTTAGCGCCCATGGTTCGGCTCCTCGGCGAAGTCGCTCTCATGGAACTCCATCTCTTCACTGCCCAGGTGGGTTCGACTCTCCCACTCGATCCTCAGCAACAAGCCAAGGCAGGCGCAGCAGATCACCAGGGAACTGCCGCCATAACTGAGGAACGGCAGGGTCAGACCCTTGGTCGGCAGCAGGCCGACGTTCACCCCGATGTTGATCAGGAACTGGCCGATCCACAGGAACGACAGACCGTAGGCCACGTAGGCCGCGAAGAACTGCTTGGCCTTCTCGGCCCACAGACCGATGTACATGCCACGGATACACACGAAGACGAACAGCGCCACGGTGCACAGCGAACCGACGGCGCCCAGTTCTTCGGCGAGCACCGAGAACACGAAGTCGGTGTGCGCTTCGGGCAGGTAGAACTGTTTCTGCACGCTGTTGCCCAGGCCGACGCCCAGCCACTCACCGCGACCGAAGGCAATCAACGCTTGCGACAACTGATAGCCTGCACCGAACTGGTCGGCCCACGGGTCAGCAAAGTTGGTCAGACGCGCCATCCGGTATGGCTGCATCTGAATCAGCAAGACCACGGCCCCGACCGCCAACACCACCATCAGCGAGAAACGGAACAGCCCGACCCCACCGAGGAACAGCATCGCTGCCGCAGCCCCCATCATCACGACGGTGGCACCGAAGTCCGGCTCCATCAGCAACAGGCCCGCCATCGGCAGCAGCACGATGAACGGCTTGAAGAAGCCCATCCAGCTCTCGCGCACTTCTTTCTGCCGACGCACCAGGTAACCGGCGAGGTAGATCACCACGAACACCTTGGCAATCTCGGACGGCTGCACGTTGAAGAAGCTGAAACCGATCCAGCGCATCGAACCGTTCACTTCGCGGCCGATCCCGGGGACGATCACCATCACCAGCAGACCGAATGCGCCGATCAGCATCATCCAGCCCAGACGCTGCCAGGTGGCGATCGGAATCATCATGGTAACGATGCAGGCACCCAGGCCCAGCGCCACATAGATCAGGTGGCGAATCATGTAGTACAGCGCGCTGCCCGATTGCGCCGCCGCCACTTCGGTGGACGCCGAGGCAATCATGACCAGGCCCAGGCCCAGCAGCGCCAGGCAACCAGCGAGCATCGGGAAGTCGAGGTCAATGCCACGGCCAGTGATGATCGGCGACGGGTACGGCTTGATGATATTGCGCAGGCTCATGCCAGATCCTCCACGGCGCGGACGAACTGGTGACCACGGTCTTCGTAATTCTTGAACATGTCGAAACTGGCGCAGGCCGGCGACAGCAGCACCACGTCACCTGGTTGGGCGACCGCACGGCATTGCTCGACGGCGTCGACCAGCGACGTGGCGCGAATCAGCGGCACAGCGTCGCCGATGGCGGCGCCGATCTTGTCGGAATCACGACCCATCAGGATCACGGCGCGGCAGTTGGCCGCCACCGGATCACGCAAGTCGTTGAACTCGGCGCCTTTGCCGTCGCCACCGGCGATCAGAATGACCTTGCCGTCGATGTCCGCACCCAGGCCTTCGATAGCCGCGAGCGCCGCACCGACGTTGGTGGCCTTGGAATCGTTGTAGTAGCCGACGCCGTCCAGATCACGAACCCACTGGCAGCGATGTTCGAGGCCGGTGAAGTTGCGCAGCGCATCCAGCATGGCGTCGAACGGCAGACCGACCGCATGACCGAGCGCCAGCGCCGCGAGGGCGTTGGCCTGGTTGTGCGCACCGCGCACTTTCAGTTCGCGCACCGGCATCAGGTTCTGGAATTCGAAGGCCAGGTATTTCTCGCCGTTTTCTTCACGCAGGCCGAAGGCTTTGAAATCCGGCTTGTTCAGACCGAAGGTCCAGCATGGCTGACCTTCGCCGATCAACGGACGGCTGAGCGCGTCCTGGCGGTTGACCACGAACTGCTTCGCCCCACGGAAAATCCGGTGCTTGGCCAGGTGGTACGCCGGCAGGCCGCTGTAGCGGTCCATGTGGTCTTCGCTGATGTTGAGTACGGTGGCCACTTCGGCGTTGAGCTGGTCGGTGGTTTCCAGCTGGAAGCTCGACAGCTCCATCACGTACAGCTCGACGTCGTCGCTGAGCAACTCAAGCGCCGGCGTACCGAGGTTGCCGCCCACCGCGACGCGTTTGCCGGCCGCAGCCGCCATCTCGCCGACCAGGGTGGTGACGGTGCTTTTCGCGTTGGAACCGGTAATGGCCACGATCGGCGCCCGTGCGTTACGCGCGAACAGCTCGATGTCGCCGGACATTTTCACGCCACGGGCCGCAGCGGCTTGCAGGGCCGGGGTCGCCAGCGCCAGGCCGGGGCTCACGTAGAGCTCGTCGGCACGGCACAGGAATTCGACGTCCAGCTCGCCACAACGCACTTCCACGTGCGGATAGTCACGTTTGAGCGTGGCCAGTTCCGGTGGATTGTCCCGCGTATCGGCGACGGCAAACGACACGCCCCGGTTCGCCAGGAAGCGAACCAGGGACATGCCGCTCTTGCCGAGGCCGACAACGATGCGGAAGTGGTCAGAAGCGATCAGAGACACTCGTTCTACCTCAGCTTCAGGGTGGCAAGGCCGATCAGCACGAGAATCACGGTGATGATCCAGAAACGGACGATCACGCGTGGCTCGGGCCAGCCCTTGAGTTCAAAGTGGTGGTGAATCGGTGCCATGCGGAACACACGGCGACCGGTCAGCTTGAAGGAAGCAACCTGGATAACCACCGACAGGGTTTCCATCACGAACACACCGCCCATGATGAACAGCACGATTTCCTGACGCACGATCACCGCGATGGTGCCCAGTGCCGCGCCCAGCGCCAGTGCACCGACGTCGCCCATGAACACTTGCGCCGGATAGGTGTTGAACCACAGAAAACCGAGGCCGGCACCGATCAACGCGCCGCAGAACACGATCAGTTCGCCCGCGCCCGGCACGTAAGGGATCAGCAGGTATTCGGCGAATTTCACGTTACCCGACAGGTAGCAGAAAATGCCCAGGCCACCGCCGACCATCACGGTTGGCATGATTGCCAGGCCGTCGAGGCCGTCAGTCAGGTTGACCGCATTGCTCGAACCGACGATCACGAAGTAGGTCAGCACGATGAAACCGGCGCCCAGCGGAATGCTGTAGTCCTTGAGCATCGGCAGGATCAGCGTGGTTTCCACCGGCGTGGTAGCGGTCATATAAAGGAAGATCGCCGCGCCCAGGCCAAACACCGATTGCCAGAAATATTTCCAGCGGCTTGGCAGGCCACGGGAGTTCTTCTCGATCACCTTGCGGTAGTCGTCGACCCAGCCGATGGCGCCGAACAGCAGGGTCACCAACAATACGACCCACACGTAGCGGTTGCTCAGGTCAGCCCACAGCAGGGTGCTGACACCGATGGAGGACAGAATCAGTGCGCCGCCCATGGTCGGTGTACCCGACTTGGACAGGTGCGATTGCGGGCCGTCATTGCGAACGGACTGGCCGATCTGACGCTTCTGCAGGGTGCGGATCATCCACGGGCCATAGCACAGCGACAAGACCAGCGCAGTCAGCACACCGAGGATCCCGCGCAGGGTCAGGTACTGGAAGACCGCGAAGCCTTTGTAGAACTGTTGCAGATACTCCGCTAGCAGCAGCAGCATTAATGTTTCTCCAGACTGGACCCGCACAGAGCCGCAACGATGTTTTCCATCGCTGCACTGCGCGAACCCTTGATCAAAATGGTGGTGTTTGTGTCCTGCTCGGCGTCGAGGGCCTGGATCAGTTCGGCTTGCGTACCGAAGTGATGCGCCTCTTTACCGAATGCGTTTACGGCGTGAACCATGTTCGGTCCGACCGCGTAAAGCGCGGAAACCTTGCCCCGGGCGTACTCGCCCACGTCGCGGTGCCCCTGCTCCGCCCAGTCGCCCAACTCGCCGATATCTCCGAGCACCAGGACGGTGCGGCCGGAAAAGCCGGCGAGTATATCAACGGCAGCGCACATGGAGGTGGGGTTTGCGTTGTAAGTGTCATCGATCACGCGCATGCCGTTTTTCGCCAGTTGCGCGACGGTGCGACCCTTGACCGGTTGCACGGCGCCAAGCCCGGTGGCAATGCCGAACAGCGACACGCCCAAGGCGTGAGCGGCAGCGGCAGCAGCCATGGCGTTGGCGACGTTATGCGTGCCGAGCAGGTTCAACTGAACGTGCTCGACACCTTCAGGTGTATGCAGGTTGAAGGCCGGGCAACCACGGGCGTCGGTGCTCAGGTCACTGGCGTAGAAATCTGCCTGAGGACTGCTCAGGGAGAAGGTCAGCACCTTGCGTGCGCCGGCGCGGGTCTTCCAGATACCGAAGGCCTTGTCGTCGAGGTTGAGCACGGCAACGCCATCCGCCGCCAGCCCGTCGATGATCTCGCCTTTGGCTTCGACGATTTTTTCCGGGCCGCCGAATTCACCGACGTGTGCGGTGCCGGCATTGTTCAGAATCGCCACATGCGGCCGGGTCAACCCGACGGTGTAGGCGATTTCGCCCAGGCGCGAGGCACCCAGTTCGATCACGGCCGCGGTATGTTCCGGGGCCAGTTCGAGCAGGGTCAGCGGTGCGCCCAGATCATTGTTCAGGTTGCCACGGGTAGCAAGTACCGGCCCACGCGTACGCAGGATGCTCGCCAGCATCTCCTTGACCGTGGTCTTGCCGCTGGAGCCGGTGATGGCAGCGACCGGCTGAGTGAACGCGGCACGGTTCAACGCCCCCAACTGGCCGAGGGCCTGACGGGTATCCTTGACCAGCAATTGCGGCAAGGTGCTGTCGGGCACTTCGCGCTCGACCAGCGCCGCGACGGCGCCTTTGCCGGCAACCTCGTTCAGGTAGTCATGACCGTCGAAACGCGGACCGGTCAGGGCAATGAACAACTGCCCGGGCTTGATCGCGCGGCTGTCGATGCTGACGCCGTCGAAACTGGCATCGCTGCTGACCAGACGTGCGTCGAGCACGTTGCTCAGTTCGCTCAATGTCAGGGCCTTAAGCATGGGCCACCTCCCATGCAGTGAGGGCATGATCGGCTTCGACCAGATCGGAGAAATCGTGACGCTCGCCGTTGATTTCCTGATAGTCCTCGTGGCCTTTACCGGCCAGGACAATCACGTCATCCGCCGAAGCACCGGCGATCAACTGGGCAATCGCCTGACCACGACCGGCAACGAAGGTGACTTTATCCACAGCGGTGAAGCCTGCGCGGATGTCATCGAAAATCTGCGCCGGATCTTCCGTGCGCGGGTTGTCATCGGTGACCAGTACGCGGTCAGCCAGACGCTCGACCACTTCGGCCATCAGCGGACGCTTGCCACGATCGCGGTCACCGCCGCAGCCGAACAGGCACAGCAACTGGCCTTTGACGTGTGGGCGCAGCGCGGTCAGAACTTTTTCCAGGGCATCCGGGGTGTGGGCGTAATCGACCACCACCAGCGGCTGAGTACCACCACCCAGACGCTGCATGCGTCCGGCCGGGCCTTCGAGTTTCGGCAGCACCTTGAGAATTTCGTCGAGGGCATAGTCCAGACCGAGCAAGGCGCCGACGGCTGCCAGCACGTTGCTCAGATTGAAACGGCCGAGCAGTGTGCTGCGCAGATGATGCTCGCCTTGTGGCGTGACCAGCGTGGCGCGCACGCCGTGATCATCGAACTGCGCTTCACGGCAATAAAGGTAGGCGCTGCTGTCGAGCAGGCTGTAGCTGATCAGACGCGAGTCACGTTTTTCAGCGGCCAGTTGCCGGCCGAAATCGTCGTCGAGGTTGACCACCCGGCACTTCAAGTCATTCCAGGCGAACAGTTTGGCCTTGGCCTCGGCGTACGCTTGCATGGTGCCGTGATAATCCAGGTGATCGCGGGACAGGTTGGTCATCACCGCCACGTCGAACGCCAACGCGGTGACCCGGCCCTGATCCAGACCGTGGGACGAAACTTCCATGGCCACGGCTTTGGCCCCGGCCTTTTTCAGGTCGGCCAGGGTGGCTTGCACGGCAATCGGGTTCGGCGTGGTGTGCAGACCGCTTTGCAGCGCGCCATAGAAGCCGGAACCCAGAGTCCCGACAATGCCGCAATGCTGACCGAGCAGATCCAGTGCCTGCGCGACCAGTTGGGTCACGCTGGTTTTGCCGTTGGTGCCTGTGACGCCGACCAGGTTCAGGTGACGACTCGGCTCGCCATAAAAACGCCCGGCAATGTCGGACAGCTGCGCAGCCAGCCCCTTGACCGGAATCAACGGCACTTCGGTGATCGGCAGCACGGTGGCGCCTTCCACTTCGTAGGCAACCGCCGCCGCGCCGCGCTGCAAGGCATCGGCGATGTGCGCACGGCCATCGAATTTGCCGCCCGGCACGGCGAGGAACAAATCACCGGCGCGTACGTTGCGGCTGTCCAGCGCCAATTCACGGATCAACAGATCGTGGCCGGCGTGGGGAAATATCTTGTTCAGACTCAGAGACATCAGCCGCGCCCTCCATTGGCTTTCAGCGGAACGACCGGCGTAGCGTTGGCCTGTTGGGTGGTCGGCAGGTTGTCCGGGGTCACGTTCATCAGACGCAGGGTGCCGGACATCACACGGCTGAACACCGGCGCCGAAACCAGACCACCGAAGTAGCCGGCCTTGGACGGTTCATCGATCACCACAACGATGGCGTAACGCGGATCGCTCATCGGACCGAAACCGGCGAACAGCGAGCGGTAGGAGTTTTCGGCGTAGCCCTTGGTGCCCACCGATGTTTTACGTGCAGTACCGGACTTGCCAGCCACGTGATACGCCGGCACCTGCGCACGGAACACGCCGCGCGGTGCTTCGATCACTTGCTGCAGCATGCCCTGCATGGTTTTCGCGACCGATTCCGGCAGCACCTGGGTGGTCTGCGGCGCCTTGTCGGTTTTGATCAGGGTCAGAGGCGCGAGACGACCGTTATTGGCCAGCGCCGAGAATGCGTGCACCAGTTGAATCGCAGTCACGGAAATACCGTAGCCATACGACAGCGTTGCGGTCTCAGCCTTGCGCCAGTCGCGGTAGTTCGGCAGGTTGCCGACGCGCTCGCCCGGGAAGCCGAGGCCGGTGTCCTGGCCCAGGCCGACTTTCTGTGCGAGGCGGTAAATGGTTTCACCGCCGATATCGAACGCGACCTTACTCATGCCGACGTTACTGGAATTGATCAGAATACCGGTCATGTCCAGCACCGGACCTTCGCTTTTGGAAACGTCCTTGATCGTGTATTTACCGATCTGCAACGTGCCCGGATACACCTCGACGGTGTCGGTCGGTTTCCAGCGGCCGGACTCGATGGCAGCGCTCATCGAGATCGCTTTCATGGTCGAACCTGGTTCGAACACGTCGATCATCGCGCGGTTACGCATCATCGCCGGTTGCAGGTTGCGACGGTTGTTCGGGTTGTAGGTCGGCTGGTTGACCATGGCGAGGATTTCGCCGGTCTTCACGTCCATGATCACCAGACTGCCGGCCTTGGCGCCGTTCTCGATGATCGCGTTGCGCAGTTCGCGGTTGGCCAGGTATTGCAGGCGCAGGTCAATCGACAACGCCAAGGGCTTGCCGGCCTTGGCGTTCTTGGTGACCTGGACATCCTTGATCAACCGACCGCGCCGATCCTTGATGACCTGCCGCTTGCCCGGCACCCCGGCCAGCCACTCGTCGTAGGCCAGTTCGACGCCTTCGCGCCCGTGATCGTCGATGTCGGTAAAGCCGACCATGTGCGCGGTGACTTCACCGGCCGGATAAAAGCGGCGGAACTCTTCGATGCCGTAAACGCCCGGCACTTTCAGGTCGAGCACGGTCTGGCCCTGCTCGGGGGTCAACCCGCGCACCAGGTAAATGAATTCTTTGTTGGCCTGGGCTTCAAGGCGTTCTGCCAGGGCTTTCGGATCCTGACCCAGCGCTGCCGCCAATGCCGGCCACTTCTCTTTGGCCGTCTGCATTTCCTTGGCGTTGGCCCACAGGGTGGTCACCGGGGTACTCACGGCCAAAGGCTCGCCGTTGCGGTCAGTGATCAGACCACGGTGCGCCGGAATCGGAATGTGACGGAGACTGCGCGCGTCGCCCTGCCCCTTGAGGAAATCGCGGTCAACCACTTGCAGGTCGATGATGCGCCAGCAGATCGCCGCGACCATGACGCCAAGCAGTGCCACCATCAGACGGAAGCGCCACGGAAAGAGTGCCCCTTCGAGTTTCATCATGGCGCCACCATCTTCACGTCAGCCGCGCCCGGGATGTGCATTTTCAGTTGTTCGGTGGCCAGCACTTCGATCCGGCTGTGCGCGGTCCAGGTGCTTTGTTCGAGAATCAGACGCCCCCACTCGGCCTGCGCCTTGTCGCGCACGCTGAGCTCGTTGTAAAGGGTGTTGAGCAACTGGCGGTTCCAGTGCGCGCTGTAAGACACGCCGATGGCCGACACGAGCACGCCGATAAACAGCAGCAGCATGATAAAGCTGCCGCCCGGCAGGGGTTTGGCGAAAAGCTTGCTCACCGCAACTTCTCCGCGACACGCATGACAGCGCTACGGGAACGTGGGTTGGCTTTGAGTTCGGCGTCGGAGGCCGTCTGCGCTTTGCCATGGATCTTGATTTTCGGTTCGAACGCCACGTGGCGAACCGGCAGATTGCGCGGCAAGTTGTCGGCTTCGCCTTTCACCAGCTTGCGCATGAACAGCTTGACGATGCGGTCTTCCAGCGAGTGGAAGCTGATGACCACCAGACGGCCACCCACCTCCAGCGCATCCAGCGCGGCTTCGAGACCGGTTTCCAGATCACCCAGTTCGTTGTTGACGTGAATGCGCAACCCCTGGAACGCACGGGTAGCCGGGTTCTTGCCCTTCTCCCACGCCGGGTTGGCGACCTTCAAGACCTCGGCCAGGTCGGCGGTGCGTTCGAACGGCTTGATATCGCGGCGCTCGGCCACGGCACGGGCCATCCGACCGGAGAAACGTTCTTCGCCGTACTCCTTGAACACCCGGGCGATTTCTTCCACCGGTGCGGTGTTGACGAATTCGGCGGCGCTGATGCCTCGGGACGGATCCATGCGCATGTCCAGCGGGCCGTCGTTGAGAAAACTGAAGCCGCGCTCGGCGTCGTCAAGCTGCGGCGAAGACACGCCCAGATCCAGCAGGATCCCGCTGACCTTGCCGGCCAGACCGCGCTCGGCCACTTCCGAACCCAGCTCGGCAAAGCTGCGCTGCACAACGACAAAGCGGCCGTCTTCGGCCGCTAGCGTTTGCCCGGTGGCAATCGCTTGTGGATCTTTGTCGAATCCGATGAGCCGACCGTCCGTCCCGAGCTGGCTGAGGATCAACCGACTGTGCCCGCCGCGCCCGAACGTACCGTCCAGATAGCAACCATCAGGACGTACGGCGAGAGCCTCGACGGCTTCGTCAAGCAGTACGGTGATGTGGTTAAAGCCGCTATCAATAGTCACAGGATCAAATCACGCAGTTCGTCAGGCATGGCGCCCGGTTGTTGAATAGCAGCAAGGTCAGCGGCAGATACCGCGTTCCATGCATCCTCGTCCCACAGTTGGAACTTGTTCAGTTGGCCTACCAGCATCGCGCGCTTGTCCAGCTTGGCGTATTCGCGCAGACGCGGTGGAACCAGAAAACGACCACTGCCATCGAGTTCGAGGTCGACGGCATTACCAATCAATAAACGTTGCAGGCGACGGTTCTCTTCGCGAAGCGAAGGGAGTGCACGCAACTTGGTTTCAATAATTTCCCACTCGTCGAGCGGGTAGACACACAGGCATGGATCAACGGCATCGATGGTGACGATCAATTGGCCGGAACTACGCGAAACGAGCTCGTCACGGTACCGGCTCGGCATGGCGAGACGGCCCTTTGCATCGAGACTGATAGCGTTAGCTCCGCGAAACACGTCAGCGTTTCTCCAATTTTTATCGTTTTAAGCTCAAAAAACCCACTTCATGCCACTTTCCGCCACTTGCGCACACTATAGGAATGCGCCCACCACACCGTCAAGGCGCGGATTAAAGGAAAACCCTTACAGAACGGAGATTTAGGAGCTTAAAAGGAGGGGTAACGAGAATCTGACGGATACTTTTGACCAATAACTTGATGCAGCACGGAGAGCTGCGCTCGAAAGTTAAAGTAATTTGTTAAGAGTAAGATTTTTTCGGTATTACAAAAGCGCTTCTGCTGTTGATTGAAGCAAGGTGGGAAATGGCTATTACTGCATTTGCCGCTGCCGAACTTTAGCGCAGGCCTGCCGATAATACACAGCCCTGATGCCTTTGATTCAAGCAGGGAAAGAAAAAGGTGGAGAGTCGATCTGTAAGCCGGGTTCTGTCTTGAACAGTCATTCGTCTACGATGGCCATCACTGGACATCTTTAGCAACCTACCCGGTCCCAGCGCGGGCCACGCCTTGGGACCCTATTTGGTCTTGCTCCAAGTGGGGTTTACCTAGCCACGAACTGTTGCCAGACGTGCGGTGCGCTCTTACCGCACCTTTTCACCCTTACCGGCGCCGAAGCGCTTAGGCGGTTATTTTCTGTGGCACTTTCCGTAGGCTCACGCCTCCCAGGCATTACCTGGCACTTCGCCCTATGGAGCCCGGACTTTCCTCCCCCCCCTAATTTTCATAGAGGGCAGCGACTGTCCGATCGACTCTCCGCCGCGCAGGTTAACGGCAGAGCGCCCGAAGAACAAGCGCTAATAGCCGCGAAACCTGTCTGCGCGACGGGTTACTCGCCCTTCTGCTTGTCCAGTGCGACCTGGTACAGCACGTTTTTGCGCTCACCGGTGATTTGCGCAGCCAGCGCCGCGGCACGCTTGAGCGGCATCTCTTCCAGCAGCAGATCAAGGATGCGCATCGCCTCGCTGCTGACGGCGTCTTCGGACTCCGGCGCGGACCAGCCGGCCACCAGCACCACGCATTCGCCGCGCTGCTGATTGCTGTCGGATTCGACAAACGCCCGCAGCTCGGCCAACGGCAAACCTTTAAGCGTCTCGAAAGTCTTGGTGATTTCACGGGCCAGCAACGCCTGACGCTCGCCGCCGAACACCGCCTCCATGTCCTGCAGGCATTCAAGAATGCGATGCGGGGCTTCATAGAAAATCAGCGTGCGCGGCTCTTCCTTGACCGCTTCCAGGCGTGCCTTGCGCCCCACCGACTTGGCCGGCAGAAACCCTTCAAAGATGAAGCGATCGGACGGCAGCCCCGCCGCCGACAACGCCGCGATCAACGCACAGGCACCCGGTACTGGCACCACATTGATCCCTGCCGCCCGCGCCTGACGCACCAGGTGATAACCCGGATCGGAAATCAGCGGGGTACCGGCATCGGAGATCAGCGCGACGTTGTCGCCCGCCAGCAAGCGGGTAATAAAACGGCTACCTTCATCACGCTCGTTGTGCTCATGGCACGCGGCCAACGGCGTGGCAATCCCGAAGTGCTGCATCAACCGCGCCGAGTGACGCGTATCTTCAGCGGCGATCAGCGCTACTTCGCGAAGGATTTTCAGGGCCCGGGCGCTGATGTCGTCCAGGTTGCCGATGGGCGTCGCCACCACATAAAGCGAGCCAGCAGCGGAATTCAAAGGACCTGGAGCAGTCAAAGCGCACACCTCATGATCGGTAAAAGCCGGCATTGTAACGCGTCACGAGACTTGCGATGCGTTCCGGCCGACGCCGGTTTTGCGCGTCTTTGTGCGATGCCGCAACATTTGCTTCAGCTAAATTGACGGTTTCACGCCAGTAACATCGCGCCCCGGCCAGCGCTTGGGTACAATTCCACGCTAATTTGATCGAGTATCAGGAACACTTACATGATCGCTTGCCTGCGGCTGTTCACTGCCCTCTGCTTCGCTGCCTTGCTGGCGGCCTGCGCCAGCTCCCCTTCCTCCAGCCTTGGCGAACTTCCACGGACTCCGGATGCCAGCATCGAGCAACTGCTCGAACAGGCGACCCAGGCCAAGACGCCGGAAAAAGCCGCCCTGTTGCGCCTGAGCGCGGCAGACCTGGCTTATCGCCAAGGCAACGCCGGCCAGTCCGCGCTGATCTTGCAACAAGTGCCGATGGAGCAGTTGAAGCCTGGCCAGCAGATCTTCGCCAGCACCCTGTCTGCTGAACTGGCGATGACGCGCAATCAGCCCAAGGCTGCGCTGACCGCCCTGAGCCATCCGAGCCTGCAACACCTGAGCGAGATGCCGGAAGAGCAGCAGGTGCGCACGGGCACCGTGCATGCCCGCGCGCTGGAAGCCGACGGCCAGACCCTGGCAGCCGCTCGCGAGCGCATCTTTATCGCGCCAATGCTCAAAGGCGAAGCCGCCAGCAAGAACCACGAAGCGATCTGGACCCTGATCGCCTCGCTGCCGACAGATCAACTGCAACCCAACACCGCCGACGATCTCGGTGGCTGGATGGGCCTGGCCCTGGCGGTGAAAACGGCCGGCACCCTGGAGCAGCAGCAAGCCGCGATCGATGCCTGGCGCGCGCAGAATCCAAAACACCCGGCCGCGATCAACCTGCCGTTGCCGCTGACCAAACTCAAGGAACTGGCCAGCCAGCCCCTGAGCAAGATCGCCCTGCTGCTGCCGCAAGACGGCCCGCTGGCTTCGGTCGGCAAAGCGCTTCGTGAAGGCTTCATGGCGGCGCACTACCAGGCGCAACAGGCCGGTCAGAAGCCGCCAGCCATTGAGTTCTACGACAGCTCCAAGCTGACCTCGATGGACGAGTTCTACCGCAAGGCCCAGGCCGATGGCGTGCAATTGGTAGTCGGCCCGCTGGAAAAACCGCTGGTCAAACAACTGAGCACTCGCCCGCAACTGCCGATCACTACCCTCGCGCTGAACTACAGCGAGGGCGATCAAGGCCCGGCACAACTGTTCCAGTTCGGTCTGGCCGCTGAAGACGAAGCCCGCGAAGTCTCGCGCCGGGCCCGTGCCGACGGCCTGCACCGCGCAGCGATCATGGTGCCGAAGGGCGAATGGGGCGACCGCGTACTGCGTGCGTTCAGCCAGGACTGGCAGGCCAATGGCGGCAGCATCGTTGCCACCGAGCGTGTCGATCAGCCGGTGCAACTGGCCCAGCAGATCGCCGACATGTTCCAGCTGCGTCAAAGCGAAGCCCGCGCCAAGAGTCTGCAGAATGCCGCCGGCACCAACGTAGCCGCACAGCCTTCGCGTCGTCAGGACATCGAATTCATCTTCCTGGCTGCCACTCCGCAACAGGCGCAGCAGATCAAGCCGACCCTGAACTTCCAGTACGCCGGTGACGTTCCGGTCTACGCCACCTCTCACGTCTACAGCGCCAGCGGTGATGTGAACCAGTACAACGACATGAACGGCGTTCGCTTCTGCGAAACCCCATGGCTGCTCGAAGCCAACGACCCGCTGCGCCAACAAGTCACCGCACAATGGCCACAAGCGGCCGGCAGCCTCGGCCGTTTGTACGCGATGGGTGTCGACGCCTACCGCCTGGCACCGCGCCTGGGTCAGTTGAAGGCCCTGCCGGACAGCCGCATCGAAGGTCAGTCGGGTAGCCTGGGCATGACCCAGACCCAACGCGTGGTACGCCAGTTGCCTTGGGCGCAGTTCGTCAACGGTCAGGTTCAACGCCTGCCGGACACCCCGCGCTAATGCCCGACAGCTCGCACCTGCAAAGCGGTAAAGATGCCGAGCGCCAGGCGCTCGAGCATCTGCAACATCAGGGTCTGCGCCTGTTGGCGCAGAACTGGTCATGCAAACGCGGCGAGCTTGATCTGGTCATGCTTGATGGCGATACAGTAGTATTCGTTGAAGTCCGTTACAGAAAAAACACTCAATGGGGTGGCGCGCTCGCTAGCATCGATGAGCGCAAACGGCAGAAACTGATTTTCGCCGCACAGTATTTTCTTCAGCGCGAGTCGCGCTGGGCCGACTCCCCTTGCCGCTTCGACGTGGTGGCCATCGACAGGCACCCGGATCAGTTGAACTGGCTGCAGAATGCGTTCGATGGTTGATTCTCTGCACACCACCCCGGACACTTTCACCGACAACTTTTGCTCTTTGCTTTGCGGGCTGCACATTCACGTGCCGAACAGCCGCGCTACTTAAGGTCACACAGATGGACATGCAATCCCGAATTCGCCAGCTTTTCCAGGCCAGTATCGACACCAAGCAACAGGCGATGGACGTACTTGCACCGCACATCGAGCAAGCCAGCCAGATCATGGTCAATGCCCTGCTCAACGAAGGCAAAATGCTTTCGTGCGGCAACGGTGGCTCTGCCGGCGACGCCCAGCACTTCTCATCCGAACTGCTGAACCGCTTCGAGCGCGAACGTCCGAGCCTGCCCGCCATCGCCCTGACCACCGACAGCTCGACGATCACCTCGATCGCCAATGACTACAGCTACAACGAAGTGTTCTCCAAGCAGATCCGCGCGCTCGGTCAGCCAGGCGATGTGTTGCTGGCCATTTCGACCAGCGGTAACTCGGCAAACATTATTCAAGCGATCCAGGCCGCACATGATCGCGAAATGATTGTCGTAGCATTGACTGGCCGCGACGGCGGCGGCATGGCATCGCTGCTGCTGCCTGAAGACGTCGAGATTCGCGTACCGGCCCATGTCACTGCACGTATTCAGGAAGTCCATCTGCTGGCGATCCATTGCCTCTGCGATCTGATCGACAGCCAACTGTTCGGGAGTGAAGAATGACCCCTAATCGCCTTGGCCTTCTGGCCTTGACCCTGTGCCTCGGCATCAGTGGCTGCACCTCGGTGGTGAATGCCAGCCGTGAAGCGCCGATTGAAGACGACCGCGGCACCCGAACCTTCGGTAGCAAAATCGATGACTCGCTGATCGAGACCAAAGTCGGCGTCAACGTGGCCAAGGCCGACCCGGCCCTGGACAACGATTCGCACATCGTCGTCACCAGCTTCAACGGCGTGGTGCTGCTCGCCGGCCAGACGCCGCGCGAAGACCTCAAGGCCAAGGCCGAACAGGCCGCCGCCAACGTCCAGCGCGTGAAGAAGGTGCACAACGAGCTGCAAGTGCTGCAACCTTCCTCCCTGCTGGCACGCCAGAACGACGCCTGGCTGACCACCAAGATCAAGACTCAGATGCTGACCGACGCCAACATTCCCGGCTCGCGCATCAAAGTCGTGACCGAGAACGGCATCGTCTATCTGCTGGGCCTGCTGACCAAGCAGGAAGCTCAACAGGCGACCAATCTGGTGCAAAGCGTTTCCGGCGTGCAGAAGATCGTGAAGCTGTTCGAATACATCGACTGACCTACACCCCTGTAGGAGCTGCCGCAGGCTGCGATCTTTTGATCTTGTTGTTTAAGATCAAGATCAAAAGATCGCAGCCTTCGGCAGCTCCTACGTAATAAAAAAGGCGACCCTTTCGGGTCGCCTTTTTTATTACTTCACCACTTTCAGGCTTGGCCGGCCACTCGGGCGCGGCGGCTCGCTGTCCGGTGGCGGCAAGTCGTCATCCGGCTCGATATCGTCTTCGTCATCCATCGGCGACTCGAGATCAAACACCATGCCCTGACCGTTCTCCCGGGCGTAGATGCCCAGAATCGCGCTGATCGGCACGTACAGACTGTGCGGAACACCACCGAAGCGACCTTCGAAGGTCACCACGTCGTTATCCATATGCAGATGGCGCACGGCACTGGGCGAGATGTTCAGGACAATCTGTCCGTCACTGGCGAAACCCTGCGGCACCTGCACCGCCGGGTATTCGGAATTGACCAGCATGTGCGGGGTGCAATCGTTATCCACAATCCACTCGTAGAGCGCGCGGACCAGATAAGGTCGACTGGAGTTCATAGCGGCTCCTTAAGCCTTAGCGCATATCGCGTTCGACGCCAGACAGACTCGCCTGGAAAGCCTCACGCGCAAACGAGCGCTCCATATAATCAAGCAGCGGCTTGGCCGGCCGCGGCAGTTCAATACCCAGAATCGGCAAACGCCAGAGTATTGGCAATAGGCAGCAATCCACCAGACTTTGTTCCTCACTGAGGAAAAACGGCTTGTCGGCAAACAGCGGCGACACGCCCGTCAGGCTTTCACGCAATTCCTTGCGCGCCACGACACGCGCGGCTTCCTTGGTTTTCGGATCCAGAATCAGATCCACCAGACCACACCAGTCGCGCTGAATTCGGTGAATCAGCAGACGGCTGTTGGCACGCGCCACCGGGTAAACCGGCATCAGTGGCGGATGCGGGTAACGCTCATCCAGATATTCCATCACCACGGTCGACTCCCACAACGCCAGGTCGCGATCGACCAGTGTCGGGAGACTGCCGTAAGGGTTCACCTCAATCAGTTTAGGCGGCTGGCGACCAGCTTCCACGTAAATGATTTCGGCGCTGACACCCTTCTCTGCAAGCACAATGCGCACTCGGTGGGAATAGTGGTCGGCGGGGTCGGAGTAACAGGCCAACCGATTGGTCACGCCCATGGCGATCCTCCTCGCTTGTTGAAATTATCGGAACCGGAAAAACGCGCGCGCCCAGAGGGTGCCTCCCGCAATGCCTGGCTGGCCAGACGTTGCGTTATCGGAGGCGCCCTTGGGCGCGCGCGATTAACAGCAATGCTTGAAGCGTATCAGTGCACGTCTTTCCAGTATTCACGCTTGAGCAGGTAGGCGAACACAAAGAAGAACGCCAGGTACAGCAAGACGTAAGCACCGATGCGCTGATGTTGCAGCTTAACCGGGTTAGCCGAGTAAGCCAGGAAGGTTACCAGATTCTTGACCTTCTCATCGAACTGCTCTTCGTTCAGAGCACCGGATTTCGGCACGATGGTCAACTGATCGCACGCTTCATGAGTCAGAGGCGTACCGGTCAGCGGATCATATTGCTTCTTGCCGTCTTCGACGATCTGCACTTGCTTGCAGCCAACCACCTGGCGACCTTGCAGGCCGACCAGTACGTTAGGCATGCCGACGTTCGGGAAGACCTTGTTGTTCACACCCCATGGACGTGCAGGATCTTCGTAGAACGAGCGCAGGTAACCGTAGAGCCAGTCGGTGCCGCGCACGCGCGCCACCAGGGTCAGGTCCGGCGGTGCCGCACCGAACCAGGTCTTGGCGTCCGCAGGCTGCATGCCGATGTTCATGTGATCGCCGATCTTGGCACCGGTGAACACCAGCTTCTCCAGCATCATTTCGTGTGGAATGCCGAGGTCATCGGCCACCCGCTCGTAACGCTGGAACTTGGCACTGTGGCAACCCATGCAATAGTTGGCAAAGGTACGCGCACCATCTTGCAGGGCAGCCTTGTCGGACACGTCGATATCGACTTTTTCCAGCTCCGGACCACCGTGTTCGGCGGCGAAAGACAGCACAGGCAGAGCAGCAAAAATCAGAGCAAAAAATAACTTTTTCATCAGCCAGTCACCCTTTCCGGAACCGGTTTGGTTTTCTCGAGCCTGGTGTAGAACGGCATCAGAATGAAGTAGGCGAAGTACAGGAAGGTGCAGACCTGCGACAGCAGCGTGCGCTCCGGCGTCGGGGCCAGTACGCCCAGAATGCCGAGGATCACGAATGCGATGCAGAACACCACCAGCCAGATCTTGCTCATCCAGCCCTTGTAGCGCATCGATTTGACCGGACTGCGGTCAAGCCACGGCAGGACAAAGAGCAAGGCAATCGAGGCACCCATGGCGATAACGCCCATGAGCTTGTCGGGGATCGCACGCAAGATCGCGTAGAACGGCGTGAAGTACCAGACCGGTGCAATGTGCTCAGGCGTCTTGAACGGGTTGGCTTGCTCGAAGTTTGGTTTTTCGAGGAAGTAGCCGCCCATTTCCGGGAAGAAGAACACGATAAAGCAGAAGATGAACAGAAACACCACCACGCCGACGATGTCTTTCACGGTGTAGTACGGGTGGAAGGCAATGCCGTCCAGCGGGATACCGTTTTCGTCTTTGTGCTTCTTGATGTCGACGCCGTCCGGGTTGTTCGAACCGACTTCGTGCAGCGCCAGAATGTGCAGCACCACCAGACCGAGAATCACGATCGGCAGGGCCACCACGTGCAGGGCGAAGAAGCGGTTCAGGGTGATCCCGGAGATCAGGTAGTCACCACGAATCCACTGGGTCAGGTCGTTGCCGATGACCGGAATCGCACCGAACAGCGAGATGATCACCTGGGCCCCCCAGTAGGACATCTGGCCCCACGGAAGCAAGTAGCCCATGAAGGCTTCTGCCATCAGCGCCAGGTAGATCAGCATGCCGAAGACCCACACCAGCTCACGGGGCTTCTGGTACGAACCGTAGAGCAGACCACGGAACATGTGCAGATAGACCACGATGAAGAACGCCGAAGCGCCGGTGGAGTGCAACAGACGCAGGATCGAGCCGTACTCGACGTCGCGCATGATGTACTCGACGGAAGCGAACGCTTCTTCTGCCGACGGCGTGTAGCTCATCGTCAGCCAGACACCGGTGACGATCTGGTTGACCAGCACCAGCAGCGCCAGGGAGCCGAAGAAATAGAAGAAGTTGAAGTTTTTTGGAGCGTAATACTTGCTGAGATGGTCTTCCCACATTTTGGTGGCGGGGAAGCGTGCATCAACCCAATCCATGAACTTGCTCATCACGCTTTCTCCGTATCGACGCCAATGACAATCAGGTCATCGGTCTCATAGGAATGCGGGGGAACTGGCAGGTTCAAAGGCGCAGGTTGCGACTTGTAGACGCGGCCAGCCAGATCGTAGTGGGAACCGTGGCAAGGGCAGAAATAGCCGCCAACCCAGTCTTTACCCAGATCCGCAGGTGCCACTTCGGGACGGAAGGTTGGTGAGCAACCCAAGTGTGTGCAGATCCCGATCAGCAGCAGAATTTCCGGCTTGATCGAACGCACTTCAGGGTCGACATAGGTGGGTTGCGTGGAGTTTTTGGAAGTCGGATCGGAGAGCTGGCCCTCGATCTTCTTGAGATTCCCCAGGATTTCCGCAGTACGGCGGACAATGAACACCGGCTGGCCGCGCCACTCGGCAATCATCTGCTGTCCTGGCTCGATCTTGCTGACATTCACTTTCACCGGTGCACCGGCGGCTTTCGCCTTGGCACTGGGAAACCATGACCCCACGAACGGGACCGCAGCCCCCACCGCTCCTGCAGCACCCACCACGGATGTGGCTGCTACCAAGAAGCGACGCCGGCCTGCATTCACGCCGTCATTGCTCATTCAGTCCTCTCCCATCAGCTTTGTGGCCTGTTAAATCAGGCATCTACTAAATAAATCAATGTTACTTATAAAAATTTTGCCGAGATGGTAATGAAAAGCCCCAATTCTGACAAGGGAATTACCCGGGGCTCCCACCCTCAAGCCTTGTAGTATAGGGGGTCTACGAATGTGGCAAGTTGTCACAGCGCAATTCTTTAATAAATCGCAGGCATAAAAAAACGCCCGGTTCCGTGAGGAATCGGGCGTTCTTTTTTGAACGTGGAAACGAATTAACGCTTCGAGTACTGCGGACGCTTACGCGCTTTACGCAGACCAACTTTCTTACGTTCAACTTCACGGGCGTCGCGAGTAACGAAGCCAGCTTTGCGCAGAGCGCTACGCAGGGTCTCGTCGTAGTCCATCAGAGCGCGAGTGATACCGTGGCGGATTGCGCCAGCTTGACCACTTACACCACCGCCGATGACAGTGACGTAGATGTCGAATTTCTCGACAGTCTCGGTCAGTTCCAGCGGCTGACGAACTACCATGCGGGCAGTTTCGCGGCCGAAGAACGAGTCCAGGGAGCGGTTGTTGATGGAGATGTTACCAGTACCCGGACGCAGGAAAACGCGTGCGGTTGCGGTCTTGCGACGGCCAGTGCCGTAATTTTGAGTCGCCGACATAATGAACTATTCCGTTAAATCTTCAGTTCTTGGGGCTGCTGAG
The DNA here is from genome assembly GCF_018729515.1 of Pseudomonas sp. MG-9. Taxonomy (NCBI): domain Bacteria; kingdom Pseudomonadati; phylum Pseudomonadota; class Gammaproteobacteria; order Pseudomonadales; family Pseudomonadaceae; genus Pseudomonas; species Pseudomonas sp. MG-9. Next base: position 234,766 of record NZ_JAHHZH010000009.1, read on the forward strand.
CAGTATGAGGGTGTGCAGCGCCCGCATAGACTTTCAGCTTACGGTACATGTCACGACCCAGCGGGTTCTTAGGCAGCATGCCTTTAACCGCGGTCTCGATCACGCGCTCAGGGGCTTTAGCGATCAGCTTTTCAAAGTTGATCGACTTGATGCCGCCCGGGAAACCGGAGTGGGAGTAGTACATTTTGTCAGTGGTTTTAGCGCCGGTAACACGGATCTGCTCGGCGTTGATTACGACGATGTAGTCGCCGGTGTCAACGTGAGGAGTGTACTCAGGCTTGTGCTTGCCACGCAGACGGCTCGCGATTTCGGTGGCCAGACGACCCAGGGTCTGACCAGCAGCGTCGACGACAAACCAGTCGCGCTTTACTGTTTCCGGTTTAGCAGTAAAAGTTTTCATTCTTTATAGCCTCAGGGGCCGCCTGTAAATAAGACGGCGGATCTTACTGAATAGTGCGTACTTTGACAAGTCAAAGGCAGCCGGATACAGACGCTTTCGGGGGCTCGGGTCGGCGCGTCCGTTCAACGGCAAGATTCTTCGGCGGCGGCGCATCACTTCCACTGCAGAAAGAGGTCGGCAATTATGCAGATTGCGAAAAAATATTCAACCTGCTTTTATGATTGTTTTGCCCAAGGAGCACCCGATGGACTATCGCCAGCTAGGCCGTACCGACCTGAACGTGAGTGCAATCTGCCTCGGCACCATGACCTGGGGCGAGCAAAACACTGAAGCTGAAGCCTTCGCCCAGATCGAACGGGCCAAGGAAGCCGGGATCAATTTCATCGACACCGCCGAGATGTACCCGGTGCCGCCAAAAGCCGAAACCTACGCCACCACCGAGCGCTACATCGGCAATTACTTCAAGCATCGCGGCGATCGCGCCGACTGGATCCTCGCCAGCAAGATCGCCGGCCCCGGCAACACCATCGACTACATCCGTGACAAAAACCTGCGCCACAACCGCCAGCACATCACCGAAGCAGTGGACGCCAGCCTCAAGCGCCTGCAGACCGATTACATCGATCTGTATCAATTGCACTGGCCGGAGCGCAGCACCAACTTTTTCGGACAGCTGGGCTACAAACACAAGATCGAAGCCAACCTGACGCCGCTCGAAGACACCCTCGAAGCCCTCGACGAACAGGTCAAGGCCGGCAAGATCCGCCATATCGGCCTGTCCAACGAAACGCCGTGGGGCACCATGCGCTTCCTCGCCCTGGCCGAAGCCCGTGGCTGGCCGCGCGCGGTGTCGATCCAGAACCCGTACAACCTGCTCAACCGCAGCTTCGAAATCGGTCTGGCGGAAATCGCCATCCGCGAACAGTGCGGTCTGCTCGCCTACTCGCCGCTGGCATTCGGTTTCCTCTCAGGCAAGTACGAAGGTGGCGCCCGCCCACCGAAAGGCCGCCTGAGCCTCTACAGTCGCTTCAGCCGCTATTTCAACGCGCAATCGGAAGCTGCTTGCAGCCGTTATGTGGCCCTGGCCCGCGAGCATGGTCTGGATCCGGCGCAAATGGCCCTGGCGTTCGTTACCCAGCAACCGTTCGTCACCAGCAACATCATTGGCGCGACGACGCTTGAGCAACTGGACAGCAACATTGCCAGTTTCGACCTGAAGCTTTCCGACGAAGTGCTGGCCGGGATCGAGGCGATTCACAAGGATCATCCGAATCCGGCGCCGTAAGTAAAAAGATCGCAGCCTTCGGCAGCTCCTACAGGGTTCACACTGATCCTCTGCAGGAGCTGCCGCAGGCTGCGATCTTTTCAGCCGCTCACAGCGACCGTGCGATGATCTCCTTCATGATTTCATTGGTGCCGGCATAGATCCGCTGCACTCGCGCATCCGCCCACGCCCGGGCCACCGGGTATTCCCACATGAAGCCGTAGCCGCCGTGCAACTGCACGCACTCATCGAGCACCTTGCATTGCAGGTCGGTGCCCCAGTACTTGGCCATCGCCGCCGTCGGCACATCCAGCTTGCCCTGCAGGTGCAGTTCCAGGCAGCGGTCGACGAAGACCCGACCGATCTGAATCTCGGTGGCCATCTCCGCCAATTTGAAGCGGGTGTTCTGGAAGTCGGCAATTGCCTTGCCGAACGCCTTGCGATCACGGGTGTAATCCAGCGTCCATTTCAGCGCGGCTTCGGCTGAAGCCAGGCCACCGATCGCTACGGTCAGACGCTCCTGCGGCAACTCCTGCATCAAATAGGCAAACCCCGCCCCGGCCTGCCCCAGCAGGTTTTCTTTCGGCACGCGCACGTCCTGAAAGAACAATTCCGACGTGTCCTGTGCCTTCATTCCGACCTTTTCCAGGCGCTTGCCCTTCTCGAAGCCCGGAGTATTCGCTTCGACCAGAAACAGACTGGTGCCCTTTGCGCCAGCCTTTGGATCAGTCTTGGCAACCACAATGACCAAGTCAGCCAGAAAGCCATTGGTGATAAACGTTTTCGAACCGTTGATCACATATTCGTCACCGTCCAGCACAGCAGTGGTCTTCACACCTTGCAGATCGGAACCCGCCCCCGGCTCGGTCATGGCGATGGCCGTGACCATCTCGCCCGAGACCAGTTTCGGCAGGTATTTGTGCTTCAACGCTTCGCTGCCGTAATGCAGGATGTACGGCGCGACGATGTCCGAATGCAGCGAGAAACCGATCCCCGTCAAACCGAGACGACCGACCTCCTCGATCACCACCGCGCTGTACAGAAAGTCCGCGCCCAGGCCGCCATATTCTTCCGGCAAGTGCGAGCAGAGCATCCCGGCCTCCCCTGCCTTGTTCCACAGTTTGCGGTCGATGTGGCCTTGTTTCTCCCATTGCGCATGGAACGGCACAGCCTCTTTTTCGAGGAAGGTTCGGACGCTGTCGCGGAACAATTCATGCTCGGAGCTGAACAAGGTTCTGGGGATCATGCGGCACCTTTCTTTCTTGTTGAAGGGATATGACCTTCAGAGACTAAGCCCCACCTCCGATACAGGACACTGGACACATCCGACAAAAAATAAGACGATCCAGCCGTCTGGTGACCACTTTCCCTTATAAAAACAAAACAAAAGTTGAATTATGTCCAAGCAAGTCTCCACGCCCTTGCGGCGCGTCAGCATCCTGGCAATCGACCGGGTTTTCGCATCCACTCTCATGCAGGCCAAGGATTTCTTCCATCTGGCCAGCCTGCGTTACGGCAAACAACTGGGCCACGGCCTGACACCGGCGTTCGAAACCCGCCTGGTCAGCCCCGACGGCAAACCGGTGAACAGCTTCAGTGACGTGGTGATGCCGGTGGACGGCGGCCTGGAAAACGCCGATGTCATCATCCTCCCGGCATTCTGGGACGACTTCGAAACGCTTTGCGGCCGTTATCCACAGATCCTGCCGTGGCTGCGCGAACAACACGCCCGCGGCGCAGTCCTGTGCGGCGAAGCCACCGGCGTGTTCTGGCTGGCCGAAGCCGGGCTGCTCAACGGCAAGGAAGCGACCACTTACTGGCGCTTCTTCAATGCGTTCGCCGAGCGCTTTCCGCAGGTGCACCTCAATCAGGACAAGCACCTGACCGACGCCGACAATCTGTATTGCGCCGGCGGCACGACTTCGGCGTGCGACCTCTATATCTACCTGATCGAACGTTTCTGCGGCGCCAACGTGGCGCAAGCCGTGGCCCGCGACATTCTTTATGAAGTGCAACGCAGCTATGCGCCGGGGCGTATCGGCTTCGGCGGCCAGAAGCTGCATCAGGACGTGATCATCCTGCAGATCCAGCACTGGCTCGAAGAGCACTTCGCCGACAAATTCCGCTTCGAAGACGTCGCCCGCGAGCACGGCATGAGCATCCGCAACTTCATGCGCCGCTTCCAGACCGCCACCGGTGACAAGCCGCTGCACTACCTGCAACGCCTGCGCATCGAGACGGCCAAGGGCCTGCTGTCCGGCAGCCGCAAGAGCATCAAGACCATCAGTTATGAAGTCGGCTACGACGACGCGAGCTTCTTTGCCCGGCTGTTCCGCCAGCACACCGAGCTGTCACCGAATCAGTATCGGCAGCAGTTTCAACAGGCTGCATAAGAACCCATGTAGGAGTGAGCCTGCTCGCGATAGCGGTGTGTCAGTCGCATCAGTGCCAAATGGACGGACGCAATCGCGAGCAGGCTCACTCCTACAAGGCTTGTGGTGAATTTCGGATATAAAAAAGGGCCTGCAATTGCAGGCCCTTTTTTATGCGCTGAAGATCTGTTTAAGGCTTGTGCGCCCGGGACAGGAATTCGTGCGACTGCATCTCCAGCAGACGGCTGAGCGTGCGCTGGAATTCGAACGTCAGGCGCCCGCCGGTGTAGAGGTCTTTCAACTCGACTTCGGCAGAAATGATCAGCTTGACGTTGCGGTCGTAGAACTCGTCGACCATGTTGATGAAGCGACGGGCGATGTCGTCAGTGGTGACGCTCATCTGCTCGACGCCGCTGAGCAGCACGGCGTGGAAGATCTTGCCCAGTTCGATGTAGTCGTTCTGGCTGCGGGGGCCGTCGCACAGTTCACGGAAGTCGAACCACGCCACGTCGTCGCACGTGCGCAGGGCACGGATCTCACGGTTTTCGATGATCAGCACATCGTTCTCGACCGCTGCGGTGCACTCTGGCGTCAGCGCGCGGAAGCTTTTGCGCAGGCTTTCGTGAGCCGCTTCGTCCAGCGGATAGTGGAACAGCTCCGCCTGTTCGAGGTGGCGCAGACGGTAGTCGACACCGCTGTCGACGTTGACGATTTCGGTATTCTGCTTGATCAGCGCAATCGCCGGCAGGAAGCGCGCACGTTGCAGGCCGTCCTTGTACAGGCCGTCCGGAACGATGTTCGAGGTCGCGACCAGGGTCACGCCGTTCTTGAACAGCTCTTCCATCAGCGTGCCAAGGATCATCGCGTCAGTGATATCGGACACGAAGAACTCATCGAAGCAGATGACACGGGATTCGGTCGCGAAGCGCTTGGCGATGATGGTCAGCGGGTTTTTCTCGCCGCCGAGGGTTTTCATCTCTTCGTGCACGCGCTTCATGAAGCGGTGGAAGTGGGTGCGGGTCTTTTCCTTGAACGGCAGCGCTTCGAAGAAGGTGTCGACCAGGTAAGTCTTGCCGCGACCCACGCCGCCCCAGAAATACAGACCCTTGACCGGCGTCTGATCCTTTTTGCCAAACAGCTTGCCCAGCAAACCCGGCTTGTTCTGCTCGGCCGCGATCAGATCGTCGTACAGGCGCTGTAGATGACGCACGGCAGTTTCTTGCGCGGCGTCATGGAAGAAGTCCGGGCGTTTCAGATCAGCTTGGTATCGTTCTAGGGGCGTCATAATTCGTTAGCAAGGCAACAAAAACGGGCCGTCACTGTAGCGACGGCCCGTGGGAATGGCAATCAGCCCTTGGTCGGGCCGCGCCGTTGATTAGTCCTGAACCGGGGTCAGCGCAACGCGCAGAGCCTCGATGGCCGCGTCCCGCGCAGCGCTATCAGCGAACGCCGGGCTGTCGCCGACGCATTCGCCTTCCAGCCATACGCTGAAGCTCAGGTCTTCATTGCGCACATCCAGAGGCTGACCGGATTGCAGTTGCTTGGTCACCTGGCCCGCAGCTTTACCGTCGGCGAAATGGCGCGACAGCAGCAATTGCTCGCCATCGGCCGCCAGCAGACGGAAACGGAAGCTGCCGTCATCTTCGCGGAAGCTGACGAAGCGCGCGGCTTTCGCGGCTTTCTTCTTGGTAGTCGCCGCGACTTGCACCTGATTGATGAAAGAGCGCAGGCCGACCGCTTCACGCAATTCGTTGAGGAACGGGGTCGCCACTGCACGGGCCTTTTTCGCGCCGTGCTGCAGGATGTCTTCCAGATCGGCCGGGCGCTCGATCAGTTGGTGATAACGCTCGCGGGACTCACCCAGCTCGTTGTCGAGCAATTGGAACAGACGATTCTTCGCCTCGCCCCAACCCAGACCGCCCAGCAGTTCGCTGCGGAATTCGTCAGCCTGCGCCGGTGTGGCGAACGCCTGGAACAGGGTGAACAGGTGCGAGTTGTCCGGATCTTTCGCTTCGCCCGGCGCGCGGGAGTCGGTGACGATACGGGAGATCGCGTCCTTCATCTCTTTGGCGCTGGAGAACAACGGAATGGTGTTGTCGTAGCTTTTGGACATCTTGCGTCCGTCGAGGCCTGGCAACGTCGCCACGCTTTCCTCGATCAGCGCTTCGGGCATGGTGAAGAACTCTTTGCCCTGGCCGAACAGGTGGTTGAAGCGCTGGCCGATGTCGCGGGCCATTTCCACGTGCTGGATCTGGTCACGACCGACCGGCACCTTGTGCGCGTTGAACATCAGGATGTCCGCCGCCATCAGCACCGGGTAGCTGTAGAGGCCCATGGTGATACCGGCATCCGGGTCTTCACCGGTCTCGACGTTCTTGTCCACCGAAGCCTTGTAGGCGTGCGCACGGTTGAGCAGGCCCTTGGCCGCGACGCAGGTCAGCAGCCAGGTCAGCTCGGGGATTTCCGGGATGTCGGACTGGCGATAGAAGGTCACGCGATCGACATCCAAGCCACCGGCCAGCCAGGTCGCGGCGATTTCCAGACGCGAGCGCTGGATGCGCAGCGGGTCATCGCATTTGATCAGCGCGTGGTAGTCGGCCAGGAAGTAGAACGAATCGGCATTGCTGTCGCGGCTGGCGAGGATCGCCGGGCGAATGGCGCCGGCGTAGTTGCCCAGGTGCGGCGTGCCGGTGGTGGTGATGCCGGTGAGGATACGGGTACGGTTCGTCATGGGTAATCGCTTGTCAGACTGCAATCAATTCGAGAGACGCGGCAGGATCAGATCCTTGAGATCGGTCAGCTTGCCATGAAAAAAGTGTCCGCATTCTGCCACTTTCAGCAGCTCATGGGGGCGCTGGAGTTTGTCGGACCAGTCGTAGACCAACTGCGGATCGATCACTTCGTCGGTTTCCGGCTGGATCACGGTGAGTTCTCCGTGCTGTGGCAGTTGATCCTGATCGCCCAGACGCATCACCGCCGGCGCGACCATGAACAGATGCTTGAGCTGCACGCCTTGGGCTTCGAGACGACCGCCGAGACTTGCTGCAACAAATCCGCCGAAAGAAAAACCGAACAGGGTCAGCGGCAGATCCGGGTGTTTTTCCCGCAGCCATGCGGCAGCAGCCTGGGCATCGTCGACTTCGCCGGTGCCCATGTCGTGGGAGCCTTCACTGGCGCCAACGCCGCGATAGTTGAAGCGCAAGGTGATCCAACCGGCGTCGCGCGCGGTGCGCTGCAAGGTCGAGACGACCTTGTTGAGCATGGTGCCGCCCTGCACCGGGTTCGGATGGCAGATCAGCGCAATGCCGATTGGCTGCTCGTTGTCCAGGTACAGCGCTTCGATTTGGCCGACTGGGCCGGCAATGACTACAGGGGTTTCACGCATCAGCAAGGAAGGAACTCCGTGACCTCGAATCGGGTCGACTCGTCTAGCAAATTGTCTGTGCCAATCTATTGCGAGTGAATCGCGGTATACAGCGCAGGTTCGAGCCGTTAACGTAAAGCAAAGCCGTTTATAGAGGAAGGACTCGTGGAACACTCGCTCTTAGTTTGGTTGTTACCGACTCTTGCCCTGGTTGTGGGTGTCGCCATTGGATTCCTGATCGCTCGCGTCGCGCCGAATGCCGCGCCGAGCCGCACGCAGCGTCAACTGGATGATATCCAGGAACGTTTCGACAGCTATCAAAACGAGGTGGTCACCCACTTCAACAGCACCGCGATGCTGGTCAAGAAGCTGACCCAGAGCTATCAGGAAGTGCAGGATCATCTCGCCGAGGGTGCCAATCGTCTGGCCCTGGACGAGCAGACCCGTCAACGCCTGATCGCCGCTTTGCACGCCGATGCGGTACAGGCACCGCGCGAACGCCTGACGCCGCCGCGCGATCAGGAGCCGCCACGCGACTACGCACCGAAAGCCCCGAACTCGCCGGGCATGCTCGATGAGCAGTATGGTTTGAAGAAGTAATCAGCCTTCGCTGACAAAAAAAGCCCCCGGACAATTCCGTTGTCCGGGGGCTTTTTTGTGCCTATTGAGTTTGTGGTGCCTGCACAGGCCCAGTAACCCTGTAGGAGCTGTCGAGTGAAACGAGGCTGCGATCTTTTGATCTTGTTGTTAAAGCTAAAGATCAAAAGATCGCAGCGTGCCGCAGCTCCTACAGGGCGACTGCGTTCAGGCCAAAAAATGCCCGGTCACCAGGACCGGGCATTTCTTCATTCAAGCATTCAGTTACGGATACTGCTGAACCGTACCCGGCTGTTGCTGCTGGCCACCATACTGCTGACCCGGAATCGCCTTCAGGTTGACTTCAACCCGGCGGTTCTGCGCACGGCCATTGACGTCACCGTTGCTGGCAATCGGGTTATCCGGTCCGGCGCCACGGGCCGACAGGTTGGCACCGCTGACACCTTGCGAAGTCAGGTAGGTGGCCACGCTCTGCGCACGACGCTGAGACAGGTCCATGTTGTGCTGGCGGGCACCGGTGCTGTCGGTGTAGCCGACGATTTCGATCTGGTTCTGGTTGAACTCTTTCAGCGAGTTCGCCAGGTTGTTCAACGGCTGGTAGAAGCTTGGCGCGATGTTCGCCGAATCGGTGGCGAAGGTGATGTTGCCCGGCATGATCAGCTTGATCTGATCGCCCTGGCGCTGCACTTCAACCCCGGTGTTGGCCATGCTGGCGCGCAGCTTTTTCTCTTGCTGGTCGGCGTAGTAACCGTAACCGGCGGCCGAAGCCCCCACCACCGCCGCGCCGATCAAGGCACCCTTGCCGCGGTTGTTGTGGTCGATGGCGGCACCTGCCAAGGCACCGGCCAGAGCGCCGAGACCACCATACTTGGCAGTTTTGCTCATGCCTTGCGAGCCACCGTCGGCCTGCCCCTGATTGTCATACGGGTTGGGCGAGGCGCAGCCGGACAGCACGGCCACGGCAGTAGCGACAATAATCAAACGACGCGTGGTGAACATGGAAAGCTCCTACTTTTTTTGCATTCTGTGGTGCAGCGGCCGCTGGGCAGTAGCCCCCTGCGGGCGTTGGATCATGACAATGCCGAAAAATTCCGCCGCACACTCGTGACAAAATATTTAGGCGCGCACGAACGGGTTTTCCCGCATTTCATCCCCCAGACGCGTGTCCGGACCATGCCCGGCAACCACGGTTGCGTCTTCGTCCAGGGTGTACAGCCGCTGCTTGATCGATCGCACGATGGTCGCCTGATCGCCGCCCCACAAATCCGTGCGTCCTACGCCGCGACGAAACAGCGTGTCGCCGGCAATCAACAGCTTAGCCTCGGAAAACCAAAAGCTCATGGAACCGGGTGTATGTCCCGGCGTATGCAGCGCCACACCGCAGCCGCAGGCCAGTTCTTCATCGTCGCTCAACCAGCGATCAGGTGATGGCACCGGTGTGTATGGCACACCGAACATCTGGCATTGCATTTCGAGGCTGTCCCACAGGAATTGATCTTCCTTGTGCAAATGCAGCGTTGCACCGGTTTTTTCCTTTATCTGCCCCGAGGCGAGGAAGTGATCGAGATGCGCGTGGGTGTGGATGATGCTGACGACTTTCAGGCCATGCGCATCGAGGCGCGCCATGATCAGGTCAGGGTTGCCACCCGGGTCGACGACGATGGCTTTTTTGCTGATCGGGTCGCCGATGATCGTGCAGTTGCACTGCAACGGGCCGACAGGGAAGGTTTCACGGATGAGCGACGGGGTGGTAGCAGGCATTAAGAGTCCTCGACAAACGGCTGATGGCGCTTGCTAAGGATTCTACTTTAGGAGCCGATACAAAGTGCCAGGCCAGTAATTTGACGCCACCAATCTGAAAATAGTGGCCATATGATGTCAAATATGTAAAAACTGGTGCAGAATCGTATTCTTTTTGTAGCGACTGCATTCAGGATTAGTCGCATAGCACCCAGGAAAAACCATGCCTACCCCTTCGTCATATTCATTTGCGCTTCCTTCAGCATTGACCGGTAACAAGTACGTTGACAGCCTGATCTCCGGAACTTATTGGCTGGGGGCGAACTGGCCTGCTTCGGGTTCGACCAGCCTCAGCTACAGCTTCATGGCGCCCAACACTTCGTACTTCATCACTAATTACAGTCCTGACAATGAATACAACGCGCTGTACGAACTGACGAGCGGGCAGAAAAGTGCGGTGACCAATGCCTTGGCCACCTGGAGTGCTGTCGCCAACCTCAGCTTCACGCTGACCAGCGATGACATCAACAACGTGGGTGACCTTCGCTTTGGTGCCTATCGGTTGATGGATAACCAGACGGCTGCATGGGCCTACTTCCCGGCCAACAGCCCTACCGGCGGCGATGTCTGGATCGGCCCGGAGACGAATGACCCCAATCCGGGTCATGGCACCTACGACTACCTGACCTTTATCCACGAAATCGGTCATGCGCTGGGACTCAAACATCCATTCGATGTCAGCTCGACAAACAAAACATTGCTGGACTCGTCGCTCGACGATGTTCATTTCACAGTAATGAGCTACAACAGCAACTACTCCTATCAGCCAACAACGCCGATGCTGCTCGACATCATGGCGATACAGAGCCTGTACGGCGCCAATATGCAGTGGCAGACCGGGAACAACGTCTACTCATGGGCGTCAGACCAGTCAATCTTCGAAACCATTTGGGATGCTGGCGGCATCGACACCCTCGATGGCAGCAACCAACTGGCGTCCGTGACCCTCAATCTGAATGAAGGTACGTTCAGCCAGATCGGCAAGGCGTTTGTCGACCAGTCAACATCGAATCTCATCAATAACGGCCTGGCGATTGCGTATGGCGCAAAAATCGAGAACGCCATCGGCTCGATTTTCGATGACGTTCTGTACGGCAACGAGTTGGATAACGTACTCAACGGCAATGGCGGCGCAGACACCATGTACGGTGGCGCAGGCAACGACACGTACTACGTTGACAACGCCGGGGACGTTATTTTCGATTATCCGGGCATGGGCACCGACACCGTCGTGTCCTCCATCAATTACGTTCTCGGGGCGCATCTGGAGAACCTGACGCTGGCTGGCGCCGCCAACCTCAATGGCACCGGAAACGCATCGAACAACACAATCATCGGCACGGCCGGCGATAACTTCCTCGACGGCGGTCAAGGCGCAGACACCCTGATCGGTGGCGCGGGCAACGACACCTACATCGTCGACAACCTTGGTGATACGGTTACGGAAACCAGTACCCTTGCCAGTGAAATCGATACGGTCCGTAGCTCGGTGGCCTTCGCATTGGGCACCAACGTCGAAAACCTCGTCCTGACCGGCCTCGATGCGGTCAACGGCACCGGCAACGAACTGAACAACAGCATCACCGGCAACGACCAGGCCAACACCCTGGACGGCGGCCTGGGTGCTGACACCATGATCGGTGGCGGCGGCTTCGACAGTTACTACGTGGATAACGTCGGTGACGTGGTGATCGAAACCGACGCCTCGCTGACCGCCATCGACCGCGTGTTCTCGACGATCGACTACACCCTGGTGCAGAACGTCGAAAACCTGATCCTGCTGGGCAATGCCAACCTCAACGGCACCGGCAACAGCGTCAACAACCGCATGACCGGCAACGACGGCAACAACATTCTCGACGGCGGCCTCGGTGCCGACACCCTGATCGGTGGTCTGGGCAACGACACCTACATCGTCGACAACTACGGCGACACCGTGACCGAAACCAGCACTCTGGCTGGCGAAATCGACACGGTCCGCAGTTCGGTGGCGTTTACCCTGGGTGCCAATGTCGAGAACCTTGTACTGACCGGCAACGACGTGATCAACGGCACCGGCAACAACCTCAACAACACCCTGACCGGTAATGACCAGGCCAACACCCTGGACGGCGGCCTGGGTGCCGACACCATGATCGGCGGCGGTGGTTTCGACAGTTACTACGTCGATAACTACGGCGATGTCGTCATCGAAACTGACGCAACGCTCGGCGCGACCGACCGGGTGTTCGCATCCATCGGCTACACCCTGACTGCCAATGTCGAGAACCTGATCCTCATCGGTAACGACATCATCAACGGCACCGGCAACGAACTGGACAACCGTATCACCGGCAACGACCAGGCCAACACTCTGGACGGCGGCCTGGGTGCTGACACCATGATCGGTGGCGGCGGCTTCGACAGTTACTACGTGGATAACGTCGGTGACGTGGTGATCGAAACCGACGCCTCGCTGACCGCCATCGACCGCGTGTTCTCGACGATCGACTACACCCTGGTGCAGAACGTCGAAAACCTGATCCTGCTGGGCAATGCCAACCTCAACGGCACCGGCAACAGCGTCAACAATCGCATGACCGGCAACGACGGCAACAACATTCTCGACGGCGGCCTCGGTGCCGACACCCTGATCGGTGGTCTGGGCAACGACACCTACATCGTCGACAACTACGGCGACACCGTGACCGAAACCAGCACCCTGGCTGGCGAAATCGACACGGTTCGCAGTTCGGTGGCGTTTACCCTGGGTGCCAATGTCGAGAACCTTGTACTGACCGGCAACGACGTGATCAACGGCACCGGCAACAACCTCAACAACACCCTGACCGGTAATGACCAGGCCAACACCCTGGACGGCGGCCTGGGTGCCGATACCATGATCGGCGGCGGTGGTTTCGAT
>NZ_JAHHZH010000009.1:247562-339026 GCF_018729515.1 Pseudomonas sp. MG-9
CTGACCGGCAACGACGTGATCAACGGCACCGGCAACAACCTCAACAACACCCTGACCGGTAATGACCAGGCCAACACCCTGGACGGCGGCCTGGGTGCCGATACCATGATCGGCGGCGGTGGTTTCGATACTTACTACGTCGATAACGTCGGTGATGTGGTGATCGAAACCGACGCGACCCCAAGTGCGACCGACCGGGTGTTCGCATCCATCGACTACACCCTGACTGCCAATGTCGAAAATCTGCTCCTGACTGGCAGCGCCAACCTCACAGGCACAGGCAACGATAGCAACAACCGCCTGGTGGGCAACGATGGCGCGAACATCCTCGACGGCGGCCTGGGGAACGATACCCTTGAAGGCGGCCTGGGGAACGACACATTGATCGGCGGCCTGGGCACCGACTCTCTGACGGGCGGAAGTGGCGCGGACCGGTTCGTGTTCAATGACTGGAACGAGTCCGGAATCGGTAACCTGCGCGACGTCATCACCGACTTCAACAGCGCGCAAGGCGACAAGATCGATCTGACGAAGTTTGATGCCAATCTGTTGAGCGAAGGCATCAACGGTTTCAACTTCATCGGTGCAAATGACTTCACCGGTGCAGGTCAAATTCGCTTCGTTGACCACGTACTCTCGGGTAACGTCAGCGGGAATTCCGGTGCCGACTTTGAAATCCAGTTGGTGGGTGTGAACAGCTTCAGCGCCAACGACTTGGTGGCCTGATACAGCACGACACCCGATCTGCTTGCGGATCGGGTGCAAACCAAAACGCCCTGATTGATTCAGGGCGTTTTGGTTTGTGTGAGTGTCACATCAAAACTACGTCAGAACCCCCAGGGCTTTCGCCCTCGCCACTGCTTGCGTCCGCCGCTCAACGCCCAGTTTGCTGTTGATATGACTGGCGTGGGTTTTCACGGTATGCAACGAAATGAACAACTGCTCGCTGATTTCCTGATTCGAGCACCCCTGAGCGATCAGATGCAGAACCGCCAGCTCTCGAGTACTGAGTTGTTCCGTTGACCCGGGTTCCATAATGGTCCGGGTGACCGGTTGCGGAAAATGCGCGAGCAGTTGCTGGCTGACAGCTGTCGAAGCGATCGATACCAATTGCCCGCGTAACCAGTCGCCATGCTCTTTCACCAGTAAATCGAACGGCTGCACCACGCCACCGCCAGCCGCCTCCAGCGCATGGCTCAGTGCTTTTCTGGCCTCCGGCTCACGTCCGCCCGCCAGCATCAGCGCCACTGTCTGCGTCAACGCCATCACACTGAGCAACTGCCGGCCGGTTTGCTGGCCGTTTTCATGCAATGCGTTCAAACGCCCTTCGGCGAGCATGGCGTTCCCTTGAATCGTGTCAAGCAACGCCTGTTGCAGTTCAACATGCAAAGGCAGTTGTGGATGAAACTCTGGCGGCGCGGCAGCACGCTCGCCCGTGTAAGTCTGTCCAAGACGCGCCAGCCACGCCTCGGCCAGATCGGTACGGCCCTGCGCCAGCCACAGTTCGCATTTGACCAGGGTGATCATCGCCAGATAGTAGATCGGTGGCACATCCCAGATGTGCATCAGGCGCTCGGCTTCGGCGAGCTCGGCAAAGGCCTTGGCAAACTCGCCGGCGCTGCCGTCCAGACGGGCGATCACGCAGTGGCCGATCAACACACTGATATCGCGGCAGGCCCGCGCCTCGCTCAGGCCACTCAGCAATCGAGCCCGGGCCTTCTGTGGCTGCAAGCGCATCGACAGCAGAAAACCTTCATACAACGTCAGCCGCGCACGCACCGCGTACAGACGTTGCGCCGACAGCCCGCGCAGACGCTCAAGGCCTTGGTGGACCTCATCCAGTGCGCGCAGAATCTCGCCACGGGCCTGTAATACCCGCGCCCGATCATAATGCGCCAGGGCCTCGAACAACGGGTTGCCGACCCGCTGCGCCAGCTCGAGGGATTCGCGATTCAAGCCCCTGGCCCGCCACAGGTCACCGTCGGCAATCGCCAGATTGGATAACGTAGACAGGCACATCAGGCGTTGCCCGTAACGCTTGACCGGCAGGCTGTCCAGCGCCTCGCTGCAATAGCGTTGGGTCAGCTCACGATGCCCGCGCCCACGGGCAATGATGCCGCTGAGCGCCAGCCACTGCGCGAGCATCGACTTCTGCGCAGAGGCCGAGGGCGCCGGCAGAAACCGGCTCAGATGACTCGACAACTCTTCGGCAGCATCGAGCTGACAGGCCAGCCCCAGCGCCCAGCTGTACAGCACGATCAAGCGTGGCGTGCTGATCAGAAGGCTGTCGGGCAAGTCCATTTTCCAGCGCAGCAGCATGCCGACGTTCTGCTCGGCGAGTAGTTGTTCCTCGGACAGGTTCTGCACCAGATTGGCCGCGACATCCAGATGACCGGCGCGCAAGGCCTGCTCCACCGCTTCATCCAGCAAGCCTTGGGCATTGAACCAGCGGC
The DNA here is from genome assembly GCF_018729515.1 of Pseudomonas sp. MG-9. Taxonomy (NCBI): domain Bacteria; kingdom Pseudomonadati; phylum Pseudomonadota; class Gammaproteobacteria; order Pseudomonadales; family Pseudomonadaceae; genus Pseudomonas; species Pseudomonas sp. MG-9. The sequence continues at coordinate 250,016 of NZ_JAHHZH010000009.1, forward strand.
AGGCGCGCAGATGTAACGTCGCCGCCGGCACCAGGGTCTGAGTGATCGGTCGGCTGCGCAGCAGATCGGAAAACAGATGGTGGTAGCGATACCAGTGACCGTGTTCGTCCAGCGGCACCAGGAACACTTGATGCGCCAACAGAAACCGCAGGATTTCAGCGCTGTCGTGGGCTTCGCGCACCGCATCGCACAGCTCGCTGCAAAAGCGCTCTTGAGGGGCGGTGTCGTAGAGAAACGCCTGCACCTCGGCCGGCAGACAATCGATGACTTCTTCCAGCAGGTAATCGCGGATCAGCCCCTCCCCGCCGTTCAGCGCAGGTGGCAACGCCGCCTCGCTGCCGGCTTCGGAGACCGCCAGCAACCAGAAACGCAACCCGGCCACCCAGCCTTCACTGCGCTGGATCAGGTTTTCCAGAGCCTCGCCACGCAAGGAACTGCTGTGCCGGTCGAGCAGCGTCAGGGCTTCATCGTGGGTCAGGCGCAGATCCTGTTCATGCAGTTCGAGCAACTGGCGCGACAGGCGCAAACGCGCCAGATGCCAATCCGGACGCTGACGGCTGGTGACCATGACCAGCAAGCCGTCGGGCAGGTGATTGAGGAAAAATTGCAGGCAGCGGTCGAGCACCGGCCCTTGGGCGAGATGGTAATCGTCGAGCACCAGCAACAGCGGCGCGGTCGGTTGCAGTTGCAGCGCCAGTTCATCGAGCAAGCCGTCGAGCCACTCTTCAAAGGCGAACGGCTGGTGGCGCTGGCGCATCTTCAACAGGCCGAGCGCGCGGCTGCCCAGGTCCGGAAAGTAATCCTGCAAGCCTTCCAGCAATCGCTCGAGAAACCGCCCCGGATCGTTGTCCCGCGGGCTGAGGCCCAGCCAGAGGCTTTGCCAGTGCGCCGGCAGGCTTTGGCAGAACTCCACCGCCAGCGAGCTCTTGCCGAAACCTGCCGGGGCGCAGACCAGCAACAGACGTCCACCGAGCCCGGCGCTCAGGCGTTCACACAGACGCGGTCGCAATACGTAACCATCGGGCAACGGCGGGCGAAAAAAACGCCCGTCCAGTGTCGCAATGGTGACGCTTGCAGGACCCGGTAGCGGGGACAGATCAGTCATGGCCGGCTCTTGTTTGAATGGCGGTTGGCGGCGTAGCGGATGTCCGCAGACTAGCGGTAAACGTAGAGGGTTTGAAGGTTATTGCTACAAATGGCTACAAAAAGACTACAGGCCAGCAGGCGCACCCCTGCAGAAGCTGCCGAAGGCTGCGATCTTTCAGGATCAAAAGATCGCAGCCTGCGACAGCGCCTACACAAAATCGAAACGAAAAAAAAACGCCCCGAACCAGTCGGGGCGTTTTTTCGAGGATGCGGCCTCGGGTCAAAGCTTAGCGGATACCGTCCTGGCCCAGGTTGCCCGGCTGGAATTCGCTCTTGGTGGCAGAGAAGCCGAAGTCATACGCCGATTTCTCTTCGTTCTTCATGCCCAGCGCCAGGTAGCGGCCCGATTGCAGGTCGTACAGGGCCTCCAGCGCGTACCATGGCACTTGCTTGTCGTAGTAGTCCTCGGCATGCGCCTCGGCAACGCGCCACAGCTGACCGCGACCGTCGTAATGATCGATGACCGCTGCCTGCCAGGTGTCTTCGTCGATGTAGAAGTCACGTTTGGCGTAGATGTGGCGCTGACCTTCCTTCAGTGTTGCCACCACATGCCAGACGCGGCGCAGCTCGTAACGGGTCAGGTCCTGGTTGATGTGACCGGCCTTGATGATGTCGGCGTACTTGAGGGTCGGCGAATCGATCTTGTAGCTGTTGGAGGCGATGTACATCTCTTTCTTGCCTTCAAGCTTCCAGTCGTAACGATCCGGCGCACCGTTGTACATGTCCAGGTTGTCGGAGGTCCGCAGACCGTCCGCGGCAGTGCCCGGACCGTCATAGGACACTTGCGGTGCCTGACGTACGCGGCGCTGCCCGGTGGCGTAGACCCACGCCTTGCGCGGTTCCTTCACCTGGTCGAGGGTTTCGTGCACCAGCAGCACGGTACCGGCCAGACGTGCCGGCGCGGTCACTTTTTGCTTGAAGTAGAACAGGATGTTGCCCGGATTGGCCGGATCGTAGTCCTTCATCTTGTCGCGGAACACGAACTGGTCCTGGAAATACACCAGGCTGAACGAGCCGTTGGTTTGTGGCGTCGCCTGGGTCACCAGACGGGTCACGCTGCCACCGCGATAACGGGTGATGTGGTTCCAGATCACTTCCAGGCCGCTTTTCGGAATCGGGAACGGCACGGCGGTGTCGAAGTTTTCCAGACCGTTGCCACCGGCCACCAGATTGGTGGTGGTGGCGTTTTTCTTGATGGCGGCGAACACGGCATCCGGCACGGTCGAGCCGCGATGGGACGGGTAGACCGGCATCTTGAAGGTCTCCGGGTAGCGCTTGAACATCGCGTACTGACCCGGCGCAAGCTTGTCCTTGTACTGGTCGACGTTCTGCGCGGTGATGGTGAACAGCGGCTTTTCACTGCCGAACGGATCGGACAGGAAGCCCTTGCTGTCGACCGTGCCGGCATTTTTCGGCAGCGGTTTCCAGGCCGGGATCGAACCGTCGGCGTTGCCGGCCATTTCAGCGCCCATCGGGGTCAGGCTCTTGCCCAGCTTGTCGGCTTCGGCAGCTGGAACGGCCGCCATGACGCTGGTCGCCAGCAACGACAATCCCAGAACACCGGCGTGGAACAGACTCTTTGTTATTTTCATATGTATGTTCGTCCTGAAAAAACTCTGCTTAGAAGTTCACGCCAACACTGAGGGCAACGAAGTCACGATCATCCACGGTCGTGTAATCGCCACCAAAGAAGTTGGTGTAGGCCACACTCGCCGTGTAGGTGTTCTGGTATTCGGCATCCAGCCCGAGGCTGATGGCCTTGCGACCTTCCTCGAAGTTGCCGCCTGGGCCTGGCGAGTAACCTTTCACGTCATGCGACCAGGCCACGTTCGGCTTGAGGTTCACACCGGCAAACACATCGCTGTAATCCCAGATCGCGCGAGCGCGATAGCCCCACGAGGTAGAGGTGGTGAAACCGTCGTTGTTGCAGTTGCTGGAAACGTTATCGCGCGAAGCACCCGGACCGGCACCGTTGATGGTCGAGGTGTTGAGGATCTGCGAGCAGGTGTTGAGGCCACCGGTCGCCGGCAATTCACCCGGCCCGAACACCGGGTCGCGGCCGTAGCGCGCTTCGGACTTGCTCTCCAGACCACCGACGTGAGTCACGCCGACCTCACCCACCAGGGTCAGACGGTTGGCGCCCATCACCTGATCGAAGAAGTGCGTCAGGGTGGTTTGCAGTTGAGTGATCTCTTTACGGTTGTAACCGTGCAGGTCCTGGCCCGGTACACCGTTGAGGACCGACGCATTGGTCAACGCGCCACCGATCGGACGCACGCCGGCGAACAGGATGTCGGTGGAGTTCAACTGCACCGGCGCATTCGGCCGGTAGCTGACCTCACCGCTCCACGCCGTACCGGTAGGCAGGGTGGTGGAGAAACTCAGACCGTAGAGGCGAATGTCTTCAGGGTATTCGATGAAGTATTGCGAGTTGCCCGCGACCACCAGTGGCCCCAGCGCCCGGAACGGGCCAGGCAATGCTGCCACGCCGTTATAGATCGACTGTGGCGCACCGGTGGCGCTGAAGATCGGCGCACGGCTGTGGTAGTTCATGAAGTAGGCACCGAACTCGGTGGCCAGCGGGTCGAACATGTACTTGGCGGAAACGCCCCACTGCCCGCTGTCTCGCGCGTTGCGGTTAGGCGCACGACGTACCAGCACACCCTCGTCGTTGACGTCGACGCCGGCGTTGGCCAAAGGACCGAGCGCAATGCCCGGAATGGTCGAACGCTTGTTCAGTACCCGCAGGTTGTCGTCGCAACCGGTGGTCACGATGTCCGGCTGCGAGAAGAACGTGCCGCAGTTGTCGGTCACGGTCTTCTGCCAGTCGATCTGATAGAAACCTTCGGCCGAGAGGTTTTCGGTGATGCTCTGCGACACGTAGAACATATTGACCGGGATCAGACCTTCCTTGATCTCGGCACCCGGACGGCGGAACGCGGAAACGTCGATCGGGTTGATCGAGTTGATGCCGCCACCGATGAAAGTACTTTCACCCCAGTTCACCACCTGCTTGCCCAGACGCACCGAACCCGGCTCATCGGCAATCGAGTAGTTGTGGTAAACGAAGGCGTCGAGGATCTGCCCACCCGAAGAACGCGCCGCGACATCGCGGTTGTGGTTGCTGACGTCCTTGTATTCCAGATCCTGGTTCTGCAGCGCGAAGTCGTACCAGTATTTGCCCCGGACGAAGACCCCGGTGTCGCCGTATTTCAGTTCGAGATCATGGATGCCCTTGAAGATCTTCGAGAAGGCTTGCCCGCTCTTGAAGTTCAGGTGGCCGTTATCGGAGGTCTGGGACAGGCCCTTGCCGCCGTTGTTGACACCAATAAGATCCTTGTTCGGCTGCTGAGTCGAAATACTCATGCCCAGGGAGAGCGAGGAATCGAACTGACCTTCGATCTCACCGACGTTGAAACTGACGCCGAATGCGGGCCCGGCGAGCGTAGAGGCAAGACTGACGGCCAGAGGCAGTTTAGCCCGGCGCCAGAACTGGTTTACTGAGGTCATCGACGCTACTCCATGTGCATTATTGTTATGGCAGTGAGTACTTTTAAAAACGTCTGGAAGACCGGGAGCCAATAGCCGCCCGACGTCACTCCAAAGTTGCATCGCCCCTGTTCGTGCGTGTGCCCCGTTCTTAAAAATCCTTGAGTGGACTATAGCCAGCAGGTGGTACTGCTTGATCCCTCTAAAGTGTGATTTGCAGCTGCCGGCCACTCTGGAACAGTCCTTTCGCCAGTCCGACGCATGTCGGCACCGCAAGGATGGCTGAAAATTCGGATTTAACAAGCCAAGCGCTTGCTTGGAAGGTCTGGCGCGCCGGTTTCGGCGCGCCAGCAGGCACTCAAAGTGTCGAGAGAAAGGTGCTGTTGTTGGCCTGCCATTCGGTGATGTCGAGGCGGATGCGCTTCTTGTCGAGTTTGCCGACACTGGTCTTGGGAATTTCCGTAACAAGGGCGATCTGGCTCGGAATCGCCCACTTGCTCAGGTGCCCCAACTCCACGAATGGCTTGAGGTGTTCCTTGAGCTCGCGCGCACCGATCTCGTGCCCTTCGCGGATCACCAGCAGCGCAAACGGCCGCTCGCCCCACTGCGGATCGGCGATGCCGACCACTGCTACTTCACGTACCGCCGCGTGACGACTGATCAGGTCTTCAAGGTCCAGAGAGGAGATCCATTCGCCACCGGTCTTGATCACGTCCTTGATCCGGTCGCGGATGTCGATCACGCCCATGCTGTCGAGCGTTGCCACATCGCCGGTGTGCAGCCAGCCGCCGGCCCACAGCTCGGCGCCCTTCTGCGGTTCATTGAAATAGCCTTCGGTGAGCCATGGCGCACGCAACACCAGTTCGCCCTGGGTTTCGCCGTCGGCGGGCAGAAAGTTGCCTTCGGCGTCGACGATCGCGGCCTCCACCAGCGGCCCCGGCACACCGGCCTTGATCCGGTAAGTGGTGCGCTCGTCTTCGGTGCCGGCCATCAGTTCGTCGTTCAGATGCGCACACGAGACCAGTGGCCCGGTCTCCGACATGCCGTACGCCGCCGTCAGCTGAATGCCCCGGGCCTTGGCGGTTTCATACAGCGTGCGGTTGAGCGCACTGCCGCCGATGACAATTTTCCAGCCGCCGAAATCGGTGCCCTGCGCGCCTTTGGCGTTGAGCAGCATTTGCAGGATGGTCGGCACGCAGTGGGAGAACGTGACCTTCTCCTTGCGCCACAGCTCGACGAGGAATTCCGGGTCGTAACGTCCCGGATAAACCTGCTTGAGCCCGAGCATGGTCGCCACGTACGGCAAACCCCAGGCGTGCACGTGGAACATCGGGGTGATCGGCATGTACACGTCGTTGGTGCCGAGCAGGCGCACGCTGTCGATCGCGCCCATGATGGTCGACACGCCCATGGTGTGCAGCACCAACTGCCTATGAGTGAAGTACACGCCCTTCGGGTTGCCGGTGGTGCCGGTGGTGTAGAACGTGGTGGCGACCGAGTTTTCGTCGAAGTCCTGGAAGTCGTACTGCGCACTCGCGGCGGCCAGCAATTGCTCGTACTCGCCGACCAGGTTCGGCAGCTCGGCAGTCTTCTCCGGCAGATCGGTCAGCAGCAGGGTTTTCTCCACCGTGGTCAGGTGCGGCGCGATGGCCTGGTACAGCCCGACAAACTCGCTGTTGACCAGCACGAAGCGATCCTCGGCGTGGTTCATGGTGTAGAGGATCTGCTCCGGCGACAGGCGTACGTTGATGGTGTGGATCACCGCGCCGATCATCGGAATGGCGAACATGCATTCCAGGTAGCGATGGCTGTCCCAGTCCATCACTGCCACGGTGTCCCCCGCCTTCACCCCGGCCGCCGTCAACACGTTGGCCAGCCGTGCCACCCGCTCGATCAGGGTCGGATAGCTGTAGCGCAACTGGTCTCGGTAGATGATCTCGCGGGTTTTCTCGTAACGGGCGCCGGACATCAGCAGCCGTTTGATCAGCAATGGATACTGGTAGGCCCCATCGGCCGGGGGAATGACGCGAGTCTGCAACATATGAATCCCTTTTCTGGCTGCACGGTGTTGGCGTAGAGAGCATTACTCTAGAGCCGTTATACCCCAGCCAAATCAGCCAAAGGAATGATTTGCAGAGCCGTACAAATGCTAGCTTTGCGCCAGCATTTGCCGGTATTCAGCGCCGATCAGGCCGTTTGCCCTACAGCCGCTTCGGAAGGTGTGCGTGGGAAAACCACGGCAGCGAGGAAGGTCAACGCGCCAAATCCCGCCAGAATCAAGTAAAGCCCGACAAAACCATGGCGCGGTTCGACATAGGCAATCAGCGGAATCGCTGTCGCACTGGCGCCGAACGACAGGCAATAACGCAGGGCGAATACCCGTGACTGCCACTGCGGCGCAACGAAATTGGCGACCATCGAGTCGTTCACTGTCACCTGACCGAACACCACGAACATGAACGCCGCACCGAGCACGATCACCGCCCAGCCATCGACATACGCCATGGCGTACAACAGCGGCGCCTGAAACAGCGTCAACACGATAAACGGCCATTTCAGGCTGACTCGGTGCAACACCTGGCCGATGCTCAACTGCGCCACCGCACCGAAGGCGTACGCCAGGCTGACCACCACGCCAAGGGTTTGCGGCGAGGCGAACACATCATGCAGACGTTCCTGAAACAGCTTCGGGTAAGTCATGGTCGTGGCGTTGAACACCACGCCACCCGTGGCCGTCGCCAGCGCCAGCACCGTGAACACCATGACCATCGAAATGCGCCGCCCGGCAGCGCCCTTCAGTGCGGTGTGTGGACGCTGCGGGATCGGTTCTTCACGTACCTGCAAGGCAAAGCCGATCCCCAGCACGATCGCCACCACCCCCGGTAACACAAAGGCCGAACGCCAGCCGAATTGCGCCACCAGCAACCCGGTGATCAGCGCCGAAAACGCCACGCCGAGGTTGCCCCACATGCCATTGATACCAATCTCCCGCCCGCGATTCTGCGCGTAGGCCACCAGCATCGCGGTGCCCACCGGGTGATAGATCGCGGCGAAAATGCCGATCAGGGTCAGCCCGATCACCAGCATCGTCGGACTGGTGCTCAGCCCGGTGAAGATCGCCGAAGCGCCAATACCGAAGAAAAATACCAGCATCATCTGCCGCCGGCTCCAGTGATCACCCAGCCAGCCGGCCGGTAGCGAACACGCGCCAAAGGCAATGAAGCCGCCCAGCGACAGGCCGATCAGCGCGGCATAGTCGAGGCCGAAGGCTTGGGTCATGCCGAGCACGGCGGCGGGAAAAATCAGCATGAACATGTGATCGATCACATGGGCAGCGTTGACGTAGCGTATGACGTTTCGAGATTGATTCATGGCGGCACGCTTGTGTTTGTTATGGGCGGAAGGTTGTCAGCGGCTTTATGCTAAGTTGGCGAAAAAGCGCATACCTGCCAACCAAGTCATCGAATCCGACATGTTGATCAGCCATTTCGAACACGGCCCGGTGAGTGCCTACCCCCGGGATTATCTGGACGGCGCGCACCAGCCGCTGCACCTGCACCGCGAGGCGCAGTTGCTGTATGCCGTCAGAGGGATCATGCGGGTGGTCACCGACCTCGGTGCCTGGGTGATTCCGCCGAGTCGTGCGGTGTGGATTCCGCCGCAAGTCGCACACGAGATTTTCATGTCCGGCGACGTGCAGATGCGCTCGCTGTTCATCGCTCCCGAACTGTCCCCGGCGAGCCTGCAACAGTGCTGCGTGCTGGCGGTGACGCCGCTGCTGCGCGAGTTGATCCTGCGCGCCGTGCAGGGCCCGCCGCATGCGGACAATCCGCTGATCCAGCAATTGATGCTGGAAGAACTCGCCAGCCTGGAAAACCTGCCGCTGCACATTCCGATGCCCACTGACCGACGCCTGCAGAACATCTGTCTGGCGTTGCTGCACACACCGGATCACCCCAACACCCTGGAAGACTGGGCGCAGCAGGTCGGCGCCAGCTCACGTACCCTGGCGCGGCTGTTCCAGCGACAACTGAAGATGAGTTTCAACGCCTGGCGCCAACAACTGCGCCTGATGGAAGCCCTGCCGCGCCTGCTCGCCGGGGACAGCGTGCAGAGCGTGGCGCGGGACTTGGGTTACGGCAGCGCGCGGGCGTTCAGCGCGATGTTTCGCCGTTTGCTCGGGGACAATCCCCGGGATTATCTGCATACCCTGAGCAAGCTGAGCGAACTCGTGTAGGAGCTGTCGAGTGAAACGAGGCTGCGATCTTTTAATCCTCAAAGACAAGATCAAAAGATCGCAGCCTGCGGCAGCTCCTACAAGTGAGTGTTGGTCAATGCATCTCGGTGAACGCGAGTTTCACACCGATGGCGACCAGCACCGCGCCCATGGTGCGGTCGAACCAGTGGCCCATGCGGGCGAAACCGGCGCGCACGCGTTGCTGGCTGAACAGCATCGCCACCAGGCAAAACCAGATCGCTGTTGCAACGGCGAGGTACACCCCGTACCCGGCCTGCACCGCCAGCGGGGTGTGCGGGTTGATCACCACGGTGAACAGCGAGAGGAAGAACAGCGTGGCTTTCGGGTTCAGACCATTGGTGACGAAGCCCGAAGTGAAGGCACCGCGCGCGGTACGCACACCGGTTTCCTTGTGCAGATCGTCAGTGACGGTTTTCGCCGGTTGCGCGCGCAAGGCCTTGAAGCCGATGTACAGCAGGTAAGCCGCGGCGGCCCATTTCAAGGCGTTGAACAGCACGATCGATTGCGACACGATCAGGCCGATACCCAGCAGCGAATAACCCACGTGCAGAAAAATCGCCGAGCCCACGCCCAGTGCCGTCCAGGTGCCGGCGCGGCGACCATGGGTCACGCTCTCGCGCACCACCACGGCAAAGTCCGGGCCGGGGCTGGCCACGGCCAACAGATGGATCAGTGCAACGGTCAAGAACTCGGTCCAGTACATGGGGGCTCCTTTGGGGCGGCTTGGTCAGGAAATCTGTAGGAAACACAGTCCTGTGGTGAGGGGGCTTGCCCCCGTTCGGCTGCGCAGCAGTCGTAAGTTCAGCCGGTTTCAGGACCGCTTCGCGACCCGACGGGGGCAAGCCCCCTCTCCACAGGCGATGCCAGCAAGCATTAGGCATGAGACTTCAGCGCTCTGCGTAACCAATTGTTTCATCTGGTAGGCTCGGCAGATTACGCCTTCCGTTCACCGCACAAAAGGTACAGTTGATGACGAACCCGCGCCGCGCCGTATTCCTCGATCACCCGTCTCTGGATCTTGGCGATCTCGACCTCAGCCCGTTGCGTGCCTGCTTCAGTGATCTGCAACTGTTCGCCCAGACCTTGCCCGAACAAGTCAGCGAACGCCTGCACGGTGCCACCGTGGCGATCACCAACAAGATCCGCATTGACGCCGCCGCAATGGCCGCCACCCCTGATCTGAAGCTGATCCTGATCACCGCCACCGGCACCAACAACGTCGACCTGGAAGCGGCCCGCTCCCACGGCATCACCGTGTGCAACTGTCAGGGTTACGGCACACCGTCGGTGGCGCAGCACACGATCATGTTGCTGCTCAACCTCGCCACCCGCCTCGCTGACTACCAGAAAGCCGTCGGCGAAGGTCGCTGGCAGCAAGCGCAACAGTTCTGCCTGCTGGACTACCCGATCGTCGAGCTGGAAGGCAAAACCCTCGGCCTGCTCGGTCACGGCGAACTCGGCGGCGCGGTCGCGCGGCTGGCCGAAGCGTTTGGCATGCGCGTGCTGCTCGGGCAGATTCCCGGCCGCCCCGCCCGCCCGGATCGTCTGCCGCTGAACGAATTACTGCCGCAGATCGACGCCCTGACCCTGCACTGCCCGCTGAACGAACACACCCGCCATTTCATCGGCGCCCGCGAACTGGCGGCGATGAAGCCCGGCGCATTTGTAGTCAACACGGCCCGTGGCGGTTTGATCGACGAACAAGCCCTGGCTGACGCATTGCGCAATGGCCATCTCGGCGGCGCGGCCACCGATGTGCTCAGCGTCGAACCACCGGTCAATGGCAATCCATTGCTGGCCGCCGACATTCCGCGACTGATCGTCACCCCGCACAACGCCTGGGGCAGTCGCGAGGCGCGGCAGCGCATCGTCGGCCAATTGACCGAAAACGCGCAGGCGTTCTTCAGCGGTAAAGCGCTGCGGGTCGTCAGTTGATAAACTGCGGCACTTTTTTCCAAGGAGCAGTTATGGATCCGCGCAGTGAAGTACTGCTTCGTCAGGCCGAGTTATTCCAGGGTTCGCTGTTGTTGGCCGGGTTGCCCGCCGACGATTTGCTCGGGCGCCTGCCCAATGCCTTCGGCTGGTGCTGGCACGCCGGCGATCAGGCCGCACTCGATGCGCGCTTCGAAGGTCGCAGCCATTTCGGCGTGAACGTGCCGGAGCGTGAGTTCGACAGCGCCGTGGTGTTTTTGCCCAAGTCCAAGGACTTGACCGACTACATCCTCAACGCCGTGGCTGCGCGTTTACCGGGGCGTGAGGTGTTTCTGGTCGGGGAAAAGCGCAGCGGCATCGAGGGCGCATCGAAACAGCTCAACCCGTTCGGCAAGCCACGCAAACTCGACAGCGCACGCCATTGCCAGCTGTGGCAGGTCACCGTGGCCAATGCGCCTGAAGCCAAATCGCTGGAAAGCCTGGCGCAGACTTATGAGCTGCCACTGGCCGAAGGCCCGTTGAAAGTCATCAGCCTGCCGGGCGTGTTCAGCCACGGTCGGCTGGATCGCGGCAGCGCCCTGCTGCTGGAGCATCTGGACAAACTGCCAAGCGGTCATCTGCTCGATTTCGGTTGTGGCGCCGGGGTCCTGGGCGCGGCGGTCAAGCGTCGTTATCCGCACAATCAGGTAACCCTGCTCGACGTCGATGCCTTCGCCGCCGCCAGCAGTCGCCTGACATTGGCGGCCAACGGTCTGGAAGCCGAGGTGCTGACCGGTGACGGCATCGATGCCGCGCCGATGGGTTTGAACGCGATTCTGAGCAACCCGCCGTTCCATGTCGGGGTCCACACCGATTATTTCGCCACCGAGAACTTGCTGCGAAAAGCGGCCAAACATCTGAAAAACGGCGGCGAACTGCGGCTGGTGGCGAACAGTTTCCTGAAGTACCAGCCGCTGATCGAGGAGCATCTGGGCGTGTGTGCGATCAAGGCCGAAGGCAATGGCTTCCGGATCTATCGGGCCAAGCGCGGCTGAAAATTAGCACTTGCCGAATGGATTCTGCCTAGGCAGAATCCGCTCCGTCCTAGGGGAGTAGTCTCCCACGAGCGCCAAGCTCGTCCGGCATACGTCAACATACTTGATCCTCAGATCATGGCGTATGCGACCCAAGCGTCCGCACCAGACGGATCGCAGGGTTTGACAAGACCTATGACACGCACACCTTACCCGGGGCGGGAAGGCTGTACGTGTCATAGCCGTGTCGACCCGCCCCTTAGGAAAATCCTGATGCTGGACTCGTTACTCGTTCCCACCGCAATCGTTGCCTTGGCCGAAATCGGCGACAAGACGCAACTGCTCGCGCTGATTCTCGCCGCTCGCTTTCGCAAACCCTGGCCGATCATCGCCGGTATCGTCGCCGCGACCCTGGCCAACCACGCGGCAGCCGGTGCGGTAGGCGCCTGGTTCGGCAGCTTCTTCTCCGATTCGGTGCTGCACTGGATTCTCGCCGCGAGCTTCACCGCCACCGCACTGTGGACGTTGGTCCCGGACAAAATGGACGACGATGAAGCCAGTACCGCACGCAAATTCGGCCCCTTCCTGACCACGCTGATCGCGTTCTTCCTCGCGGAAATCGGTGACAAGACGCAGATCGCCACCGTGATGCTGGCGGCGCAATACCCTGAGCTGTGGCTGGTAATTATCGGCACCACCCTGGGCATGTTGATTGCCAACGTGCCGGTGGTACTGGCGGGTAACTTTGCCGCGGAGAAATTGCCACTGACCTTGATCCGTCGCCTGGCGGCTTCGGCGTTCTTCATTCTGGCGATCGTTGCGGTGTACAAGGCGATGCAGAGCAGTGGCTGGATTTAAAGCAGCTTCAAGCTTCAAGCAACGAGCTGCAAGCCAAGCGCGTCTGCTTTGACTTGCAGCTTGCAGCTTGCAGCTTACTGCTTGCTACTGTTGTAAAGCGGCATGACCTTCGGAATCGCCGCCTGCAACGAGGCGATCCGGCTGGACGAGGCCGGGTGGGTGCTCATGAATTCCGGCGGTGCGCCTTCCGAAGCCTTGCTCATCTTGTTCCACAAGGTGATCGCCGCATTCGGGTTGTACCCGGCGCGGGCGGCCAGTTCGAGGCCAATCAGGTCGGCTTCGTTTTCGTTGGCGCGGCTGTTGGGCAAGGTCATGCCGTAGTTGGCGACGGTGTCGGCCAGCGCCAGGCTGTCCTGACCCAGACCCAACAACGCGCCAGCACCCTGCTTGGCCATCTCGATCCCGTAGGCCTTGGACATCGCTTCACGACCGTGCTCGCGCAGGGCGTGGGCGATTTCATGGCCCATGACCGCGGCGATTTCATCGTCGGTCAGCTTCAGGCTGTCGATCAGCCCGGTGTAGAAAATGATCTTGCCGCCAGGGCCGCAGTTGGCGTTGAGCTCATCGCTCTTGATCAGGTTGACCTCCCACTGCCATTGCGCCGCATCGGGACGGAAGTTCGGTGCCTGGGCGATCAGCCGGTTGGCAATCGCCTGAACCCGCCTGGCCTCCGGGCTGGTCTTGTCCAGCACACCTTTGCTCGACGCTTCGCCAACGGTCTTCTGATAGGACTGGGCATACATCTGGTCGACCTCTTGCGAGGACAGCATGCTGAACATGTACTGCTTGCGCTCCACCCCCACGGCTCCGCCGCTGGTGGTGTTGACCGACTGACAACCGGCCAGCAACAGCGCTGCGCTCAGTGCACTTACAACCAATGTCTTGTTCATTCAAAAGCTCCCTGAAAACATGCCGCGTATCCTAGGCGGGTAATTGTATCGACGCCAGATACAACAGACGTGTTGCACCGTCTTTCGGACGTTTCCCACCCCTGCTGTCGTAAAAAATTCACTGAGCCCGGCAAGCCTGCTGTCACTGCGTCGCGCACCGATCCATTTGCGACATCCCCCGCCCTTTGTTCCGCTCAACGCTCATGGCGCAATGCCTGCTGCCGATACAACAGCGCAGACGTCCTCTTGCGTGCGGAGCTCCCATGAAGTTCAAGTCGATCCAGTTTTCCGTCGCCGCCCTGGCCGGCGCCATCGTCCTCAGCGTGGTCGCTGCGCTGGTGCTGTACGCGCTGTTTTCCGGCGCTCGTACGCAAGAGATGGTGCAACAGCGCACCCAGGCGCAATTCGAGCAAGTCATCGAACAACGCCTGACTTCGCTGGCGCAGACCCAGGTCAGCCAGATTCAGCGCGAACTCGAAGCGCCGCTGCTGATTGCCGGCGGCCTGGTGCGGGTCAACGCCTTGCTCGGCACACCGGACGCCGATGGTCAGCCGAAACTGACCGTCAGCCGCGAGCAACTGATCAATCTGATCAAGGAAAACGTCGAGAAGAACCCGAAGATTCTCGGCACTTACATCGGTTGGGAAAAAAACGCCCTTGATCACAACGACGCCGCCTACGTCGGCACCCGCGTGGTCGGCATCGACGCGACCAACGGGCGCTTCCTGCCATGGTGGTTCCGCAATGACGACGGCACCTTGGGCCTGGACAAACTGGTGGACGTCGACGACCAGAAAGTCCTGTCCACCGGCGTGCGCGCCAGCGAGTACTACCTGTGCTCGAAAGAGAGCAAAAAAGCCTGCGTGATCGATCCGGCACCGTACAAGGTCGGCGACAAAGTCGTCATGCTCGCCTCCTTTATTGAACCGATCATGCTCAACGGCGCGTTCCAAGGCATCGTCGGCGCTGACCTGTCGGTGAACTTCATCCAGGAAATGCTCCTCGCTGCCAACCAGAAGCTTTACAGCGGCGCCGGGCAAATGGCCCTGATCGGCGGCAATGGCCGGATCGTTGCCTACACCAAGGACCCGAGCAAATTCGGTGAGAAGGTCAGCGACATACTCGACGCCGAGCAGATCGCCAACCTGACCAATCTCAAGCGCGGCGAAGTCACTTATTCCGTCAACAAGGACAAGGGCCGCATCGAGTTGTACCTGCCGTTCGGCATCGGCCAGACCGATGCGCGCTGGACCTTGATGCTGCAACTGCCACTGAACGCGGTGATGGCGGATCTGCAGAAGCTGCAGGGTGACCTCGATGCCCAGCGCAAATCCGATACCTTCGGCATGGCCATGGTCGGCCTGATCATCGCCGGCGTCGGTCTGCTGGTGATCTGGCTGGTGGGCCACGGCATCGCACGTCCGCTCAAGCAAATGGTCGCCATGCTGGATGACATTGCCAAAGGTGAAGGCGATCTGACCCGCCGTTTAAGCAGTGATCGCAGCGATGAACTGGGCTCGATTGCCAAGGGCTTCAACACCTTCCTTGCCAAGTTGCAGGCAATGATCACGCAAGTGGTGACGTCGGTGCAGAGCGTCAGCGATTCCTCGGAACACACCGCCGACATCGCAATTCGTACCAACATCGGCATTCAGAAACAAATGGCCGAGATCGACCAGGTCGCCACCGCGGTGCAGGAAATGACCGCGACTGCGCAGGACGTGGCACGCAACGCCACCCAGGCCGCGCAAGCCGCCAGCCATGCGGATCAGGCCGCCGGCCAAGGTATGCAGATTGTTCGCGACACGTCGGATTCGATTGGCGTGCTGGCGGTGGAAATCGGCAAGGCCGTGGAAGTGGTGCAGACCCTGGCCAAGGACAGCGAGAACATCAACGCGATCCTCACCGCGATACGCGGGATCGCCGAGCAGACCAACCTGCTGGCGCTGAACGCGGCGATCGAAGCGGCGCGAGCCGGCGAGCAGGGGCGCGGCTTTGCGGTGGTGGCGGACGAGGTGCGCAATCTGGCACAGAAAACCCAGAAGGCCACCGAAGAAATCCAGAGCATGATCCAGCAACTGCAACAGGGCACCCGCGACGTGGTGCGGGTCATGGAAGACAGCCAGCACCGCACCGACGAAAGCGTGCAGCATGCAGCGAAAGCTGCTGAAGCGCTGGAGACGATTACCCAGGCGGTGTCGGTGATCAACGACATGAACACGCAGATCGCCAGTGCGGCGGAAGAGCAAAGCGCGGTGGCTGATGACATCAACCGCAACGTGATCAATATCGGTCAGGTGGCCAATGAAGTGGCGGGCGGTGCGGATGAGTCGAGTTCGGCGAGTGCCGGCCTGACCAAACTGGCGGAACAGCAGCGACGGTTGATCAATCAGTTCAAGGTTTAAGGGCAAGATCAAAAGATCGCAGCCTGCGGCAGCTCCTACATGGGGATGTGCGTTTCCCTGTAGGAGCTGCCGCAGGCTGCGATCTTTTGGCTTTTTGCATCAACCCGGAGTCAGGCACTCCGGCCCATTGAGCTTCGGATCATTGATCAAGTTCGCCAGCACCCGCTCGCGCAACGCTGCGGGTTCACTGGCGAGCAAGCCCTGCAGCACATGCAGCGGCGTCTCGGGATCAAGCCAGGCCGCCTGCCCCGTCTCATCGAGAATCAGCGGCCGGCGCTGACTGGCTGCCGGCTGGGTGATCACCGCCGTGCTCAGCCACACCTGCTCCTGCACCGGATACGCTTCCCAGATCGCCGCGAAAAACAGCGAGGAGCCCTCCCCCGGCGTCAGCCAGTACGGGCGCTTGCGCACGGTGCCGCGCCATTCGTAGAAACCGTTGGCCGGCAACAGGCAGCGACGCAGACGTAGCGCTTCGCGAAACATCGGTTGCTCGGCCACGGTTTCGGCCCGGGCGTGGGCCGGGGTGCGCGACAGGTCGGTCAGCCACGGCGGCGTCAGGCCCCAACGGGCGCGGGCCAGCGAGCGCTGGCCGTCGGCCTCGGCGCGCAGCATCAACACCGAATCATTGGGGGAAATGTTCCACTGCGCCTGTTGATCGGCGGGAAAACCAGGCAGGGCCGCGAAATCGCGGTTCCAGCGAAACAGGGCATAACGTCCACACATGGGGCAACACGACTCAGAAGTAAAACGAACGCCAGCCTAACAGACCAGCGTCCCGGGGAAGCTCTCCGGTTCATCGCCGGGCAGCGGCAGCGCGGCATTGTACGCGGTGATCAGTTCGCGGGCGTATTCGGCCTGATCGTTATCGACCGACAGGCCGAGCAGGCCAAAAATCGGCAACTCCCCCGTGCCGCCGAGCAGATCCCGGCCCACCAGATGCGCTTCGATGCCCTCGCTGGCGAGCATGCCCTTGAGCATCTCGCCTTCCATCAGGCTTTCCGGCTCGTAGATTCGCTGCATGGGTGGCCCTCACTCGTTTTCGCTAAACACTTCCAGGTGCCACTCACCTTCGTGAACCTGCAAAACAAACTTGATCGGTCGACAACACACCTGGCAGTCCTCGATATAGGTCTGATCGCCACCGGACAGGTCCAGCGTCGTCTCGACCTCTTCACCACAATACGGACATTCATACAGTGCGCTTTCCAGCATCGCGGTCTCCCAGGTGACTTGTGCGTATAATCGCCGGTCTATTTGCAGGGCTATTTTTGTCTGGCTACTTTTTCAGACCGTGCCCCGTGGGTTTTCGATCAAAACCTTTACTTACCCTAGCCGTTTCCCAACAAGAGAGCATGATGGGCGAATTCGATGCCATCCGACCTTACGACGACAGCGAAGTACCTGTGGTACTGGCAAGACTGCTCGGCGACAAGGCGTTTCTAGATATCCTCACCCACTTCCGCTTCCCGCGTTTTGCCGGTGCCTTCGGCTGGATGCTCAAACCACTTATAGCCCATCGGCTGCGTCGTGAGTTCGCCGACGTGACATCGGTGGCGACTTTGCAGGACAAGGTCGAGTCCTACGTCGACCACACCATCGAGCGCGCCACCGACGGCGTGACCTACACCGGTGTCGAGCAATTCAAGTCCGGCAGCGCTTATCTGTTCATCGCCAACCACCGCGACATCGTGATGGACCCGGCCTTCGTCAACTACGCCGTGTACCACGCCGGCCTGCCGACCCCGCGTATCGCGATCGGCGACAACCTGCTGCAAAAGCCCTTCGTCAGCGACCTGATGCGCCTGAACAAGAGCTTTATCGTGCACCGCTCGATCACCGGGCGCCGCGAGAAGATGGCCGCGTATCAGTTGCTGTCGGCGTACATCAACCACTCGATCCGCAACGATTGCGCCTCGATCTGGATCGCGCAGGCCGAAGGCCGGGCCAAGGACGGCGACGACCGTACCGAGTCGGCGATCCTCAAGATGTTCCACATGAGCCGCAAGGACGAGCCCTTCGGCGAGGTTATCCAGTCGCTGAACCTGACCCCGGTGTCGATCAGCTACGAATACGACCCGTGCGATCAGGCCAAGGCCCGCGAGCTGTACATCCGCGCCACCACCGGCACCTACGCCAAGGCGCCGGGCGAGGATGACGTGAGCATTGCCAAGGGCATCACCGGCTACAAGGGCCGGGTGCACGTGAACTTCGCCGCGCCGATCACCGAACTGTTCGAAGACACCAAGCAATTGGCGGTCGAAATGGACAAGCAGATTCTCGGTGGTTATCGCCTGTTCCCGGTACATTACCTGGCGTACGCACAGTGGGCCGATGCCGATCCGCAACTGAACGTGCCGAAAGCGGCCGAGTTGTTCCCGGCCGATGAACTGGCCAAGGCGCAGGAAGAATGGCAGAGCCGACTGGACGCCTGCCCTGAGGAGCACCGTCCGTATCTGGTGCTGCAATATGCGACGCCGGTGCGCAATCAGTACCGGGTCAAGGCTGGGCTGCCGTTGTAAAGCAACAGCAAGATCAAAAGATCGCAGCCTGCGGCAGCTCCTACATGAATCCCCTGTAGGAGCTGCCGCAGGCTGCGATCTTTTGCTTTTAGAAGCGGGTGCTGATCCAGGAGACGATCAGGGCCAGGCCAAGGCAGGCAAAACCAAAACGGTAGAAAAACCGGTTCATGCGCAACGTCGCCCAATCCAGAATCGGTTCGGCGTTCGGTTGGGCCTGGCGCTGAGCGGCGATGCTGGCCATGGCACGTTGTTCACGACGGCGGGTCGCGTGCAGCAGCCAACTGCCCGGGAAGGCCAGTGCCAGCGCCAGCAGGTTGATCAATTTGGCGGGATGGGCGGTAAACAGCGTCATCAAATGCAACGACATCACAGACCTCGAAACTGAATCGGTGTGGCAGACGCCCGATCGACGGCTGCGGCGCGGATTCTACCGAAACGCTCCTGCACTGCCCTAGCCTTTGCGACAAATAACATGACAATCGACCGATGGCTGTCCTGTGTCACGGCTTCGTCATTTGGATCGGCCACCATGCGCGCCTCGAAACACACATGGAACGCGACATGCTTCACGCAGAAAATCAGGATCGTCTGTACCTCATCATCCCGACCGACGAACAACAGAGCCTCGTCGGCAGCCTCGCCTTCAATGTCCAGGACCGCCACTGGCTGGTGTATTGCGCCCTTGGCGGGCATCAGCACGCGGAT
This sequence comes from Pseudomonas sp. MG-9, assembly GCF_018729515.1. Classification (NCBI taxonomy): domain Bacteria; kingdom Pseudomonadati; phylum Pseudomonadota; class Gammaproteobacteria; order Pseudomonadales; family Pseudomonadaceae; genus Pseudomonas; species Pseudomonas sp. MG-9. The sequence goes on from NZ_JAHHZH010000009.1 coordinate 269,231, forward strand.
TTGCCGGAGACTGATCTGCTGACGGGCGTGAGTGTTCTCGACTTCTATTCACAGGCAGCCTGAACAACACTGCCACAGTAGGAGCTGCCGAAGGCTGCGATCTTTTGACTTTGATTGTTAAAAACAAGATCAAAAGATCGCAGCCTTCGGCAGCTCCTACAGGGGATTAGCGGGGAATCAGTGGCCATGAAAAAGCCCGAGGCCATCGCTGGCCCCGGGCTTTTTTACAGCCGCCGAAAAGCTTACTCGGCGAGGATCTGACCCACGGTCGGGTCCTTGAACAAACGGGTCAAGGCGTCGCTCAACACGTCGCTGACCAGTTTGGTGTTGGTTTCCTGGTTCGGCGCCATGCCGAAACGCTGGTCCAGCGAAGCGCCGTAGCGGCCGCTGTAGCGACGGTTGCCGCTCTGCACGTCGGAACGGAAGGTCGCGCCGATGGTGGCCTCGGTCACGTACATGCCTTCTTTCGGCGACTGGTACTTCAGCTCGGTCAGGGTCACGGTCAACTGCGGCGCGTTCATCGCGTTGCTGGTCGGGGTGAAGCCGAGCAGACGCACGGCAGCTTCGGCCTGAGCCTGCAACTTCGGCAGGATCTGCTCGCGCTGTACGGTGATGGCGCTGGTTTCCGGGTACAGGCCACCACGGGTGCCGAGGGTTGGCGACGGACGACCGTCAACCACGCGCACCACCACTTGCTGGCCATGGCCGACCGGCGCCAGCTGCGTGGTCAGCTTCGGTTCCGGGCTCAGTTGTTGCGGGCTGTGGGCGCAGCCAACCAGGGTCAAACTGGTCACAGTGATCAAACCGAACAACAGGCGTTGCAACATGCTCTTTTCTCCAGAATCAGGCACAAACAGGCCGGCAGTATAGCGGTGGGCCACTGTGGGTAACCAGCACTCGACAGTGAATACTGAAATGTCTGACAAACCCTTGGCAAAGCGGTTCCTGTCACAGATTGTTCACCGCCCATACACCTCGGCGTCACGGCCGCTTGGCAAGCTTCAAACCAGTCCTCCCACAAGGTACTCGGCCATGCGCTATCTGATCTCGTTGTTTGCCCCACGCCCGCTGCACCGCAGCTTTGCCCTGCTCGATCGCAACGGTCACTGCCAGGCCTTCAAACAGTGCAGCCTCAAGCCAATGGGCGACGGTTGGGTGGAAATCGAAGAAATCCGCCTCAACTGGCTGCACCAGCCGCTGCCGGCCAGCGCCCGGGTCATCGAGCCACAGCCTCGCGCACGTGCCCAGGCGATGTTGAGCATCTGACCGGATGCTTAATAAAAGTCATTAAACTCGACCAACTGCCCGCATTTCTTCGATACAATCTCCCCCCGATTATAAGGACGTCTCCTGATCGGGCCCCGCAACATCGTCAATGCCCCGGCATTGGCACTCAAAATCGCCCACAGAGAGCCGCCCACACAGATCGAGTGAAGTTGGCGCGCTTGCCTGTTCTTCCGGCAAAACCCCGCTTTTCGCGAATCTGCAGAGCTGTCATACGCTCGGCCACCGCGTTGTTTTGCCCTTGCGGGCACGGTGCCAGGCTGGGACAGCCCTTTTTTGAGGTTCACGTCTTCAAAAGAGCGTGAAAAAAACGGGTTTTCACAACTTCACAAGAGTGTGGCGAGCAAATGAATAGTTTTGCGTCTGAACATGCACCATTAGCGTCTGAAACAGCCCAACGACACAGGACCGGGGATACCTCGAACATCGGAGCCTGAAGCCTGTCCGCTACGGATTTGGTTGCACAAAACGGATGTCTCGACCATAAGTCGAATTGCCAGCCGCGTGCTGAAATGAGTTCATGTGACTCTTGAAGCCAGGCCGCATGCATCCGTCGAAGTTGCGAAAAATTGCGAAGATTCGGACATGGCGAACCTGGCCATGGGTATCTGGGGCGCAACTGACCTGCCCCGTCACTCCCTGGCAGCCATGCCGACAATTTGGTGCTGCAGATTTTGGAGACGCGTTAAATGGCGCATAACGAAGCAGTCGACGTAGTTCTGGTTGGGGCCGGCATCATGAGTGCCACCCTGGCAGTACTGCTCAAAGAGCTCGACCCGGCGATCAAGCTGGAAGTCGTCGAGCTGATGGATTCCGGTGCGGCGGAGAGTTCCAACCCGTGGAACAACGCCGGTACCGGCCACGCCGGCCTGTGCGAGCTGAACTACACGCCGCAGGCGGCCGACGGCAGCGTCGACATCAAGAAAGCCGTGCACATCAACACCCAGTTCGAAGTGTCCAAGCAGTTCTGGTCGTACCTGACCAAAAAAGGCACCTTCGGCTCGTGCAAATCCTTCATCAGCCCGGTGCCCCACCTGAGCTTCGTCCAGGGCGACAGCGGCGTATCCTTCCTCAAGTCACGCTTCAACGTACTGAGCAAGCACCACGCCTTCGCCGACATGGAATACACCGAAGACAAGGCCAAGATGGCCGAGTGGATGCCGCTGATGATGCCGGGCCGCTCGCCGGATGAAGTGTTGGCCGCCACCCGCGTGATGAACGGCACCGACGTCAACTTCGGCGCCCTGACCAATCAGTTGCTCAAGCACCTGACCAGCGCTCCCGACACCCAGGTCAAATACTGCAAGCGCGTGACCGGCCTCAAGCGTAACGGCAGCGGCTGGACCGTCAGTATCAAGGACGTCAACAGCGGCAACAGCCGTGAAGTCGACGCCAAGTTCGTCTTCCTCGGCGCCGGTGGCGCGGCCCTGCCGCTCCTGCAGGCTTCGGGCATCGAAGAAAGCAAAGGCTTCGGCGGCTTCCCGATCAGCGGCCAGTGGCTGCGTTGCGACAACCCGGAAGTGGTCAAACAGCACCAGGCCAAGGTCTACAGCCAGGCTGCCGTGGGTTCGCCGCCAATGTCCGTGCCGCACCTGGACACCCGCGTGGTCGACGGCAAGAAATCCCTGCTGTTCGGGCCATACGCCGGTTTCACCACCAAGTTCCTCAAGCACGGCTCCTTCATGGACCTGCCGCTGTCGGTTCGCGCCGGTAACATCGGGCCGATGCTGGCGGTGGCAAAGAACAACATGGACCTGACCAAGTATCTGGTCAGCGAAGTGATGCAATCGATGGAGCAGCGCCTGGATTCCCTGCGCCGCTTCTACCCGGAGGCGAAAGCCGAAGACTGGCGCCTGGAAGTGGCCGGCCAGCGGGTACAGATCATCAAGAAAGACCCGAAAAAGGGCGGCGTCCTGCAATTCGGTACCGAACTGGTCGCGGCGAAAGACGGCTCCCTCGCCGCCCTGCTCGGCGCTTCGCCGGGTGCTTCGGTGACCGTTTCGATCATGCTGGAACTGATCGAGAAATGCTTCCCGGCCAAGGCCAAGGGTGAGTGGGCGGCCAAACTGGCAGAGATCTTCCCGGCCCGCGAGAAAGTCCTGGAAACCGATGCTGCGCTGTATCGCAAGATCAACACGCAGAACAACATCGCTCTGGAACTGGTTGAAGAGAGCAGCGAGACCCCAAGCTTCGCTTGATCTCGCGGCATGAAAAACGCCCCGTACTCAGTGAGTGCGGGGCGTTTTTTTATGGCCTTGAAAAGCAAAAGATCGCAGCCTTCGGCAGCTCCTACACAAGGTTTGTGTTCAACCTGTAGGAGCTGCCGAAGGCTGCGATCTTTTGATCTTAGCCGCGAGCTTTTTCTATCAGCTCAATGTACTCGGCCGCATTTCGCTGATCCTTGATCTGGTCAACAAACGTCTGGCCCTGCTCGTCCTTGCCATCGACGTCATAGCCAGCTTCAACGAAGAAGCCCAGGAAGCGCTCGAAGTCATCAATGCGCAGGCCACGGTAAGCCTTGACCAGTTTGTGCAGCGACGGCGAAGTGGCGTCGATCGGCTCGAAATCGAGGAACAGCTTGATCTGCTCATCGCCGATCTCGTCACCAATCACCTGTTTCTTATCTTTACGCATTGCCGACTCCAGCTCGCAGACATTACACGGGGCGGGCAGTTTACCCCTGCCCGGGCGCCGGGCTCAACGCGATCGAACGGCCCCGGTGTGCAAATCCGCCCAGATATGGCCGTTGGCGTAACTGAGGAACTGCACATACACGGTGTCGTTGCGCAGCAGATCGATCACCACCCGGTACTGCGCCAGCGGGTAATACAGCGTCAGGGTTTTGCTCTTGGCGTCGTAGAGCGGCTTTTTCAGGCTTTTGCTTTCGCCATCGAAGTTGAGCAATACCTGGGTGATGGTCGCGCCCTTGTTCAGCGACTTGCCCTTGAGGCGAATCATCAGCGGTGAAGTGACCGGAATCGGCTGCTGGCTGGACTGGCGTTGCGCGCCGATCACCACGGAATAGTCAGTGACCTGCAGCAATTGTTGCTGTTCGGGTTCGGCATCGCGCAGGGTCAGGTCGTCCGGCGGCAGAAATTGACTGTGCATCGGCGCCGGGGCGGCGGCCAGAGGCAGGCTGAGGGTCAGCAACAGGGCGGCAAGGCTGCGGATCAGAAGGCTCATGACAGGCTCCGGAGGCGGGGCCGAGCACTCTAGCATGGGATTAAAAGCAAAAGATCGCAGCGTTCCGCAGCTCTTACAGGTTTACATCAATCCCCTGTAGGAGCTGCCGAAGGCTGCGATCTTTTGATCTTGCTTACATACCTTTAACGGCAAAGATCCCGTTGGCGTTGCGCCAGTAGCCTTTGTAGTCCATGCCGTAACCGAAGATGTAGCGGTCAATGCATGGCAGGCCGACGAAGTCTGCTTTCAGGTCAGGACGCGCCTTGCGGTCGTGATCCTTGTCGATCAGCACGGCGGTGTGCACTTTGCGCGCGCCGGCGTGTTTGCAGAAGTCGATGATCGCGCCCAGGGTGTGACCTTCGTCGAGGATGTCGTCGATGATCAGCACGTCGCGGTCGATGAACGAGACTTCTGGTTTGGCCTTCCAGAACAGGTCGCCACCGCTGGTTTCGTTGCGATAACGGGTGGCGTGCAGGTAGGACGCTTCCAGCGGGAACTGCAGATGAGTCAGCAGCTTGCCGGAGAAAATCAGCCCGCCGTTCATCACGCAGAACACCACCGGATTGGTCTCGGCCAGTTGTTCGTTGATTTGTGCACCGACGCGGGCGATGGCGGCCTCGACTTCAGCTTCGGTGTACAGGCAGTCAGCCTCTCGCATGATTTGACGGATATGCTCGAGATCAGCGGACATGGCGCTCTCCAGGGGGGGAATGTGGGGGGACATGGTTGCGAAAAGCGGGCAAAGGTACGCATCTCGCAGGACCGAATCAAGCTCTTATGGACTAACGTACTGTATGTCCTATAGGACATCACCCTCGGATAGATTAATCTAGGCCGGTTTTTTTGCCCGCCGCCGGAGTTTTTCCATGCCCATCCTCGAGATCCGCCATCCGCTGATCCGCCATAAACTCGGCCTGATGCGCCGCGCTGACATCAGCACCAAGAACTTCCGTGAGCTTGCTCAGGAAGTCGGCGCCCTGTTGACCTATGAAGCTACAAAAGACCTGCCCCTGGAAACCTACGATATTCCAGGTTGGTGCGGCACCGTGTCGGTGGAGAAAATCGCCGGCAAGAAGATCACCGTCGTGCCGATCCTGCGCGCCGGTATCGGCATGCTGGAAGGCGTGCTGAGCCTGATCCCGGGCGCCAAGGTTTCCGCTGTGGGTGTCGCCCGCAACGAAGAAACCCTGCAAGCGCACACCTATCTGGAAAAACTGGTTCCGGAAATCAACGAACGCCTGGCGATGATCATCGACCCGATGCTCGCCACCGGCAGTTCCATGGTTGCGACCATCGACCTGCTGAAAAAGGCCGGTTGCAAGGACATCCGCGCCATGGTGCTGGTCGCCGCACCGGAAGGCATTGCTGCCGTAGAAAAGGCTCACCCGGACGTGACCATCTATACCGCCTCCATTGATGAACGTCTGAACGAACACGGTTACATCATCCCAGGGCTTGGCGATGCCGGTGACAAGATCTTCGGTACCAAGCAGAAGGACGCGTGAGCATGCAGCAAGAGTTCAACGATCCGCTCTGGCGCACGGTGCTGTCCGGTGCCCAGATGCTGTTCGTGGCTTTCGGCGCCCTGGTGCTGATGCCGCTGATCACGGGCCTGGACCCGAACGTGGCACTGTTTACTGCAGGTCTGGGGACGATCCTGTTCCAGATCGTCACCGGGCGTCAGGTGCCGGTGTTCCTGGCGTCGAGCTTTGCGTTCATCACCCCGATCATTCTCGCCAAGGGCCAGTTCGGCCTCGCCGCGACCATGGGCGGCGTGATGGCGGCCGGTTTCGTCTACACCTTCCTGGGCCTTGCCGTGAAGATCAAAGGCACCGGTTTCATTGACCGTCTGCTGCCGCCAGTGGTGATTGGTCCGGTGATCATTTCGATCGGTCTGGCCATGGCGCCGATTGCCGCGAACATGGCGATGGGCAAGGCTGGCGACGGTTCCGAGCTGATCCACTACCAGACCGCAATGTTGATCTCGATGCCGGCGCTGCTGACCACGTTGATCGTGGCGGTGTTCGGCAAAGGCATCTTCCGTCTGGTACCGATCATTTCCGGTGTGCTGGTCGGTTTTGCCATGTCGTTCTATTTCGGCGTGGTCGATACCGCGAAGATTGTCGCAGCGCCATGGTTTGCGCTGCCGCACTTCACCGCCCCCGAGTTCAACTGGCAGGCGATCCTGTTCATCGTCCCCGTGGCCCTTGCGCCGGCGATCGAGCACATCGGCGGCGTGATTGCCGTGGGTAGCGTGACCGGTCGTGACTATCTGAAGAAGCCTGGTCTGCATCGCACTCTGCTGGGTGACGGCATCGCCACCACGGCCGCCGGCCTGTTTGGCGGCCCGCCGAACACCACCTACGCCGAAGTGACCGGCGCGGTGATGCTGACCAAGAACTACAACCCGAAAATCATGACCTGGGCGGCGATCTTCGCCATCACCCTGGCGTTCATCGGCAAGTTCGGTGCGCTGCTGCAAAGTATTCCGGTGCCGGTGATGGGCGGGATTCTGTGCCTGTTGTTCGGTTCGATCGCCGCAGTGGGGATGAACACCCTGATCCGTCACAAGATCGATCTGGGCGAAGCGCGCAATCTGGTGATCGTGTCGGTGACCCTGGTATTCGGTATCGGCGGTGTGCTGGTCGGCACCGGCACCGGTCCGGACGACTTCGGCCTCAAAGGCATCGCGCTGTGCGCGGTGGTGGCGATTGCGTTGAACCTGATTCTGCCGGGCAATGATGGCTGGAAGAACAAGAAGGCGGATGAGCCGCTGATTTAAGGCCTGAAGATTTTTATTGCCTGACAGATAGCTATCGCGAGCAGGCTCACTCCTACAAGGTCAACGCAATACCTGTAGGAGTGAGCCTGCTCGCGATTTGCTTTTAGAGGGCCAGTGGCGCTCGCTCGCACAGGGTCGCCAACGCCTTCGCCCATTGCGGGTCGTCATTCAGGCACGGCACCAGTACCAACTCCTCGCCCCCCGCTTCGCGGAACTGCTCCTTGCCGCGATCACCGATCTCTTCCAGAGTCTCGATGCAATCGGCGACAAACGCCGGACACATCACCAGAATCTTTTTCACCCCGCTTTTCGCCAGCTCATCGAGCCGCGCCTCGGTGTAGGGTTCGATCCACTTGGCCCGCCCCAGCCGCGACTGAAACGACACCGACCATTTGCCATCGGCGATGCCCGCGCGCTTGGCGAACTCCGCCGCCGTGCGCAAGCACTGGGCGCGGTAACAGGTCGCGAGGACTGCCGGCGAAGCATTCTTGCAGCAATCCTCGTTTTTGAAGCAGTGATAACCGGTCGGATCGAGCTTGGTCAGGTGCCGCTCCGGCAAGCCGTGGAAGCTCAGCAGCAAGTGATCGTAGTCCTGCTGCAAATGCGGTTTGGCACTGGCGACCAAGGCGTCGAGGTATTCCGGCTGATCGTAAAACGGTTGCAGCACCGAGAGCTGTACATCGAGTTTCTTCTCGCGGATCACCCGTTTGGCTTCTTCGATCACCGTGGTGGTGGTGCTGTCGGCGAACTGTGGATAAAGCGGTGCCAGGGTGATGCGCTTGTGCCCCGTAGCGACCAAGTGCAGCAACTTCGTCTCAATCGACGGCTCGCCATAACGCATGGCCAGTTCCACCGGGCCGTGGCTCCACTGCGAGACCATCTGCTGTTGCAGACGACGACTGAGCACCACCAGCGGCGAGCCCTCCTCCCACCAGATCGAGGCGTAGGCATGGGCCGATTGCTCGGGACGCTTGATCAGGATCAGCGACACCAACAGACGCCGCACCGGCCATGGCAGGTCGATCACGTACGGGTCCATCAGAAATTGATTGAGGTAGCTGCGAACATCGGCCACCGAGGTGGAGGCCGGGGAACCCAGGTTGACCAGAAGCAAGGCGTGATCGGTCATGCATCGTCCTATTTCAAAGGCGGCCGGAGAGATCATCCAGGGCCGCGCGCAAATCCGTGAACTGGAAAGTGAAACCCGCTTCCAGCAAGCGTGCCGGCATGGCCCGTTGGCCGCCCAGCAACAGCAATGACATTTCGCCAAGCCCGACTTTCAGCGCCAGCGCCGGCATCGGCATGAACGCCGGACGGTGCAATACGCTGCCCAGCGTCTTGGCAAACTCGCGATTGCGCACCGGTTTCGGCGCGCAGGCATTATAAGGACCGCTCGCCTGATTGCGGTGCAGAAGAAAATCAATCAGGGCGATTTGATCTTCGATATGAATCCATGGCATCCACTGCCGGCCATTGCCCAGAGGCCCGCCCAGGCCGAGTTTGAACGGCAGCAACAACCGCGACAAAAAGCCGCCTTCGGCCGACAGCACCAGCCCGGTACGCACCAGCACCACGCGGATGCCCAACGCTTCGGCACGCTGGGCGGTTTCCTCCCAGGCAATGCACAACTGGCTGGCGAAATCGTCGATCACCGGCGGTGAATCTTCCGTCAGCTCACGCTCACCACCATCGCCGTACCAGCCGATGGCCGAACCGGAAATCAGCAACGCCGGTTTCTGTTCGCGTGTTTCCAGCCAGGCCAGCAAGGTTTCGGTCAGGGTGATGCGGCTGCTCCACAACAACGCCTTGCGCCGATGGGTCCATGGCCGATCAGCAATCGGCGCTCCGGCCAGGTTGATGATCGCGTCCAGCGACTCATCACCGAGGTCCTCTAGACGCGCAATACCGCGCACCTGAGCACCACAGATTTGCGCGACTTTTTCCGGACGCCGACTCCACACCGTCAGTTGATGACCCTGCCCCGACCAGTGCCGGCAGAGCTGACGTCCTATCAAACCAGTACCGCCGGTCAGCAATATGTGCATGACATCTTCCTCGCGTGGCGTTTTACCCGGATCACTAGTCTATTTTTATAAGCAGGGATCTTTTCTATCGGGCAGGCTCTATTGTTTAACCATAGGCCAAGCTGTCAGAACGAGAACGCTAGAAGTTATACCAAAAAACAAAATTGTACAGGTTTCATTCACGGCGTAGTCTGTACAGAAAGGTAAACGAGGCCCCTATGACTGTACCTATCGCAATCATCGGCACCGGCATCGCCGGACTCTCCGCCGCCCAGGCGCTGACAGAGACCGGACATACCGTCCAGCTCTTCGACAAAAGCCGCGGCAGCGGCGGACGCATGTCGAGCAAACGCAGCGACGCCGGTTCGCTGGACATGGGCGCGCAATATTTCACCGCCCGCGACCGGCGCTTCGTCACCGAGGTGCAACGTTGGCAAAGTCTGGGCTGGGTCGCCGAATGGCAACCGCAGCTCTACACCTTTCAGGGCGGCCAGTTGAATCTGTCGCCGGACGAGCAGACCCGCTGGGTCGGCACGCCGCGCATGAGCGCGATCACCCGGGGTTTGCTCAACGGTCTGGAAGTGCACTTCGCCTGCCGCATCACCGAAGTCTTTCGCGGTGAAGAACACTGGCACCTGCAAGACGCCGAAGGTTTCACCCACGGCCCCTTCAGCCATGTCGTGATCGCCACCCCGGCACCGCAGGCCACTGCCTTGCTGGCCGCCGCACCGAAACTCGCCGGTGCGGCCGCCGGGGTGAAGATGGACCCGACCTGGGCCGTCGCCCTCGCCTTCGACACGCCACTGGATACACCGATCGAAGGTTGCTTCGTGCAGGACAGCCCGCTCGACTGGCTGGCGCGCAACCGCAGCAAACCGGGGCGCGACACTACATGCGATACCTGGGTGCTGCACGCCAGCAGCGCCTGGAGCCGGCAACACATCGACCTGCCCAAGGAAGCGGTGATCGAACAACTGCACGGCGCGTTCGCCGAACTGCTGCACAGCGCCATGCCCGCCCCGACCTTCAGCCTCGCCCACCGCTGGCTCTACGCACGCCCGGCGAGCGGCCACGAATGGGGCACGCTGGCCGATGCCGATCTGGGCCTGTACGCCTGCGGCGACTGGTGCCTGTCCGGGCGCGTCGAAGGGGCCTGGCTCAGCGGCCAGGAAGCCGCGCGCCGCTTGCACGAACACCTGCAGTGAACCGCCTCAACCCGCAAAAACTGCTGCTGTCGAAGTGGACAGCAGCCCACCCGCAAAACCGCGAAAAACATTTTCTGGTAACCGAACTGTTCCGCGACGAGGACGGTACGGTGCTGGAGATCGAGTTGCAGGCGGTGTTGACCAAACGCGCCGAACGCATCGATTGGCAGACGCTGAAGAATAACGATCACTGGCTACTGGGCTGGCAATAGCAACCCTGCAGGAGTGAGCCTGCTCGCGATAACTGAGTGCCAGTCGGCGCAAAGGCTGAATGTCACACCGCTATCGCGAGCAGCCTCACTCCTACAGAAGGTTAGTGGACACCGCAAAAACTTATACAAATCATTTGACTTGTACACGCATGAATCTATGCTGTTAAAAGTTGTACAGAAATAATCTCCTGTACAGGAATAGATTCGAGGTGTGCATGTCCGACCTTTCTGTCTCCCGGCCCAAAATCGCCATCAGCGCCTGCCTGATGGGCGCCGAAGTGCGCTACAACGGTGGGCACAAGGAATCGCGGCTGTGCAGCCGCACCCTTGCCGAGTATTTCGAATTCGTCCCGGTATGCCCCGAAGTCGCCATTGGCCTGGGCATCCCTCGCGAGCCGATCCGGCTGGTCGGGGATCCGGACACTCCCAAAGCCGTCGGCACCGTCAACCCGCAAGTCAATGTCACGGAACCGCTGGCCGCCTATGGGCAGAAAATGGCCGGCGAGCTCAATGACATCTGCGGCTACATCTTCATGCAGCAATCGCCGTCGTGCGGTCTGGAACGGGTCAAGGTCTATCACGCCAACGGCGCCCCGGTGAACGGCGGCGGTCGGGGCATCTATGCCCAGGCGTTCTGTGCCCGACACCCGGACCTGCCGGTGGAAGAAGCCGGACGCCTCAACGACCCGGTGCTGCGGGAAAATTTCATCACCCGCGTACTCGCCTACAGCGCCTGGCAACAGGTGCTCGCACAAGGCTTGAGCCGCCGCGCACTGACCGAATTCCACTCGCGTTACAAATACCTGCTGATGGCCCACAACCCGGAGCAGTACAAGGCGCTGGGCAAACTGCTGGGCAACATGGGCCAGACCGATCCGGTCGAACTCGGCCCGCGCTACTTCAGCGAGCTGATGGTGGCGTTGAAGAAATGCGCCACCCGCCGCACCCACAGCAATGTGCTGCAACATATAAGCGGTTATCTGAAGCAAGCAATCAGCAGCGAAGACAAACAGGAAGTGCTGCATGTCATCGGCCAGTACCGACACGGCATCGTGCCGCTGGTGGTGCCGTTGACGTTGCTCAAGCATCATTTTCGGCAACACCCGGATCCGTACATTGCGCAACAGGTGTACCTGCAGCCGCATCCGGAAAACCTCAGCCTGCGAAACGCCATTTGATGAACGAGACCCTCGACACCAGCGCCCGGGAAGACCTCGGCGCCGACTTCAAGAAAGCCCTCGACGAGGGCTGGCTGCCGATCCGTGAAGTCGCGCGCCAGACAGGCGTCAACGCCATCACCCTGCGCGCCTGGGAGCGCCGTTACGGGCTGATCGTGCCGCAACGCACACCCAAGGGCCATCGCCTGTACTCCAGCGAACATGTGCAACGGATCCTGACCATCCTCACCTGGCTCAACCGGGGCGTGGCGGTCAGTCAGGTCAAACCGCTGCTCGACACCCCGCAAGCCTTTACCGAAACGGTGGAAAACGACTGGCAGCGCCTGCGTCAGACCCTGCTCAACGCCGTCACCCAGCTCAACGAGCGCAACCTCGACGACAGCATCAACCAGGCCATGGCCCTGTATCCGCCACGCACCTTGTGCGAGCAATTGCTGCTGCCGCTGCTGGCCGAACTCGAGCAGCGCTGGCAGGGCCAGTTCGGTGCACAGATGGAGCGGGTATTCTTTTATTCGTGGTTACGCAGCAAATTCGGCGCACGCATCTACCATAACAATCGACAGTTACACGCTGCGCCCCTGCTGTTGATCAATCACTCGGACCTGCCACTGGAACCACACCTGTGGCTATGCGCGTGGCTGATCAGCAGTGCCGACTGCCCGGTACAAGTATTCGACTGGCCGCTACCGGCCGGAGAACTGGCACTGGCGGTCGACCATCTGCAAGCGCGTGGCGTACTGCTGTATTCCAGCAAGGCGATGAACCTGGCGCAGCTGCCAAAACTGCTGCATGGCGTCAGTGCTCCGACAATGCTGGTCGGACCAACGGTATGCATCCACCAGACCGAGTTGTCCGTAAGAACAAGTGAGATCGCTGATTTGATCCTGGCCGAAGATCCGCTCTCGGCACATCAGGTACTCGTTCAGCGTGGGCTGATTTAATGGAAACCGCGATGCAATTGATCTGGCTGCGCAGCGACCTGCGCCAACATGACAACACCGCCCTCGCGGCCGCCGCAGCGCGCGGGCCGACGGTTGCCGTGTATCTGTTGAGCCCACGGCAGTGGCTGGAGCATGACGATGCCGCGTGCAAGGTCGATTTCTGGCTGCGCAATCTGCGTGAACTGAGCAGCGCCCTCGGCGAGCTGAACATCCCGTTGCTGATCCGCACCGCTGACCATTGGGATCAGGCCCCGGCGGTGCTAGCCGAGCTTTGCCGGCAACTGAACGTCGAAGCGGTGCACGTCAACGAAGAATACGGCGTCCACGAAAGCCATCGCGATGCGGCGGTTGCCCAGGCCCTGAAAACCACAGGCATCGCCTTTCACAGTTACCTTGACCAACTGCTGTTCAAGCCCGGCACGGTACTGACCAAGACAGAGACCTACTTTCAGGTGTTCAGCCAGTTCCGCAAGGTCTGCTACGAACGCCTGCACCGCTCGGTGCCCGGGCTGATCAAAGCACCCGGCAAACAGGCGAAGCTGAACATCGACAGCGATCCGGTGCCTGCATCCGTCGAAGGTTTTGCAGCGCCGAGCGAATCATTACGCGCCCTGTGGCCTGCTGGCGAACAGCAAGCCCGGCGCCGACTCGACACCTTCGCCGACGCGCAGATCGACTACTACCAGAGCGAACGCGACTTCCCGGCCAAGCCCGGCACCAGTCAACTCTCGGCCTATCTGGCCGCCGGGGTGATCTCGCCGCGCCAATGCCTGCACGCCGCGCTGCAAAGCAATCAGGGCGAGTTCGACAGCGGCAAGGTCGGCGCGGTGACCTGGATCAACGAGCTGCTGTGGCGCGAGTTCTACAAGCACATTCTGGTCGGCTATCCACGGGTCTCGCGCCATCGCGCGTTTCGCCCGGAAACCGAGGCTGTGGCCTGGCGCAACGCGCCGGACGAACTGGCCGCGTGGCAAGAGGCACGCACCGGTTTGCCGATCATCGATGCGGCCATGCGCCAACTGCTGGAGACCGGCTGGATGCACAATCGCCTACGGATGGTGGTGGCGATGTTCCTGACCAAAAACCTGCTGATCGACTGGCGAGAAGGCGAGCGTTTTTTCATGCGTCACCTGATCGACGGCGATCTGGCGGCGAACAACGGCGGCTGGCAGTGGAGCGCTTCGACCGGCACCGATTCGGCACCGTATTTCCGCATTTTCAACCCGCTGAGCCAATCGGAAAAATTCGACAGCGAAGGCCTGTTCATCAAGCACTGGTTGCCTGAGCTGGCCGGCCTGAACAAAAAGGAAGTACACAACCCGGCCAGCGTCGGCGGACTGTTCGGCGTTGCGGATTATCCGGCGCCGATCGTCAATCTCGGGGCTTCGCGCGAACGCGCGCTGGCGGCCTTCAAGAATCTGCCGTCGCGCTCGTCCATGGGAGAGGTCCATGAGTGAATTCCTGCGCCGCTTCGCCCGCCAGTTTGCCGAGTTGGACAAAGACAACCTGCAGCGTCTGGGCGAGCTTTACAGCGATGACATTCACTTCACCGACCCACTGCATGAAGTGCAAGGGCTGGCGCAACTGCGCCATTACTTCAGCGAGCTGTACGCCAACGTCAGCGAGCTGCGCTTCGACTTCCACGGCTTCGACCAGATCGGCGACTGTGAAGGTTACCTGCGCTGGGTCATGAGTTACCGTCACCCGCGCCTGGCGGGTGGCCGATTGATTCGCGTCGCCGGGTGTTCGCACCTGCTGTGGCGCGATAAGGTTTATCGCCACCGGGACTACTTCGATGCCGGGGCCATGCTGTATGAACATTTACCCGTATTGGGCCGCGTGATCGCTTGGCTGAAAAGGAGAATGGGATGAGTCGTACACCTCCACGGCGTTATTGGCTGACCGGTGCCAGCAGTGGCATCGGTGCAGCACTGGCCGAAGAGATTCTGAAAAGCGGCGCGCATCTGGCCGTCAGTTCGCGGCAAGTGGCACCGCTCAAAGTGCTGTCGCAACGCTATCCGGGGCAAGTGCTGGTGGTGGCGGGCGATTTGACCAACAGTCAGACCGTGCGCGAAATCGGTCAGCAGATCGAACGGGCCTGGGGCTCGCTCGACAGCGTGATCCTCAATGCCGGCACCTGCGAATACGTTGACGCCCGACAGTTCGACGCGTCGATCATCGAACACGTGGTGCGCACCAACCTGCTCGCCAGCAGTTACTGCATCGAAGCCGCCCTGCCGCTGCTGCGCAACGGCACCACGCCGCATCTGGTCGGGATGGCCAGCTCCGTGACCTACCTGCCGCTGCCTCGGGCCGAAGCCTATGGCGCGTCGAAGGCCGGGCTGCGCTACCTGTTTGAATCGCTGCGTATCGATCTCGCCATCGAGGGCATGGATGTCACGATCATCAGTCCAGGCTTCGTCGAAACCCCACTGACCGCCAGAAACGACTTCCCGATGCCGCTGAGCTGGCCTGCGGATAAAGCCGCACGGCACATCTTCGCCAAGCTCAAGGATCGCCCTCTGGAAATCGCTTTTCCGGCGCTGTTCATGGCGGCGTTGTGGCCACTGTCGATACTGCCCGACCGCCTGCAACTGGCGATTGGCAAGCGCATGGTGCGCAGCAGTCCGCCGCTGCGGGATCCAACGTGAAAATCGCCATTGTCGGCAGCGGAATCGCGGGCCTGACCTGCGCCTACCTGCTCAATCGCCGACACGACGTCACGGTGTTCGAGGCCAGCGACTGGGTCGGCGGCCACACGCACACCGTGCAGGTGACCGTCGATGGCCGCCCCTATAGCGTGGACACCGGCTTCATCGTGTTCAACGACTGGACTTATCCGAACTTCATCCGTTTGCTCGGCCAGCTCGGCGTGTCGTTCAAACCGACCGAAATGAGCTTTTCGGTGACCGACCCGGACACGGGCCTGGAATACAACGGCAACAACCTCAACAGCCTGTTCGCCCAGCGTCGCAACCTGCTGTCGCCGGGGTTCTGGGGCATGTTGCGCGACATCCTGCGTTTCAATAAAGAGGCCCAGCGCGACCTCGCCGAACAACGGATCGGCGCCGACACCACGCTCGACGATTACCTCAAGGCCGGCGGTTATGGCGAACGCTTCATTCTGCATTACATCGTGCCGATGGGGTCGGCGATCTGGTCGATGCCGATGGCCGAGATGCTCAATTTCCCGCTGCAGTTCTTCGTGCGGTTCTTCAAGAACCATGGCCTGTTGTCGGTCAGTGATCGTCCGCAATGGCAAGTGATCGAGGGCGGCTCCAGCGCTTATGTTGCGCCGTTGACTGCTGCGTTCAACGATAAAATCCGCCTCAGTTGCCCGGTGACCCGCATCGATCGCGACGAGCACGGCGTGGTTATCCACAGCCCGGCCGGCATCGAGCGTTTCGACAAAGTGGTGCTCGCCTGCCACAGCGATCAAGCCCTGCAATTGCTGGCCATCCCCAGCCAGGCAGAACGGACGATTCTCGGTGCCCTGCCCTACGCCGACAACGAAGTGGTGCTGCACACCGACACCCGCCTGCTGCCCTCGCGCAAACTGGCCTGGGCCAGTTGGAACTATCGCTTGAGCGGCGCCGGCCATACGCATGCGGCCGTCACCTACGACATGAACATCCTGCAGGGGATTGCGAGCGACACCACGTTCTGTGTCAGCCTCAACCAGAGCGCCGGCATCAGCCCGTTCAAGGTGCTCGCCAAATACACCTACGCCCACCCGCAATTCAGCCTCGCGGCGCTAGCGGCACAGAACCGTTGGGCCGAACTGGACGGCCAGCAACACACCCACTTCTGCGGCGCCTACTGGGCCAACGGTTTTCATGAGGACGGCGTGGTCAGCGCGTTACGCGTGGCGGCCGCGTTCGGGGAAAGCTTATGAACAGCGCGCTGTACAGTGGCTGGATCGGCCATCGGCGCTTTGCGCCCAGACGCCATGAATTCCGTTACCGGATCGGTCTGCTGTACCTCGACCTGGCCGAGCAGGACGCCGTGTTCGAGCTGTCGGCGCTCGCCAGTCGCAGCCGCTTTGCGCCGTTTTCGTTTCGCGAAACCGACTACCTGAAAACCTTCACTGGCAGCGGCATGCGCCTGATCGATGCGGTGCGCCAACAGGTCGGCGCCGCCCTCGGCCATCAGCCGCAAGGTTCAGTCTGCCTGCTGACCCAACCGCGCAGTTGGGGCCTGGCCTTCAATCCGGTGAGCTTCTTTTATTGCCACGAGGCCGACGGGCAACTGGCGGCGATCCTCTGTGAAGTGACCAACACGCCGTGGCGTGAGCGTTATCACTACGTGCTGCCGGCCCGCGCACCGGTCAATCTGCAGGACTTTCACCAGCACTTCGCGGTGGCCAAGGCTTTTCACGTCTCGCCGTTCCTGCCGCGCGATCTTGAGTACCGCATGAGTTTCAGTCCGGCCGCGCAGAACCTCGGCGTGCACATGGCCGACTGGCAGGGCGAGCAAAAACTGTTCGACGCCACGCTGAACCTGCAGCGCGAGCCCCTCGACCGCCGCAGCCTGCACCGCTACTTGTGGCGTTTTCCGTGGATGACCGCGAAAACCGCTCTGGCGATTTATTGGCAAGCCCTGCGCCTGTTGCTCAAGCGCGCACCGATTTTTGCTCATCAGGCTGCCGAGGGCAGCTTTCAAACTGCCACTGTGCCGCCCAAGGAGCAGCGCCATGAAATCCTCTAGCCTGTCAGTCAATCGCTTTAACACCAACGGTTTGACCGGCTCGCTGCTGCGGCGCGGCGTGCTGCGCCAATTGGGCCAACTCAAGCACGGCCAATTGCTGCTGATCGAGGACGGCGAACAAATGCTGTTCGGTACTCCGGGCAGTGCGTTGCTGGGCGAAATCCACATACAGGACCCGGCCGCCTGGGGCATGGTCGCCAGCAACGGCTCGATCGGCGCGGGCGAGGCGTTCATTCATGGCTACTGGAGCTCACCGGACCTGACCGCCGTGGTGCGGGTGTTCGTCAGCAATCTTGAAGTACTGGATGCGATGGAGGGCGGTCTGGCCCGCCTCAGCCGGCCGCTGGTGCAAGGTTTGCATTGGCTCAACCGCAATACGCGCAAGGGTTCGCAGAAAAACATTGCCGCGCACTATGATCTGGGCAACGACCTGTTCGAACAGTTTCTCGACCCGACCATGATGTATTCGGCAGCGCAATTCCTCACCCCCGAGGACAGCCTGGAACAGGCACAACTGAACAAACTGGAACGGATCTGCCAGAAACTCGCGCTCAAACCCAGTGATCACCTGCTGGAAATCGGTACCGGCTGGGGCAGCATGGCGCTTTACGCCGCACAGCATTACGGTTGCCATGTCACCACCACGACGCTGTCGAAAGAGCAGTACGCGTTTACCGCCCGGCGCATCGAGGCGCTGGGGTTGCAGGAGCGGGTGACGCTGCTGCTCAAGGACTACCGCGACCTCACCGGTGAGTACGACAAACTGGTATCGATCGAGATGATCGAAGCGGTCGGTCATCGCTTCCTGCCGACTTACTTCAAGCAGTGCGCGCACCTGCTCAAGAGCAACGGCCTGATGCTGTTGCAGGCGATCACCATCCGCGAGCAGCGTTATGAACAGGCACGGCGCGGCGTCGATTTCATCCAGCGTTACATCTTCCCCGGCGGCGCCCTGCCCTGCGTGCAGAAAATGCTGGAGATCGTCAGCCGTGACACCGACATGAACCTGCTGCACATGGAAGATTTCGGCCTGCATTACGCCCGTACCCTGCGCCTGTGGCACGAGAACTTCCGGCGCGCCCATGGCCGGTTGAGCGAGTTGGGTTACGACGATTACTTCCTGCGGCTGTGGGAGTTTTACCTGTGCTACTGCGAAGGCGGGTTCCTGGAACGCACCATCGGCACCGCACAATTGCTCCTGGCCAAACCGGCAGCGATGCCCGCGCCGCTGCTCGGGCGCTTCGATGCTTGAGCGACTGGCCAATGCCGTGCTGTTTCAGGTCGGCTGGCTGGCCTGTGTCATCGGCGGCAACAGTCTGTGGTTGTTGTTGGCGCTGGCGGTGCTGGTGATCCATCTGGGCTGGATCAGCAGTTGGGCGGTGGAAGGTCGTTTGATCCTCAGCGTAGTGATTGTCGGCACGGCGGTGGACAGCCTATTGCGCGCTGCCGGCGTGTTCGCATTTCAAGACCTGTCACCCCTGATTCCGCTGTGGCTGATGCTGCTCTGGGCCTTGCTCGCCACCACCCTGCGCCACTGCCTGCAATGGAGCGCCCGGCCATGGTGGCTGGCCAGCGCACTCGGTGCGGTGGGCGGTGCGTTGTCTTACTACGGGGGCGGACGCCTGGCCGGGGTGCAATTTCCTTACGGCGAATGGCCGACGCTGATCGGCATCGGTCTGCTGTGGGCGCTGCTGTTTCCGTTATTGCATGCCATGGCGCGGCGTCTGAGCCACTGAGCGTCTGTCAGGCCTTTCACACAGCCAACGGCCACTGCCTTACACTGCCGCCATGAAAACCATTCCCCACCATCAAATCGCCGAACCTGCGGTCACCTGCTCAACCTGCGCAGCGTGCTGCTGTCAGCTCGAAGTGATGCTGATCACCGACACCGGCGTGCCTGAGCGCTTTATCGATACCGATGAGTGGGGCGGAGAAGTCATGCTGCGTCTGGACGACGGCTGGTGCGCGGCGCTGGATCGCGACAGCATGATGTGCACGATCTACGAGAAACGTCCGCTGATCTGTCGCGAATTCGAAATGGGCGCGCCGGAATGCATTGAAGAACGCAAAGGCATTGCCACGGCCTACCGCTGATTTAAAGCAAAAGATCGCAGCCTTCGGCAGCTCCTGCATGGGAATGATTTCTCCTGTAGGAGCTGCCGAAGGCTGCGATCTTTTGATCTTTTTTACAGCGGCATCGTGTAATGCAGCGAGTAGCTTTCTACACCATCGTTACTGCTGGCCAGGCCGGCGTTGGAATAGTGCGTTGCACGAATCCCGACTTCATGCCCGCCATTAAAGCGCAGACCAAAACCGAAACGGTCTTCGAACTGGAAAGAGCCGCCGAGGTTGTTGTTCTCATAGTGGGTGTTGGAGAACGCTGCCACACCAATCCCCGCTTCAACATACGGTTTGACCGACTGGCCGGCGAACTCGTAAACGAATACCGGCGAGAACGACAGGCTGTTGTTGCTGGAGGTCTTGTCGCCTTCCCAATAGGTGTAAGCACCGCTCCAGTATCCGGTCAGGCGACCGACGTCACTTTGCAGCCAGCTCTTGTCCCAATCGAAATTCATGCCCAGGCGATACGTCATCGTCGAATCGCTGGTCGCACCCACCGCAAACTCGACGCCTGCCGCTTGTGCGGTAAAACTTTGCCCCATCAGTGCAGCCGCAATCGCGGCCAAGCAGAATAGTCGCTTCACGTTGAAACTTCCTTTTCCGGAACGATCGTTTGGTTTTCTAAGTAACTCAGCCGTATAGAAATCAGCGCTTGATCAGAAGTTCAGCTGACTTTTTAGATATTTCACACTTTTTTTACAAGGTGAATTTTTCGACGTCACCGGCAACTTGGCCCAGCAGGGGCAGGGTCTTGCGAAAGGACTCGGGGTTGGCGCTGGTCCAGAATCTGACCGGGCGGTTCGGCCCCTCGGCGAGCAGGTCTCGTTCGGCCAGCAGCCGCTGCAATTGGCGGGCAACGGCGGCACCGGTGTCGATCAGACTGATGCTCTCGGGGATCATCGTCTTGAGCATCGGCTTGAGAAACGGATAGTGGGTGCAGCCCAGGATGATCGTGTCGCAACCGTTGGCCAGCAGCGGATCGACATAGTGTTTGAGCAATGCGCGCAACTCGGCGCTGTGCAGATCACCGCTTTCAATCAGCTCAACCAGACCGGGACACGGCTGGGTGATGACTCGCACATCCGTGGCGAACCGGTCGAGCAACGCGGCGAACTTGGCGCTCTGCAACGTGCCGGTGGTGGCGAGCACGCCGACCACGCCACTACGAGTGGCGGCGGCAGCGGGTTTGACCGCCGGCTCCATGCCAACGATCGGCCAGTCGGGAAAATCCCGGCGCAGATCGGCAACAGCCGCCACCGTGGCGGTGTTGCAGGCAATGACCAGGGCCTTGGCACCCTGCTCGCGGAAAAATCCGGCCATCACGTTACAACGCTGGCGGATGAACTCGGGGGATTTCTCGCCGTAGGGAATGTGCCCGCAATCGGCGAAATACAGCAGTGACTCATGGGGCAGCAAACGCTGGATCTCGGCCAATACCGACAAGCCGCCGACACCGGAATCGAACACCGCGATCGGTGCTTCACGCATGGTTCGAACCACAGACACTGCAACCCGGGTCGCGCTTGACCCGCAATTCACGGAAGCGCGAGCCCAAGGCATCGATCAGCAGCAAGCGACCCACCAGCGGTTCGCCGAAGCCGACCAGCACCTTCAACGCTTCCAGCGCCTGCAGACTGCCGACCAGCCCTACCAGTGGCCCGACCACACCGGCTTCGCTGCAGGTCAGCTCGGCCTCGCTGCCATGCCCGTACAGGCAGTGGTAGCACGGACTTTCCGGGCGGCGCGGGTCAAACACCGACAACTGCCCTTCCAGGCGAATCGCCGCACCACTGACCAAGGGTTTGCACGCCGCCACGCAGGCGGCGTTGACCGCTTCGCGGGTGGAGAAATTGTCGGAGCAGTCGAGCACCAGATCCACCGCTGTCACCGCGGCGGCCAGCGAGTCCGCGTCCAGCGCCTGGCGATGGGCAACCAGTTGAATCTCGGGATTGATCGCGCTCAGACGCTTGAGCGCCGAGTCGACCTTGCTCATGCCGACGCTGTCGGTGTCATGGATGATCTGGCGTTGCAGGTTGGTCAGATCGACCGTGTCGAAATCCGCCAGGTGCAGCTCACCGACACCGGCCGCTGCCAGATACAGCGCAACCGGCGCGCCGAGACCGCCAAGGCCGACGATCAGCACGCGGCTGTCCTTGAGCTTCAGTTGCCCGTCGATATCGATGTGTTGCAGCAGAATCTGCCGGCTATAGCGCAGCAATTCCTGATCATTCAGCACGGCAGACGCCCCAGGCTGATCCGTTGATGGCCGCCCAGATCGGTACGGCTGTGGACTTCTTCGAAACCGTGGGTCAGCAACAGATCGCGCACGGCCTCGGCTTGATCATAGCCGTGTTCGAGCATCAGCCAGCCACCGGCTTCAAGATGGCCCGGGGCCTGGGCGACGATCAGGCGCAGATCGTCGAGCCCGTCGACACCGGCGACCAGTGCGCTGGCCGGTTCGAAGCGCACATCGCCTTCGACCAGATGCGGGTCGGCGGCAGCGATGTACGGCGGGTTGCTGATAATCAGATTGAAGCGCTGGCCTTCGAGAGCGCTGAACCAGTGGCTGTTCAGCACCGTGGCGTTGCTCAGATTCAAGCGCTGGCGATTGCGTTCGGCGAGGGCCACGGCCTCCAGCACGCGATCCACCGCCGTGACCTTCCACGCCGGGCGTTCACTGGCCAGGGCCAGGGCAATCGCGCCGCTGCCGGTGCCCAGATCAAGAACTGTCGCCGGCGTTGCCGCCAGCAGTTCCAGCGCGGCTTCGACCAGCAATTCAGTGTCGGGACGTGGAATCAGGGTGTGCGGCGCGACTTCCAGGTCGAGTTTCCAGAAACCCTGCTGACCGAGGATGTAGGCCACCGGCTCACCGCTGCGACGTCGCTGCAGGTACTCGGTAAAAACCAGCACCGCTTCGCTGGGCACAATGCGCTCAGGCCAGGTGTGCAGGAAACTGCGCGGTTTGCCCAGTGCCGCCGCCAGCAGCAACTCGGCATCCAGACGCGCCGTGGGCGAGTCCGGCAGTTCGGCGGCGCGCAACAGGCTGGCAATGATGGTCATTTATTCACCTATCGCTGCAAGTTGGTCGGCCTGGTACTCGGCCAGCAAAGGCTCGATCACCGCTTCAACGCCACCGGCGAGAATTTCGTCAAGGGAGTACAGGGTCAGGTTGACGCGATGGTCTGTGACCCGGCCCTGGGCAAAGTTGTAAGTACGGATGCGCTCGGAACGATCACCGGAACCGACGAGCAATTTACGCTCGCTGGCAATCGCATTGGCCGCCGCAGCGGTCTGCTGATCGTTGAGCTTGGCCGCCAGCCACGCCATCGCCCGCGCACGGTTCTTGTGCTGGGAACGTTCTTCCTGACACTCGACGACGGTGCCGGTCGGTATGTGGGTGATGCGGATCGCCGAGTCGGTGGTGTTGACGTGCTGACCACCGGCCCCGGAGGAGCGGTAGGTGTCGACGCGCAAATCCGCCGGGTTGATCTCGATGGCTTCGCGCTCGTCCGGCTCGGGCAACACCGCCACGGTGCAGGCCGAGGTGTGGATACGGCCCTGGGATTCGGTAGCGGGTACACGTTGTACGCGGTGCGCGCCGGATTCGAATTTCAGCTTGCCGTAAACGTTGTCGCCTTCAATGCGGGCGATGACTTCTTTATAGCCACCGTGTTCGCCTTCGTTTTCCGACAGGATTTCCACGCGCCAGCCACGACGCTCGGCGTAACGCGAGTACATGCGGAACAGGTCGCCAGAGAAGATCGCCGCCTCGTCGCCACCAGTGCCGGCGCGGATTTCGAGGAACACGTTGCGCCCGTCGTTCGGATCTTTGGGCAACAACATGCGTTGCAGGTCGGATTCCAGCGTGATCAACAACTCTTTGGCTTCGCGCACTTCTTCCACGGCCATTTCACGCATGTCCGGGTCGCTGTCCTTGAGCAGCGCCTGCGCGCCTTCAAGATCGCTTTGTACGCCGAGCAGCTTTTTATACGCTTGTACGACCGGCTCGAGTTCGGCGTATTCCTTGGAATAGGCACGGAATTTGGTTTGATCGGAAATGACTTCGCCGTCGCCGAGCAACGCGGTCAGTTCCTCGAAACGGTCCTGGAGGATGTCCAGCTTATTGAGCAGTGACGCTTTCATTGCGGTTTTTTATCCGAAAAGCTATCCGGTGAGCCCTCGAGGGCAAAGAGTTCCTGGGCCATGGCCAGCGCATCGAGGCGGCCTTCGGCAGAAAGCTTTTTCAGTTGCACGCTGGGCGCATGCAACAGTTTATTGGTCAGGCCGCGGGCCAGTTGCCCGAGCACCTCTTCGGCGTTGCCGCCGTTGGCCAGCAGACGCAGGGCTTTTTGCAGCTCTTCGTCACGCAGGCGTTCGCTCTGTTGCCGATAGGCCTTGAGCACATCGACCGCCGCCAGCTCACGCAGGCGCACCATGAAATCGTCGGCGCCGACCGAAACCATCTCTTCGGCCGCCTGGGCTGCGCCCTGGCGACTCTTGAGGTTTTCGGCGACCACTTCGTGCAGATCGTCGACGCTGTAGAGGTAAACGTCGTCGAGTTCGCCGACTTCCGGCTCGATGTCTCGCGGTACGGCAATGTCGACCATGAAGATCGGCTTGTGCTTGCGCTGCTTCAGCGCACTTTCCACCGCGCCCTTGCCGAGGATCGGCAACTGGCTGGCGGTCGAACTGATCACGATATCGCTGCGCACCAGCTCCGCCGGAATGTCCGAGAGCAGCACCGCGTGGGCGCCAAACTGCTCGGCCAGCAGGCTGGCGCGCTCCAGCGTACGGTTGGCGACCACGATGCGCTTGACCCCCAGCTCATGCAAATGGCGGGCGACCAGGGTGATGGTCTCGCCGGCGCCGATCAGCAGGGCCTGGCTGCGTTGCAGGTCGCTGAAAATCTGTTTGGCCAGGCTGACCGCGGCAAACGCCACGGACACCGGGTTTTCGCCAATGGCGGTATCGGTGCGCACCTGTTTGGCGGCATTGAACGTCGCTTGAAACAGCCGTCCCAGCAGCGGGCCGATGGTGCCGGCCTCGCGGGCCACGGCGTAGGCCGATTTCATCTGACCGAGAATCTGCGGTTCGCCCAACACCAGCGAGTCGAGCCCGGAGGCGACACGCATCATGTGACGAACTGCCGCATCATCTTCGTGCACATAGGCACTCGCGCGCAGCTCATCGAGGCTTAAATGGTGATAGTCAGCCAGCCAGCGCAGCACGAGATCAGCTGAAAGCTGGTCCTGTTCTATATAAAGCTCACTGCGATTGCAGGTGGAGAGGATCGCAGCTTCGCGGCTGTCGGTGAGTCGGCAGAGCTGCTGCAAGGCCTCAACCAGCTGCTCAGGGGTAAAGGCCACGCGCTCGCGGACGTCTACTGAAGCAGTCTTGTGGTTAATACCGAGTGCAAGGAAGGCCATTCAAGGTCGCTGATGGTGACGTGAAGCCGGCAATTGTCCTACTTCGTCAGATCCAGAACAACTATTGGATATCTATCGCCCTTATTGTATCCACTGCCTGCTGCGATCCATTCTCGTTCATGTACACATCGTCCCCCGTAGGAGCTGCCGCAGGCTGCGATCTTTTGATTCTGGTTTTTGCGAATCAGAAGCAAGATCAAAAGATCCCAGCCTGAGGCAGCTCCTACAGGGGATAGCGTAAATTGCCTGAGCGGTTATGTTTGGCCGAAGGCTTGTGTCATGATGATCCGACCGCAGGTTAGTCGTCCTTCTCCTATATGAATAGATCTTCCGCGTTGCTCCTTGCTTTTGTCTTCCTCAGCGGCTGCCAGGCCTTGGCCCCCGTTTCGCCGGACGGTACTCCGCCGGTCGAAGACACCACGCCCACGCCTGAAAAGCCCAAGGTTTACAGCTCGTTCAGCGAGGAAACCGTTTTCAGTCTGTTGAGCGCCGAACTCGCCGGCCAGCGCAATCGCTTCGACATTGCCCTGGACAACTACGTGACCCAGGCCATCAATACCCAGGATCCAGGTGTTTCCGAGCGCGCG
Source organism: Pseudomonas sp. MG-9 (assembly GCF_018729515.1). NCBI lineage: Bacteria > Pseudomonadati > Pseudomonadota > Gammaproteobacteria > Pseudomonadales > Pseudomonadaceae > Pseudomonas > Pseudomonas sp. MG-9. Next base: position 294,881 of record NZ_JAHHZH010000009.1, read on the forward strand.
TTCCGCATCGCCGAATACCTGGGCGCCGACCAGCCTGCGCTGGATACCGCGCTGATCTGGGCAAAAAACGCCCCCGACGACCTCGAAGCGCAACGCGCCGCCGCCGTGCAACTGGCCCGCGCCGGGCGTTATGATGACTCCATGGTCTATATGGAGAAAGTCCTGCAGGGCAAGGGCGACACCCATTTCGACTTCCTCGCGCTGTCGGCAGCCGACACCGATCAGGAAACCCGCAACGGTCTGATGAAAAGTTTCGACCGTCTGCTGCAGCGCCACCCGAAGAACAGTCAGCTGATTTTCGGCAAGGCTCTGCTGCTGCAACAGGACGGCGACAATAAAGCCGCATTGACCCTGCTCGAAGACAACCCGCCGGAAGAAGGCGAGATCGCACCGATTCTGCTGCGCGCGCGCCTGCTACAAACCATGAATCGTGGCGACGAAGCCCTGCCGCTGCTGCGCAAAAGCATCAAGAAATACCCGGACGACAAGCGCCTGCGCCTGACCTATGCGCGCACGCTGGTCGAACAGGACCGGATGGACGACGCCAAGGTCGAGTTCTCCACCCTCGTTCAGCAATACCCCGAAGACGACGAACTGCGTTACTCGCTGGCGCTGGTGTGCCTGGAAGCCAAGGCCTGGGACGAGGCCAAGGGTTATCTGGAAGACCTGATCGCCCGGGAAAGCCACGTCGATTCAGCGCACCTGAACCTCGGTCGCATCGCTGAAGAGCGCAACGACCCGCAGGGCGCGCTGATCGAATACGCCCAGGTCGGCCCGGGCAATGACTATCTGCCGGCGCAACTGCGTCAGGCCGATATCCTGATGAACAACGGCAAGACCGCCGAAGCGCAAAGCAAACTGGCAACCGAGCGCGACGCGCAACCGGATTACGCGATCCAGCTGTACCTGATCGAATCCGAAACCCTGTCGGCCAACAAACACGACGACAAGGCCTGGAAAGTCTTGCAGCAAGCCCTGCTGCAATACCCGGATGACCTGAATCTGCTCTACACCCGGGCCATGCTCGCGGAAAAACGCAATGACCTGGCGCAGATGGAAAAAGACCTGCGTCTGATCATCAAGCGTGACCCGGACAACGCCATGGCGCTCAACGCCCTGGGTTACACCCTGTCCGATCGCACCACCCGCTATGCGGAAGCCAAGGCGCTGATCGAACAGGCGCACCAGATCAATCCGGAAGATCCGGCGGTACTCGACAGCCTCGGCTGGGTGAACTTCCGCATGGGCAATCTGGACGACGCCGAGAAATATCTGCGTCAGGCGCTGGAGCGTTTCCCTGACCACGAAGTCGCCGCGCACCTGGGCGAAGTGCTGTGGACCAAGGGTAATCAGCGTGAAGCCAAGCAAATCTGGGGCAAGTTCCTCAAGGATCAGCCCGACAGCACCATCCTGCGCAGCACCATCAAGCGCCTGACCGGATCCGAGACTCTTTAACTCATGTTTTTGCGCCACGTCATTGTTTTCAGCTTCATCGCCCTGCTCGCCGGTTGCGCGGGCTTCGGCGCTCGCGAATCGGTCGAGGGCCACGGCAGTCCGGCTCAATGGGCCGCGAACAAACAACAGCTGACCGGCCTCGACGGCTGGCAGATCGACGGCAAGATCGGCATCCGCGCACCGAAAGATTCCGGTAGCGGCACGCTGTTCTGGCTGCAGCGCCAGGACTATTACGACATTCGTCTGTCCGGCCCGCTGGGTCGTGGCGCGGCACGCCTGACCGGGCGTCCGGGCAAGGTCTCGCTGGAAGTCGCCAATCAGGGTCGCTATGACTCCGAGTCGCCGGAAGCGCTACTCGAAGAGCAACTCGGCTGGAAACTGCCGGTGTCGAATCTGGCCTGGTGGGTCCGCGGCCTGCCGGCGCCAAGCAGCAAAAGCCGTCTGACCCTCGATAACGACAGCCGTCTGGCCAATCTGGAACAGGATGGCTGGCAGGTCGAGTACCTCAGCTACGCCGAGCAGAACGGTTACTGGCTGCCCGAGCGGATCAAACTGCACGGCACCGACCTGGACGTGACGCTGGTGATCAAGACCTGGCAACCGCGTAAATTGGGGCAGTAAGCATGAGCGCTCCACGCCTGACGCTGCCGTCGCCGGCCAAGCTCAATCTGATGTTGCACATTCTCGGTCGCCGCGAAGACGGCTATCACGAACTGCAGACGCTGTTTCAGTTCGTCGATTACGGCGACGAAATCACTTTCGCCGTGCGTGATGACGGCGTGATTCGTCTGCACACCGAATTCGCCGGTGTGCCCCACGACAGTAACCTCATCGTGCGCGCGGCAAAAATGCTCCAGGCACAATCCGGCTGCACCCTCGGTATCGACATCTGGATTGATAAAGTGCTGCCCATGGGCGGAGGCATCGGCGGCGGCAGTTCGAATGCGGCCACTACCCTGCTCGGTCTCAATCACTTGTGGCAACTGGGCTGGGATGAGGATCGCCTCGCTGCACTGGGCCTGACACTGGGTGCCGACGTCCCGGTTTTCGTCCGTGGTCACGCGGCATTTGCCGAAGGCGTGGGTGAGAAACTGACCCCGGTCGACCCCGAAGAACCGTGGTATCTGGTGCTCGTGCCGCAAGTCTCTGTAAGTACGGCAGAAATTTTTTCCGATCCTTTGTTGACACGTAACACGCCGCCCATTAAAGTGCGCCCCGTTCCCGAGGGAAACAGTCGAAATGACTGCTTGCCGGTGGTTGCAAGGCGTTATCCAGAGGTACGTAACGCATTGGATTTGTTAGGTAAATTTACCGAAGCAAAACTAACCGGAACTGGAAGTTGTGTGTTTGGGGGCTTCCCAAGCAAAGCTGAAGCTGATAAAGTCTCGGCCCTTCTGACAGAGACCCTTACAGGGTTTGTAGCAAAAGGAAGCAACGTTTCGATGTTGCATCGCAAGCTGCAAAGTCTGCTCTAAAAGGAATCAAGTGCCAGGCACTTGAAGCAACAGATACAGGGGCGTCGCCAAGCGGTAAGGCAGCAGGTTTTGATCCTGCCATGCGTTGGTTCGAATCCAGCCGCCCCTGCCATTTTCTTTACTCATCCAGGTTACCCTCAGCTTCTAGGTACTGCGCGTGTCCAAGATGATGGTCTTTACGGGGAACGCTAACCCCGATCTGGCTCGGCGTGTTGTACGTCAGCTGCATATCCCTCTCGGTGACATCTCTGTCGGTAAGTTCTCCGACGGCGAAATTACTGCCGAGATCAATGAAAACGTTCGCGGTAAAGACGTTTTCATTATTCAGCCGACTTGCGCTCCGACCAACGATAACCTGATGGAACTGGTAGTGATGGCTGACGCCTTCCGCCGCTCCTCGGCTACTCGTATCACTGCTGTTATTCCTTATTTTGGTTATGCCCGTCAGGATCGCCGTCCGCGTTCCGCACGTGTGGCTATCAGCGCGAAAGTCGTTGCTGACATGCTTACCGTAGTCGGCATCGACCGTGTTCTCACGGTTGATCTGCATGCTGACCAGATTCAGGGTTTCTTCGATATTCCGGTAGATAACATCTACGGCTCCCCGGTTCTGGTGGATGACATCGAAGATCAGCGCTTCGAAAACCTGATGATCGTGTCCCCGGACATTGGTGGCGTCGTGCGTGCACGTGCCGTTGCCAAATCCCTGGGCGTGGATCTCGGGATCATCGACAAACGCCGTGAGAAAGCCAATCACTCTGAAGTGATGCATATCATCGGTGATGTCGAAGGGCGTACCTGCATTCTGGTCGATGACATGGTCGATACCGCCGGCACTCTGTGCCACGCGGCCAAGGCCTTGAAAGAGCATGGCGCAGCCAAGGTCTTTGCCTACTGCACACACCCAGTGCTGTCGGGTCGGGCCATCGAGAATATCGAAAATTCCGTGCTGGACGAGCTAGTGGTGACCAACACCATCCCGCTGTCCGCTGCCGCACAAGCCTGTGCACGTATCCGTCAACTGGATATCGCACCGGTTGTTGCCGAAGCGGTTCGCCGCATCAGCAATGAAGAATCGATCAGCGCGATGTTCCGTTAAGGGCCCTGCCCTTCTCGAAATGTCTCGTTGACGAAAAGCGCCCCGCCCCGGCATTCCTGTCGGGGCGGGGCTTTTTTGCCCATACCGTGTTTGGCGCTGGTCGCAAACGCCACTCGGTCATGGCTATTTTGGAGATACAAAATGAACGATTTTACTCTGAATGCTGAAGTGCGTTCCGACCTGGGGAAAGGTGCGAGCCGCCGCCTGCGTCGTCTCGCCGCCCTGGTTCCAGCTGTTGTTTACGGTGGCGACAAAGCCCCTGAATCCATCAGCATGCTGGCCAAAGAAGTTGCCAAACTGCTCGAAAACGAAGCGGCTTACAGCCACATCATCGAGCTGAACGTTGGTGGCAAGAAACAGAACGTCGTCATCAAAGCTCTGCAACGTCACCCGGCCAAAGGCCACGTGATGCACGCTGACTTCGTACGCGTTGTAGCTGGCCAGAAACTGACCGCTATCGTTCCTGTGCACTTCGTCAACGAAGCTGCTCCAGTGAAGAAAGGCGGCGAAATCTCGCACGTTGTTGCCGAGATCGAAGTTTCCTGCCTGCCAAAAGATCTGCCTGAGTTCATCGAAGTCGACCTGGCTAACGCTGAAATCGGTTCGATCATTCACCTGTCGGACCTCAAAGCTCCTAAAGGCGTTGAGTTCGTTGCTCTGGCACACGGCGATGACAAGGCTGTTGCCAACGTCCACGCTCCACGTGTTGCTCCAGAAGCTACCGAAGAAGGCGCAGCAGAGTAATTCACTCTGTTATGCCTGAGTGAGCAAGTAACATCGCGGACTGGAACGTAGCGAGAAAGCGGGCGAGAACGCGGAGTTTACATTCATGGTAAATGAGCAATTTTCGTCCACTTTCGCCGCTTTCCCTGATCGCGGCGATGTTATCCACCACTCCAAGGAAGGGCCCCTATCGTGACCGCCATCAAACTGATCGTTGGCCTGGGAAATCCAGGCGCTGAATACGAACAGACCCGGCATAACGCAGGGGCCCTTTTTGTTGAGCGCATCGCCGCCGCGCAAGGTGTGAACCTTGTGGCCGATCGCAAATATTTCGGCCTGACCGGGCGCTATTCGCATCAGGGTCAGGATGTTCGTCTGCTGATTCCCACCACCTACATGAACCGCAGCGGCCAGGCCGTGGCGGCACTCGCCGGTTTCTTCCGCATCAAGCCTGAAGAAATCCTCGTGGCGCACGACGAACTCGACTTGCCTCCGGGCGTTGCCAAGCTCAAGCAGGGCGGCGGCCATGGCGGTCACAACGGGTTGCGCGACATCATTGCGCAACTGGGCAATCAGAATACTTTCTACCGCCTGCGGCTTGGCATCGGCCACCCGGGTGTCGCCAGTATGGTTTCAAATTTCGTCCTGGGTCGTGCGCCACGCGCCGAACAGGAAAAACTCGATGCCAGCATCGACTTTGCCCTCGGCGTGCTGCCGGATATCCTCGCCGGTGAATGGAACCGCGCGATGAAAAACCTGCACAGCCAGAAGGCCTGACTCTAATCCGAGGGGAAACACCATGGGATTCAATTGCGGCATCGTCGGCCTGCCTAACGTCGGCAAGTCCACCCTGTTCAACGCCCTGACCAAATCCGGTATCGCGGCCGAGAACTTCCCCTTCTGCACCATCGAGCCGAACAGCGGCATCGTGCCGATGCCGGATCCGCGTCTGGACGCTCTGGCGGCCATCGTCAATCCGAAGCGCATCCTGCCGACCACCATGGAGTTCGTCGACATCGCAGGTCTGGTGGCCGGCGCCTCGAAAGGTGAAGGCCTGGGCAACAAGTTCCTGGCCAACATCCGTGAAACCGACGCCATCGCTCACGTGGTGCGCTGCTTCGAAGACGACAACGTGATCCACGTGTCCAACAGCGTCGACCCGAAACGCGATATCGAGATCATCGACCTGGAACTGATCTTCGCTGACCTCGACAGCTGCGAGAAGCAACTGCAGAAAGTCGCGCGCAACGCCAAGGGCGGTGACAAGGATGCCGTGGTTCAGAAAGGCCTGCTGGAGCAGTTGATCGCGCACTTCACCGAAGCCAAGCCTGCGCGCAGCCTGATGAAGAACATGAGCGCTGACGAAAAGGCCGTGATCAAAGGCTTCCACCTGCTGACCACCAAACCGGTCATGTACATCGCCAACGTGGCTGAAGACGGTTTCGAGAACAACCCGCATCTGGACGTGGTCAAGGCCATCGCCGAAGAAGAAGGCGCCATGGTCGTTCCAGTCTGCAACAAGATCGAAGCGGAAATCGCCGAGCTCGACGACGGTGAAGAGAAGGACATGTTCCTCGAGGCCCTGGGCCTGGAAGAGCCTGGCCTGAACCGCGTGATCCGCGCCGGCTACGAAATGCTGCACCTGCAGACCTACTTCACCGCCGGTGTCGAAGAAGTCCGCGCCTGGACCGTCCGCGTCGGGGCCACCGCACCACAAGCGGCCGGCGTGATCCACACCGACTTCGAGAAAGGCTTCATCCGCGCCGAAGTGATCGCCTACAACGACTTCATCCAGTACAAGGGCGAAGCCGGTACCAAAGAAGCCGGTAAATGGCGTCTGGAAGGCAAGGATTACATCGTTAAAGACGGCGACGTGATGCACTTCCGCTTCAACGTGTAAGCGTTACGCCCAAGAAAAAGCCGCGTTTGATACGCGGCTTTTTTGTGCCTGCGATTTATGGCCAACAGATTCCCCCCTGTAGGAGTGAGCCTGCTCGCGATAGCGGAGTGTCAGTTAAATCAACCGCAACTGACACACCGCTATCGCGAGCAGGCTCACTCCTACAATTGGAATTACGTGGAATCAGGCCTTCTTGGTACGCGGCAAGAAGATCGCCAACACGCCAAACAACGGCAGGAACGAACACAGGAAATACACGTACTCAATCCCGTGTACATCCGCCAGGTGCCCGAGCAGTGCCGCACCAATCCCGCCGAAACCAAACATCAAACCAAAGAACACCCCGGCGATCATGCCGACGTTGCCCGGCACCAGTTCCTGCGCGTACACCACAATCGCCGAGAACGCCGAGGCGAGGATGAAGCCGATCAACACGCTGAGGAGGGTGGTCCAGAACAGATCGACGTGAGGCATGAGCAGCGTGAACGGTGCCACACCGAGGATCGAAAACCAGATCACCGCCTTACGCCCGATCTTGTCGCCAATCGGCCCACCGAAAAACGTGCCCGCTGCTACGGCGCCGAGAAACAGAAACAGGTGCAACTGCGAGCTGGCGACCGACAGGTCGAACTTCTCGATCAGATAGAAGGTGAAATAGCTCGTGAGGCTGGCCATGTAGAAATACTTGGAAAACACCAACAGCCCCAGCACCACCAGCGCACTGGTCACCCTGCCCTTCGATAACCCGTGAGTCGCCGCCTGGCCGGCCTTGAGCTTGAACAGGTTGAGGTGATGGGCGTACCAGCGACTGATGCGGTACAGCACAAACAACGCGAACACCGCGAACAGGCCGAACCACGCCACATTGCCTTGGCCGAACGGAATGATGATCGCCGCCGCCAGCAACGGCCCGAACGCCGAACCGGCGTTACCGCCCACCTGGAAGGTCGATTGCGCCAGACCAAAGCGTCCGCCCGAAGCCAGCCGCGCAATCCGCGAAGCCTCGGGGTGAAAGGTCGAGGAGCCAATGCCGATGAGCGCCGCCGCCAGCAGAATCAACGGGAAACTGCCAACCACCGACATCATCACGATGCCGATCAGCGTGCAAATGGAGCCCGCCGGCAGCAGCCACGGTTTCGGATGACGGTCAGTGTGATAACCGACCCACGGCTGCAACAACGACGCGGTCAACTGGAAGGTCAGGGTAATCAGCCCGACCTGGGTGAAGCTCAGGCCATAGTTGGCCTTGAGCATCGGGTAGATCGACGGCAGCACCGACTGAATCAGGTCGTTGATCAAATGCGCCAGCGCCACGGCGCCGATGATGCGCATCACCAGTGGACTGCTTTGCGGAGCAGCGGGCGCCGAGGCAGCGGCGGTCTGAACGTTGCTGATAGCCATGGAGATTTCCGTACAGCAGATGGGTGCGCGCAGGCAGGTGCGCCAATGTGCCATTTTTCGGTGCGTCTGCGCCATCCTCTTAGCCAGCTAACTAACCAACTGAATCACAGATCAATCCCTGTAGGAGCTGCCGAAGGCTGCGATCTTTTGATCTTGATCTTAAAAACAAAGATCAAAAGATCGCAGCCTTCGGCAGCTCCTACAGAGGGAGCGCGTTGTTCTTAAAGGTGATAGCGCAACGCCATGGTCTGAATCTTGCCTTGCTTCTCCCCCGAACGCGGCGGCCTTACAAAGGTCGCCGAGAATGGGAAGTTTCGCTACAGAGCCGGCCTACAGAGCGGGCGAGAGTGAACTTTCGAGGCCTTTTAGCAGGGCACAACATCCCGGTTTGCACGACCGCGATGCACGCCATTAGTGCGTGGTGTCCAGAGGAGTCATGAGGCATGCAGGCTTTCTTGTCACCGGGGATCAAATTGCTGGGGCGGTTTGGCTTCGCGCGTAAATTCCAGCTGTTGTTTCTGTTGTTCATTCTGCCGTTGGCCGGCAGCCTGTTGATGATCGGCCAGGACTACCGCGCCAAGCTCAACCTGATTTCCGGCGAACGCGCCGGCGTGCGCCAGTTGCTCAGCCTCGACGCGCTGGACAACCTGCTCGCCGCCCAACGTGACCGCGCCGCCCGTTGGCGCGCCACCGAAACCAATCGCCAGCCGACCCCGGCCACTCTCGCCGCCATGGCTGCATTCGACGCCGTGCAACCGGCCCTCGTGCAAGCCACCAGTGATCTGGGCAATGCGCTGAGCAAGGAAGGTGCCGAAGGTGAAACCCTTGCCCGCTATCAAGCGTTGCAAACCGCACTCGGCGGTCTGGATTCGAAAAGCCTCAGCAGCGTCGGCTGGTGGCCGGACGGTTATGAGCGTTTCACCAACGCCCTCAGCGCCCTGCAAGCCTTGCGTGAGCAGATCGTCATGGACAACCGCCTGACCCTCGCGCCGTGGCTGGAAACCTACCTGCTGACGCAGATCTCCACGCAGCACGCGCCGGACCTGATCGAGCGCGTCGGCCGCCTCACCGCTGTCGGTCAGGCTTCGGTAGTCTCGGGCCAGTTCACCCTGCAAAGCCGCCTGCAATTGCGCGATTTGCGCAGTCGCATCGGCGACGCCCGCGAGCAACTGGTGAAAACCGCCAGTTTGCTCGAAGCACGGCTGCCGAGCGACTTGCAGTCCTGGGCCGGCCAATATCACGACAACCTCAAGCGCCTCGATGCCGGCCTGAAGGTGCTGGATGACGGCGTGTTCGGCGGCAGCATCACCCTCAAGCCCGAAGACTTCGAACGCAGCCTCGACGCACTGCTCGGCGATCTCGCCTCGTTGCGCCAGCAATCGCTGCTGTCGCTGGATCAGCGCCTGGACGCCTACCACGCTTCGGCGATTCGCCAGTTCATTGTGGTCGCCGCCGTGTTCGGTTGCCTGCTGCTGGCGGCTTTGTATCTGTTCGTCTGCCTGCAAGCCTCGATCCGCCGCAGCGCCAGCGGCATCACCCTGCTCGCCGAAGCCCTGCGCGACGGCAACCTCAGCCTGCAAGTGCCGGTGGTGGGCCGCGATGAGCTGGCGGCGATCAGCACCGCACTCAACGTCGCCGTGGTGCAATTGCGCACCAGCATGCTCGGGGTCGATCACGAAACCTCGCAACTGAGTCACGCCGTGCGCAGCCTCAACGATCATTCCAGCGGCGCGCTGAGTGAAGTCGAGGCGCAGCAGTTGCAGATCAGCCAGATCGCCGCCGCTGCCACGCAACTGGCCGCGACCTCCCAAGGCGTGGCACAGAGCTGCGAACAGGCCTCCGGCAGCGCTCAACACACCCGACGCATCGCCGCCGACAGCAGCCGTGACAGTCAGCGCACCACCGCGAGCATTCAGCAGCTCAATCAACGCTTGAACGAAACCGCCGCCGCACTCGGTCGAGTCAGCGAACAGGGGCAGCAGATTCAACTGGTGGTCGACACCATTCGTGGCGTGGCCGAGCAGACCAACCTGCTGGCGCTCAACGCCGCGATCGAGGCCGCGCGCGCCGGCGAACAGGGTCGCGGTTTTGCCGTGGTCGCCGATGAAGTACGCAGCCTGTCGCAACGCACTCAGTCATCGACCGCGCAGATCGCCGGCACGGTCGACAGCCTGCGCGCCACGGTCAACGAGGCGGTGAGCCTGATGGAAGCGGCGTGCGGCCAGGCGCAGTCGGATGCCGAGGCCGTGACCGGTCTGGGTGAGCGTCTGGGCGAGATTGCCAGCGCAGTGCAGAGCGTCACCGACACCCTGGCGCAGATCGCCACGGCGGTCGAGGAACAGGCGAGTACCGCCGATGAAGTCAGCGGCAATATCCAGCAGGTCGATCAGGCGGCTGTGCGTCTGCTTGAAGGCGCGCGGGCGGTGAATCTGGCGGCGGACACCCTGAGTCAGGGCAGCAAGGCCCTGAGCGACAACACCGCACGCTTCCGCCTCAGTTGATCAATGCTTCGGGGAAGTCCGCTTCCAGCTCGGTCTTGAGCCACTGGATAAACCACGCCACATCCGCCGAGAGCTCGGCGGACGGCGTCAGTACCCGGTAGCTTTCGAGCTTCACCTGAGCGTCCACGGCGCGCACCAATTTGCCGGATTTGAGTTCCTCGCGAACCAGCACTTCGTTGGCCAGCGCGATGCCCTGCCCGCTCTCGGCCACCGACAGCGCGTGATCGTTGTTGACGTAGAGCATGTCGGAGTTGAGGTGAATATCCAGGTCATGAGCAGCGAACCACAGGTTCCACCATTCGCCGTCATCGACGTGGATCAACTCGTGGCGGACCAGATCCGCCGGGCCGTTCACAGGCCCGATACTGGCGAGGTATTGCGGGGTGCAGATCGGAAACACGCGCGGGCAGATCAGCGCCTCACGTGAGTCGGCGTACTGCCCGTCGAGGCCGTAGACGATCCCCAGATCGGCGCTCTTGCCATCGACTTCGGTGAAGGTCGAGTTCGGCTCGATGGCGAACTTCAAACCCGGCCGCAAATGGCGCATCGCTTCGATCCGTGGCATCAACCAGCGCTTGGCAAAACCCGGTACTACCATGATCCGCAACCAGCGCTCGGCGTCCTTGGGTTGCGCCTCGTTGCCGGCTTCGATGATCAACTGCAGGGCGGCGGCGATCTTGCGGTGGTACTTCTCCCCCGCCGGTGTCAGGTTGACCCCGCGCGAGGTACGTTCGAACAGCTGAATGCCCAGCCAGTCCTCGAGCAACTTCACGTGCCGGCCAATCGCCGGCTGGGTCACGTGCAGGGCTTTCGAGGCCTCGACATAGCTGCCCAGACGGGCGGCGGCATCAAATGCACGCACCGCGTTGAGCGGCGGCAAACGGTGGTCGGGCATGATTCCTGGCACCTTTGGCTATTAAATTAACTAACACCTGCCATGTTTAAATTGAAGTTTCGCCCCGCGCAACCCCTCGCTGATAATCGAGCCACAGCAGAATAAAAAAACAGCTGGTTTCACCCCGTACGCAATCTCGATCCTGCCCAGAAAAATAATATCCATGGCCCGACTGATTGGCTGACTTGCAGCGCAATCGCAGGCGATGGGGGAATCGGAGGTAACGCATGAATGCCCTGCATTCGCTGCAAACGCTGGCGGTGTCCATCCGCTCGGTGCGCAAGGTTTACGGTGATCCAAACACCGGTCCGGTGGCGTTGAAAAACATCGACCTGGACATTCGCGACAACGAATTCTTCACCCTGCTCGGCCCGTCCGGCTGCGGCAAGACCACGCTGCTGCGGATGATCGCCGGCTTTGAATTTCCCACTCAGGGCGAAATCCTGCTCTACGGCGAAAACATCGCCGACCGCCCGCCGTTCCAGCGTCCGGTCAATACGGTGTTCCAGCATTACGCGCTGTTCCCGCACATGACCATCGCCGAGAACCTGGCCTTCGGCCTCGAATCGCAGCCGATGGGCAAAGTGCTGAACAAAGCGCAGATCGCCGAGCGCGTGCGCGAGATGCTCGCGCTGGTGCAGATGGAGCGCTTCGCCAATCGCAAGCCGGCGCAGTTGTCCGGCGGCCAGCAACAACGTGTAGCGCTGGCCCGCGCCTTGGCACCGCATCCGAAAGTCCTGCTGCTGGATGAGCCGCTGTCGGCACTCGACCTCAAGCTGCGCCAGGCCATGCGCGAAGAGCTGAAAAGCATTCAGGCCAAGACCGGCATCACCTTCATCTTCGTCACCCACGACCAGGAAGAAGCGCTGACCATGTCCGACCGCATCGCCGTGCTGTCCGAAGGCGAAGTACAGCAGGTCGGCCGCCCGGAAGACATCTACGAACGCCCGCGCAATCGCTTCGTCGCCGACTTCATCGGCGAAACCAACTTCATTCAGGGCACGGTCACAAAAGTCGAGGATGGCATGGCCTGGTTCGCCGGGCCGGCCGGGCATCCGCTGCCGGCGCAACCGTGCAGCGACGTGGCGGTCGGCGTCAGCGTGACCTTGTCGGTACGCCCCGAGCGCCTGCACCTGGTGCCCGCCGCGACCGAGGCCGCGCTGCCATGCCGGGTCGAAGCGCAGATTTATCTGGGCACCGACCTGCAATATCAGGTCAGCCTCGGCGACGGTTCGCGTCTCACCGTGCGCACACCCAACAGCGTCGACCAGAACCTGCGCTTTGCCGTCGGCAGCCAGGCCGGTCTGCTGTTCGACCGTGGAAGCGCCAGCGTCCTGCACGATTGAGCCCGAGGAGTTGCCATGCACGCCTTACCGATTGCCAACACGCTGGAGCGCCGCAAGGCCTTCCAGAGTTTTCTCGGAGTCAGCCCGGCACTGGTCGCCATCGGCCTGTTTCTGTTGGTGCCGATCCTGATCGTCATCGGCTATTCGCTGATGGAAGCCAACCCCTACGGCGGGGTCAACAAAGTCTTCAGCAGCGACGCCTACACCTCGTTGCTGTTCGAACGGCAAATGGACGACAGCCTCGCGTTCGCCGATTCCTACCTGATCATCGCCCTGCGTTCGGTGGGCATCGCCGGCCTGACCACGGTCATCACGTTGCTGATCGGATTTCCGGTGGCCGTTTGGCTGGCGATGCAGCCAGCGCATCGGCGTGGTTTGCTGATCTTTCTGATCACCGTGCCGTTCTGGGCCAACCTGCTGATCCGCACCTACGCGTGGATTCTGCTGCTGCGCAACACCGGGGTGATCAACAACAGTTTGCTGGGCATGGGCGTCATCCATGAACCGTTGCAGTTGTTGTACACCGACGGCGCGGTGCTGCTGGGGCTGGTTTACACCTACGCGCCGTTCGTGGTGTTGCCGATCTACGCGACGCTGGAAAAGATGGATATTCGCCTGCTCGAAGCGGCTCAGGACCTGTATGCAGGGCGCGTGCGGACCTTGCGCAAAGTGGTGTTGCCGATCGCCAAACCGGGGATTCTCGCCGGCGCCATCCTCACCTTCGTGCCGTGCCTGGGCGCGATGATCGCCCCGGAACTGCTCGGCGGCGGCACGCGGATGATGCTCGGCAACCTGATTTTCCGGCAGTTCAGCGATGCGCGTAACTGGCCATTCGGCGCGGCGTTGTCGCTGGTGCTGATGGCCGCGGTGATGTTGGTGCTGACCGTGTATGCCCTGCGCGCCGAGCGCCAGCGCATCGCCAAGGGAGGTGCGTAATGCTCGCGCTATTCAAACGCAAAGGGCTGGGTGTGCAGGACTTCCCCGGCTTCGGCGGCTTCAGTTTCCTGTTCTATCTGTACCTGTACGCGCCGATCGTGGTGCTGGTGGTGTTCTCGTTCAACGCCAACCAGTCGGCGACGGTGTGGACCGGTTTCAGCCTCGACTGGTATCGCGCCGCGTTCGCCAATCAGGCCTTGCGCCAGGCGGCCGGCAACAGCCTGTTGATCGCGGTCTGCGCAAGCATGATCGCCACGGCAATTGCCACCCTCGCCGCCCTCGGTACTTCGCGCGGCGCGAAATTCAAGGGCCTGCACTTGTCGATGGGCGCGATCATGCTGCCGCTGGTGCTGCCGGAAATTGTCGTCGGTGTGGCGACGCTGGCGCTGTTCTCGACCATTGGCCTGTCGCTGGGTTACGGCAACCTGATCATCGCGCACACGGTGTTCTGCATTCCGTTCGCCTACCTGCCGATCCGTGCGCGGCTGAACGACATGGACCTGTCGCTGGAACAAGCCTCGGCCGACCTCTATGCCGGCCCGTGGCGAACCTTTCGCAAGGTCACCCTGCCGCTGCTGATGCCGGGGATTTTCTCCGGGCTGATGTTGGCCTTCATCGTCTCGCTGGATAACTTCGTGATCTCGATGATGGTCTCGCAGGCCGGCACCACGACCCTGCCGATCTTCATCTTCGGCCTGTTGCGCATGGGCGTGACACCCGACGTCAACGCCGTCTCGACCCTGATCCTGGGCGTCTCGGTGCTGTTCGTCAGCCTCTCTTACCTGCTGGGCAAAAAGAACGCCTGAACCTTCCAAGAACTGTGGGGAAATCGCATGAGCAAGTGGATAAAAAGCGTCGGCACTTCGTTGTTCCTGACTGTGCCGCTGGTCATGACCGGCAGTGTTCAGGCCGCGGAAAAACTCAACGTGGTGAGCTGGAGTGGTTACTTCTCGCCGGAGATTCTCGCCAAGTTCCAGAAGCAGACCGGCATCGAAGTCACCGTCGATTCCTACGATTCCAACGAGACCCTGCTGGCCAAACTGAAACAGGGCGGCGCCGGGTATGACGTGGCGATTCCCTCGCACCAGTTCATCCCGATCCTGATCAAGGAAAACCTGCTGGAGCGCTTCGATCCGGTCAAAGAGCCCTACTACGCCAGTGTTGTGGATAACCTGAAAAAGCCGAGCTGGGATCCGGAAGGCGCGTATTCAGTGCCGTTCATCTGGGGTACCACCAGCGTCGTGCTCGACAGTGCGCGCTACAAAGGCCCGGCCGACAGCTACAAAGTTTTGTACGAGCCGCCAGCCGAGCTGCAGGGGCGAATCAACATGTTCGATTCGGTCAGCGACATGGTCGACATGGCCAGCCTTTACCTGAACATTCCGCTGTGCAGCGAAGACCCGAAACAGATGCAGCAAGTGCTGACGCTGCTCAAGGCACAAAAGCCGTTCGTGAAGACTTACAGTTCCAAGGCCGGCTCGATCCGCGAGAACCTCGCTTCGGGTGAAATCGACATGTCGATGTTCTGGGGCGGCTCGTCGATGCGCGCCCGGGAGATGAAACCGACGCTGAAATACCTGTACCCGAAAGAAGGCGTACTGGCCTGGGTCGACAACATGGTCATCCCCACCGGCAGCAAGAACCCGGCGAATGCCAAGGCGTTCATCGCCTTCCTCAGCCAGCCGGAAAACTCGGCGATGACGCAGAACTTCCTCAAGCACCAGAGCCCGATCAAAGGCGTGGAGCCGTTCCTCGATGCGGCGCTCAAGGACGCGCCGGAATTGCACATTCCCGAGGGCACCAACGTGATGTTCAGCAAGACCTGCGGTGAAGGCGCGATCCGTCTGGCCGACCGTCTCTGGACCAACCTGATGCGTTGATCCCTGCCGCCCCGTCGAACTGGCGGGGCGTTTTTCCAGCCGTCTGAAAGGCGCCGTTGTCATGAACTCCAATAACATCAGCGAACTGGTCCTGCTGCAGGCCCATGAGCTCGCCGAACGCATCCGCCTGCGCCAGGTTTCCTGCCGCGAAGTGATGCAGACTTACCTTGCCCACATCGACCGCTTCAACCCGTTGGTGAATGCGCTGATCAGCCTGCAATCACCGGAAAGTCTGTTGGCTCAAGCCGATACGCGCGACGCCGAGCTGGCCCGTGGCGAATACTGCGGCTGGATGCATGGCCTGCCCCACGCGATCAAGGATCTGTCGCTGACCCAAGGCATCCGCACCACGCTTGGCTCGCCGCTGTTCAAGGACTTCATGCCCGAGCGCGACGGCATCATGGTCGAGCGGATCAAGGCTGCCGGCGCAATCATCATCGGCAAGACCAACACCCCGGAATTCGGCCTCGGTTCGCAGAGCTATAACCCGTTGTTTGGTGCGACCGCTTGCGCGTACGACCCGAGCAAAACCGCAGGTGGCAGCAGCGGTGGCGCGGCGGCAGCGCTGGCGATGCATCTGGTGCCAGTGGCGGATGGCAGCGACATGATGGGGTCGCTGCGTAATCCGGCGGCGTTCAACAACATCTTTGGTTTTCGACCGTCGCAGGGGCGTGTGCCGTTTGATGACAGCGCTGATCTGTTTTTCGATCAATTGGGCCACGAAGGGCCGATGGCACGCAGCGTGAGGGATGCGGCGCTGTTGCTGTCGGTGCAGGCCGGGGGCGATGCGCGGGCACCATTGTCGATCAGTGAGTCGGGCGAGGCATTTGCCGCGCCGCTGGAGCGTGACTTCAAAGGCACGCGGTTGGGATGGCTGGGGGACTTCAACGGTTACCTGCCGATGGAGAGCGGTGTGCTGTCGCTGTGTGAGAAGACCTTTGCCGATTTTGAGAGTCTGGGTTGTCACGTTGAGTCGGCTGAGTCTGGGTTCGCGCCTGAGCGGCTGTGGAGCAGTTGGCGGACGCTGCGTCATTGGATGGTCGCGGGGTCTTTGGGCGCGACCTACGCCGATCCACAAAAACGCGCGTTGTTGAAACCGGAAGCGATCTGGGAAGTGGAAAACGGCTTGAAGCTTTCGGCCAGTGAAGTGTTCGCCGCCTCGGTGGTGCGCAGCGATTGGTATCGGGCGATCTCGCGACTGTTCGAACGATACGATTACCTGCTGCTGCCCAGCGCCCAGGTGTTCCCGTTCGACAAGGCCCAGCCTTGGCCGACCGCTATCGAGGGCGTCAGTATGGACACCTATCATCGCTGGATGGAGGTGGTGATTCCCGGCACGTTGTCCGGTTGCCCGGTGGCGAGCGTTCAGGCCGGCTTCAATGCACAGGGGTTGCCGATGGGGTTGCAGATCATCGGCCGGCATCAGGCGGACTTCGCGGTTCTGCAACTGGCGCATGCTTATGAGCAGGCCAGCCGCTGGTTCCAACGCAGCCCTTCGCCGCTGCTCGGCTCATGATTTTGATAAACGGTTGAAAGCGTAGAAAAAATTTTTAAATTTACGCTTGACGCTTTTCCATTTCAGGGGAATAATGCGCGCCACTTGGCTACATAGCTCAGTTGGTTAGAGCATAGCATTCATAATGCTGGGGTCCGGGGTTCAAGTCCCTGTGTAGCCACCAAGTACTAAAAACGGCTTACCGAAAGGTAGGCCGTTTTTTTATGCCTGCAATAATCCCCCCTCCGGTTACCCACCTACAAAACGTCTATCTTCAGCCCTTTCGATTGGATCAGTGGGCTCGCAGTACCTCATCAGTCAGACTTTCTTACAGTTTGCACTTCGCCTTTTTTCACATAAGCAAATATCAAATTCAAGATAATGCTAACCTCACACTTCAGCCTTTATCCAATTAATACGGGCTTTTCCCAATAGAAAGTTCAAGATAATCAAAAACAATACTTGAGATAATTGTTATCATGGCCGAGTTTTTCCATCACGACCTGGCGCTGCTCAATCCCTCCTTTGACTCTGACCTGGTGGATGTTTTGAGCGAACTGGAGCACCTACGTCGTCTGCGACTCGAAGGCGATACGCCGCCACAGGTGTTCCACCAACTCAAGTCACTGTTCCATGCCTTGGAAAGCCTCGGCTCCGCGCGTATTGAGGGCAACCACACAACCTTGGCGGACTACATTGAGAGCAAAGTGGAAGGGAAGGCCCACGAAACTGACCAGCTTCGTGAGGTAGCCAATATCGAGAATGCGATGGATTACATCGAGCAGATCATGGCACCGGGCGCAGAACTGACCGAACGTACGATCCGTGAGCTACACGCGATGACCGTCGACAACCTACAGCGCGAGGGCGACAAAACGCCAGGTGCATACCGCAACAGTGGCGTGCGGATTTCGCAATCCGATCATCTGCCGCCCGACTTCATCCAGATTCAGGCATACATGGAGGAGCTTGTCGAATTCGTTAACCGCAAGGACTCTCCCAAATACGACCTGATGAAGGTCGCGCTGGCTCACCATAGATTTGGATGGATACACCCGTTCGGTAATGGCAATGGCCGCGTGGTAAGACTGCTCACCTACGCGTTACTGATGAAATACGGCTTCAACGTCAATACGGGCGGTCGCGTCTTGAATCCTACGGCCGTGTTCTGCAACGACCGTGAACACTACTACTCAATGCTCGCAACAGCTGACAAGGGAACAAAGGAAGGTTTGGAGCAATGGTGTACGTATGTGTTGCAAGGCATTCGCGATGAGCTTGAAAAGGTCGACCGCCTCACCAATTATTCTTATCTCACCAAGTGCATTCTCGTCCCAGCTATCGCCTTTGCACGGGAACGCGAATGGATCACCGAAACAGAGGAACTGGTGCTCTCTGCCGCGATTAAACTGAAGATAGTGAAATCTGCGGATATAGCTGCTGTACTCCCTAAACACTCGAGCAATCAACGGACCTACTTGATCAAAAAACTGGTGGATCAGGGAATGCTTTTACCGCTTACCCCCGGAGCGAGGCAGTACACGATTGGATTTTCCAATAACTATCTGATTCGGGGAGTCATTAAGTCACTCAGAGAGCAAGGCTTCATACCTGCCCCTTTGGAAACCCCCTGAGCGCCGATCTACAACCGGCAGTATTCAAGTCCTGCTGAATTAGCCACCTGCCGGTTTGGCTGCGGAGTATCGGATACGACTGAACCAATAACGAAATCAGGTTGAAAAAGTGCCGTCGGAAACGGGCTCGATCCAGGTATGAATCGGATCACGCACCGCTAAAACAAAAAACGGCTTACCGAAAGGTAGGCCGTTTTTTTATGCTTGGAGAAAAGTGCCGATTTTGTGATGAAGGGATTTCTGCCCTCATCTGGTTTTCAGCCTGCCAGTGCCGCCAGCCCTTTCGCCCAGATCTGCCGAGTGCGCAGACCGACCATCGCCCGCCAGTCCGGATCCGCCGGGTAAAACTGCTCCAGCAGATTCAACTTGATCGCCCGCCCCGTCGCATCCAGTGGATCGCCATGCAGATGCAGCCAGTGGTCATCGCGCAAATAACGATGCACTTCCGGCCCCGGATAGGTTCCGCATTCGATCACGAATGGCATCAACTGCACGCCCGGTAATGCGTTGAGCAGCGCCTGCGAGGTGTAACCGGTGGCGGTCGCCGCGACACCGGTTTCACTCAAGGTCTCGGCTCCGGTGTGCAAGGTGTACAACCAGGGGCCGTAGATCGACTGCGCTTGCGCCAACGCCGGGTAGGCCGACTCGGTGATGGTCAGCAACATTGGATGGCCGTACTCGCCAGCACCGGTGTGCAGGTCGAAACACATCACGGTTTCAGCGCCCGCCAGATGCTCATCGATAATCTGCTGCAGCGTGCGATTCGACCAGCTCGGCGCGCGGCCACCATAAAACAATCCATCGGGATGGCTGTGCTGACCGCCCTCAACAATCGACATCACCGCTGGCCAGCCGTGTTCGTTGATCTGTGCATCGAGCAAAGCGTCAGCCCGCGCACGCTCCGGGCCATTCAAATCGGTGCAGGCGTAGATCTCGTGCAAAGCCGCATAAGCGCGGTTGTCCGGCAACGGCCCGGCGAAATCCTGGTGATTACGGTTGAGGTCGATATTGTCTTCGTTGACCCGTCGCAGCCACGCGGTACCCCACGGGTTGATCAGGTGCACCAACACTACCGCGACATCCTTGGGCAGCGACCCCGGCACGAAGGTCTTCAGCCATTCGATCTGGCAGTCCGAGCCGTAATAGCCCTCGACACCGTGGGTGCCGCTGAGCGCCACCAGCCGACGTTTGGCCTGCGGATCACCGAGCACGGCGACGTCGGTGCTCAGCGGTTCACCAAAAGGGCCGCATCGCGGATGCGCGTAAGAAGTGAGCGTGGCGCCGGCGGCATGGGCGGCGGCCAGAAACTGTTCGCGTTGATCGCGGTAATTGAACTCGGTAGGGAACTCGCTGTGCATATCAGTCTCTTGTTGATCTTGTAATTGTAGGAGTGAGCCTGCTCGCGATAGCGTCATCACATCCAACATCATTGCTGGCTGACCCACCGCTATCGCGAGCAGGCTCACTCCTACAAGGGGACGTGTGCGATCGGTCGATTGAGGTTGACCCTAGCGAATTTCCGGCCTGAAAAGAAAGACAAAAATGCCCACCGGTTTGCGTCGCGACCGACCGGTCGATAAAGTCCGTCAGACCTTTCATCCCACGGACGGAGAGCCCCACGTGTTTCCAGCCCTGCCCCTGAGCCGTTTTCGCCTGCCAGCCCTGACTCTGCTTGTCAGCGCCCTGACCCTCACCGCGTGCAACGCCCCGCCCTCCTCGACCTTGCCGCTGGCACCGGAAGCCGCCTCTGGCTACCGCACCGATCTGCAGACCCGTCACGCCAGTCAACACATGGCGGCGGCTGCCAATCCACTGGCCGCCGAGGCCGGGCGCGAGATGCTGCGCAAGGGTGGCTCGGCCATCGACGCGGCGATTGCGATGCAAGCAGTGCTGACACTGGTCGAACCGCAATCTTCCGGGATCGGTGGCGGCGCGATGATCGTGCTGTGGGACGGCAAACAGGTGCGCACCTACGACGGTCGCGAAACCGCACCGGCCGGCGCCACCGAAAAACTGTTCCTGCAAGCCGACGGCAAACCGATGCCGTTCCCGCAGGCGCAGATCGGCGGGCGTTCGGTCGGCACACCGGGCGTGCTGCGCGCGCTGGAGCTGGCGCATGAACAACACGGGCGCCTGCCATGGGCCACGCTGTTCGAGCCGGCGATCAAGCTCGCTGAGCAAGGCTTTGCGATTTCGCCGCGCCTGCATTCATTGCTGGAATCCGATCCGGTGATCCGTCAATCGCCGGACATGGCTGCGTACTTCCTCAACAGCGACGGCAGCGTCAAAGCCGTGGGCACCCGCCTGCAGAACCCGGCACTCGCTGCCGTGCTCAAGCGCATCGCCCACGAAGGCCCGGACGCGCTGTACAAAGGCCCGATCGCCGAAGAGATCGTCGCCAAGGTGCAGGGCCATGCCAATCCGGGCAGCCTGTCGCTGAATGATCTTCAGCGCTATCAGGCCAAGGAACGCGCACCGCTGTGCACTGACTATAAACGCTGGCAGGTCTGCGGCATGCCGCCACCGTCATCGGGCGGGATCGCCGTGGCGCAGATTCTCGGCACCCTGCAAGCGCTGGAAACCCGCGATCCACGCCTGTCGCTGACCCCGCTCAAACCGGTGAAAACCGACAAACCGGCCGGCATCGAACCGGCACCGCAAGCCGTGCACTTGATCGCCGAAGCCGAACGCCTGGCCTACGCTGACCGTGCGCAATACGTCGCCGATACCGATTTCGTCCCGGTGCCGGTCAAGGGCCTGGTCGACCCGGGTTACCTCGCCAGCCGCGCCAGCCTGATCGGCGAACGCAGCATGGGCAGCGCCAAACCGGGCACCCCGCCAGGCGTGCAAGTGGCCTACGCGCCGGATCGCTCACCGCTGCGCATCTCCACCTCGCAAGTGGTGGCGGTGGATGACAGGGGTGGCGCGGTGTCGATGACTACCACCATCGAAGCGGCGTTCGGCTCGCACCTGATGGTTCAGGGCTTTTTGCTGAACAACCAGATGACCGACTTCTCGTTCATCCCCGAAGAGAACGGGCAGAAAGTTGCCAACCGCGTCGAACCCGGCAAACGTCCACGTTCGTCGATGGCGCCCACCCTGATCTTCGATCGCAACAGTGGCGAATTCCTCGCCAGCGTCGGCTCGCCGGGCGGCTCGCAGATCATCGAGTACGTGGCCAAGACCACCGTCGGCCTGCTCGACTGGAACCTCGACCCGCAAAGCGCCATCAGCCTGCCCAACTTCGGCAGCCGCAACGGCCCGACCGAACTGGAACAAGGCCAGTTCAGCCCGGCGCTGATTCAGGCGCTGAAAGACAAAGGGCATGCTGTGAATGAAATCGACATGACCAGCGGCACCCAGGCCATCGTGCGGGTCAAGGATGCGCAGGGCAAAGCGTCGTTGGAGGGGGGGGCGGATCCGCGACGTGAAGGGGAAGCGTTGGGGGATTGAAGCCAGGATGCAAACAAAAAAGGCTTACCGCGAGGTAAGCCTTTTTTCATGCAACGGGTTTAACGCGCAAGATCACCCGGCTCAGCGATTAGCCACCAGATGCGCCCCAAACAGCAAATAACAACCACCGGCCAAACGATCCAGCCATTGCCGCGAGCGCTCGTAGACGCCCGCGATCCGCCGACTGGCAAAGAACAGCGCCACGCTGCAATACCAACTGAACGACAGCGTCGCCATGGTCAGCACCGCCAGCGCCAGCAACAGCGGCGGCACATGGGCCGGCATCGCGGTGGCGAAGATGGTGGCGACGAACAGTGCCGACTTGGGATTGGTCATGTTGCCCAGAAAGCCCCGTCCGTAGGCGCCGAGCAGAGTTTGCTGTGACTCATCCAGCGTACCGCGAGCAATGGGCGCTTTGCGCTTGAACTGCTTGAGCCCGAGATAGATCAGGTAGCAGCCCCCGGCAATCTTGAAGCTCAGGTACAGCGTCGGCGCCGCGCTGAACAATGACTGGATGCCCAGGCCGCCAGCCAGACCCCACAGCACGGTCCCGCTGGCGACGCCCAGTGCCGCGACCACACCATGGCGCCGGGAACGGCTGACCGCCAGTTGAGCGATGTTGAAGAAGTTCGGGCCGGGGGTGACCACCGCGACCGTCCACAACAGCGCCAGCGACAGCAACGGGGCGAGATAGCTCGCAGTAGAAAGGTCCATGGGGCAGCGCCTGATCGGTTCGACAATGCCCCACACCTTGCTCCATTCGGCGCCGGTTTTCCATCAGGTGAATGTCACAGCGGCAGGGTTTTACCGTCCACCGCATCGCCAATCGTCAGGAAGTGCCCGCCGGCCACGTGGTGCAGCGTGCGCAGGCCGTCATGCCCGTCGAAGTGCCAGTGCCCGTCACTGAATACGCGTTCATCGGCCTGGGCGGCGATGACTTCGGCGAGGAACAGGTCGTACTGCTCGTGATTGCGCGGCTCCGGCAGCAAGCGGCATTCGAGCCAGGCGACGCAGCCCTCGAGCAGAGGCGCTTCGACTTGTTCACCGGCAAAGGTGTGCAGGCCGTAAGCCTGAAACTTGTCTTGCCCTTGGGTTTGGCTGATTTCCAGGCCCGACGTGTTGCCGACGGTTTGCACAATGTCAGCCTGATTGACGCACGGCACGTTGAGCACAAAGGTGCCGGACGCTTCGAGCAGCTGCCGGGTCCAGGTGGACTTATCGAGGACCACGGCGACTTTCGGTGGTTCGAAATCCAGCGGCATCGCCCAGGCGGCAGCCATGATGTTGCGCTGGCCGTCATGGGCGGCGCTGACCAGCACGGTCGGCCCGTGATTGAGCAGACGGTAGGCTTTGTTCAAGGGAACCGGGCGGCGGTGGGAATCGCTCATGGGGATCTGCTCCGGGGGAAAAGGAGCCGATTGTAGCGTCAGCACCGAAAGATCTGCTGGTGAAAAAAGCTGTAGGAGCTGCGGTACGCTGCGATCTTTTGATTCTGTTTGTGATGCTTGAAATCAAACCAGAATCAAAAGATCGCAGCCTCGTTTCACTCGACAGCTCCTACAGGGATCGGCGTGCAGGTCAGTGGGAAAGTTGATTGGCAAACTGCCCGACCGCATCCACCACTTTCTGCGCGCCGTCCTGAATCTCGACGATCACCGTGCCCGCCTCCGCCGCCAGCGCCAGGCCTTGTTCGGCCTGCAGCTTGCCGTCGGTCATCAGGGCCACGGCGTTGCGCGCCATCTCCTGGTTTTGCCGCACCACGCCGACGATCTCTTCGGTCGCCTGACTGGTGCGCGAGGCCAGTTGTCGCACTTCGTCGGCCACCACCGCAAAGCCTCGGCCCTGCTCGCCGGCGCGGGCCGCCTCAATGGCAGCGTTGAGTGCCAGCAGATTGGTCTGCTCGGCAATACCGCTGATGGTCTTGACGATAGTGCCGATCACCTGCGACTGCTCGTTCAGTGCCTCGATGCCCTCACCCGCAGCCTGCATGTGTCGCGACAGATCACGCATCACATTCACCGCCTCGGTGACCACGGTGGTGCCACGTTGCGCGGTGCTGTCGGTTTGTTGCGAAGTGCTGTAGGCAATGCTGGCCGCGTCGGCAACCGCTTGTTCGCGGTTGACCTGCTCAGTGATCACCGTGGCGAACTTCACCACTTTGTACAGTTTGTTGTTGGCATCGACCACCGGGTTGTAGGACGCCTCCAGCCAGACCACGCGGCCGTGGCTGTCGACACGCTTGAAGCGCTCGGCCACAAACTCGCCATTGTTCAGACGACGCCAGAAGTTCTGATACTCGGCGCTGTTGTACTCCTCCGGCGTGCAGAACATCCGGTGATGCTTGCCCTTGATCTGCGCCAGGCTGTAACCCATGCCGCTGAGGAAGCGCTCGTTGGCATTCAACACATTGCCGTTGAGGTCGAACTCGATCACTGCGGTGGAGCGTACCAGCGCGCCGATCAGGTTTTCGTGCTCGCGGGAGGCTTCGATGGTGCGGGTCAGGTCACTGGAGAAAATCGAGAAATGCTTGATCCGGCCGTCCGAAGAACGCACCGGCTGCACGATGGAGCGCAGCCACGCCTCTTCGCCATTACCGCGCAGCAGACGTACGGCACCGGCGAAATGCTCGCCACGGGTCAGCGCAGATTTGAAACGATGGTGAAACTCATCAGCCTTCACATGCGCCGGGACGATGTCTTCGATGGCGCGCCCCACCAGGTCCGGGCTTTTGTAGAGCATCTCGGCGAGAAAGTTCTGATTGACCGACTGAATCCGGCCATCGGGCTCCAGAGTCAGCACCAGCATCTCGCTTTCCAGGCTTTCCTTGACTTGCAGCAGACTGGACAGTTCTTCACGAAGAGCGGCCAGCTCTTGCTTGAGGCGTTTGTTGAACATGGGAAGGTACCGATGGCTGGGTAGAAAGCGGGATGCAGCCTAACCATCGGCCTTGAAAATCTTTTCTGAAGAGCGCTTGCGACCCGTCGGTCAAAAATAGTTCAAGCGCATGCGGTCAGGCAGCCCCGGCCACCTGACACGGCCCCGTGCGCGGCATGCGCGAGCCAAAGTACGCCGCACTCAACAGCCCCACCACGCCCATCACCGCACAGAACATCACGCAGATCCATGGGCTCCACGGCATCAGACCGATCAACAACAGCGGTGTGATACTTGCCCACGCGGCGTAGGCAATGTTGTAGGTGAAGGAAATACCCGACACCCGGATACGCGCCGGGAACAACCCGACCATCACTGACGGCACCGCGCCCACAACGCCGCAAGCGAGACCGGCCACGGCATACGCCAGCCCCACCCAGTTGCCGCCCGTGATCAAACAGCTGTAAAGCACGCCGATGCCCAAGGGCAACAACAGGCTATAGAGCATGACCGTGCGCCAGGCACCGAGGCGATCGACCAGCAACCCGGCAATCACACAGCCGATGTTGAGAAAGACGATGCCCAGGGCGCTCAGGGCAAAGGTGTGGCTGGCGGTCATGCCAAAGGTTTTCTGCATCATGGTCGGAGTGATCACCACGAACACCACCACCGCCGAGGTCAGCACACAGGTCAGCAGCATCGCCGGTAACATCGCCAGTCGATGCTCACGCAGCACGGTGCGCAGCGGCAGTTCGACCCGCGCTTCGCGCTGCGCCTCCATGGCCATGAACACCGGGGTTTCGCTCAACCAGCGCCGCAGGTAGACGCCGATCACGCCGAACACACCACCGAGCAGGAACGGGTAACGCCAGGCGTAATCGAGGATTTCCGCCGGGGTGAATACCTGTGCGAGGAAGGTCGCGGTCAGCGCGCCGATCAAGTATCCGAAGGTCAGGCCTGCCTGCAAAAAACCCAAGGCATAACCGCGATGGCCGGTTGGCGCGTGCTCGGCGACGAACACCCAGGCGCTCGGCACTTCGCCACCGACCGCCGCGCCTTGCAGGATGCGCAGCGCCAGCAACAGCAGCGGTGCGAAGTAACCGATCTGGGCATACGTCGGCATGATCCCGATCAGCAGGCACGGCAGCGCCATCATCAGGATGCTCAGGCTGAAGACCTTTTTGCGGCCCAGGCGATCGGCAAAATGCGCCATCAGGATCCCGCCCAGAGGCCGCGCCAGATAGCCGGTGACGAAGATCCCGAAACTTTGCAGCAGACGCAGCCATTCGGGCATTTCCGGCGGGAAGAACAACTGGCTGAGGGTCAGGGCGAAGAACACGAAGATGATGAAATCGTAGATCTCCAGCGCCCCACCAAGGGCCGCGAGGCCGAGGGTCTTGTAGTCGGAACGGCTGAACGGCGCCGGTCGGGCTGTGGATTGGGCAGTCATGGCAAAGAACTCTGGCAGGCAAAAACCAAGGCGCCCATGGTCTACGCAAATCCACCTGGGGACAACCCGTAAGACCATAGTCCCGGTTTTGCAAAACCTGCTCACAAAGCACTGGCAGTTGATTTACTGTTAATGCCTGTCCAGCAGGACACACCTGAATCGGTTTTCACCTCTGTGGCGAGGGAGCTTGCTCCCGCTGGGTCGCGAAGCGGCACCCTCTGCTCCTTAAAGGAAGGGGACTGCTACGCAGTCCAGCGAGAGCAAGCTCCCTCGCCACAGATTGATCTGACTGACACAATTGGCGGCTCCTGCGGACCACAATAACCATAAAAAACCGAGGTACTCCCTGTGGCCGTTGATATCGAAGATAGCCGCTCCGCACGCTTTGCCCTGCGCTGTTCAAGCTTTGCCGAACGCTGGTTTCCCGACTCCTGGGTGTTCGCCGCGCTGGCAGTCATCATTGTCGCGCTGGCCACCCTGGCCATGGGCGCCAAACCCACCGATGCCGCGATGGCGTTCGGTGACGGGTTCTGGAGCCTGATTCCGTTCACCATGCAAATGGCCTTCGTGGTGATTGGCGGGTACGTGGTCGCCAGCTCGCCGCCGGCGGTCAAGCTGATCGACAAACTGGCGCGCATTCCGAAAAACGGCCGCTCCGCCGTGGCCTGGGTGGCGCTGATCTCGATGGTCGCCTCCCTGTTGAACTGGGGCCTGTCGCTGGTATTCGGCGGTTTGCTGGTACGCGCCCTCGCCCGCCGCACCGATCTGAAAATGGATTACCGCGCGGCCGGTGCGGCAGCGTACCTGGGTCTGGGCGCAGTCTGGGCGCTAGGCCTGTCGTCATCGGCGGCGCAATTGCAGGCCAACCCGGCCAGCCTGCCGCCGTCGATCCTGTCGATCACCGGGGTGATTCCGTTTACGCAAACCATCTTCCTCTGGCAGTCCGGCGCCATGTTGCTGGCGCTGATCGTGATTTCGATCATCGTCGCCTACGCCACTGCTCCCGGCCCGAACTCTGCGCGTGACGCCAGGGATTGCGGCATCGACCCGGCCTTCAACCTGCCGCCGCTGCAGCCGCGTACCCGGCCCGGCGAATGGCTGGAGCACAGTCCGCTGCTGATCATTTTGCTGGTGCTGCTGGCGGCCGGCTGGCTGTTCCACGAGTTCTCGACCAAACCGGCGATCACCGCGATTTCCGGGCTCAACACTTACAACTTCCTGTTCATCATGCTCGGCGCCCTGCTGCACTGGCGTCCGCGCAGCTTCCTCGATGCGGTGGCCCGTGCGGTGCCGACCACCACCGGCGTGCTGATCCAGTTTCCGCTGTACGGCTCGATTGCCGCGCTGCTGACCACGGTCAAAGGCGCCGATGCACAGACTCTGGCGCATCACATCTCGACCTTCTTCGTCAGCATCGCATCTCACGACACCTATGCGCTGTTGATGGGTGTGTACTCGGCGATTCTCGGTTTCTTCATCCCGTCCGGCGGCGGCAAGTGGATCATCGAAGCGCCGTACGTGATGCAAGTCGCCAATGACCTGCAATATCACCTCGGCTGGGCGGTGCAGATCTACAACGCCGCCGAAGCGCTGCCGAACCTGATCAACCCGTTCTACATGCTGCCGCTGCTGGGCGTGCTTGGCCTTAAGGCACGGGACTTGATTGGTTTCTCGTTTGTGCAGTTGCTGGTGCATACACCGTTGGTGCTGCTGTTGCTGTGGGTGCTGGGGACGACGCTGGCGTATACACCGCCCGTCATTCCCTGAGTCCAGCAGGACGCGGCCAGATGGCTGGCGGGAGGATTCCGACAACGTGCAAATCCTCTTCTTACGAAAGCTGTTGCACTGTCCCACGCGCCACGTGGGACGGTGCTGACTTTTCCTGATCGTGTCTTCGTTTAGCTTGTCCGGGACCAAAAACCTGTCCAAGGAAGAACCGATGACACCGATATCCAAAACGCTTGAAGAACTGATCCGTGAAATTTATCAGGACGGCAGCGTCTCCGTAGTCGAGTACAACACGCTGCGAGACGATGCCGACCGACGCATGGACGCGGTCATCCGAGAATTTGGCCAACACAACAACCTGACGGCTTTCCAGAAAGCGATGGATGTTGCAATGCAATTGCTGCAGACCGCGGTCATTGATGCCAAGAAAGCCAGGTTGACTGACACCGGCGAAGCCATTGTCAAAGATGCGGTCACCGCACAAGTCGAATACTTGCGAGCAGGCAGCCAGCTTGCACTACGCCTTTTGTAATCGAGTGAAAACCTGGGGGAGCCGACCTGATCGCTCCCGCATTGTTTCGCTGTCGCCTCAAATCGTCACCCAACCGTCACATTCCCTTGTTAGCGTCCGCCCGAAATAAATTGAAACAATTAAGCAGAGCGGGCTGACAGATGAAAGACGAAACAGACGGCACAGACGCACCTGAATCCGACAACCCCACCGACACCAGTCGCCGCCGCTTTCTCGGCGGTGTCGCGGTGCTCGGTGTGGGGGCGACCCTGGCCGGTTGTGGCAACGCTGGCGATCAACCGGGCAAACCGGCCGAGCGCCCGCTGACCCCGGCCGAGCTGGACAAGGTCCTGCGTGACCAGGTGAAAACCGTGGTGGTGATCTACGCCGAGAACCGCAGCTTCAACAACCTGTTCGGTGATTTCCCCGGCGTCGAGAAGCCGCTGTCAGCCCTCACGCCTGCCGATTACCAGCAACGTGACCGCGATGGCAGCGTGCTGCAGACCTTGCCGCCCGTCTGGGGCGGTGTGCTGCAGATCGGCCCGCAAACCCTCGATGGTGTGACTTACCCCAACGCCACGCAGTTTCAGGAACACCTGCCCAACGCGCCGTTCGCCCTCAAAGGTCCGAATGGCGAAGACCTGCCGTTCGGCCTGGTCACCCGCGACCTGTGGCATGTGTTCTATCAGAACCAGATGCAGATCAATGGCGGCAAGAATGACGGTTTCGTCGCGTGGGCCGACTCTGGTGGTCTGACCATGGGCCATTACGCCCAGAGCCGCTATTCCCTGCGTCTGTGGGATGTCGCGCAGGAATTCGTGCTGTGCGACAACTTCTTCCAGGGGGCCTTTGGTGGTTCCTTCCTCAATCACCAATACCTGATCAGCGCCACCGCGCCGTTCTATCCGGACGCGGCCAATTCGGTGGCCAAGAGTCAGATCGCCGCGCTGCAAAGCACTGACCCGGCCGATCCGCGCCTCAAACCGCTGGAACAATCGCCGGCCAGCGCCATGAGCGGCCCGCCGCAGTTCGGCCCGAGTGCGCTGACCCCGGATGGCTTTGGCGTGAATACCCTCGCCCCGCCGTACTGGCCGACGTGGATTCGCGACCCGGAGCGCCCGGAGTATTCAAAAGCCGATCTGCCCAACGTGCTGGTGCCGCAGACCCACGAACACATCGGCGACAAGCTGTCGAAGAAGAACGTCGACTGGGCCTGGTACGCCGGGGCGTGGCAAGCGACGCTCGAGCAGTACAAGGACTCGGGGGGCATTCCGAAGATCCCCAATTTTCAATATCACCACCAGCCGTTCAACTACTTCAAACAGCAAGGCCCGGAGAACCCGCAAGAGCGCAGCAGACGCCTGCGTGACGCCGGCCTGGGGGATGAGTCGAGCACCAACAGATTCTTCGCCGATGCCGAGGCCGGCACGTTGCCCGCGGTGAGTTTCTACAAGCCCCAAGGCAACCTGAACATGCACGCCGGTTATGCCGACGTGGCCTCCGGTGATCGGCACATCGTCCGCGCGCTGAAGGTGCTGCGCGAAAGCCCGCAGTGGAAAAACATGGTGGTGATCGTCACCGTCGATGAAAACGGCGGCTGGTGGGACCACGTTGCGCCCCCCAAGGGTGATCGCTGGGGCCCGGGTTCGCGGGTGCCGACGCTGGTGGTATCGCCGTTCGCCCGCAAAGGCACAGTGGATCACACGGTCTATGACACGGCGTCGATCCTGCGCCTGATCACCCGGGTGTTCCAGCTCGAAACCCTCGATGGCCTCAAGCAGCGAGATGAAGCGATGATCGCCCGCGGCCAGAAACCCATGGGCGACTTGACCAACGCCCTGCATTTTCAGGCCTGAAACCGAGTCCTGTGAGCTGACGCAAAAATCCGTGAATGACGGCTTCTCTGCGCAACACAGCTGATCCACTATGAAGCGCCCCGGAACCCCGGGGAGCCGACGCTGAAAAGGATCTGAGCATGTTCAAACTCACAGGACTTACCCCCACCGCCCTGGCCCTCGCCGCACTCACACTGAGCGCGGCCGCCCACGCCGATGTCGACCTGAAACTGGGCAGTACCGAGCGCGTCACCCGGCTCTTCGCCTACCCCAACAACTGCAGCGTGATCTGCTATCGCAACTGGTCGCTGGAGCAGACCGTCGCTCACTACCTGAGCCAAAGCGTGCAACGCGACGGCTATGCCAATGCCAAAGTGCTGGTGAAAAACGACAACGGGCAGATTTACGTCGAAATCAGCGGCGTACCGCAAGGCTACGACAAGCCGCTGTCGGCGCTGCTCGACGCTGGCGATCTGGCCTACAACGGCGCCAGCAAGCTCAACGCCGATGGCAAATGGGCTTATAGCTGGTATCTGTTCCTGCCGCTGGGCATGGCCCTGGAAAACCGCAAGAGCGTCGAGCTGCTGCACTTTCCGCCGGACTATTCGCTGACCCAGGCTCAGGATTATCTGCGCTCGAACACCACCGATCGCTGGGCCACACTGCTGACCGACAACGGTATCCCGGCGGACCAGACCCCGGCCTATCAGACCATCATCGACATCGCGCCAATCGCCGCGCCGTCCAACGCCGGCAGTGACCTGGAGGGGGTCTACGACTACTTCAAGGACTACCAGACCACACTGGTCAAGCAGTTCAGCCAGACCAGCGCCGGCACTACCCTGCCAATGGTCGCGTTCGGCGCGCCGGTGCGTAACTGGATCAAGCAGCAATACGGGCCGACCGTGGGCGTCCTGGGTCTGGCGACCATCAGCCCGAGCGCCGGGGTGAATGTGCCGGTACTGGGTTCAAACCACCCAAGCTACATCTGGTACGCCGCCGACCCGGCGAGCTACGACGGCGATCAAGCCAAGGCTGATGCTGCGGGTTTGAAAGTCATGGGGCAGGACTTGAGCGCGGCCTGCTGGCAGGCGGGGATGGGCAGCAAACCGGGTACCGACCCGAAAACCCTGCTCGACAGCTGCACGCAGACCTGGCAAGTGACGCAAAAGACCAAGACTTGCGAGCTGTTCTACACCTCGATCCGCAACCTGACCCCGACTGACGCTGCCGCCAAGTGCTCAACCACGCCAATCAAGGCACAGTTGCAACAGCTCAAGGGCGATCTGCCGGCCACTGCGGTACCCGCGCCGCACCTCTGATCGGCTGAAAAGGCTTCCCGTGTCAGTCAATGCTGACGCGGGGAGCAGCGAATTTCGCCTGTCAGATCTGACAGTAGACGGTGAGCGTTTTTCAGGAAATGATTGGATCCAAACAAGCACAGCGCAACGCTGACAGGACGTCAGCGCCACGCGAGTCGCAACTTTTGCCGACAGGGACCGTTATGAACAATCGCGCACAGCCGCACCACATTCCCCCTGATACGCCAGGCATCTACCCGTTCGTCGGGTTGCCGGTGCGCCTCGGGTTTCCTTCTACAGTCGATTTCGAAATCATTCAGGATGAACAGGGCCGCGCGGCAGTGATGGCTCGCCGGGATTTCTTGCGCATCACCCGGATGTGTCGAATTTCCGGGCAATTGCTCCCCTATCGCTGTCGCCAGACCCGCCAGCTACTGACCGGCATCCATATCTACGACCCGCGCTTTTGCGGACTGCTCGAACATGCCTGCGATCCGAACGTGTTTCTGGATATGAGCGAATTGTGGCTGTGGGCGCTGCGCGATATTCGCCCGGGTGAACGCCTGACCATCGACTTTGCCGCCACCGAAGACCGCCTGTTGCACCAGTTTGCCTGCACCTGCGGCGGGCCGCGCTGCCGAGGGTGGATCACCGGTTACGATGCCCCCCCCTCTATCGAGGGCCAGCACTTCTTGCAGCGCTGGCGGCACGCGCACTGATCGGGCTTACAACGCCCCGACCGGGCGCAAGCGGTATTGCGGCGGCAGTTGCTCGAAACCGCTGATGGTGGTGTTCAGGCTTTTCCAGCGACCATCCTTGATGCCGTAGATGCAGCCGTGAATCGACAGGCTCTGCCCACGATGCCAGGCGTTCTGGATGATGCTGGTGTGGGCGACGTTGGCCACTTGCTGGACAACGTTGAGTTCGCACAGCCGGTCGACCTGTTCTTCTTCGGTCGGCAGCTTGGCCAGCTCTTCACGTTTTTCGTAATACAGATCGCGGATCGAACGCAGCCAGCCGTCGATCAGACCAAACTGCCGATCCTGCATCGACGCCCGCACACCGCCGCAACCGTAGTGGCCGGTAACAAGGATATGTTTGACCTTGAGCACGTCGACCGCGTACTGGATCACCGACAGGCAATTGAGGTCGGTGTGCAGCACCACGTTGGCGACGTTACGGTGTACGAACAGATCACCCGGCAGCATGCCGACAATCTCGTTGGCCGGTACCCGTGCGTCGGAGCAGCCGATCCACAGGTATTCAGGGGTTTGCTGGCGCGCCAGCTTGGCGAAGAAATCCGGGTCTTCCTTGGTAATCGCGTCAGCCCAACGCTCGTTGTTATCAATCAGGTCTTGTAAGTCGTGCATGGTGTAAGGCCTCAAGAAAGATGCGCTGGTATGACAGACGACCGCCCGTCGGGGTCACGCAAGAACTGCAGGTGTTTTCTTTGGAATTCTCGAGTGCCCGGTGAGTCCACTCAGTAAGGCCCACAGTATGAGGAATTGCCATGACTGATTCACGACGTCCGTACGATGCGGTGCAACCCGAACCCATCGATGATAACGAAGACCGCATGGGCTCGGTGCATGAGCTGGATTTCGATGAAGACGAACCCAGCGCAAAAATCGGTGATGAAATCCCGGAACGTGAACGCGAGCAGTTGATGCCGAACGAGCGGGTGCGTGAGGCAGGCTTTACCGGCGCCTCAACCAGCGATCACGAACCGACTGACGATGATATGAGCCCGGAAACGCTGATTCATGAAGATGGTGCCCGGGACGCCGAAGAGGCTGGCGAAGGCAATCAGGCGGATTGGGATTTGAGCATTGTCGACGAGGATGACATCGGCGGCGGCAATGGCCTGGATGAGGCAGAGCTGGCGCGGCGCGATCCGCTGGATGGCAATCGCTGATCACCCGCCATCATGCGATCCCCGTAGGAGCTGCCGCAGGCTGCGATCTTTTGACTTTGTTTTTTAGATCAAGATCAAAAGATCGCAGCCTTCGGCAGCTCCGACAGTATTCAATCAACCAGGGTACAAGCCATGACCACGGCGTCTTCACGCCCGCCCACCGCCGGATAATAATCCCGACGCCGGCCTATCTCGTTGAAGCCATAGCGCTCATACAGCTTGAACGCCGCGGTATTGCTGTCGCGCACTTCCAGGAAACACTCCCGAGCCTCAGCCGCATACGCCCGCGACATCAGATGCTCGAGCAGCGTCAGCCCCAGCCCGCGCCCCTGATTCTCCGGTTTGACCGTGATGTTCAGCAGGTGCGCCTCATCCAGAATGATCTGCACCACCCCGTGACCGACCTGCTGCTGGCCTTCGAACATCAGCCAGATCTGGTACTTGCCCAGCCCGTCGAGAAAAATCCCACGGGTCCAGGGATGGCTGTACGCCGCGTATTCAATCTTCAATACCGCGTCCAGGTCCGCCTCGGTCATCGGGCGGAACGATACAGCTTCACTCATTCGATTCTTTCCAGCGCGCCATCAGCCGACGCATGGCTTGCCACACAGCGGCCTTGCGCTGTGGCTCTTCCATTAACAATTCCAGACCCGGAATGGCCCAGGCCAGGCCCAGGCCTTCGATCTGCAATTCACTGTTGAACGCTTCGGCATTCGCTTCACCGGCAAACCGCACCGCCGGCAGGCCGATCAGCCACAGGCAGGCGCATGGCGCCGCTTCCATTTGCACCGAGAGGAAACCTTGAACAAAGTCACGGGCCGCTTCCGGGCCCTGGTCCATGGTCCCGCGATTCAGCCACGGCCAGCGCACCGGCTCGCCGACGATCTGCGGCGCATCCGGCAGACCGGCGGCGCGCAGCATATCTTTAAGCAGCAGATAGGCCGGATCGCGGCTCTGGAACGCTTCGCCTGTGGGTAACTCCACCAGCAGTAAACAAGTCCCGGTGCGCAGCAATTGCAGGGCGAAACGCGGTGGCGGCACAGGTGCGGGTTTGGCGACGACCGGCGCCTCTTCGACCTCTTCCACCGGTTTGGCACCATTGCGCGTACTGGCGAGCGATGGGCGCGGCACTTCGATTTTCGGCCGTTCTACCGGACGGGCGGCAGGTTGCACCGCCGCTTCGGCCTGCACAACCGGCAACACCGCGACCTCTGGCTCAGGCTCGGGCATGTCCAGCAGCTCGGGCCGCGACGGCGCGGCAAAAGGCAATTCGGTGCGCGGCAGCCAGTTGACCACCTGCATGGCGTTCAAATAGGCGCGGCGGCGGGACTCGATAAGCAAAGGTCGGCCACTTGTGGATAACTGAAAGTGCGCTGATTCTACCGCCCTTCGCTCAAGATCGCTTGCTGTTGATCGATAGTCTTGAGCCATGCTCTGCCTCAGAAAATGCGACAGCCCGTCCCGAGAGTGAATCGCATCGTTCCTGATGCAGTACAATCGCGGCTTTTAATCGCCAACCAGCCGGCCATTCCGATGATCGAACCCAAGCGCGTCTTGCGCGCCCTCGCTGAACACTGGGCACTTCTGGAGCCACTGTGCGAGCACTTCGACCAAGGCACCCTGAGCCTCAACGAACTGCGCACGCAACTGGCCGCCCAACAACTGGACAGCACGCCGCAGGACATCACCAGCCTGCTCGACGTGTGGATTCGCCTCGACATTCTGGTGCCCGTGGCGAAAAGCCCGAACCGTTTCGAGCTCAACGCGCAGATCCACGACTTCCTCGCCTACTTGCGCCGTGAGCACCGTCTGGGCCTGTGCCTGGAGATCGAAGCCTACCTGCGTCACCTCGAACGTCTGGCCGGTTACATCCAGGACGCGTTCGACATCCGCGATGGCAACGACCTCGCCCGCCAGCTGCGCTTGCTCGACATGCGCGTGCGTGACGTGCTGAAAAAGCTCGACAACGACGAGCAGGCGCTGGTGGCCGTGGCCGAACGGGCCAAGACCAGCGACCGGCAGATCCCGCTGCGTCAGCGTTACGCCGAAGTCCTGGCAACCTGGGACGAATACGTCGAGCCGATGATCGATCTGGTGAACGCCGACGGTGCCTTCGAACAAGGCGTGCGCAAGGTCGAAACCGTGCTGCTGAAGATGCTCAGCGAACAGCAGCGCCTCGGCCACCTGGTTGATGACGACATGCTGCTGCGCACCCACGCGCGCATCCTCGAAATGCAGACCAGCGCCCAGCTGACCCTGCGCCACGCCCGCGAACTGCTGCTGCCGCTGCGTGAAGAAGCGCGCCGACACAACGCCGTGACCCGGGGTGCCGCACTGGCGCTGGCGGCGATTCGCCGTAAAGGCATCGATGCCGTGCCGCAAGCGGCGATGCCGCTGTTCACCCGGCCGCAAAGCACTTTCCTCGGCAGCGCCAGTCAGGTCGAAGCCTACGTCTATGCCCTGGCGCGTTTCGAGCCGAAACCGGCGCGTTTCCCCAAGGCGCACAAGACGCAAAAATCCGGCGAAGCCCCACGTGCGCCGCGCACCGTGCGCGAAATGGTCGAGCGTTGCGAAGAGTCCCTGCCAATGCCGGATCTGATGACCTGGCTGCTGGAGCAGGAACCGGACGGCGCCACCGACGAATTGCTGTACTGGTTCTCGCGCCTGTCGCGGGAAAAACGCTTCACGCGCGAGCGTCTGGAACGCCGCGAATACCACACTCACGAGCACCAGGTCAGCCTGCGCTCCTTCGCCCTGCTCTCGGCCCGCGACCCTGCCGCCGCCGAGGATTCTGCGAGCATCCCAAATGCATCTTGATCTATCCGAACTGTCCCAACTGGCGCCGATCTTCCGCGAGCTGTTCAAGGGCTATCACGTCAGCCGCCGCGACCCGGAACTGTACGCGCAACTGTCGAACTTCCAGGATCAATACCGCACGCTGTTCAAGGCGCTGGGGTTCGAACTGGTCTGCGATACCCGTGGTTTCTACTACTTCGTGCCGGACATGGCTGCCGCTGCGGTGAACAAGACGGCCCAGCGTCTGGCGCTGTTCACCTTCATTCTCGTCGAGCACCTGGCCGATCAGGGCCGTGACCCGATCGCCGTGCTCGACGGTGGCAGCCTCGGCCGTGAAGAACTGCCGTCGTTGCTGGATAAATACCGCGACCTGTTCATCCAGGCCGAAGTGCAGACCGTTGAAGAGCTGGAAGAAAAAATCATGCGCCGCATGACCCAGCTCGGTTTCGCCGGTGAAGAAAACGGCGTGTACCGTTTCCTGCCGCCGATGCACCGCTTCCTCGACGTGTGCCTGTCGGTGCAGCAGGACCGCGATCTGGCTGCCAGCGTGCACAGCGTTCTGCCGCTGCCAGCACCGGTGCTGATCGACGAAGAAGCCGAAGCCAAATTCCTCGAAACCGATGATCCGCTCGACTTGAGCGAATTTGCGGAAGAAAGCGAAGAAGACGCACTGGCCCGCGCCATTGCCGAAGAACAGGAGTCCGACGCATGAGCCAGGAACGCTACGGCATCCGCCGCTTTGCCCTTTTGAACACCGCTGGTTACAGCCTCGGCCTGTTCCCGCTGGAAGAACCACTGTCGGTCTACGGCGCGAACAACCTCGGTAAATCGGCGTCGATCAACGCCTTGCAGTTCCCGATTCTGGCGCGCATGTCGGACATGAGTTTCGGCAAGTACAGCCTGGAACAATCGCGGCGTTTCTACTTCGCCTCCGACACCAGCTACATCCTCGTCGAAGTGAACCTGCCGCACGGCCCGCACGTGATTGGAGTGGTCGGTCGCGGCCCGGGCGGTGGTTTCGGTCACCAGTTCTTTGCCTACGCCGGCAAGCTCGATCTGGCGCACTACCAGAAAAACGACACCTGCCTGCGCCAGAAAGAGCTGTTCAGCAACCTTGAGAAAGAAGGCCTGAAAGCCTACGAACTGAAGCCGGACGAACTGCGCCGCCTGTTGGTTGGCGGTCACACGTCGATCCCGCTGGATCTGACCCTGATCCCGCTGCGCTCCACCAGCGAGCAAAGCCTGAAGACCTTCCGCGCGCTGTTCATCAACCTGCTGCACATGCGCGAAATCACTGCAGCCAAGTTGAAGCAGTTGTTCCTCGATGCCTTCGAGCACAGCCTGCGTTCCGGCAGCGTCGACTACATCGCCGCATGCGAAGAAGCCTTCCGTGATGTGCGCCGGATGGAGCAGGACTACAACTCGCTGGTCGCGGCTGGCCCTTTGGTTGAGGCATTGGCCAATGGCGTGAAACAGCGTGACGTGCTGCGCGGCAAACTGCATCGCCTGTCGCCGCTGCTCGACTCGTTGCTCGGCACTTGGTCGGATTACGCCACGGCGCGCAAGGAAGAGCTGACCATTCAGGCCGAACACTACCGTCGCGAGCAGGACGATCTGCAAAACGATCAGCGTGGTGGTACTCAGGAACTGATGCGTCTGGAGCGGGAAATCTCCGGCATCCAGCGCTGGCTCGGTGAGCTGTCGGTGCTGAAGAACCGCTTCGCGCTGGTCGATGACGTCAAAGTGCTGGAGCAACAATTGCTCGCGGCCAAGGACGCTCACGACGAGCTGGCCGGTGCGCTGGCACAGTCCCGTCAGTTCAGCGCCGAGGATCTGGAAGAGCGTCTGCGCGATTTGGAAAAACGCCTGAAGTCGGTGAAACAGCAACTCGATCACGCCGACAACAACAGCTACGCCCGCCTGCGCGAAGAGTTCTCGCAGCAGGACGTCGAGCGCCTGATGCGCCTGTTCAACAGTGCGCTGTTCAGCCTGCCGCTGGGTGAACACGGCATCACCCTCGACGAAGATGGTGAGTGGGTCAAATCGGTCGAGCTGATCCTCGATGGCTTCAAGGGCGAGCGTTTCGAAGTGCCTGGTCTGTCGATCGACATCTCGCACATCGAGCCGCCGGCCCTGCAAGCGCTGGCTGACCGCGCCGCACTGCGCGACCAGAAAGAGCGTCTGGAAAAAGAACTCAAGCAACTCAAGACCCAGCAAGCCGTGGCCGCCGACCGCGCCGCGAGCAAGACTCAGACCGAAGCGCTGTACCAGCAAGTGCTGGACGCGCAGAAAGCACTGGAAGACTTCCGTCGCACCCAGACCCTGAGTGCCGAAGAAGGCGACAAGCTCGAGCAACTGGCGCAGATGGAAGCGGCGCAGGACGAACTCAAACGCTCCAGCGATGCGTTCACCGAGCGCGTCCAGCAACTGTCGGCCAAGCTGCAACTGGTCGGCCGGCAGATCGCCGACATGGAAGCCAAGCAACGCACCCTCGACGACGCGCTGCGCCGTCGTCAGTTGCTGCCGGCGGACCTGCCGTTCGGCACGCCGTTCATGGATCCAGTCGACGACTCGATGGACAACCTGTTGCCGCTGCTCAACGACTATCAGGACAGCTGGCAAGGCCTGCTGCGCGCTGACGGGCAGATCGAAGCGCTGTACGCACAGGTGCGCCTCAAAGGTGTTGCCAAGTTCGACAGCGAAGACGACATGGAGCGCCGTCTGTCGCTGCTGATCAACGCTTACGCGCACCGCACCGACGAAGCCCTGACGCTGGGCAAGGCGCGGCGTGCGGCGGTCACCGACATCGCCCGGACCCTGCGCAACATCCGCAGCGACTACGACAGCCTCGAGCATCAACTGGCGCTGTTCAACCGTGAGATCAACAAGCGTCAGGTGTCCAACCTGCAGAGCTTCCGCATCGTCCTGGCGCCGAACAAGGAAGCGCTCAAGCACATCGACCAGATCATCCACAGCGCCGGTCAGTACGAAGAAGGCGAAACCCTGTCGGTGTTCGATCTGAGCCAGAGCGCCGAGCAGGACAACAAGAACGAAGAGGCCAAGGAATACCTGGCACGGCTGGTGGCGGCGAACCACAACCAGCTCGGTCTCAAGGACTTGTTCGAACTGGCGTTCGAGATCACCAAGGTCAACGGCCAGCCGGTGATCCACACCGACATCGACGGCGCGGCGTCCAACGGCACCACCATGACCATCAAGGCGCTGACCAACATGTACTTGTTGCTGCACTTGATGGACCGTGACCTGGCCGGTCGCGTGCGTCTGCCGTACTACCTGGACGAGGCGGCGGACATCGACGAGAAGAACCAGGCCGCCCTGCTGGAAACCAGCCTGCAACTGGGCTTCGTGCCGATTCTGGCGAGTGTGAAGCCGCAGGTCTGCGCCAGTGTCGCCATCGACCTGGAAGGCGGCAGCGGCCCGGCGGGCATCTACATCGACGAGGCGGACTGGAAGTACATCCGTCGCCATGATGCAGTGAAAGCCACCGTCAATGTTGAAGCGGATGAACCGGAGCTGGATGAGGTTTGATCGGCGTTAACTGAAGGCAAAAAAAGGGCCGCGATCTGATGGGATCGCGGCCCTTTTTTATAGCTTGGGGGTTTGTGTTGATTTTGCGGGCCCTATCGCGAGCAGGCTCACTCCTACAGTTGGAATGCGTTCCCTTGTAGGAGTGAGCCTGCTCGCGATGGCGTCCTTACAGACGCCGCAAGGTTACTTACCAAGAGAAATCTTCGGCGCCCAGGTCAGCCACTCATCCTCGAACTTGTCGAACAGTGGGAACGTCTGCTCCGCACGCGCCGGGTTACCCATTCGCTCACCGTCCGGCGTGGCGAAGGCGATACCGCCCTGGATCACGGTTTCCAGCGACTCCGTGCGTACCGTCATGCCCTTGAACAGCCCGATGTCGAAACCGACACCACTGGTATTCCAGAACCGGCTACCGCTGCGCACCAGCGGCGCGTATTTCGGCTCGATCAAAATGTGCACCAACACACGATCAGCGGTCTGGCCCAGCTCATAACCCGTGACCTTGCCCACGGTAATTTCGCGGTAGGTCACCGGCACACCGGGTTTCAGCGAACCGCGGCGGGCGGCGCTCAATACCAGACTCAAACCGGCCTCCTGCTTGACCTCCTCCGGCGGATTGGCCAGCGCGACGAAGTTCTTCTGCGGGCCGAGGTTCTTCGCCGCTGGCTGCACTTCCAGGTATTGCCCGGTGACCAGGGTTTCCAGGTTCTGGGTTTTGATCAGCCCCAACTCAGGCTTGACCACCCAGAACTGACTGCCGACCCGGGCGATCTTCTCCGGTACCTCAGTGATCCGTGCGGTGATCATCACCGATTGCAGATCGTCGGTCAGATCGACGTCTTCAATCTTGCCGACATCCAGCCCTTTGAAACGAATCGGCGTACCCGGGCGCAAACCATCGGCGCGGTCGACCTTGATCGTCACCAGCGTGCCTTTCTGGTTGGCCTCGTCATGGTTGGCGAACAAGCGGAAGCGCGGGATCCGCTTTTGCAACGGCGCCTTGGCTTGCGGTGTTTCGAAAGCGATACCGCCGGCCATCAGCGTTTGCAGTGACTCGCTTTTCACTTGAATACCGCCGGTCAAACCACCGGTGAGGGTGATACCGCTGACGTTCCAGAAGCGGGTCGACGCGTTGACCAGGTTTTCGTATTCCTTCTCGATGTGGACGCCGATCACCAGTTGTTTTTTGGTTCTGGAGAACTGGTAGCTCTGTACCGAACCGACCTTGACCTGTTTGTACAGAATCGGGCTGCCGACTTCGATCGAACCCAAAACGTCGGTGAACAACACCAGATGCAAGCCCGGAGCGCGTAGATCCAGTGGCGGGGCTTTTGGCCGAGCCTCGAATTCGCGTTTCGGGGCTGCGCCTTTGTCGCCTGGGCGCACGGCGATGTAGTTACCTTTCACCAGCGCTTCGAGTCCGGTGATACCAGCCAGGGAAATCGACGGTTTGACCACCCAGAACTGTGTGCCGTCGACCAGATAGTCTTCGGCCAGCGGGTCAAGGGTAAGCTCGGCGGTGGCGCTGTTCAGGTCCGGATCGATTTTAAGCGCTTTCAGGTTACCCACCTGAATGCCCTTGTACATCACCGGCGTACGGCCGGCCTGCAGGCCTTCGAAGTCGCTGAGTTTGACCTTCACTCGAATGCCGGCAGCGGCCGCGTCAAAGTCTTCATACAGACGGAACGGCAGGCTTGGATCAGTCGGCGGACTGTCTTTACGGTTCTCCGGTGTCGCAAAAGCGATACCGCCGGCAACGATGCTCGCCAGGGATTCGCTGCGCACTTTCACGCCGGACAGGTTGGCGTCGATGCTGATGCCGCTGGCATTCCAGAAACGCGTGTGTTTGCGCACCAGTTTGGCGTAGGTCGGCTCGATGAACACTTTGAGTTCAACAGTGCTCTGGTCTTCGGAAAGCACGTAGCTTTTGATCTGACCAACCTTGATCTGCTTGTAGAACACCGGGCTGCCACGGTTCAGCGAGCCGAGGCGATCCGCCTTGATGGTCAGGTGCAGGCCAGGCTTGGAGTCCGACAGCGGCGGCTCTTCGGCCAGCGCCTTGAACTTGCGGGTCGGCTCGCCTTCGCCGGGGCTGATGGCCACGTAATTACCCGAAACCAACGTTTCCAGACCGGTGATACCGGCCAGGGTCACGCTCGGTTTCACCAGCCAGAAACGGGTGCTGGTCTTGAGGTATTGCTCGACGTCCTTGTTCATTTCGACGGTGGCGATCACGCCTTTGGAGTTGCCTTCGTCGTCAAGCTTCAGGGTCTTCACCTTACCGACCGACATGCCTTTGTACATGACCTCGGTCTTGTTGGCCTGGATGCCTTCACCGCTTTCGAAACGCACCTGAATCTCGATGCCGGTTTCGTTATAGGCACGCCAGCCGAGCCAGCCACCGATGATCAGGGCAATCAGGGGCAGTACCCAAATGGCAGACCAGTTGGAGGCCGGTCGGGTTTTCGCTACGGGCAAATCAGTCATGGTCGTCGTCCGACTCCGTGTTATCCCAAATCAGTCGGGGATCGAAAGTTACTGCGGCAAGCATCGTCAGAATCACCACACTGGCGAAGGCGATGGCGCCAAGGTTGGCTTCGACACTGGCAAGCCGGCCGAAGTTGACGACCGCCACCAGAATGGCGATCACAAAGATATCGAGCATCGACCAGCGGCCGATGAACTCGATGAAGCGGTACATCCAGATTCGCTGCCGTGCAGACAATGGCTGGCGTCGCTGTACCGAAAACAACAGCAACGCGATGCCCACCAGTTTGAAGGTCGGCACCAGAATACTGGCGATGAACACCACAGCGGCAATCGGGATCATGCCGTGCTGCACCAGCTGGATTACCCCGGACATGATCGTGCTCGGGTCACCCTGTCCCAACGAACTGACGGTCATGATCGGCAACACGTTGGCCGGAATGTAGATAATCGCCGCAGTGATCAGCAGTGCCCAGGTTCGAGCCAGGCTGTTCGGCCGGCGAGCATGGACCAGCGCGCCGCAACGGGTGCAGGTTTGTTCGTCGGTGTCCGCGTTCTGCCTGTTCAACTCGTGGCATTCGGTACAGATCAGAATGCCCGCATCAATCGCCCGCATGAGGGTCTTCTCCTGATAGCGCCTGCCAGATCTGATGCGGTGACATCACCACTTCCAGCCAGACCTGGACCAACAACAAGCCGACGAAACATGCCAGACCGAAACCAACGGTGATAGCTGCCATATCTGCCAATTTGACGATCGCCACCAATACGCCCATGAGGTAGACCTCAAGCATTCCCCAGTCTTTGAGGTGGTGATAAATGCGATACAGCAGCAAACCGTAGCTACGCCCGATGTTGAAACGGATCGTCAGCAATACGAATAACTGGCAGAGCAATTTGAGTAACGGAATCGCCATGCTGCAAAGAAACACAACGACGGAAACACCGCGCATGTCGGTATTGAACAGTCCGACCACACCGCTCCAGACGGTGTCATGCGACGACTGCCCGAGTACATTGAGCTGCATGATGGGTAAAAAGTTCGCCGGCACGAACAACAGCAATGCTGCGATAACCAGAGCAAGGCTGCGCTGCACTACGTTATGGCGGTGGGCATACAACTCGTAACCGCAGCGTGGACACAAGGCTTTCTCGCCGTGAGCAAGCTTGGGCTTGCGCATCAACAAGTCGCACTCGTGACAGGCCACCAAGTCTTCCAGCGGTAAATCTGACAGCCCGGGGGCGTCAACCGACTCTGACATAAAGGCTCTGGCTCCGAAAAAGATGGGGCTATTCTAGTGTTCTGATTCGAAAATAACTGTGCAAAATTGTTCGCAGGCTAAGTAAAAAACTTTTCTGCAGGCAAAACAAAACCCCAATTGCTTTCGCAATTGGGGTTTCGGAATTTAATCTTGACGATGACCTACTCTCACATGGGGAAACCCCACACTACCATCGGCGATGCATCGTTTCACTTCTGAGTTCGGGATGGGATCAGGTGGTTCCA